>CAZUPD010000100.1:0-28909 GCA_964621785.1 uncultured Nannocystaceae bacterium
CCCATTTCGGTGGGTTTGTCGAATCCGGCGAGTCACCGCTGATCGCCGCCCAACGGGAGTTGCGCGAGGAGGCTGGAATGACCGCAAATCAGTGGACATTACTCGGAGAATACGTGCATCCGGGCCGCGTCGTGTCCCGTACGTTTGTCTACCTCGCCCGCGATCTGACCAGCGTCCCCCGACAACTCGAGGGAGATGAATGCATCGATGTCGTCGGGGTCAGCTGGTCAACGTGGCTAGAACTGATTGTACAGCCATCGTTTCGCGGTCGCGCCGAAATTCTTGACCTCGTCTACACCGGCCTCGACCCGAACAGGGCCAAGCGCCTTCACAGGCTTTTTTTTGCGTAGCACGGTGCATACATGCTGTTCGGCCGCTGCGTCGGTCTGGACGAACACACCTCGATCTGGTACGCGGAGAAAATGAGCCGACGGACGCGGGAGTTGATGTTTGCCATGCTTCTGGCCGGAGTCGGTGCGGCAGTGTTGATCGGCTGGCCGGAGGTGCCCCCCAGCCCGAACGCGGTCCCCCAAGTTGACGCTCCGCAAATCCAGCGAGGCGAGCAACCGCAAGACGACGACGAGCTGTCGCGTACGTCCACACAGTCCACGGCACCACACAACCGACCATGGGCTTCCGTGTCCGCACTCGGATATGTGCCGGTTGGGTCCTGCCAATCGGTCGATGTGAAACATGGGGAGCCAACGATCGTTCACCGCTGGCTCACCCCCGACCCTCGGGGTTGTTCGGGGCGCAGCGAAGGACGGTGTACCGCCGGTTGTTTCGAAGTCATGGCCGCATCACAGGACATGTCTCTTGGGCCGCTTTCAATTGAGGTCACACCTTCGGATGACCCGAGTGACATCATCGCAGCCAGCCTGTCACCGGGAGATACTGCCGCCGCCGGGTTTTGCTATGACTTTAAACTCGGCCACGGGGGGCACAAGGCAATCGCAGTACGCGTTTTACCGGCACACGGCGAGGGTACTGTCGAAGTCACAGCGTGGCGCCACCCGGACCCGGAAACAAACGACACACTACCCACAATTGATCTTCGCTTGCCGACTCCCGGCCGAGCGCGCAACGAGATCCTAGCCGAGGTTCCTGCGTGCGCCGAAAACCTGGATGAACAACAGGCCAGCTGTCGCTTTCACGGACCTGTCGGCTCACTGCCGCTGAGCAAAACATGCGAGGACGGGTGTACATGGTGGACCTATCGATTTGAGGCAGACCGACTCGCAACGGCCTCGCTCGAGCGCTCCGTCGCGGATGTCGATGCGGAGTTTTTTGCACAATTCGCCGACGAGGCCATGATGCTGGCAACCTCGCTCGATCAGCGATACGGCCATACCCCACCCGAAGACCTCGCACAATGGATGGATGTCGAAACCGATGAACATCGCGAAACCTTGCTCGTTCTTCAGCGGCGAATGTGGCCAACTGGCAAGACCCTCACAAAGTGGGAACTCGGTGGCACCCCGGGGCATCACGCAGTAGCGAGCCTGCGGATCTCCGTTTCGTCAGCCGACGAGCTCGTCTCGCCGAGCCTGCCGGAAGACACTTCCTTTGCGCACGACCCCGCGTTTGAAAACGGCACGCAAGCCGTCCCCTTCACGGTACCGACACAGCCGGTCCCAAACTGCGAGGTCAGTGAGTCAAGCTCACTAAGGCGGTAACACTGGTTCTGTCTGTAGGGGCCCGTGGGGGGGTTCGCCAACCATCCCGTGAACAAAACCCTTTAAGAATACTTCGCGGGCGTCGAGCTCTTTGTCGTAAAAATCCGAAAATGTCCGATCGGGCAGGGTTTGGACAAACTCGGCATCGGTTGCGTGGCAGGCAGGGCAACCGACGATCTCGAGGTTCTGACGCAGGTTGGGATAGGCCTCGAGCACACTTGGTTCTACGCCGTCGAGACTCAATGGTACCCATGGTACCCCCTGGTTGAGTCGGGCCGATGCAGAGCGGTAGGCCTCGGGTAGCAACAACTCTCTTGCATCGAGCGCCTCGGCATTTTGGCCCACCCACTGTAAAAATTCGTCGCGTTCAGGCCCCGGTTGGTTGAGTCGGGGAATGTCGAGAGTTTGAAACAGCGGTCGGTTTTCAAGCACCTGTGAAAGCCCCGGCTCGGGGTTGGGGTTGACCTCAAAAAACCATTGCCGCCACTCCCATGGCGAGATCATAAATTCGAGTGATTCGGCAGCCACAAACCCGGTTGCGTGGACACGCTGTGCGATCATCTGCTCGGCCTCGGCGACGAAGGTCTCCTCGTCGAGCGTGCTGAGTCGGGCCCAGCGCAAACCGGTCGCGGTACAATGGGCGTTTCCAGCGGGGGACAGGTCTTCGGGGCCAGGTGGTTGGCGAAACAAAAAGATCAGATGAAACGGGCGGTAGATCGGATCGGTGGAGGCCATCGAGATACGAAACTCGCCACAGTGCTCGCCATTTTGCAGATCGATGCGATTGTGAATGGCGGTCACCACAAACGGCAGAGCATCGAGATTCCATGTTGACGGATCCGGCCCGAGCTGCTCGCTGAAGGCCGCCAGCATCTGCGATGGTCCGAGGCGCTCCGAGTGGGCTGTGGTGCCAAACCTCTGAAACCAATGGGCGAGTAATCGCCCGCCATGGCCGTCTTCGGAAATATTTGCAAGTACACACTGTAGGCCACAACGCTGTGGCCCTTCGGTCAGGGCGGGACCCGTCCACACCAGACTGCGCTCGCGCTCCACCGTGTTGACCGCGGGACCAAAGTCGGTGAGCGTCACCTGTGTTTGCAAGGGTTCCGGGCCTAGGTGTTCGAGGACCAGCGGGTGACTGCCCGCTGGGAGGTACGTCGGCCGGACCCAACCCGGTTCCGACTGCTGGGTTTGCCCAACACTCAACAACTCGACCGCTGCCGCATGTACAGCGACGATCCGCGGAGCGTCCAATGCCAACTCGAGGTCACAGCGACCACCGGGATCGAGGGTTACCGGCACCGGCTGGCCCGCGAGGGTGACACTGGTACCTGCCGGCGTCGCACAACCTGGAACGGGATCGTCAGTGGTCGAATCCTGTGTGTCAGATGTCGTCTCATCGCTCGTCGTGTCCTCGCCTGTCGGACCTCCTGTCGTCACAATCGCGGTGGTTCCCGTATCGGATTCGCTCGAATCGCCGTCTGTGCCCTCACATCCGGCGATCAAGCTCCCCACAAGAAATAATTGCATCAACAAGTGGTTGGGACTTCGATTCATCGACGCCTCCGAAACACAAGCAATGCCCCACACACCCACATCAGGGCCGAGGGGTTCCCGGTGTCGTTGTCCACACCGCAGGCACAGCCCTCACCTTCCATCTCCCCCGGGTCGGAGGTGTCGGTGGGTCGTTCAGGACCGGTCGGGCCGGCGGTCTCCGAACCGTTATCGTCGGTGGTTTGTGATGTTCCACCATCGTCGGTCGTGTCCGAACTGGAGGTCTCGGAACTACCGGTACCATCGGTGTCCGTGACCGTGCCCGTCTCCGTCTCCGTCTCCGTCTCCGTCTCCGTCTCGGTTTCGGGGGGTTCGACATAGGGCACAACCTCGACCATCAACTCGGCCGACGGCTCGCCAAACCATTCGACGCCCTCATGCACCATCTTCCATTGCATCGGGTAGACACCGAGTGCTTGTGGTGCGGTGAGTTCGGCGGTAATCGTGACCGGGGCACTCGGCTGGACGCGCCCCCCCGGGAGCTGCACACGACCTGTCCCCCAGGTCTGGTTGTCCTGGGGTGCCTGGGAACCCATGCGAAACAGCAACGGGTGCGACCATGCGGTTGTCCCCATATTGCGGAAGGTAAACTCGGCAGTAAATGGCTGCCCGGCCTCGACCTGCATCGGCACCGACTGGGACACAAACTGCGAGCTACTCCCGGGCCGTGGCGCAAACGTCAAATCGCGGACGACGCGGGAGATCTTCAACTCGTCGATCGCCCCCTGGAACACGCCATTGCCGTTGGGACAGGCGCCTTGATTGCCACCCGGACCGCCGATCAACAGATTGTGGGCACTCCCATCTAACGGGGCCGGGGCGTAGTCGGCTTCTCCGGCCAGCTCGCCGTTGAAGTACAGCCGCATCGCACCGGTCGCTCCGTCATAGCTCAACCCGAGATGGCTCCACTCGCCTACCGGGAGACCTTCGGCGGACCATACCGAGCGCTGCTCACCGCCTGCGAGCACGCGGGCCTGAACTTTTTGTTCCTGCTCAAGAACAAATGAATATGCACCTTGTCCGATGGGACCCTTGCCGAGCAGTGCCCGAAAGTTGTTGTTGCCATCGCAGTTGACCGGCGCAGTCGGGTAGATCCACATCTCAATCGAGATGGCGTTGACCGGGTTGAGACTGTCGTTGTGGACAACTTCGACAAAATCGTCGGTGCCATCAAACACCAGTGCCTTGCCAAACAAACCATTGTTGGCGGCGGGGAAACTCGCGCCGACGACAACCCCCGTGTTGAAGTAGCCGCTGGTATCCGGGGTGCGGCCGAACTGGAGATCGCCGGCTGTGTTGACCGACTCGTTCATATGCCAAACGCCGGCGTACTGACCATCGAGAGCATCGTCAAAGACGACATCGGCGTAGTTGGCGGTGTTCGAGCCAAACATCGGCCAGACATCGGTACCGCCAGTCAGCGGAACTTGGTCGAACATCGTCGCCCCCGGAGAGGAGAAAAACAGCCGCACCTGGTCGTTGTTGGTCGGGTTGAGGCCACCGTCGATCGGACCTACCCCCCAGTTGGTGGGGTAGCCGATGACCGAGAGAGAATTGCGCCTGGCCCCACAGCCAGGTGGATTGTTGTCGCCAATACACGGCATCACGGTGGCGGCAAAAACCAGCGCATCACCCTCGGGAAACAGCCACGGATAGCCACCGCGAACGATTTGGCCATCGGCAAACGCAACCCCGTCGGCCGCCCGCAACTGGCGCTCACCGAGGGCATAGGTGCCGACAACGTTGGGGTCGTTGTGCATATGTGAAATCGAGTAGGGACCGTCCCAGCCGGAGGCTCCACACGGGCTGGTGTGGGTGGCGTACATCAGGGTGTCGATCTTGCCGTCATTGTCGGGGTGACCCTGCCAGGCCAGCAACTTGCCGTCGCGGGTCACGGTGGCTTCGATCCCCCGAAGGTCGACATTGCCATTGCCACGAACCGGCTCATAGGCGCCGGTCCAAACGTGCTTGTGGTAGTGGGCATTGGGGGTCTCGGGCTCGGCGACCCAGACCTTGAGCGGGCGCCTGCGCAAACCGTTGTACTGGTTGGGAAACGCGTTGGAGTCGATAATCACAAAATCATAGCATGCATATGCACCATTCATATCGGCGTTGCCGGCATCGTCGCAGGGATAGGGCGTGTGATCGGCATCCGGCTCGCAGATCGCCAGGGCGTTTTCGCCGTTGGCCCACGGTTGGATGTGGACGCGCTCGGAGAAGGCCCCCTGCTCGAGGTCGACCTGCCCGCCGGGCTTGTAACGAACGTTTTCCGGGCGAAACACAAAGAGAAACCATCCGCCGGACGGGTCGGTCGGACCCTGGGTGACGATGAAGATCCGGCCATCGAAATTGACGTTGTGCCCATTGCCCCCCATCGGACTGACGGAGGCAGCAGAGCTACTCGCTGCATGTACATCGGACTCGAAGCCCAAGGCTGCAACACACAGGGAGGTGGTCACGGCCCTGCGAACGACAGCGGACAACCAACGGATCTCACGGGTATGCTTGGGCATCGGCAATCTCTCACGTCCTGGCAGCGCGACCAGAGTACCGCTGTTGGCGATGCGCGTCACCGTTGATGCTTCTACAGGTCGTGTTGTGACAACGGTGCGGAAACATTGGGCGCGCCCGAGACACACCGGCCAAGGGCAGTACCACGGAGACTCCACAAGCAGACCATCCCAGGGTGATACCGACAGATCTGGGAACGTTGGCATATAATCGCGGGGAGATGATGCGGATACGAGTTGTATTCGGCACGTTGTGGCTGTTCTACCCGGCCTGTACGCCAAATTCGCAGGCCACAGCTTCGGGGACGGATGGCGCAAGTGAGACGGCCTCCGAAACCGATGGAGACACGGACGATGCCCCCTGTCCACAAGGTGTATGCACACCGGGTCAACTGCTCGTCGAGCCGACGCTGTTGATGGAGGTGCTGGTCGATGATCCGTCGTCCGAGACGTGGCGTGTACTCGACCTGCGCGACCGCGAGAAGTACGAGGCGGGGCACATTCCCGGGGCCTATTGGCTCGATCCCAGCTTGCTGCGGGCAGAGGTCGATGGGATCCCTGGCCAAGTAGCAGGGCTCGATCAAGTCGCGGGTGTGCTGGCCGAACGCAACGTCGACGCAACGGTGGAGGTTGTCGCGGTCGATGATGGCACAGGGCTCGCTGCTGCACGCACGGTGTGGACACTCGGGTATTACGGGTTGTCGGGCCGTGTGCTCCACGGAGGCTATCCAGGATGGGTCGAGGCCAGTGGAGAGGTTTCAATCGTTGAACCTACAAGTACTTCCAATCCACCTCCGCCCCTGTCAATTACGGGGGGTCTGCGGGTCGATGCCCAATGGGTGCAAGACCACCTCGACGACCCAGGGCTGACGTTGGTGGATGCCCGTAGCCCTGAAGAGTTCGAGGCGGGTCATATCCCCGGGGCCCATTCGCTCCCATGGGAGGCGACCAAGAACGGTACGCGATTCCTGAGTTCAGGTGAGCTGAGGGATCTGTACACTTCAACGGGCGTTTTGCCCGAGGCGAGCCCTGAGCAGATCTTTGTGGCCTACTGCCAAACCGGTACCCGAGCTTCAGTCACATGGCTGACACTCAAACTCTTAGGATATACAAATGTTCTCATCTACGACGGTTCCTGGGCCGAATGGTCGCTTTTAAGATCGCGGTGAGGTGAGATCGCGGCGCGGGAGGAACGGGCCGCGACGGGGTGGGTCGACCTTCGGATGGGATCGGCCGATCTCGCGACATTGCGATCTTCAAGATCGTGGCGCGGTTATCAATTCTGCCAATGCGGTGATTTGCTCATCGCTCAGTTTGTCGCCGAACTTTGGCATTTCGGCTGTCTCCCCGAACAGGTCAGGTGCTGAGGAGTCGCGGATCACCCGGGCAACCCAGTCTGCGCTCCCGCGGCCGGCGAGGGTCGGACCGATGCCTTCGCCTCCGGCTTCGACTTCGTGGCAGCTGTTGCACTCGGCCTCGTCTTCCCACAGGGTTTTGCCTTTGGCGACCAGTGTTGCGTCGACTTCGGCCTGTCCTTGGAGACTGATGAGGTACTCGACAATCGCGGCGAGTTGCTCGTCGGAGAGGCTGTCGACGGGCGTCGGCTCCATCGAGTTGTGACCTTTGGTGCCACCAAAAAATCGCTTGTCGGCAGGGTTGCGCACGAGTGCTGTGAGCCACTCCCGCGAGCCGTAACCGTCGTCGAAGGAGGGTGCTTCGCTGCCGCCCCGACCTTCGATCGTGTGGCAGGTGGCGCAGTGCTCGGCGAACAGTAGGCGGGTCTTTTGCTTGGGATCGTTGTCAAAAACCGCCATGCCACCAGCCGGTACGATCCCTTCACGGGCAAATGCTCGCGCGCGTTCAGCTTCGCGTTTGGCCAACTCAATCCCTTCGCGGTAACTCTCCTTGTTGGCATCCTCGACGATCGCCAAGGCGGTGAGGGCGACAACACCGGCCATCAATGTACCTACAAACGCGAGGATCTTCATCCGCCCCCGTGGCTTGCGGTCGGGCGAACGATCCAAAAAGGGCAGCGCGAGTAACACTGCGGTCACCGCACCGGGAATGATCACGGTGGCGATGATCTGGAGGGGGCCCTCAAAGTACTTGAGCAGCTGAAATAGGAATAGGAAATACCACTCGGGCCGGGCGACAAAATTGCTCGAAGGATCGGCCGGGGCGTAGAGCTCCGATCCATGTGTATACACGGTGATCCCGACCAGGGCTGCACCGCAGACAGCCATTGCCAAAACGTCCAAAAATAGTTGGTTGGGCCAAAATGGTTGGGTCTTGCGTTCGAGCTCTTCGTCGCTCATGTCGGCCGGCGGGGTGACACCGTGCTTGCGAAACACCCACAGATGGAGGCCCAAAAGTCCGGCGAGGGCGATCGGGAGGACGAACACATGGATGGCGAAAAACCGGGTGATTGTGAGGTTGCCGTATTCGTTGCCACCCTGAACGAGATGTTGCACTGGTTCGCCACCAGGCACCGTGCCCATGATCCCGGTGGCGACCTGGGTGGCCCAATAACCCTTTTGATCCCATGGAAGCAGGTAACCGGTGAGGGCAAAGGCCAGTACGATCCCCGCCATGCCGAGACCGCTCCACCAGTTGACTTCGCGGGGCTTGCGATAGGCTCCGGCCCATACGACCTGCAACAGGTGCAGAACCATCACAATCACCATGGCAGAGGAACCGTGGTGGTGGAGGCCACGTAGGAACCATCCACCGGCGACCTGGTCGTTGAGATAGGCGGTGCTCGCCCATGCCGAGGCGGCCGACGGGCTGTAGTAAAACGCAAGCAGGATGCCCAGGACTACTTGTTGCATAAACAAGTAGACGAGGATCGACCCAAAGACGTAGCGCAGACGCGCCCCGCCAGGAACTTCCTCGTCGAGTGCGCCACCGAGGAGCGCCTTGATGCCGATGCGGTCGTCGAGCCAATCCATCAACTTCGACACGTCACACCTCCACCTTTTCGGAAATCCCCTGGCGAAACCGTTGGAAACGGATGGCGACTAGGCCCTCGTCTTCTTGGACGTCGAGGGTGTCGAGGGGGCGCGGTGAGGGCCCCGACGCCGGTGCCCCGTCGAGCTTAAACTCGGAGCGGTGACACGGGCATTTAAACACGCCGTCGTTGGCGTCGAAATCGACGGCACACCCGAGGTGGGGACAGGTCGTTGAATAGGCAATGAGTTTCCCGTCCTGCTCCAACACCCACGCCGAGCCGACCTTGACGCTGTCGACCCGGGTCCAGGCATCGCGGCGCGAGGCAAACAAGTCGACCTTGACGGGGATTGTGGGTGAGAACTGCGAGCGCTTGCCGACCGGCAAATACCCCTCGCCCGACGAGGTGACGTTGTTGGTCAGCGGGTGGCAAACAAACCCGATCGCCGGCACGGCACTGACGGCCGCAAGTCCGCTGCCGAGGACGCCGACCCCGATCTTGAGCATCCGCCGACGCCCCGGATCTTCGGGTGTGGGTTGGCTGCCTTGTGGTTGCCCTCGCTCAGATTCCTGTTCGGACATCGGTTCCTCCGCTTCGCCGCGGTGAGAGTAACGAACTTCATCGGCCTGTGTCCCGCAACTTCGATCGGTCCGGGATCGAAGCAAGCGAGGGGCAAAGCGATCTCCCGACCGCCGGGGACCGCTCGATGGCCACCGTCGATGTACTGGCAAGTTCGCGCGGGTCATCGCTATGGACCTGAATCCTCGAGGCGCAGCAAATGTCGCCTCCCCAACTGCGGTAGGATTGCGCAGATGTCCGCGTTTTTGGTCCCCGAACCTGGCCCGACCACGCTCAAGACCCGTCCCTGGGCGGGCGAACGTCTCGCCCGACTGCGCAATGCCTCGGGGGCGATCGGGGAGTCCTGGGAATTTTCGACCCTCCCCGGCAGCGAGAGCCGAGCCCTCGGCCAGCCGCTTTCGAACGTCCTGGGGGCACCGCTCCCGTGGTTGGCCAAGCTCATCGACACGGCCCGTCCACTGAGTGTGCAGGTACATCCGGACGACGATGCGCAGGGGAGAATGCCCGGAAAAGAGGAGGCGTGGATCGTGCTCGACGCGGCTCCAGGAGCCCATGTTTTTGCGGGACTGCGACCTGGTGTCAGCCGCGAACAGTTTGTCCACGCCCTCGAACGCGCCCATGCCCAGCCGACTGCGAGCGATGCCCTGTTCGAGATCCTCCAGCGCATCGACGTGCGCCCGGGCAGTGTCGTGTTGGTGCCGGCGAGGACGATCCACGCGATCTGCGGCGGGATCCTGCTGGCCGAGATCCAACAACCTTCCGATTGTACATACAGATTCTTTGACTACGGGAGCGACCGTCAGCTCCATGTCGAACAGGCGTTGGCGGCCCTCGACCCGGAGGCACAGGCCGAGGTGTGGCAACCGGGACAACCGGATCGGCAGCTCAATGGCAAACATGTGCACCTACAAATTTTGACGGAGTCAACCGCCGTGACACATGGATCGACACCGCAACTGATCGTCGCGGTCGCCGGCCTGGCAAGGCTGCGCGCACAGGCCAAAACAACTGCATTTGAAAAGCGACTCGCCCGCGGAGATCTGGCCTTGGCGACCTCCCTCCCCTACGAAATCGAGCTTCACGAGTCGGGCTTGGTCGTCTCCGGTTGGGTGACATAAGAGACATGTAAAAGCGGGGTCACGCGGCCGCGAGCGACCCGCAAACCGAGTCTTGCACGACTCGCGTACACGGCCGGATTCACACATCAAAGAACACGAGAACCCGTGGCACTCTTATCCCATGCTTCGTGGTCCTTCTCGCGTGTCGTCCCGCGCCGAACTTTTTGACGTGTCTCGGTTCGGGCATCCGCTGCCCTGGTGGTGGCGCACGTCTCACGAAGCTCGACCTCTTCGAAAAGGACCCGCGACGCTCCTTGTACTCGCCGTGATGCTCGCCGTGACTGTGAGTTGCTCGACCTCCGGCACGGACTCCCAACCGGTCCAACCCGATCCAAGTGGACCCCTGGCCCAGCAATCGGAGGTCGAATCCGAGGTCGATGCACCGGCGACTCAGACTGATGTGAAGGATGCCAAAGCCGAGTCGAAGGACACCAAAGCCGAGTCGAAGGGCACCGTTCTCAAGTACGACGCAATATACGACTCCAAGTACGACTCCAAGTACGACTCCAAAGCCGACGCCAAGTACGACTCCAAAGCCGATGCCAAGTCCGGCTATGTCAAATCGGCTGACGCGAAGTACAAGTCAAAGTACGACCGCGTGCGTGGGCCACGGGCTGCCGATGAGGTCGGTCAAGACCTCGGTCCCGCGGTGAATACGACCGCGAAAGGTGTTGTTGCAAGTTTTTTTGTGGCCGCCAGTGCCGGCGATCGCAAGGCCGCACTCGAGCTGATGACCAACACGTGCCGGGAACGCGAGTCCTCGTGGGACAAGTCGTTTACCAAGGCAATTTTTGACCGCGGTCTACGTCCAAAGTCCAAGTCCGTCCGCGACAGCACGATCGAGGGCGACCGCGCATCGGTGCGGTTGCGGGTGATCTTTGTCGACGCCGAGGGCAGCGAGGACCGCGAGGGGATGTATTTCGAGCTGGTCAAAGACGGCGATATCTGGAAGATCACGAGTATTCGCTAATCTGTGCAGATACAAAAATCCCCGCGGGAATGCGCGGGGACAATTGTCCACGGAGGGTGTTTAGAGCTTGCCCTTACACCGCTTAAACGTGTTGTCCTTCAAAAATTGTTCCTTGAGGAAGTCGTTTTTTTCCTTCTCAGTTTTGAAGTGCTCCGTCGCCACGGGAGGGAAGGCCTCGATATATACCTTGAGGCCAGACTTGCACTCGTCGGCCTTGACAAAGCACGTCGCAGCGGTGTTGAACAACGCCTTTAAGGTACCGGAGATCTGGTTGTCGTCCTCGTCCTTCGGCTTGATCTTGGGCCCGAGGTCGCGGATGGTCTTGTAGGCTTTCATACAAAACGCTTTGTCCTTCTTGCCCATGTAGGCTCCTTGAGTCAGGTCCTGGATCGCTGCCAAGACCTTGTCGCGTTTGGACATGTCGCCTCCTTGGCAGTACATGGAAGCTTGGGCCTCCACTCCGCGATCGATCTGCTCGGGTGTCGAGAATGCGGCGTTTTGCATCTTTTCGTAGGTCTTCCGCAGAAGCTCCTTGCCGGCCTTACACTTGCCAGAGATCATGAGACAACTGGAGCGGTAGATACCCAAGCCTGAACTCGGGTCGGTCGACTTTTTCTTGGGCTCGAGTTTGTCGTGCTTGTCGAGTTCGGCGAGACATTTTTGGCCATCGCCCGCGTTCATGTGGCGCATGGCCGATTGGACACGTTCTCCTGCCTCGCCCTTGAGGTCGAGTTTGGCTTCGAGGGCTGCTGCCGCGTTGAGCGACGCGTCGGTGTCCTCGACCCGGTCCTCCTCCTCCTTGGGATTGTCGCCGTCGGTCAGTTTTCGCAAGTTGAGGCGGATCGGAACCTTGCAACCGGAAATTTCGGTCGCCGAATCCGATTTGCAGGTCCCCAAATCACCGCCCTTTTTGTCGGCCTGGCGCGAGGACTTCTTTTCGGCCCCGCCGCCAAACCCAAACACGCTCACCTTGGCGTCGGCTTCGAGGTTTTGCACCGAGCCCAGGGCAAACGCGCCGAGGTTGTAGGCATAGACAAAGTGGGTGACATCTTCGCAGCCGTCGACCTGTGACAGATCGCCTGTGTAGACCTTGGAGCGGGTCGCAGTTCGTGTACCTGCAACAAAGTACTCCATCTTGAACTTCTCGCCCGAGCGCACGCGCCCACCGAGGGTCGCCTGTCCCAAGGGCAACTTCGCGTAGAGCGTGTTCTCGTCAGCGATATTGAGCGCTTCGAGCGAGCCACTGGTCCATTCGACAGGCTTGTAGGTCCCAAACTTTCCGGAGATGTCGTCGTCGCGGCAGGTATCGACCACCCGCAGCGAGCACCCCTCGTAGTGCACCATCACCATGTCGTTGGCTGCGTAGGACTCAAAGCTCGACATGTCAGTCGCGTCCCACTCGATGATGAACGGTTTTTCGTGGTTGCTCGGGTCACACATCCCCTTGCCGGCGTCGGCCAGGTTCGACGAGATCCCCTTCCCGGTCGCCTTGCCAGGGTCGCGCTTGCAACCGGCCGGGCTGAGAGTGGCAAGTCCGAGGACGAGGAGTGGGAGACAGGAGAGAGAGATGCTTGTAATTCTCGACATGATTTTTTCGGGGTCGTTGCCGCGCAGAGTCGCAAATGATCTCCGGCGCTGTCGACCCCCATTTGCCGGCGCGATCAAGGAATTCGTGCCGGGCTGATGCCCGCGGCCGTACAAGCCCGTTTTGCTGACGAGGAACGCAATCGGGCCTGTGGAGTTGCGACGCACAAGCAAGTGAACGTGGTAATCGACACAGCGAAACAACGTGGCATGCTGGTTGTGATGCGGGCGGGTCTGTGGAGTTGTGGTGTCTTGTTTGTCGCGCTCGGTGGCTGTGATTCGCCGGGAAAAGTCCGGGGACCGAGTCAGGCGACCGCACAGGCCAGTTCGACCCGGGTCCGTCAACAACCCGACCCGGGTACCGTGGCCCAACCCGGTACGGAGAACACTGCTCCGGTCGCCGCAGGCTCGCAGTCGGCACAACCTGGAACCCCAGCGCAACCTTCGGCCGCCACCGTGGGCCCAACGCAACCGGGGTGGCCAGGGCAACCTGTCAACTCGAGTACGCCGACGGGCCAACCGACGCAGCCCGGCACGCAGCCGACGCAACCTGTCCAACCGGGCACCCAGCCCGGCGCGCCGCCACCCTATCTCGGTGGACAACTCTCCGAACTCGTCGCCTCCGCCAACCGCAAGATGATGCATGACGACGGCAAGGGCTGTCTCGCCGATCTCGACAAGGTCACCGCGCTCGATCCGAGTCTTGCAAAAAGCTTGCTGATACAACGTGCACAGTGCGAGATGCTCATCGGCCACTGTCAAGCGGGCAAAAAAGTCATCGCCGACTACTACGTGCGCGAGATGAACATGAGCCCCGACCGCGCCGAACAGATGGCCGAGTCGATGGGCTCGATGCGCTGCCGAGGCGGCGATATGACCCACCGCGACCGCCTGCTCGCTGCCCTGTTCGACCTGTCAGACGGGGCCTATATGAACACGCGTTCGGCCAAATTCTGCCTCGACCGGATCGAGCTCATCTCCAAACTCGTGCCCAAGGTCAAGCCCCGGGACGCCCTCGACAGCCAGGTGATCAGCGGACCCACAGCCATGTTCCACACCGGCGCCGCGTGCCTCGCAAAGGCCGGCGACTGCCAGGCGGCGTACCGTGTGTATGATCAATATTTTCCGCCTGAGGCGAAAAAAAACCTCACCGACCCGGCCACCCGCAACAAAATCATCGGGGACAGCTTTCGCTCGAGCATCGTACTGTGCAAAGAGGCGAAGCTACGAGCCCCCTAGCCGTCACGTTGCGCCGAACTCAATCGTGGCAGCGCAACACCAACTTCCCGACCGTCTGTGCCGACTCGAGATCCCGGTGGGCACGCCCGACGTCTTCGAGGGCATACTCGGTAACCGGCGGGGCGGTGAGTGTGCCGTCGGCAAACCACTCGAGCAACTCGCCCAATGCACGGCGCAGCAGCTCGCGGTGCTCAAACATGTAGGACAGATTAAATCCCATCACCGAACGGTTTTCGTTGGTGAGGCGCATCGGGTCAAACCGCGGCGTCCGTAGGTAGTGCCACCCGAGCTTGAGCCAGTTCCGTTTGCCTGTCTTAGGGAGCATGGTGTGAAAGCCATAAACGACCAGGCGCCCGGTGGGGGCGAGATGCTCATAGCTGTCGCTCAAGGTCGCGACTCCGTTGGCATCGCAAATGGTGTGGAAACCCGAAGGTGACAGTTTTTCGGCGGTCTTCCACAGCGGTTGGGTCGACTTGTCGATGATGTCTTCGATGCCAAGGTCGCGAACACGCTTGACCTTGTGACTGGCTCCGACGACTCCGACGACCCGACAACCGACGCGGCGCGCGAGCTGGACCATGGCTCCGCCGACACCACCCGCGGCCGAATGGATCAGGACTTGGTAGCCCTCGCGGATCGCCGCGAGCTCGTACAGCGCATAGTAGGCGGTCATAAACACCGAGGGGATCGCGGCTGCCTGGGAGAGTTCGAGGTTTTCGGGACAGGCAAACACCTGGTGGGCCGGCACAACGATCTCACTGGCGTACCCGCCAAACAGGGTGACCGCGACAACCCGGGCGCCCACACACAGGTGCGGAGCATCGACCCCCTCGCCGACCGCATCGACGACACCGGCAACTTCAAACCCAGGCGTGATCGGCCAGCCGACAAACTCGCGCGCAGACGCGTAAAGCCCCATCCGCACGACACAGTCGGCGTAGTTGACCCCCGCTGCCGAAACCCGCACACGGACTTCCCCGGGCCCGGGCGCGACCTGGGCTACGGTTTCGAGTTTGAGTTGACTGTGGTCGCCGGGACGGTGAATGACGATCTTTCGCATCGGCGGGAGGTTAACAGGGCCCGCGCAGTTTCTCCCGAGTCGCTCCAAGTGAGCAGTACGACAGCCGCATCTGATCCTCATGAAGTTCGGGCACGACCACACTTCAACGCCTCTATGCTAGGTTCGCCGACGATGACCAGTCACGCGAGCATGACTTTAAAAACCAGAACCGAGACCGACTCGATGGGACCGATTGAAGTCCCGAGCGACCGTTACTGGGGGGCGCAGACCCAGCGCTCACTGCATCACTTCAGCATTGGCACCGACCACTTTCCCCGGGCCATGATCCGGGCCCTCGGGATCCTCAAAAAGGCCGCTGCTCTCGCCAATGGTCAACTCGATGTATTGCCACAGGCCAAGGTCGACCTGATCGTCAAGGCTGCCGACGAAGTCATCGCCGGCAAACTCGACAGCCATTTTCCTCTGTTTGTCTGGCAGACCGGCTCGGGCACCCAGACCAACATGAACACCAACGAGGTGATCAGCAACCGCGCGATCGAGTTGGCCGGTGGCGAGATGGGGAGTAAGACCCCGATCCACCCCAACGACGATGTCAACCGCGGGCAGTCGTCCAACGACACGTTTCCGACGGCCATGCACATCGCCGCCGCCGAGCAGACGGTCCACCACTTGGTGCCCGAAATCGACGCGCTGCGGGCGAGTTTCCAAGCCAAGTCCAAGGCGTTTGCCGACATCGTCAAGATCGGTCGCACCCACCTTCAAGACGCGACCCCGCTGACCTTGGGCCAGGAGTTTTCGGGCTACGTCACCCAGCTGACCCACGCACTCGAGGGTGTCAAGGCGGTCCTTCCGCGGATCTACGAGGTCGCACTCGGAGGCACGGCCGTCGGCACGGGGCTCAACACACATGTTGAATATGCAACCACTTCGGCGACCAAGATCGCCGAACTCACCGGTTTGCCGTTTGTCACCGCCCCCAACAAGTTTGCCGCGCTCGCGGCCCACGATGCGTTGGTGAGCTTGCACGGCGCCCTCAAGGTGCTTGCATGTGCACTCATGAAAATCGCCAACGACGTCCGTTGGCTCGCCTCTGGCCCCCGCTGCGGCCTCGGTGAGATCATCATTCCGGCCAACGAGCCCGGTTCGTCGATCATGCCCGGCAAGGTCAACCCGACCCAGTCCGAGGCGCTGACGATGGTGTGTGCACAGGTGATCGGCAACGATGTCGCAGTCAACGTCGGTGGTGCGAGTGGGAACTTTGAGCTCAATGTGTTCAAGCCCCTGATGATCCACAATGTCCTACACTCGCTGCGAATCCTCGGCGACAGTGCACGCAACTTCCGTGAATTCTGCGTCGATGGGATCGAGCCTAACAACCCGCGGATCGAAGAAAATCTGCGCAGTAGCCTGATGTTGGTCACTGCGCTCAACCCCCACATCGGCTACGACAAGGCGGCAAAAATTGCCAAAAAAGCCTACGAAGATGGGAGTACCCTCAAGCAGGCAGCAGTCGCGCTGGGATTTTTGAGCGAAGAACAGTTCGATGCTTGGGTCAAGCCCGCGGACATGACCGGACCAAAAACGTAGGAACTGAAAACATGGCGATCAACGGCTTCGATATTTGGGAAAACCGAGTTCAACTCGTTGCGATCGCGATGTTGTGCGTGGCCACGCTGACGACCGACCGGGCTTTTGCCGTGTTGGGCGAGCCCCAAGCCGCGGTTGTCCTGCTGCTGACGGCGGTCGCCTGCGTGACGCTGGCATTTTTGTTGTATGAGCATAATCCTGCCCGCAAGGCCCGGGTGGTCCAGCAAAAGCCCCGTCCCCGGATTCGATCCACTCGCCCATAATCACACGTGCTTCTCGCGGGAACGCGACCATCCGGGTCGCGTCGTTCAGCGCGCGTCAGCCTGTGGTTGTTGCGTCTCGCTGCGACACTCCGCGGCGCAATCTCGCAGGATCTGTTCCCACGCGACCGCTCGCATCTGATTGTTGGCGAGACAGTTGCGTGTGCATGGGTCGTCGGGCTCCGAAGTCGGGGCCGGTGGTGCGCGCTCGGCTTCGGGTCCTCGATTCTCGTGTGCTGCATCTGCGCGATCACGACGCTCGTGGTCGGTCGGACCGGCTTCGACCGCGGTGGCCGGAGCCTGGTTCTCTTCGCTGTCCCCGAGAACAGGGTGTGCCTCGTCGGGGGCACCGACCTCAGCCGGCGGGGCCGCCGGAGCTCGACATGCCGCAAGCACGATCACGTACACCGCACAAACGCGTTTGCTGCCCACTGTCGCGCGACGTCCCATGACGGGTCCAACCGTACAACACGTTGGGCGATCGCTGGCGGTAAAACGCCGCGAACTCCGGTAGGCTCGTCGGCATGGGATGGATCAACACATCGTTTGTCACCCCCCGCGGCTATGCGATCGCCGGTGCTGTGTTGGCCCTCGTCGGTGCCATCGTTGCAGGTGAGGCGCGCACCTTCCTCGGCGAAGCATTTGCCGGCCTCGGTCTGTGCGTGGTCGCGGCGGCCCTGTTCGCCGGCGCTGCGGTCATGAAGCGAAGCTCGCACGAGGGCTAGGCAAACGTACCTCGTTGGTGCTCCCAAATGACGACCCGCGGAAAGTTCACAAACTCGCGTGCTCGCGATATCGTTGTAGCGTCACGTGACCGAGCAGCCCTCCCCGCCCGACATCGAGCTTTCCCTCGTTGTCCCCATGTACAACGAACGCGGCTCGGTCCCCGACATGTACCGCGAGCTCGTCGACGCCTGTGAGCCACTCGGTCGCGCGTTTGAGATCGTGTTTGTCAACGATGGCTCCACCGACGGAACCGATGCCCTGCTCGATACACTCGCCGCTTCCGACCCGCGGGTCACGGCGGTGCACCTGCGCCGCAACTTCGGCAAATCGCCTGCGCTCCAAGCTGGGTTTGAGCAGGTTCGTGGGCAGATCGTCATCACCCTCGACGGTGACTTGCAAGACGACCCGGCGATGATCCCCGCGTTTTTAGAGCGGATCGACGCGGGTGCCGACCTCGTCTCGGGATGGAAGAAACAACGCTTTGACCCACTGGGCAAGCGCCTGCCGTCCAAGCTGTTTAATGCGGTCGTCCGCCGACTCACAGGGATTGCACTCAACGACTTCAACTGTGGATTTAAGGCCTACCACATCGACTGTATTCGCGAGCTTCAGGTCTACGGCGGGTTGCACCGATTTTTACCGGTCCTCGCGGGGATCCGTGGATTTCGCATCGAACAGTTGGTCGTCCACCACCGCAAGCGTCAGCACGGCCAATCCAAGTTTGGGGTCTCGCGTCTGTTCGACGGCCTGTTTGACCTGCTCACGGTTTTACTGTTGACCCGGTTTCGCACCCGGCCACTACATTTTTTTGGCGTCCCCGGACTTGTACTCGGCACGGTGGGCATCGGCATCCTCTTCTATCTCACCGTCCTGTGGTTTCAGGGCGAGGCCATCGGTACGCGTCCGCTTTTAACCCTCGGGGTGTTGCTGACGATCACGGCCGCCCAGTTCGTCGGGATTGGACTGCTCGCCGAATTACTTGTACGAACAACGATTAAGTCGGCCGAAGTCTTCTCGCTTCGACCTGTACAGCAAAGGCGCCGCAGGTTGCCCGGTCCTCCGCACGTGCTCCCACCCGAGGAGCCCGATCCATGAGTGCTCGCCACGGCAATCGGCAAAAATACGAAAACCCCAACCCGATCCAGCGTGCACTCATCCGCCGGTTTCAGCGTCAGGTCGTGCGCCTGGTTCAACAGGTTTCGCCGCAGCGCATTCTCGATGTGGGCTGTGGCGAGGGCTTCTCGCTGCGGGCGCTTCAAGACGCCGGGATACGGGCCGAGATGACCGGGATCGATCTCGATGCGCAGGCCCTCGAGATGGCGCGGGCCCACACCGATGGCCGCTGTCAGCTCGAGCGTGTCGATGCGACCACGCTCGCCGCCCGCGGTCAGACCTACGACCTGGTGATGATGCTCGAGGTGCTCGAACACATCGACGCCCCCCGGCAGATGTTGCCGATTCTCGCCTCGCTGACCCACGGACCCGTTTTATTGAGTGTTCCCCGCGAGCCGTTTTTCCGCGGCCTCAACCTCCTGCGCGGACGCCATGTGTGGGCGCTCGGCAACGATCCCGAGCATGTCAACCACTGGGGACGACGAGGGTTTTTCCGGTTTTTGGCCTCCCACTTTGAGCTCGTCGAGGCTCCGCCGGTGTTTCCCTGGACATTGGCCCTGTGCCGCAAACACAATCGACCGCCATGACAGCCGCCAATCCCCTGGTCTCCCAAGCGTTTCAGATCCCGTTTGACCAGCTGCAGGCCAGCCACATCGAGCCGGCGATCGCCGAGCTGTTGGCCGCGGCGACGGCCGACCTCCAAACCCTGATCACCGGGCCGGGGCGGGATGGTCCACGGACCTATGTAGATACATTTTCTGCCTACGAACAACTGACCGAGCCGTTGTCCTACGCGATGACGATCATCGGTCACCTCGAGTCGGTCGCGACGACGCCTGCTTGGCGCGAGGCCTACAACCGGGTACAGCCCGATGTGGTTGCATTCTTCTCCCAGCTCTACCTCAACGCCGAACTCTACGCGGTACTTCGTGCATACACACAAACATCGGAATACGCGGCGCTCACCGGTACGCGCCGGCGATTTGTCGACAAAACCCTCGAAGCGTTTGCCCGCCGTGGCGCCGAGCTCGGCGAGGCCGACAAGCGCACCCTCGCGACCCTTCAGGTCGAACTGTCGCAGCTGACGACCCGGTTTTCGCAAAACCTCCTCGACGATACCGCCGCGTTTGAGCTGTGGTTTGACGACGCCGAGCCGCTCACGGGTCTGCCCCCCTCGGCACTTGCATCTGCACAGGCTTCGGCCGAGGCCAAGGGCCGCGCGGGCTATCGCCTGACCCTTCAGGCACCGAGCTACATCGCCGCGATGACCTACCTCCAAGACAGGGACATCCGCGCGCAACTGTGGCGGGCCTACAACACACGGGCAACGACCGGCGACCGCGACAACCGTCCGCTGATCGCCAAAATTCTGGCGTTGCGAAACAAGCGGGCGGCTCTGCTCGGCCACCCGACCTTTGCCGACCTCGTGCTCGCCGATCGGATGGCCAAAACCGGCGAGCGAGCATGGACCTTTGTCGAGGATCTACGCGCCCGGGTCGAGCCGTTTTTTGTGCGTGAGAACGCCGAGCTCGAAGCGTTTGCCCGCACCTGTGCAGGGGACCCGACACTCGAACTGATGCCCTGGGATGTCGGCTACTACGCCGAAAAGATGCGTCAGCAACAACTCGACTTCGACGAGGAACAATTGCGCCCCTATTTTCCCGTCGACCGTGTGATCGCGGGTATGTTCGAGGTCACCACCCGCCTGTACGGCATCGAGATCCGCCCGGCGACCGGCTATCCAACCTGGGATCCGGAGGTCCACGTCTACGAGGTCTATGATGATACAACCATGTTGGGTGCGTTTTATGTCGACCTGTATCCGCGGGAGCAAAAGCGCGGCGGGGCGTGGATGAATGGCCTTGTCACGGGTACCGTCACGCAGGACCATCGCACACCCCACCTAGGCCTATTTTGTGCCAACGTCACACCGGCGGTCGCCGGCAAGCCGGCACTGCTGACCCACCGCGAGGTCGAGACCCTGTTTCACGAGTTTGGCCATCTACTCCACCACCTGCTGAGCGAGGTCGAAGTTCGCAGCCTCGGGGGTACGGATGTCGCATGGGACTTTGTCGAACTGCCGTCGCAAATCATGGAAAACTGGTGCTGGGAACGCGAAGCTCTCGATGTGTTTGCCCGCCACCACGAAACCGGCGAGCCGATCCCCGATGAGCTGTTTGTAAGGATGCTGCGCGTGCGTACGTTTCGCAGCGGCTACCAGTCGATGCGCCAACTCGGATTTGCCTCACTCGACCTGTCCCTGCACACACGCTACGATCCCGAGCGCGATGGCGATATCATTGCCTATGCACGGGATTGTGCGCAGGTATTCTCACCGGCCCCCCTGCCCGCGGACTACGCGATGATCACGGGGTTCAATCACCTGTTCGCTGGGCCGGTGGGCTATGCCGCCGGCTACTACTCGTACAAGTGGGCCGAAGTACTCGACGCCGATGCGTTTACCAGGTTTCAACGCGAGGGCGTGTTCTCGCAAACCGTGGGGCAGGCATTTCGCCGCGAGGTACTCGCCCGGGGCAACAGCGACGAGCCCGAGGTTCTATTTCGCAGATTTATGGGCCGTGACCCCGACCCCGAGGCCCTGTTGCGCCGCTGCGGTCTGGCCTCGTAGGCCCGTCGCCGCTTCGGGCGGGCAAGCGTCCACGCGGCGGGCACGTGTCAAAAAAGTACGGGGCCCGACGGGTTCGCGGCGTCGTTTTGATGGGACTGTCGCCCACGTCTTCGGATACTCTGTCGTGCCATGCAAACGCCTTCGCGACCCCTTCGAATCGGTCTGTCGTGCAACCGCTTTGCTCCCGACTTCAATCGCAATGTCTACCGCGGCAAGGAGCTTTTATATGTCGAACGCGACATGGCCGCGGCCGTTGCTCGGGCGGGCGCCATTCCCTATATGATCGCAAACGTCGGTGACCGTGAGCACCTCTCGCAGGTCATCGACGATCTCGACGGTATCGTGCTGACACCGGGTGCCGACTGTAGCCCCGAGAGTTACGGCCAAACACCGCTGCGACCCGAATGGGGTGGCGATCGAACCCGCGATCAGTTTGAATGTACATTGATTTCCCTCGCCCGCGCGCGCGGCCTCCCGATCCTCGGGGTGTGTCGCGGTATCCAACTGCTCAACGTCGCCCTGGGTGGCACACTGTTTCAAGACATCACGGAGCAGCGTCCCGACTCCCTTGTGCACCGCGACGGTCAACGCTACGAGGCCCTCGAACACCACGTCGACCTCGCGCCGGATAGCTGGGTGGCCGGCATCTACGGATGCACGCGCCTGTTGGTCAATACCGTGCACCACCAGGGACTGTGCGAGGTCGCCTCGCAACTGACACCGACGGCCTGGGCTCCGGACGGTGTGGTCGAGGCCGTCGAGCGCATTTGTGCAGACGAATTTATGGTCGGGATTCAATGGCACCCGGAGTGGTTGCACAGCGGCGGTCCACGGGCCGATGTTCGCGCCCGCGGGAAACCGGTATTTGCCGCGTTTTTGGACGAGATCCGGCGGCGTCAGAGCACGCGGTGACTTCGGTTGCAACTGCACACAGCCACGAAACTCAAATCCAATGGTTCCACGTCCTTACAACGCCTGAATACGTGCGGCAATTCATGCGCATACATGGTTCTGTCCTCGCAGGCAGACGTCTACCGGACCACGCGTGAGGCTCCACCGCGATCTTGACGCTTCGGCCCACTTTTTCGGTATCCTGTCCGAACCGATGGATACCTCTCGACGTGGACATTCACCCGACGGACTTCGCACGCGAAGCTTGCACCTCCACCCGTGGGCATGGGGTGTCGGCCTTCTCCTCCTGGCCTGTGGGACCGGTGACGGCGATACCCGCGAAGATTCCGACTCCAGTGTGCCGACGACAGAGGCGACGAGTACGGGCACCGATACCGACGAAGTCACCTCGGATGCGACGAGTGTCGGCCCCACCGGCAGCGACTCGGACTCGGATAGTACGACCACCGACGATCCGACCACCGACGATCCGACCACCGACGATCCGACCACCGACACGACTGACAGCGACTCCGAAACCGATGGGACGACTGGTAACGATCCTGTCCCCGGAGCCCTGTGCGATCCAATTCCGACCTGTGAAGCCCCGCTCCCGGGTGACGGCGAGATCCCCGAAGCCCTCAACCACCGCGGCTACGACATGTTCTACCGCGAGACCGACGATCACTGGGTGCTCGCCAAATTCGCCGAGGGCAACATCTTCGACTTCGACCTCGAAAACGAAGAAATCTCGATCTACCTCCTGCGCGGGTGCACGGGTGAGTGGGAATTTTTGGGCACCGGATTCACCACCGACGACGGAGACCACGCGACGATCGAAGGTGTCGAAGATACCGGGGGCCGGCTGTACTTCCAGATCCCCGACGACCTCAAACTCGGGCTCGGCCGTCACCGCATCCACATGATCGTCGAAAGCGACAACAGCCGTGCCGACCAATATATCGAAGTGATTCCCGAGGGCGCGCCGCTGTTTGTCAGCGATGTCGACGGCACGTTGACGACCTCGGAGTTTGAAGAGTTTGGCGACCTCCTCACCGGCGACATCCCCGAGTCCAATACATTTGCCGCCGGCGCCCTCACGATCTTGGAACAAAAGGGCTACCACCCGATGTACATGACGGCCCGGCCCGAGTTTTTGTACAAGCGTACCCGCGAGTTCCTACGTGTCCGCGGCTTCCCCCAGGGGATCGTCCGTACCACCCTGAGCAAGGATGGGGCCCTCAACGACGAAGCGATCGTCTACAAAACCGGGCAGCTCGCGGCGCTCGAAGGCAAGGGCCTGATCCCGACCTATGTCATCGGCAACTCCGAAACGGACGCCGAGGCCTACAACAACGCCAACATCCAGCCGCTCGAGCATCGGATCTTCTTCCAGTACACCGACGATGTCTTCGGTGGCCGGCGGATCGAAAGCTACGAGGAGTTGCTCGACGAGTTCGATGCCCTTCCCGATTTGTGCGGGGGCTGACGATCGAACCGAGGGCGAGAGCTGCCGATACGGCAGGTTCACTGCTCACGGCGATCAGTTGGGCGGCACAAAGTGCCCAGGACGCTGACGCACACGATCTTTGTTTGTCGCCCGCTCGGCATCGTGGTGCGTCGTCGGTTCGATCTCGAGGCGCGCGAGAGTCTCTCGCATCTGGACATGGGCTGTTTCCAACAACTGGGCATCCGCTGCGTCCTTGGCATCCAGCATCATCGATAATGCTGTATATGCATCGTTTGCTGCACGGTAGATACGGTCCCCCTCTTCGCGGTCGGGAAGCCCCCGGTCGGCCCGGGCCTCGAGCGTGGTCATCAACGCCTCAAAATCGGCGAGCGCCTCGACCCTGGTAACCCTGCGGATATCGGGGTCCTCTACCCGCGGGACCTCTTCGGTCAGCCCGTCACGGTAGGCGGCTCGCTGCTCGAATATCGTCGGGCCTCGTCGGACTCCGGACCGTGCGAGCGTCCCGACCGTACGTTTTTCGACGGCCTTGGCCGGACCGTGCACCTCGCGTGGGGGTGAATCGGTGAACCACTCCGGGTAGGCCAAGCGCCCCAACGCGGTCGCCACCAGGGCGAGTGCACCCACGACCACAACTGCCTTCGGAACGCTACGCATCGCTGACCACCGGATCTCCCTTTGCCCAGTCGATCTCGAGATCTCGCAAACCGGGGCTTGTCGGTCGAAGGACACCCTGCCGAGCGGCCATCCGGCACGGACCCGCCTGCCATCGCAGAATCCTATGTATACGCAATGTCCCTGTGGAACGCATCCACAACAAGTTATAGCGGGCGTCCCCCATCGGGACAACCCGCTACAACTCGCCCTCCTTGACACCTCGAAGCCAAGGGAACCCGGGCTGCGAGGTACCTACGCGCTCATTAGAGGTCTGGGATGTCGGCGCCGGGGAAGTCGGCTCCCCCGAGCGACCGCAGCTGGCCGCTGTAGTCGTAGCGCGGATCGCCTTCGGCCCACAGCGCGACATCCGTGAGTGGCGTCGGCTCCCCCTCGACCTCGGCCTCGGGCTTGTACAGCGCACCCATCGGTGTGAACCAGTCGTCGGTCATCAGCGGGTCGACCAGCAGATTCCCCTCGCCGAGATCATCGCCGAAGTCGGTCGCCGACTGGTTGATCGTCAACGTATCGCACTCGATCGTCGGCTCGTTGAAGCCGATGACGATCGAGTTGCGGACATCGACCCCGACGGCATTCGAGCAGTAGATCGAAGCCGTGCCATCGGAGAGGTTGTTGATGAGCGACACAAAGTTGAGGGACAACGCGTTGCCGCCAGTTGAACCGATACCGCCGAACAGGGACTGGGGCGAGCCATTTTCGGTGATGTAGGTCGTCTCGATATGGGTCTCACTCATCAGCCCGGTGGCAAACACACCCCCCTCGTTGTTGCTCCACACCGCGACGCGTCGCACCCGGGCCTGGCAATCGACAAAAAACAGACCAAACCCAGGGTTGCTGCTGACCGAGCCGTCTTCGAGCCACAGGGTGCCGCCCTCGCAGCCGACTCCGTTGTGCCACTCGTGGCCATCGTAGCTGATCTTCGACGAGTACAGCGTCGAGCCGGCGGTCACCTTGATCGATGACGAGTCCCCCTCGGAGCTCGTCCCGCGGATCTTGACCGCGACATTGTCGGCGAGCAGGGCGATGGTCGTTCCTTCAGGTGTCCACAGGGTCTCGTGGTTGTAGATCCCAGCACCGATGATCTTGACCGTCCACGGCGTGGGCGGTTCGTTATTTTCGGCGATGTAGGCGAATGCCACCGAGACATCGCAAAACGGTGCTTCAAACGAACCATCGCTGGTTTCACACATGCCGTACGCCTTGTCGACGTACAGCACACTGTCGGTCGGAAAACATGTCCCTTCCGCCATTTCGCAGGCGGAGTCCGGACACTGGCTGTGCTCCGAACAGCCGACACAGACCTGGTCGAGTTCGTCGCAGGCCGGCGTTGCATCGGTGCAGGCAGACGCGTTATCGAGCGTGCATTCGACACAGGCGCCTGCTTCGAGATCACACACGCCGAGCCCCGAGTCGACATCGCTACAGGCTGCGTCGGGATCGGCCGTACCTGCACAATTGACACATTCGTTGTCGACACAAAATGGGGTTTCGGAATCACAGTTCTCGTCGACCGTCCCGTTGGCGGCGACACAGTCGAAGTCTTCGGTCGTCGGTTCGACCGTTGTCGACGGATCGGTCGTATCGGTGGTTTCGGTGGTCTCCGTGGTTTCGGTCGTCGGTTCGACCGTCGTCGACGGGTCCATCGTCGTTGTTGTGGTTGGACCCTCGGTCGTCTCGTCTTCGGTTGTCGACGAAGGATCGCTCTCCGAGTCCGTCACGGTTGCGCCCGGAGGGCACCCGAGGACAAACATCGAGGTCATCAGAAAGGCTAACGGGCGTAGTCGCTTTGTCTCCATCACATCATCCAGGTATGCCAAGCAAGGCGTGGTCATGATTAACGCTGGTGACTGGGTACACTAGTTCGATCGCCCGCGCAATCGGCTGATGCGCCCGGTTGCACGAACAGGCTGCGTTCGTTCGGCGCACCTGCGATTGACGGACCTACAAACGCTAAACGGAGCATGCACCAAGGCACACCTCGGCGCGATGTCACGCCCCCGATCGACGTAGTCGGCTCTCCTCGCGCAACGCTTCGCCCGGACGTCGCCGGTGTTCGAAGCGCAACCGTCGCCAACCACGGGCCGTTATCAAACGGTCATGTTCGAGGACACTCGAGAGTTCGAACTACGTGGGTGAGCCGGCAGGGGTGGGTGCTAGGGCTTCGCCACATCGGCACCGGCATAGTCGGCAGTATTGGTGGTGTAGGGCCGCAGATCACTCTCGAAGTCGTACCTCGGATCCCCCGTTATCCAGCGAGCTGTCGTGGCAATCGGATTAAAACTACCATCGGTCACGCGGACAATCCCACCTGGCTCTGGAATCAGGTACTCAAACACATTGTCGTCGGTCAGTTTTAAAATGTTGTCCCACTCTAGTGGCAACATTTGCAACCAGTCGAAAGCACTATCATCGACATCCATCGTGCAGTGGATGAAATCGAGGGAGTCGTGGCTCGACCCGTAGATCACTGAATTCTTGATATTGATCGTCGACTTCGGGCCGTCCGGGTGGCACACGACCGACGAGAACTCGGCGATTGTGCCGAGGTTGTCGTAGAGCGTCGAAAAGTTGATCGATACGTTGGCGCCGGCGCGGGCGTAGATCCCTCCGCCGTCGACATCGTTACCGTGCCCGTTGTGGGTGATAAACGAGTTCTCGACCTCGAGGTTCCCCCCCCGCACCTCGATGCCGGTCAGGTGGGAATCGATCATGATCGAGCGACGGAAGTAGAGGTTGCAACTATCGCTGAAAATGCCGTAGGTCTGGTGGTCGTCAAACCGAACCCGGTCGAACATCACTGCCGAGGTGATACACATGAGTCCGTTATCGGAGTCTGAGAGCGTCACATCGGCCAAGATCAGTTGGCCGCCGTTGCGGACATCGATCGTATAACCCTGTAGCGATTTGATGGTCACCGGCGAAGCACCCGGTGCACGGCGAATCGTGAGGATCTTGCCCAAGACCTCAATCTTCCCCGTGTACGTCCCGCCGCGAACCATGATCATGGTATCGAGGATTCCCGCGAGTTCGACGGCCTTGACGATCGAACACAGGGGTTGCTCCTGGGTACCCGGGTGATTGTCCGAACAGTCGCCCTGGATATCGACCCACAGGTATGAGTCGACACTCACGCACTCGCCGGTTTCAAAGTTACACGAGGAATTAATACACTCCTCGATCTGCTCACAGCCCTCGCAGGTCTGGAGTGCAGCATTGCACACAGGGGTTTGCGCCGGGCAAACGTCATCTTCTGTCGCCGTACAGCCGACGCAGTACCCGGTCTGCTCGTCACAGGCCGGTCGCAGGGGATCGACATCGAGGCAATCAATTTCGGTACAGGAGACACATGTACCTTCGGGCCCACAATAGGGAGTCTCGGTCGGCAACTCCGTACAGTTGTGGTTCTCGACAAACATGGGATTGCAATCTTCCCATTGCGAGGTCGTCGGCGGTGGATCGGTGTCGGTAAGATCGGTCGTCGAATCGGTGGTTTCGCTCTCCGACGTATCGCTCGGGTCCCCCGAGGTCATGGTGGTGTTCCCTGTGTTGGATGTGTCGGTTGTGCCGGAGGAACCTCCCTCGCCGACGATGCATACCCCCTGGGCACAGATCAAGCCATCGTCGCAGGAGGCATTGACGTCGCAACTACACTGGAGTTCCCCGCGGACACACGATTCCGTTTCGGAGGCCGTGAGCTCCCCGCCCTCCGGAGCGACACATCCGAGCAAGAGGCCAGAAACAAGTACCGTCCCGAACCACTGACCCCGAGCACCCATGAGCATCGATATAGTATCGAACGCCGACCGAAGTCAATACATGTCTTAATGCCCATGGTTCTTAAAACATGAACAAGAGTGAGTGTTCGAGCGAAACTGTCGCTGCGCAGGCGAGGTTTGTGAGTTGAAATTCCCGCGACAACCCCCTTGCACACCAGTCCGATGCATGAGACCCAGCCGCGGTCGCGTTGGGTGATGCACACCCCAGGCCGTTCGCCCCCCGGGGCAGCTTCCCCCCATCACAGCGACACATGATGCTGAACATCGGTCCGACGCGTACGCTAACTTGTATGAGCATCAAACCTGTACGCCGACAACCCATGCTGGTCGTCGGTTGTACAGTCAACTTCTATGCTCGAACCGCGACCGTGTTCACGGAGCGTGACATCCACATGAGCCTGCCCCCGACAGATCGAGGTGATGCTCACGGAATGGTCAAACTCCATACATTGGTTATGGGACGTCTGCCCCGGGGAAGTCCGACGCGCCATCGTTGGTCGGACGCGCATCACCGTCGTAATCGGTCATCGGATCACCCGTGTTCCACACCGCGACCCCGGTGAAATCGTGCTCGGGAGACAGGTGG
>CAZUPD010000101.1:0-28812 GCA_964621785.1 uncultured Nannocystaceae bacterium
AAAACGCTACTTCGAACCGGGGCCCGGGTTTGGGGTCGCACGAGCATTCGGTGGGGTGATGGGGCTTGCGATCTGCAACGACCGGCGGTGGAGCGAGACCTATCGGGTGATGGGCCTACAAGGCGTCGAAATGATCCATATCGGCTACAACACGCCGGTCCACAACCCCCCAGCACCAGAGCACGACAACCTGTCGATGTTTCACAATCACCTGGTGATGCAAGCAGGTGCCTACCAAAACGGGACGTGGGTGGTGGGTGTCGCCAAGGCGGGATGTGAAGAGGGATGTGAGATGATCGGTGGTAGTGCAATCATCGCGCCCTCGGGGGAGATCGTCGCTGCGTGCAGTACAACTGGAGATGAACTTGCGATCGCCCGCTGTGATCTGGACCTGTGCCAGTCCTATAAGCGAACGGTCTTCAACTTTGCAGCCCATCGTCAAGTCCACGCCTACGGTCGGATCACGTCCCAAACTGGGGCGACCCCCCCATCCGCGGGGCAGCGCGACGAAGCTCCCAACGCTTCGAAGTAGACATCCCCGAACAACTGCGAGATAGATGTCCGCTCGCTCGGAGGACATCTATGCCCAGGTTCGGCCTCGAATCCGAAATTCAAGATCCACAGGTCTACGCACGCGCTGTCGCTCACCTCAGTCAGACAGGCGTCATTCTGCCAAAACTCGAACAACTCGCGGCACCCCACACAGTCGCACCCGAGATTGGCCGGGCACTCGCCAACGTTGATGCACATGCACCCGATCCACTCAACCTGTTTCGCGTGCACTGGTACAACTCGAACATCGAGGCCGGGGTCTCCCCGCATCCAGTCTACGTCCGCCTGCCGACCTCACTAACTGGTGTACAGGCACCTATTCTAGTGGCGCTCGGGGAGACCTTCCCGATGATCCGGGCCCACAAAGTCCTCGCCGCCTACGGCTGCCTCGTTCCGCGGATCGTCACCGGCCAGTTTGACCCGACACACCACCGCGCCATCTGGCCATCGACCGGTAACTACTGCCGCGGTGGGGTCGCTATTTCGCGGATACTCGGATGCCGCGGTGTCGCCGTGTTGCCCGAGGGGATGAGCCGCGAGCGGTTTGACTGGCTCGATGCCTGGGTTGAGCATCCCGACGACATCGTTCGCACACCCGGGAGTGAGTCCAACGTCAAGGAGATCTACGACCGTTGTGCCGAGCTCGAGCAGGATCCACAGAATTTTATTTTCAACCAATTCTGCGAATACGGCAATTATCTCGTCCACTGGCGCTGTACCGGTCCGGCCCTCGGCCATATTTTTGAACATGCAAGGGCCCAACAGCCCGAGATGACGCTCAAAAGCTTTGTATACGCAACAGGTTCGGCGGGCACTCTGGCGGCCGGTGACTACCTCAAAGACACCTACGGGACGGGGATTGCTGCAGTCGAACCCGTCGAGTGCCCCACCCTGCTGCACAACAGCTTTGGTGAGCACAATATTCAGGGCATTGGAGACAAGCACCTCCCGCTGATCCACAACGTGATGAACACCGACTTTGTGATCGCGGTGTCGGATCGTGTCAGCGACGGGCTCGGACTGTTGTTCAACCACCCGACCGGCCGTGACTACTTGGCGACATGCCATGGACTCCCACAACCGATGCTGGACCTCCTGCCCGCGTTCGGACTTTCCGGCTTGGCAAATATTGCAGCTGCAATCAAACTGGCGCGCTACCTCGATCTCGGGCCCGACGAAGCGATTCTGACGGTAGCGACTGACAGCGCAGTGATGTACCAAAGCGAACGCGAACGCACCCTCGCCGAACAGTTTGGCGGACGATTTGATCAACTCGACGCGGCGATGGTCTTCGGGGAACACCTGCGCGGGCTCACCACCGACAACCTCTGCGAGCTTCGCCACAGCGACCGCAACCGGATCTTTAACCTCGGGTATTTCACCTGGGTCGAGCAACGCGGGGTCACACTCGAGGACTTTGAAGCCCGGCGAAAACAGGCTTTTTGGCGCAGATTGCGACCGTTGTGCAACGCCTGGGATGCGCGGATCGAAGAGTTTAATCAACGTACGGGGGTTGCCAACAAACGATTTGGAATCTGACGTGGAGGCTCCAAAATTTGTATGTGCAGGTTGTGGGACCCGGGTCGGCATCGACCGAGCTCCATTTGCCTGTCCAAACCGCCAACTCGACGACAACCTCGAGCACATTCTCCGCCGCGTTGCACCGGACCTGGAGTGGCCGTTATCCACCGATCCAAATCCGTTTATCCGATTTCGCCGCCATCTCTCCGCCGCCTGGCTCGGGGTCCCCGACGACTTGTTACTCGCCCACATCGAGCAACTCGATGCTGCGGTCGCGGAGGTTTGGGGACACGGTTTTCGCGATACGCCGGTCGTGCCGTTGCGGGCTTTAGAACCTGCACTCGAGTCGCTAGAAATATGGGCGAAGGCCGAATCGCAGGGGGTCGCAGGCTCCCACAAGGCGCGGCACCTGTTCGGTGAAATGGTGTATCTACAGGTTTTGCATCGCAAGGGCCACATCCCGCGCACGCGAGAACTCGCCATCGCGAGTTGCGGCAACGCTGCCCTCGCGGCAGCCGTCATCGCCCGGGCCTCCGACTGGCCTCTACGGGTATTCGTGCCAGAAGGGGCCCCTGTACCGGTGCTCCAAATGTTGAACGAGCTCGGCGCCAAAATTGTTGTATGCACACGAGATAACCAGCTAGGGGATCCTTGCCTCCGCGCATTCCGCCGGTTCGTTCGCGAGACATCGGCGATCCCCTTCTGTTGTCAAGGCCCCGAGAGTGCCCTGTGTATCGAAGGTGGAGAAACGGTCGGTCTCGAGTTCGCCACCCAACTCGCGCAGGCCCGTGTTGACCTCGATTGGTTGGTCATACAAGTCGGCGGTGGAGCACTCGCAAGTGCGTGTGCTGCCGGGTTTGAAGCGGCTGTACGAGTGGGTTTGATCTCCCGCATGCCGCGGATCTGTAGCGTGCAGACGACCGGCTGTTGGCCGCTGGCCCGCGCGTACCACCGACTTCTCGCGGACATGGATCCGGACCGGTACGGGCAACCGAGTCTCGCCGACGTCCGCGGCTTTCGACCCACCGACTTAGATAACGTTCGGGACAACCCCACGCTCCGACATCAGCTTATACAACGAGCTGCGCACACACGTAGCCGGTGGATGTCCCCTTGGCCATCGGCACCGACGAGTACGGCCCGCGGGATTCTCGACGACGAAACCTACGATTGGCTCGCTGTCGTCCAAGCCATGTTCGCCACAGCAGGTTTCCCCCTTGTGGTGACAGAGTCACAGTTGATGCATGCGCAACAACTTTCACAGCTCGACTTCGAATACCCCGCGGACGCAACCGGTGCAGCCGGTTTGGCCGGTGTGTTGGAGCTCGCCGGCCGCGGAGATTTTTCCCCGGGTGATCGAGTCGGTGTGCTGCTGACCGCAGGTCCGGCGTCAGCACAGGACTCGTCAAATTCCATGCTGGCTGACCCGCTCCGTGAATCATGCTAGCTCTGCGGGGCGCGACCTCACCAAAATCCGAGGAACGCGAAGTCTCGAACCGAAGTTCTTTGTGCCGAACTGGCCTGTCCGGTCAAAACAACCCGTGGTGCTGCAACTGTCGTTACGGTTGAACGTCTCGCCCCGCAGGATTTTCGATGCGGTCTGACACTTCTCGACTTTAACACGCGAAACACGGAGGCGGTGTGTTGCGAAGAACCTCCTCGTTCGCGCCAAATGGGTTCTTTGCCCCATATCGTGATACCCTGAGGCAAACCTGTCTATGAAGTCTCCAGTTGAATTCACGCTCAATGGCCAATCCGTGTCCACCTCTGCCCGCCCCGGCGCTTCGCTACTCGAGGTCCTGCGCGAAGACTGTGGGATTCGTTCGACCAAGGATGGTTGCTCGCCCCAGGGCCAGTGCGGCTGCTGCCTCGCCCTCGTCGACGGCAAACCAAAGGTGACCTGCGCACTCAAGGCCGAACGGGCGGCGGGCCGCGACATCCTCACACTCGAAGGGGTCTCCGGCAGCGAACGCGACTTGCTCGCAGACTGCTTTGTCGCTGCGGCCGGACTGCAGTGCGGATTTTGTATCCCTGGGATTGCCCTGCGCGCCAAATCGCTGGTTGACCAAAATCCAACACCCAACCGCGACGAGATCGCCCGGGCGATCGATGGACATCTTTGTAGATGCACAGGTTATGTTAAAATCATCGATGCGATCGACCTGTTTGCCCGGGCACGTCGCGGCGAAGCAACGCCTGAACTGGTGCACGATGGACGGGTCGGATCCCGGCTCTCGCGCTACCAAGGGCACGCAATGACCCTGGGTGACCGCCCCTATGTCGACGATCTGACCCGGCCCAACCTCCTCCACGGTGCCGTTTTGCAATCGCCCCATGCCCGGGCCCGGGTCGTGCGGATCGACACCAGCCGCGCCCGTGCACTGCCAGGAGTTGTCGCTGTGGCAACAGCAGAAGATGTTCCCGGAGACAGGTGGTATGGTCTGATCATCAAGGACTGGCCGGGATTTGTCGCCGTCGGTGAAGAAACTCGGTGTGTCGGGGATATCCTCGCCGCGGTTGCGGCCGAGGACCGAGCCACGGCACGCGCAGCCGTCGAGCTCATCGACATCGAGTACGAGCCGTTGCCCGCAGTGGTCGACCCTGAACAGGCCCTCCAAGCCGGCGCACCACAGGTCAACCCGACCCATCCAAATCTGTTATCGCGTACCGCATTTGTCCGCGGCGATGTCGACGACGCGCTGGCCCGGAGTGCACATGTCGTTTCGGGAACCTGGAAGACCCAGCGGATCGAACATCTGTACTTGGAGCCAGAGAGTGCACTCGCCGAGCCGCTCGGGGACGGACGCTTGCACCTGCTGACCCAAGGGCAAGGTATTTTCGACGACCGACGCCAAGTCGCGGCGTTCCTCGGTCTCGACACCGAGCAGGTGTTTGTCGAGCTCGTCCCCAACGGCGGGGCCTTCGGTGGCAAGGAGGACATGTCGATTCAGGCCCAGACGGCACTGTTGGCCAAGCTGACCGGAAGACCCGTCAAGCTCACGCTCTCCCGTGAAGAGTCGATCCGGATTCACCCCAAGCGCCACCCGCTCATCATGAAGTTCACGGCCGGGTGCGATAGCGAAGGTCGTCTCACGGCTGTACGTGCGCACATGATCGGCGACACAGGTGCATATGCATCAGTTGGTGCCAAAGTTCTCGAGCGTGCGGCGGGCCACGCCTGTGGCCCGTATCGGGTCGTCAACGTCGACATCGAGGCCCTCTGCGCGTCAACCAACAACCCCCCCTGCGGGGCGATGCGGGGTTTTGGCGCCAATCAGGCATCCTTTGCCATCGAAGGTTGTATGGACATGCTCGCCGCCAAGGTCGGACTCGATGGTTGGGAGATGCGGATGCGAAATGCAGTCGAAGTTGGCGATACCTTTACAACCGGTCAGGTACATGAAAAATCCGTCGGCCTCAAACGCACGCTAGAGTCGGTCAAGCAGGCCTACTACGAAGCCAAACAGGCCGGCAAAGCCGTCGGGATTGCCTGTGGCATCAAAAATACCGGGATCGGCAACGGGGCAAAAGAATGGGGAAAAGCCCGGCTGGTGGTCGAGGCGGACCAAACCATCTCGCTGTACAACGGCTACACCGAAATGGGCCAAGGGCTGCTCACGGTGCTGACCCAGTGCGCCGTCGAAGTTACGGGCCTCCCGGCGTCGGTGTTTCGCCCCAAAGTCGATGCGACCTATGCCCTCGATTGTGGCCAAACGACCGGGTCGCGGGCCACGTTGTTTGGCGGACGTGCGGTGGCCGACGCCGCCCGCAAGTTACGAACCGATCTCGATGCCGGTAAAACCTTGGACGACCTCGTAGGACATGTATATGCAGCAGATGTTCTGATCGACGACACGACGCCGCCCGGAGTCGCCACCAAGACCATCAAGACACACACTTCGTTTGGGTTTGCCACACAAATGTGTATCCTCAACGAGAATGGACGGATCGAGCGGTTTGTCGCCTCACACGACGTTGGCCGGGCGATCAATCCCGCACTGTGCGAGGGCCAAATCGAGGGATCGGTTCACATGGGCCTGGGGTTTGCCCTGTCCGAAGACCTCCCGTGCGAGCAGGGGATGCCGGTGGCATTTCGTCTGCGAGAAATCGGTGTATTAAGAGCGCGCGACATGCCGGAAGTCGAGGTCATTTTGGTCGAGGAGCCCGAGCCCGAAGGGCCGTTTGGAGCCAAAGGCGTCGGCGAAATCGGACTTGTCCCCACCGCCGGAGCCGTTGCAAGTGCATTGTTCGCGTTCGACGGAGAACACCGCTATGTGCTTCCGATGAAAGACAGCCCCGCGGGGAGAGCAATCAGTGTGGGTAAGATTCGCCACAAAGGCGATCGTTCAAGCTGGCGCTAGCCAAACGGCTCCGTTCGTCCATTGATACGGAGCTTGGGCTGGTTGCGCCGAGATATCCCGTGCGATTACAAATTAATAAATCTCGTTGCCGCAATCGCGCTGCCGCGGCCCGCTCATTGTTTTCCCACCTGGAGATGTTAACGCCATGTCTCGTTTTGTACTCGGTCCCGATCACCACGGTGTGCGTGTCCTTATCGAAGGATCCCAAGCCCAGCAGCTTTCCGATTGCGATCCTGTCCCCGCAGATGCCCGTCACGTCACCTGTCCGAGTGGTGAAATACAAAGTGGCACAATCAATGCTCATACACATATTTACAGCGGTCTCGCCCCCCTCGGGTTGCCAGCCCCGTCACCCCCTCCAACCAACTTTGTCGAGATTCTCGAAAGGGTGTGGTGGAAGCTCGACCGTGCCCTCGATCATGCGAGTCTCGAAGCTTCCGCACACCTGTACCTCGCCCGCGCCCTGTTGTGTGGCACCACGACTCTGATCGATCACCACGAGTCTCCATCCTTCATCGACGGCTCGCTCGATGTCCTCGCGGAGGCCTGCGAAACCCTGGGTATCCGTGCCTGTCTGTGTTTTGGTGCGACCGAACGCAATCGCGGAATTGAGGAGGCACGTCGCGGGCTGTGGGAATGTCAGCGATTTATCCGTTCGGGTGAAACGCCCTTGCTCCGCGGTGTGGTCGGCCTCCATGCATCGTTTACCGTTTCGGACGACGCACTGCGCGAAGCGGCGAAGCTATGTGAAACAACGGGGAAAATAATGCATGTACATGTCGCGGAGGATCGAGCCGACGTCCGTGATGCGATCCAACGCGGCTATCCAGGTCCATTTGAACGCCTACAGACCCTCGGAGCCCTGCCGCCCGGCTCGATACTCGCCCATGGTCTGTATCTCGATGCCAGGCAAGTTCGCGCGACCGCCGAGGCCGACTGTTGGATCGTACAAAATCCCCGCTCCAACCACGGCAATCGCGTCGGCTATCCGCAAGCACTCACCGAGAGCTCGCGGGTTGCACTTGGAACCGACGGATACCCGGCGGACATGGAGGCGGAGGCAACATTTTTAGTTGCACAAGCAAACGAACATGGCGAGTCCGAAAACCAAGCCTCTCCGCGGATCACTGCTGCCTGCCGATTGGTCGAACAACTGTTCGGGCAGCCCGTCGGGCTTCCTCAGCCGGGGCAAACGACGCTCGCCGATCTGCGGATCACCGACGAAACGGGCGTACGGCATGTTTTTGTCCACGGACGGCATGTCGTTTGTGAAGGCGAACTCCATCGTGACCTCGCAGCCATCGAACAGCGGGCCAACATCGAAGCCCAGCGATTGTGGGCACGTATGGAGGCCCTCACATGAGTTGGCAACTCTCGGACGTTCAGTCAGCGTCGTCCTGTCTGATCATTCATGTCCCCAAGTCAGCGAACCGATGTGCAAGCACTACACACCAAACAGTTTTCGAAACGTGTCCGACAGCTGTTCGTGGGCCGTGTCCCGCAGTACGCTGCCATGTCCACTCAGGAGGTGGCGAAACTGGCGTTGTTTGAGTGCTGCAAAGTCCTCGGGTTTCGGCTCGCTCATCTGCAACCATCCCGGCCCGACGTTTGCTGGTTTGATAAACCCGAAGTTGCGCATCGCAGCCGCCGAGGGTTCATCGAAATACTCATCGGTATCGGCCCAGTTTTGCAGGCTGTCACAGGTGATCAAGATCCCACCGGATCGGTCGAGCACAATGGCCGCTTCGGGTTTCTTTGCACTCGAGAACACAAATAAAGATGCATCTGCAAACGGCAAGCGTCCACCCACTTCGAGACGGTGATCGAGCTCGACACCAGGCGGCAGGTCCATCCCGTCCATCCCCCAGAGTTGGGGCCTGTAGCGGTCGAGATAAAACGCATCATCCACCCCGTGAAAAGCTCCGATCTTGACGATGTGACGCACGTTGCCGAGGGTTTCGAGTGCCGCGAGCCCCTCGTCGTTGAGTCGGACGGTATTGATCAGCGTCAATGCATCGCTTTCGCGGATCACGGTCATGTTTCGGCTGAACTGAAACGTCCCCTGACTCTTCATCTTGATGGTACCGGTAACAAAGAAGACCTCGTCGAAGACTTCTTGCAACGGGCCGTGTGGGAGTGCGGGAGGAAAGGTCGATTCCATATTGGATGTGTGTACAATTCTAATCGCTGGTACAACTCCCCAAACGCGGGCCCAACTCAGAAATCGCACCACGATTCTCGAAGGGTCGTTGAAACTCGTGCAACGGTTACATGCATTTACAATGCGACCGTCGAAACGTGGCGCGCACCCGTGCGAAAAACGATGTATTTTCAAGTGCTGCGGGCACTGACGTAGTTCAGCGGCCCGGTGTGGACACCGTCAGCGACCAAGCGAATGATATGGTAGTAGGTCAGATCGACCATCCCCGATGCGCTACCGGCGAACGTGCCTCCCGGGTCGCTACTATCGAAGGTTACCGAAAACTGGTCGCCTACGAATTTCACGTCGCTACCCCGCCGTGTGTAGTTGAACTCGCGCCCCGCGATTCGTGCGAGAACGGTTTCAGTTTCTCCTGCCCGCAACATGTAAAATCCATCGTGGTCGGCAAACTCCTTCCAGTCCTCGGGGGAGCCAAAAAACCGCGGTTTGATCACGTAGGGCCCACCATCTTCGGGACAGAAGATGTCGCAGTTGCCACATTCATTGCAGAAATCGGCAAAGTTGGCGATCTGGTGTTTCTTGGTGATCCGCAGGGGGGTGCCGGCTTTGCAGGTCCAGCTACCATCCGCGTTCGGGGTCATGTGTTCGACCGCCAGCTCTTGTTTGGGTACGGCGAAGCGAAAGTTCGCATCGTTGGGACACACTGGAATGCACTTGTCGCAGGTGAGGCAGTCGAACAACACGAGTTTGCTACCGACTTTTCGCGGAGGTTTGTCGGTCTGCTGTCGGTGGTATCTGGGGTTGTCAGCCAAACTGTCGACATAGGTCGCAGTGTTCGCTAAACGTGCATGTGCAACAGCTTTGCGCCACCAACCTGGCAAGACCTGCGGCACTTGAGGTATCCTGCCCCCTTCGACGTCCTTGATGGCCTGCTCGATCGCTTCGCTGTCCGTCGCGGTTGCCTGCGCACGGACACGTGAAAATGCCGCCTTGGCGTGGCCGAATGAAAACAGTGTATAGGCATCGAGGTTGTCGACTCCGAGTTTTTGCATGCGCCCGGTGAGGTCACGGATATAGGTTTGTGCCCGTCCGTAACCTCCAGCCCGCAATAGATCCGAGCAGACGGTGATCGGCGTGAGACCGAGGGCAACCGCATCGGCAAAGTTGTGACGATCGATACCGGCGGAGAAGGACACAGGGTATTGGTCACCAAATGTGCGGCGAAATTGGGCAACCAAATGCATCGCCAACACATGAAGCGGCTGGCCCGACAGATACATCTGGCGTTCTTTTTCAGGGAAAAAACTGCGATGATTATCGACGATCAATGTATTGGAAAACTTGACCCCAAACCCGAGCCCACGACTCGCGGCCTTTTCCCCCAAACGGCCGACAAACTCGGCAGCTTGGTGCCACTTGGTATCCTCGGCAAACGCCTTGTCTGGAACGTGTAACTCATGATACCCGAGCCGCTCGCACAGGACCTCGCGGACACGTTCCGGCCCGAGCAGGGTTGGGTTGAGTTTGACGATACAATGAAGTCCGACGTGGTCGAGGAGATAGGCGATGATCGATTCGATCTCGTCGGGCGGGCACCCGTGAAACGTGCTGAGCGTCAGGGTATTTGACAATCGAGTGCGAAACTCGAGGTCTCGGAACTGGGCGAACTGCGGCGGAATTTGGGCACGTAGCCGATCGACGATCGCCGAAGCATCCATCATCCCGCGGACAAATGCTTGGACCCGGTCGCTGCGGATCCCGGCGAGGTCATAGCCGACGCTCATGTCGTAGACCGTGGACTCAAACCCAGGGACGAGCTCGAGTTTTCCCGACGCGACCAACATATCGATGAGCATCGAGGCCTTGACGTACTCTTCGAGCGATTGCTCGAGCTTGAGTTCTTGAGACCACTCGACGTTGTACCCGACCGTTTGCATGTCGATACAAGGACGCGGGATCTCGAGTTCATCGAGAATCTGGACGGTTTTGAGTTCGATCACCCGACACCCGGCGAGCCACGCGAGCACGATATTCTGACTCATTTGGCTGTGGGGACCTGCCGCGGGGCCGAGACTGGTTGCCGGACGATGCCCCTGAAACCCGATCGAGAGGTCGAGGTCTGTCTCCCCAAGAACGAATTTGCGCTGCGGAAGGTCAAAGATCGACTGCTGCTCGTCGAGTTCACGAAACATGCGGGTGACCAGGGCTGCGAGCGGATAGGGACGTAGTTCAGCCATCTTGATGCTCCTGCAACGAGCCGCGACATCCGAGCCACGACCGACGCAGGTTATACACCCATCCAAGCGATTTTCCGAAGACGACCGACGAGCCGCTCTGGCACCGAAATACGCACGTCGTGTTTTTATCGTCTCGAGCAACCGGAAGGTTCGCGGAAACCCAGACGCGACAACGGCAAGCCTCGCGTCGACACCCAAAGGCCAGTTAGCGCAACGAACACTGCACCAACATCAACAGCGCCATCAGGACGACCGCGACGAGGCTCGCATGCTCGCGGAGGAGTTCGGGGTAACTACGCCCGGCATGAATGTTGATGCGGTCGAGGGCATCGCTGAGGTTGGCGGCCGAGGGATAGCGCTTCGCCGGATCGTGGTCGGATGCCCGTTTGACGACCTTGACCAACCCCGAAGGAGGTGGTTGCGCGTCGACTTCAGTTATCGGCGGCCCGAGCATGTACGCGAGCAGGCGGCCGAGCGAAAAGACCTCACTGCGAACGGTTGTAGGAGCACCATTTCGTACTTCCGGCGCCGAGTAAATCGCCGATCGGTGGACATCCAACGACCCCTGCTCGTCGTCGCTTCGCTTGAGAGACTGTACGGCCAGCAGCCGGGGGACACCGTCCGGATCGAGGGCGATGCAATCCGGACGAATTGCATGCACAAATATCTGGTGATTGTGTGCAAATGCCACGCCCCTACACACCTCGCGGAAGATTTCCAGTCGCTGCTCGAGTGTCAGCAGTCCGAGCCGACATTCCGAAAGACGTTCCTGCCCGGACTCCGTAGACTTGAGGCGGAACAATTGCGGACAGTCTGGCTGGGCAACAAGTTGCTTGTACACACCACTGTCCGGAAGTTCTTGTTTGACGGAGCGTGGTGTCGGCACGCGAACCAACGTCCGGGTTTCCTGATACTCGCGCAGCCGACCAGCGGGAAACTCGTGCGTTTCGATATCCGTTGCGGCGTGATGGGCCGGAGGTATGAATTTGCGTGTCGCCAAATCATCGAGTGTGTCGAGGTGCACCAGAAGCTCGGACATCGACTGCCAGCGCTGATCCGGCTCGCGGGCAAGACCCCGCCGTAGTGCCTGCCCAATATGTGTCGGAACCTCTGTCACCAGTGGAGGATCGAGCAGCTCGCCGCCACGGATATCTTCGAAACAGGTGCGTTCCGACCGTGCGAACGGATGGCGGCCGTACAGGGCTTCGTAAAGAACGACGCAAAAGGAGAACACATCGCTGCGGACGTCGATCGGATCTCCGCGCAATTGCTCGGGCGACATATAATACTGAGTGCCGACCCGTGCACCTTTCATCGTCAGGGTCCGAAAATCCAATTCGAACTCGGGCAAAAAGTACACAAGCCCATAGTCGATGATCTTGGCCTGATCGTTGGCGTTACAAACAAGTAGGTTGCTCGGCTTAAAATCGCGGTGGACAAATCCGCGTTGATGCCCGGCAGCGAGCCCTTCGCCAGCTTGTCGCATGACCGCAACAACCTCGTACCAGGTCCTCGGACGCTCGGCGAGCCAGTCCGCAAACGTCCGCCCGTCGATCCGCTCAATCGCTAAATAGAAGTCCCCATCAACTTCGCCGTACTCGTAGACTTGGGCGATATTTGGGTGGGTCATACTCGCGAGCGCACAGCCCTCTCGCGTGAGGCGCTCCCGGGTCCGCCGGTGCCGAAAATCGGGTTGCAGCACTTTGAGCGCAACCAGTCGATTGAGCTGGCAGTCCATCGCCTCGTAGACGACAGACATGCCCCCACGCCCGAGGAGACGACGGAGGCGAAACTTCCCGATCCGGAGCCCGACATTGCGTCCGGCTTTCAGACTGGCCTCGAATGCTTGTTGATACAAGCGATTCTCGAATGTTCCGCCGCGTTGGAGAACTTCAAGACCCTGCTGCATCCGAGCCCGCAGGTCATCTGACTCGGTCGACTTCGGAGTGACCGACCTCGGTTCGACAGAGATACGTTTGGGCTGTGTACGTCGCACATTCGACCTTGGAGCAACGGACGTTTCTCCGAGCCACCAGGCTGACTCGTCCGAGTCGTGAGGCGAATCGTCACTCATTGGAGTCATCCCACTTGCTCAATACCAACTCGAGATTTGTCTTGAGTTTGATCGAGGCTGGTAGTTTCTCGATACAAGCGCGTAACATCCGGCGTGCGTCCGCGAGTCGCCGGCGCACGGTCGGCTGCGGAAGTTGGAGTATCTGCGCCAATTCGGGTGTCTTGAGGTTCTCCCAATAATAGGCTTCTAAGAGGATCTGGGCCTCCAATGGAATGCGTCGAAGGGCGGCGAATAACACCTTGACCTCCTCGAGATCCTCGTACGACACCGGGCTGACCGGTGGACTCATCGCGTGGACCGAGCTGTGAAACGGGTCGCACCGTCGACGAGTCTTTGCGCGATAGTAGCGGCGCAGTACATTGGTGGCGATCCCGTAGAGGTAGGTGCGAAACAGGCTGTCGCCGCGAAAGCCTCGACTGCGAAAACATCCCTCAAACGTATCGTGGATCAGATCAAATGCCTCTGCCTGATCGACAACCTTATTGACAAAAAACCGGCGAATACCTTCGTAGTGACGTTGCGTCAGGATCCGCCACGATTCGCGGCAACCCGCGATCGCCCGTTGATAAAGCTCGTAGTCAGACCCGCCCGGCCCCGGTGTTCGTTCACCCTCTATCATGTTCGATTCCGTTGGCTAAGCTGCGTGGGACCACTGTTGGACGCGTTTTCGGATCCGTCCCAATTGTCGGGTCACAGAATTTTCCTTCATTCCGAGTTCTCTTCCGATTTCGTGTGCCTTCCATCCCTCACTCCAGAGGCTGAACATTTTGCAGTCGCGGGCCGAGACACACAACGCGATGTGCTCACTTACTTGGCGCAAGAGTTGAGACGCCTCGGAACGCGAGTGGGAAGTTTGGGAAGCACTCCCCGAGGTATCGTCGTATGCTAGCAGCGGACTGCACTTGCGATTTGCGCGATACACCAGGGACGAAATATGGCGGGTCGTCAACATTCGAATAAAGCCTTTGAGGCTCTTTCCCCGCTGCGGGTCCCATCTGCGCAACTCTCGTGCGTTGTGTTCGAGCAACCGGGTCGTTACTTCGGTGACAACATCGCCTTCCTCGAGCCGAACGTCACCCATCGGCACGCCAAATCGCCGAAGTTGTGCACGTGCCGCGAATCGAATCACTGGAATGAGTTCATCAAATAACTGTGTGAGCAAAACTCGGTCACCACCGACGGCCCGCGCAATACAACAAACAGACCATTGCGAAATACCCTTTTGTTCAGTGCGAAGTGCTTTGCGCCCTTTGGCGGACTGCGTACCGAAATGTCGGCATCGCGTCGGTTCACGTTCGTAGTCTCCCAACATTGACCTCTCCTCCAGGCGCAAGCCTTCAGTCTGTATGTCGCCGTTGGAACCAAAGTGATCGCCAAAAAGTTTTAAAACGCTTAAACGCTGTCTTGTTGCTCTCCCAGCTGTTTCCCGATCTTCAGGCGCGGTGGAAGTACCCGACTGTGCATTTTTGCTCCTAGGTCGTGTCTCACCGATCACACGATTTATGCGAATCTCTGACCATGGCGCACGAACCACTACGAGTCGTCTACGCCCGTGAACACGCGACGGTATTTCCCGGCCTCGGCGTTTTCTTGGCAGGACCAACACCCCCGGAAGGCGAGATGCTTTCGGGCTGGCGCCGGGTTGTCATCGACAAACTCGTGGCCGACCCCAGACTCGACCCGCGAATGGTGGTTGTTGCCCCAGAACCGCGGGCCGGACGCTGGGCCGATATCGATGTCGACACAGGTCACCCAAAGTACGATGATGCTGTCAACAAACAGATCCCGTGGGAATGGCAATACCTGCGCGCCTGCGATATCACGGTATTTTGGCTACCAACCTATTGGCAGGCACAGAAATCCGGTGTGTTTGCCCCAAATATCGGCCCGACCACTCGCTGGGAGTTTGGCTATTTTCTGCAGTCTTCCCTCGCGGATCCCCGACGCACGTTCCTCGCCGGGGCACCAGCGGATGCCGATAGCGTAAAATGGGTCCGACGGATGTTGGCATCCCACCGACTTCCGTGGTTTGAGCTCAACCAAGTCGACAAGGACAAGTTGGTGCCCGACTCGCTGATCGATGCAATCGTCGCAGCACTGCTCGCGGCAGTGCCAGCCTACGAGTGAACACCTGTCGCCCGGGCTCCTTTCTCGATACGACGGCCTGCCTGCCGGCGATCGACCGAAACTCAGTTGTTCCGGTTGCACTCGTCGAGCAAAAAAATAGCCGGGTGCCGACCGCGGTCGACCTCCCGGCTGTGGAGCTTGGGCTCAGGCGCGTTACTGCGACGGAACCACAAACAGGCGCTTACCCGACTCCATGAAGGTTTTCTTGATCGCGGGGTAGGCGTTGGGATGGGTCTCGAGGATGTACCAGAACAGCACCCCATCAACTTCCTTGAGGGTCATGTATCCGGCGACAGGCGGGTTGCCTTTGTCGTCCTCGGGAAGCTCGTATTTTGCAGCGTAGTTGCGACCCTGGAGGTTTTCGTCGGACCACGTGGCATCGTCGAGCGGGTATCCAAACTGGGTGAGGATTTCGTCGCGGGTCGTCTTGGGATCCTTCCCTGGATCGGCCTGGAAGTAGCCCAAGGCGCCGTTGCTGACGATGACTTCGCACGCCGACTGCTGGTTGCTGTTGGGCACACGCGCCAGAACTTCGTTGCGCTCGACGAGCTCGACCCCCTTGGGCAGTCGGACGAGGACGCGATCGGCGAAGAAGGCGGCTGGTGTGTCGGAAACCTCAGCGTCGCACTCTTTGACGCCAGTGCCACCGGACGAAGCTTCGTCGCCGTCGCCGTCACCACCGGAATCCCCGTCGCCACCGTCCTCGTTGGAGCCGCTGTCTCCATCTCCATCTCCGCCGTCTTCGACGGCTCCCGTATCGCCGGGTGGAGTCGTGGTGTCTTGGTTTTTGGTCCCGCATCCGGCGGCGAGCAAAATGGAAAGGCAGCTGACAGCAACTGTTGAGAGCAGGGTCTTCACGTTCTAGGATCTCCTGGAGGTGCGGGGGACCGTATCACAAGTCCTGTCGCGTCTACGCATCAAAACAAAATTCGGTGTACAGCAAACCTCTCGTTTGCTCGTCGAGCCGAGGGTTTTTCCCGCGCATTGGCTCGCGCTATCGGGTACGTGATGGCGTTTGACGCACGCGAGGCACATTCTCACACGCGCGCGTGCAGACATGTCGCTCATGGAGATGAAACTTCAACTTCCCCGGCATGTGCCCGGAGAGTGAACAGCGCACGATTCGCTGAGTCGTCGCCTGCGAGCAACAGTCCGGTGGTCGCCGCGACCGCACGCACAGCTCCCGGTTGCAACTTCGCCAGTACCGTCCCTGGAGTATCCGCAGCCGCGCCTGCGTCAGCATCTTCGCGAGGTGACCCTTCGAGCAACCACCGAGCGCTCGCGGTTCCCGACCCAGCAGGTGTGAGCAACCATCGATCGCCGGGCAGTCCCACGAGGTCATAGGGAAACGGATCATTGGGAACGACGCCCGACAACGAACGCTGGGGCTCCAACACAACTCCTTCGACCGTCGCTCGCTTGCGCAATTTCCAGCGTTGCGCCGCCGCTTCGAGAAGCTCGAGGTCGCAACGTGCGTGCCACAACCAGATTGCTGTCCCATCACGCCGGTGCAGCCACAACACCTCGTCGGGCCACATTCCGAGCGGTTGCAGGATGTCGCGTACCAAATCGTATTGGAGACCCAACTGACGCAAACCGAGATCGACGACGATCGGCAGCGGAGGTTCGTCGGGCGAACGCCCATCGAGTTTTTGAGCGAGTGCTTCGATGTCGCGCGCGAGCATCCCGTGGTTTTTCTCGCGCGTTGCCAGGGTCGGCTCGGAAAATTCGCGGGACCCAACTTCGGGAACATCGGCAAGCGAGCCAGCGCGCTGAGAACGTCCTCCAGCTCGATCGAGCCAGACGGCGAGGCGGACATCCTCCGGAAGTTTGCTTGGATCGAGTGGGTCCCCCGGTTGGCAACCTGGCACAGGACCGTCGTCTGTCATCCCATTGGCGGACGATTTCTCGGGTTTGTGAGCCGTAGGAACGGCTTCGGGTGTGGGTGTGTGATCTGGCTGGCCACATCCCGACGAGAAACATGTACACACAACAAGTGCTCGAACCAACCGCATCAGAGGTCTGACCTCTGGAGATGCCGAAGATCCTCCGGGGGCATCTGTAGGCGACCCTGGACCACTGGCCCGGCGGCAACAAACGCGACCTTGTCCATCAATACCTTCATCTGCTCGGTCTCGAGTGAGTCGTCTCGATCTTCAAGTGCCGAGGCCGCGCTCGCCGGGTCGCCGAGTGGTTGCATCATCACGATTCCCTCAGCACCTTGGGTTTGCCACCGCCGCAGGGTAAAGCGAACCACGCCGATCGGGTCGTCGACGTCGATGTGCATCATCGGACCCTGCAGGAATAACTCGGCCAGCATCTGGTGGTCCTCCTGTTTGAGCTGCTTGATCTGGGTCTCGATCTCCGATGCCGGAAGGTCGCGGGCCGCAGTCAGGGGCCCGAGCCCCGAACCGACTTCGCTGGCCGGGACAAATGCCAGGGTGCGATCGTCGAGGACGACACCTCGCCAAACAAACGATCCGGTCGGTTCGAGTACTTTGAGCCCCTCGACCTCGCGCGAGAGCATGCCCGCAGCCTCGAGTTTGGCGGCCAGTTCAGACGTCGGTTTTTCGGTGCGCAGGACCGAGTAGGTGCCTCTCGCCATCACCGGTAACATCGCCAGCGATTCGCCCGTAACCCAGGCTTGGACGCCCTTGTGGTCGGTTTCGAGAAGTACCGAGAGACCGGTAAAGACAGCTTCGTGGTCGCGCAACAATTGTTCGGCCCGCGGAGGCAGACCAAACAGCGTCACTAAACCATCGGCCTCGAACGTCGAGACGACATTCTCGCCGCCGCTCCAGTACATCACCCCGACCGCGTCGGGATCGATCCAGTCGAGCAAACTCTCTTGGCCCGCTTCGGGTATCTCCCCGATCTCGTCGGACGGGTCGAGTCCTGGACTTTGGAGCGGTTGTCCGGTTTTGGCCGGCCGGTCTTCGCTCGGCTTCGTCGACGGTTGGCAGGCGAGCGCCAAGGATGCAGCGAGGAGGCTCGCGGTTCGAAGTCGTTGTAGACTCAAGTTCACGGGACCGGCCTCCAAACTTTTTGCAGGCGAATCATCCGTGTGGGCAATCCGTGGAGGCGGGCGGGTGTCCCACCCGATTCGCCTGGAAGTGTCGCGTATTCGCGATCGTGGGGTAAAAACACATGGTGGCAGTCCCCCTCGGGAAGCTCGAACCCCGGATGGTCGGCCGGGGGCCGTAACTCCCATTTCGGTAGGATTGTTTCGCGCAGGGCGGCGGCTTCAAAAAACTCGGCCTCGAGGATGGCCGACCAGTTTGGATCGCAAAACCGCAGCAGCGTGCACAGGGTCGGTGGCGGGAGGTCAACCTCTTCGGCTTTCCACAAGTTCAAGAACTGCTCGGCCGTCGCCCACTGGCCGTCGTGGGTCTCGTGTCCATCGGCACAGGCACGCTGCCCACTGCCGGGCGATAGACGGGCGAGGTAGAACCGAGCTGTGAACCTGCGCGGTTCTGCAGATGGGGTGGTCCACGTGTCAAACCACTGCAGGTGAATGTCGCCCAACTCGATCCGGCTCTCTTCGACACATTCGCGCCGTGCAGCCTGCTCAAATGCAGTATCGGACCCATGCGCACCATCGCCGGGGTCGACCTTGCCCCCGGGAAACACCAACGCATCTGGCATAAACGCACTCCGGGCGCTGCGACGGAGCATGAAAATTTCGTCGCCTTCGGGCCCGGGCCGCGTGACGACAACTGTCGATGCAAGCCGTGGAGGTGCGGAGGTTGCGGGTGTACTGGAAGATTGCTGAGACGATGCCATTTGCGCTGCCAGCCCGTTGATACCACCGAAATGCGGGACAACTGAAATCACCGATGACCTCGCTCCGTGAATCCTCGGGGTGCAATTCTGTGTCAGAGGGCCACAGTGACACGACACACAGGATCACAGTTTTGCAGAACCTGTGGCCCCGCGATTTTTGGAGTAGTACCCCGGAGGATGCGGCTTCTTTTTACGGAGGCTGCGTGGATGGGATGACGTGGTGAGTCGCGGACGACCGACAACGACTTTTCAGCTCATCGACCCGGCTCGCGAACACCACGACCGGCTCGACGTCTCGCGTGAACTCCTCGACGGACTCGCGTTCCCGGCCGCGATCCTCGACCTCAACGGTCTTGTCCTCACCGCCAACCACGCGCTCAGCGAACGCCTCCAAGTCGCCAACGAACAGATTGTCGGCCAGCCGTTGTTGCTGTGGATCCGTCGGGTGCGCGATGCCGGTGCGTTTGGCCGGGCGTTTATCGACCTGCGGCAGCGGACCCAGGGGCACAGTTTTTCGCTCGAACTCACCCTCACCCCCAAACGCGCCGATCCATTTATTTGCCAAGTAAGGGCGAACAAATTGTCGGCCGGCAATGTGTTGGTGACCTGCCGCGCTTCGCTGAGCACCGAGTTTGAGCAGGTTCCCGAGCGTTCGATGGGCCAGGCGATCAGTCGCTGCCTCGAAGCCCTCGATCACGGAATGGTGTTGCTCGACTCGAGTGGCCAGATCGTCCATGCAAATCCGGCTGCTCGCCAGTTGCTCGCCAGTCCGCTGATCGGGCGCAGCCTGTTGGAATTTGCCGATCCGGCGAGTATGTCGCGCCTGTCAGAGGCCCTCGATCTCGCGGCGGCTGGGAGCTGGTACGGCGAAGTTGATCTCGCAACCCCGGCCGGCGATCGGGTTCCGGTTGAACTTTCCCTCGCAGCTGGTCGCGGCTCGGCACAGTCGACCGTCGCCCTCCTGCGCGACTTATCGGCTCGGCGCAACCGCGAGTTTGAACAACGACTCACCGCCTTGATCGACCGCCGTCTCGTGTCGTCGGTCCTTCCTCATGAGAGCGTACCGGCAGCCTGCACGGCATTGATGGATGCCTTCGAGTGTGAGCGCGCCTCGGTCGTGACCAAGGTCGGCGGCAAGTGGGAGCGATGGCGCGTCGACGCGGATCATTCGGTGTATATCGAAGAACTCGAGGGTGCCCCTCCGGACAGCTGGGCCTCGGCTCCGGTGGTCGACCCCTGCCCTGGCGACGACCCGACGCACACGCAAATTTTTGGTGTCACGCCCCGCGACGCGTCGACCTGTGCTGTTCGGGTTCTGCTCGCGGCCCCCTCTGGGATCGTCGGCTACCTCCTGTTGCTGCGCCCGTCCGAGCTCACCCGAGAAGAACGGGCTCTGTTGTCGCAACTCGCCTCGCAATTGGGCCTCGGCCTCGCCAACGGTCTGCTCGTGGTCGAGACCGAAGCCCTCGCCAGTTACCAGGCGATGTTGCTCGACCAAACCACCGTCATGCTCAACTCGCTCGACGCCGACGGCCGGATCGTGCGGTGGAACCGGGCCAGCGAACAATTGTTGGGGATCAGCGAAGATCAGGCCCACGGCAAACGCTTTGGCATCGACATCGCCCAAGCCGACCCGAATCACTGGCGCGAGTTGTGGCACGAGTTGCTCGAGCGCGGTGCGATCGCCCGCGAGTTGGTTGTGAGTGACGGCAACGGCAGTCCGGTCCCGCTTCACGTCGAGGCTCGAGTGCTCCGCGATGCGGACTCTGTCCGAGGTGCCGTGTTGGTCGGGCTCGACCTCCGACATCGGCGGGCGCTCGAGGACCAAGTACTCAAAAGCCAAAAACTCGCGGCAGTCGGACTACTGGCAGCGGGTATCGCCCACGAGATCAACAACCCCCTCACCGGCGTGGTCGGCTACTCCAAGCTCTTGCTCGAAAAACAACTCGAGCCGCGGGTCCGCGAGATGGTCGAGAAAATCGCGGTCAGCGGGGAGCGCTGCCGCAAGATCGTCGAGGGGGTGTTGCTGTTCTCCCGCCAAAAAGATGGCCTGCGCCGGCGGTTTGACCTCGCCCAGTTGATCGACCGCGTCGTCGCCATCGGCGAGTACCAGTGGCGGATGCACAACGTCACGGTGTTGCGCCAGCTCGATCCAGGACCGTCGGAGATTGTTGCAGATGCAGACCAGATCGAGCAGGTCCTCCTCAACCTGTGCAGCAACGCCGTCGATGCCATGACCCGCGGCGGCACCCTTCAGATCGCACTTACCCGCCACGATGCCCAAACCCTGCGACTTTCGGTCACAGATGACGGCCACGGCATTCCCGACGAGGTCAAAGCCCGGATCTTCGACCCATTTTTTAGCACCAAGGAAATCGGCAAGGGGACCGGGCTCGGCTTGGCGATTTCCTACGGCATTATCAAGGACCACGGAGGTGATATCCTCGTCGACTCTCGCCCGCAACGTGGGACGACGTTTACGGTGCTCCTCCCGATGAGTCCGGAAAATCCTGTGTATCATCAACCATCGCAACAACCTTCGAGTTCATCGAAGCAATCGCACGAGCCAACGAGACACGAATGAGCCGCGCACGTACACCTGTCAAGGACACCTATTCCACCCACGATGTCGCAAAGATCTGTTGCGTCACCCCCACCACCGTGATCCGCTGGATCGAAGATGGTCTCATCCCGGCGTTTAAAACCGTCGGTGGTCACCGGCGTGTCCGTCGCGAGGATCTCGAGCGCGTCTGTTCCGAACGCGGGATTCCATTTACGACCCAAACCGGCAACGAAGTCGGTCGGATCCTGGTTGTCGACGATGAGCCGGTGGTCCTCGACCTGGTCCGCGATGTCGTCAAGGACCTCCCCCACCCGTTTGAGATCGAGGTCGCCCGCGATGCCTTTGATGCCGGCCGCTTGGTTGCACTCTTTCGTCCCCAGCTGATCTTCTTGGATCTGATGATGCCCGGCGTCGACGGTTTTGAGGTGTGTACCCGGCTCAAGCGTGACGCGACCACCACCCACACCGAGATTGTCGCGATCACCGGCTATTACACCGAGGCCAACACCGAACGGATTCTCGCCGCTGGTGCAGCCGGCTGTCTGCGCAAGCCCCTCGACGTGAGTGCGGTGCGGGCCCGGGTCCTCGACTCGTTCAACCTGCGCGAAGAGCCACCAAAACCCGCGGCCTCGACCGCCGTGCCTCGGGTCCTCATCGTCACGCAAAATGCCGACTTCCGGGCCCGCGTCAAGGACGAGCTCGCCGCCGGCGACCCGGTCGAAGTGTTGACCGCCCAGACCGGTGCCGACTCGCTGCTCGTGTCCCAAGCTGCGCCCCCCAAGTATGTGATCCTCAGCCTCAATATCCCTGATATCGACAAGTCCGAGGCGATCGCAAAACTTGCGGGATCATCCGCCAAACCGACGATTATCGCGGTTCACGACCAGCCGACCAGCGAGATGCGCGACGCGGTACGGGCCGCCGGTGGCCGCATGTGTCTGCCGACTGCGGCGGTGACCGGAAGCGTGCGCGACCTACTCGGTTTGTAATCACAAACAATTTATTTGCAAATACATCATGTGGAAGACCGGGCTGTCAGGAGCCCGGTCTTCCTGATTTGTAGCGAGATTTCGGAAAAGGCGGAGCGTTCGAACCGTTGGATACCTACGGGCAAAGCGGTTCGACGGTCGCCTTGAACGTGCGTCCGCTCTGGTAGCTCATCATGTGCGAGAATCCGGCGTAGGGCCCGTAGGCGTGGAGATTGCTGCCGTCGATGAGCGCGGTCCCAGCCGGTTGGGTACATCCATTGAGACAGGTCCAATTGCCGCCCTTGTAGACGATATCTTCGTAGAGGACCGGATCGTTGTACCACCAAATACGTTGGTAGCTCGCACTTCCGCCGCCTTCATACGGGAAGTTGTTTGGATCGGGGTTGGGCCAGTGGGGCTCTAGGTAGGTGCGGAACACGTCACGCACGATCAGATGGGCCCCCAACTGCCCTTCGGGAATCGCCCACAACTCGGTCTCCCCGTAGTACCAGCCGCCGAGGAACTCTCCTTCAAACGTCTGTCGGGTTTCGGATCGGGCGTCGTAGGGCGACGTTTCGGTGATCGCCGGCGGAGCCGAGAAGCTGAGATTGGGACCCTGCAGCGAGTAGCTCATGCGCACGCGGAATGGAGGCTCAAACACCTCGCCCAACACCGGCATCGAATCCCACGGGAGCGGACGCTCCCAAACATCGACATGCATGATGATCTGCGAGCCCTCGACCCACAAAAACCCAGATCCGATGGTTTCGTTCATGCAGTTGGTATCGAGCTCGCGCCAGACAAAATCGCCGGTTTCGCTGATCTGCAGTTCCGAGTTCCAGCCGGCGTCGACGTCCCAAACAAACAGCTGATTGTCGGAGTCGAATGTCCAGTTCAACGTCCACGTACCGACCAAGTCGGTCTCTTGGACATCGTCACCAAAATCGCCAGGCGGGGGAAAGCCCTCCTCACCACCGGTATCCGTATCCGTATCGGTATCCGTGTCCGTGTCTGTGTCCGTGTCCGTGGTATCCGTGTCCGTATCGGTCGACCACGTATCGGTGCCATCGGTGGTGTCCGTGTCCGTATCGGTCCATGAGTCGGTATCCGTATCCGTATCCGTCCACGTGTCCGTGTCCGTGTCCGTGTCCGTATCCGTGATCGTCAACGTGTCGTCGTAGTCGATCTCGTAGTCGACGTCGTAATCGACATCGATCTCGTAGTCCCACTCGTAATCGAGGTCGTAGTCGATGTCGTAGTCGATCTCGTAGTCGGGAACATCGTAGGCGTAGTCGTAGTCGTAGTCGATCTCGCAATAATCCAAGCAGCTGTCGGTCGGCCCGACATCGTAGTCCGTGACGTACTCGTACTCGTAGTCGAAGTCGACGATCACATCGAACTCGTAGTCGAGGTCATAGTCGTAACGGGTATCGGACTCGGACGCGGTGTCCGTCTCCATCGTCGAGTCGTCCCCACAGGCTTGCAAGCACGGGAGAGCTAGCAACGCGACAAAGACTGCGGTGCGGGATGAAAACACACTACGAAAACAAGACATAGCCATCGATCAAAACCTCGACGAAAGGGTAGAGGTCCATCATCGCGTGTAAGTCGCACGTCGGTCAAGGTTGGCAAACAACGTCCGAGAACCGTCACCTGCGGCGTCGGGTCTCCCGCCGACTCCTGTATACTCGGCGCCGATGCAACCGCGGAGTTATGCCGAATTCTGGCCCATCTACGTCGGAGCCCACCGCAATCCCATCTCACGGGCGCTCCATTACCTCGGAACCACGGCGGCCCTAGTCGCGGTTTTCTACGGTTTGTTGGCAGGTGACTACATGTGGGTCATCGCCGCGCCAGTCCTCGGATACGGCCCCGCGTGGTTTGGGCACTTTGTGGTCGAGGGAAATCGCCCCGCGACCTTTGGCCATCCGCTGTGGTCGCTCGCCAGTGACTTGCGGATGTTGAGCTTGGCGGTTCGCGGCCGCATGGCCGAAGAAGTCACCCGCCTCTACGGCAGTGCCAACCCCCCACCGGACGCCCCCCTCCGTGTTCGACCTTCTCGGTAGTTGGCGACGCAAGCGCGGTGATCGGATTCCGTTGTCCCTCGACGCGGCGATCCGTGACGCCGAGGAAGCCGACCCGCGAGTCCGCAACGTGGCGCTGCAACATCTCGGCCTGTGCTTGTTGCAGGAGATCGGCGAGCAACAACCTCCTCGGCCGATTTGGCAGGCCGCCGGCAAACATCCACAGGGTCCGGCAGTCCAAGATCTGTTGCGCAATGCCATCGCCACCGACGCCGCGCCGGCCAACCGTGCGGTCGCTGCCGCCTCGCTCGGACAACTCGGAGATCCACGGGTCCTGGGAATGGTCGTTGCATGGGCAAGTGTTCCGGCCACCACCTCGGCTGACTCGGCCCTACTCGATTTCGACGAGGATGCGCAACGCTACCTGCGGGAGTGTGCTGTGATCGCGATGACCGTCCTCGGAGAGGCTGCGGACGCTGCCCGCGAAACCGACGAGGATGCCAACCACACCCATCACCAGGTATGTGAACACCTCGAAGCTCTGCTGCGTTCGGGGTACCCGGAAGTCCGGTATCAAGCAGCGACTGGGTTGATCGACGTCGCTGGTCCACAGGCCGAGCAGGCGCTTGCCCGCACCCTCGAAGCCGAGTCAGATCCACAGGTGGCGGCGGGTCTGGCCGAGGCTCTCTCCGGAATGGATCCTCCGAGTGCATATACATGTAAGCTCCTACGCGCACGTCTCGAAGATCCAAAAATGCCTCACGAAACCACGTTTAGCGCGGCCCTCGGGCTCGCAGCTGCCCGCGACCCGTCAGCGGGACCCCGGTTGCTACAAGCGGTGACGTCAACTCAGCAGCGCTCGCTTCGCGGGCGTGCACTCGAAGCCCTCGCAGTCCTCGGTCCTCAGGCTCCCCCAGCGGCAATCCCGGTCATCGAACACCTTGCACGCAAGTGGCTGATCTCCGGGAGCACCCGGGTACGCTGTGCATATGCACTCGCCCGGATCGACCCACAGCGCGGCTTACCCATGCTCGATGCGCTCGAGCACAGTCGGTTTGCCAGCGTGCGCGAGGCCGTTGTCGATGCCCGTGCTGGTCTCGAAAAACTGGATGCACGCGACCGATCCTGACGAGCTATCCTCCAGCCAACACACGCCCGCGTAGGAGCGATGTACCCGTATCAATCGTTTCAGGCACGGCGAGCTGTTTGCGGATCACCACACCGTGGTTTCGCCACGTCCGTAACTCGACTTCGGCGACTCGCCGGGTGTGTGGATCTCGGTGCACGACCAAGTGCGAACCGTCGAGCCAACACCCGCTGTTGCCATAGATCACTCCGTGGTTGATGCACAGCTCCCCGTGGTGGGAGTGGCCCATCAACACCAACGGCGTGCCGGCGACGCGTCCCACCGAAGCCGCAACTTCGGCCATGTCTTCGTGGACCGCCCGCTTGCGTCGGCGACGGAGGACACCCCGAGCTGCGACCGCACCAGCGGCAATTCCCGTGACTGCGGCGAGCCAAAACCCGCCACTCAGCCCGAGCGCGAGTCCGCCACAAATGGCTGCCGAACTGAGAAACGAGAGGATCAAGTCGAGGGCGGTCACACTGAGGACGCCACCGACCGTCGCCGAGGACGGAGGCGGTGCCATCGCAGCAATTGCCGTCAGAGTGCTCATCTGAAGACCGGTATTCTGGGCCACACGCGCCAGCCGTTCACCGTGCCGAGAACGGCCGACGCGGTCGACGCGTCCCGTCCGGGCCCACAGCTTGAGCATCCGCCCGACCATCCGCAGATAGAGGGTGACAACCAGCAGGACAAACCGTAACCCCCGGGCACAGGCCCAGCGAACATAGTCCCAGGTCGTGTACCGATCGGGTGCGTCGTAGTCGATCTCCGGCATGAGATTGGTGAAACTTCGGGTCGCCACCTCAGCCAGCGACATCACCAAGCGGTCGCCACGGGTCGGCGACAACACGTCAGTCGTGGCGCACGGCGGGTCGAAGTTGTGCCCGTGCTCGATCCACACGCCGCCATCTTCACGCAAAAACCAGGGAACGAACTGAACTTTTCCGGCTGCCAACTGCGAAATATGGGTCGCCCCGGTGGTCGTAAACACATCTGCGTCAGACACATGCTCGCCTTGGAGACGTTCGACAATCGCCCGACGAACGGCCGGATACAGCAACTCCGCATCGTGGTTGCCTGTGACAAACACAATTCCGTTCCCGGCACTCAAAAACCGGCGCAACCCATCTTCGATGCCGGGGTAGGCATCGAGTGCGGCGTGTAATCGACGAACCGCGAGCCGCTCGCCGATCAAGTCGCGCTCAGACTCGAGGACAATGTTCCAAAAATCGATGAAATCGCCGTTGATCACCAGTTGCCAGCGCTTGCCGGTCTTGAGGTAGTGGTCCAAAAACCGGGGGAGCTGGCGATCGACGCGGGCCGCGAGATGGACCGATTCCCCCCGCAACCGCGGTTTGAGATGCGACCCCAGATGCAGATCGCTGATCAGCAGGAGGTCGAAGAAGTTGTTGATCGTCTGGGGCATCGCAGGCCAACCGCGCTATCAACGCTCGGCGAAACTTCGGGTAGGACTCTCCAGACAGGTTAGCAGTCCATCCCACACGGGGCCGCGATTGGGCAGCCACGAACATCTTTGCTGCTTCGAGCTGAGAATTTCATGGGGTGCGTCGTGCAGTCAGCCCCGATGGTCCGTGCTGTGGTATAGCAGCGGCTCGCTGGTGTACCCGGGGCCAGCTTCCCAGCCATGAAACAGATCGTTTTTGCCACCCTCGCAGCTTTCTCGTTTGGGTTGTTTGCCTACAACCTCACGCACTTTATCAAGATCGCGCTGCTCGGCCGGGAGCAGAAGTTGCCCGAGACCACGGGTCAACGGATCGGCAGTCTGTTCAAGTTCTTCTTCGGTCAACGCAAAGTCGCCGAAGAGCGTCGCAGCTGGCACCACCTCGCTATCTACTGGGGCTTTTTGGTCCTCACCATCGCCTCGACCGACATGATCCTCAGCGGGATCCTAGGCGAGTGGTTCAACTTCGGTGTCATCCTCGGCGATGCCGTTTACGCCCACCTGCAGTGGGTGATCGACTGGGCCAACCTAATCGTGTTGATGGTGATGATCTTCGCCATTTCCCGCCGATTTATCCGCCCGGCGTTCGTCCCCCTCAGCCTCGACGCCATGTTGATCTTGGGGGCGATTACCCTGCTGACGATCAGCCACTTTGGCTACCACGGTTTCCACCTCGCAGCTGAGGGCCACTTTCATCCGAGTAACCCGGTCTCGGCCCACTTTGCCCAGCTACTCGGTGCACATACACTGGGTGCCATCTACCAGGTCCACATCGACCCAGACGTCGCCCACCTCATCAGCGAAACGTTTTGGTGGGTCCACGTCGTCATCCTGCTGGCGTTCCTCAACTACCTGCCGTTCTCCAAACACATCCACGTATTGGGTTCTGGCCCCAACATCTTCTTTCGCAACCAGGGCCAGCGCGGGGCCATGCCAAAAGTCGCCCTGTTTGACGGCGACCCCGACGATCCCGATGCCGAGCCGCTGTTCGACAACTGGGGCGTGGGCAAGATCGAGGACTTCACCTGGAAGAGCCTGATCGACAACTACTCGTGCACCGAGTGTGCCCGCTGCACCAGTTACTGCCCGGCGTTTGCCACCGAAAAACCCCTCAGCCCAATGCACCTGATTCACGACCTCAAGGACGAGATGAAGGATCGGGGAAATTTGCTGTTACAACTCAAAAAGCTAGGCGGGTCCCTCAAAGAGCCCGACGAGGACGAGGCCGAGGCCGAGGCCGCCGAGGAGCAGGCCAAAAACCCCAATCAAAACCTGATCGACAAAATCAAAGACGAGCTCAATGCCATGCCTCCGCTGGTCGGCGGTCGGGTCAAAGACGAAACACTTTGGGCCTGTACCACCTGCGGCGCCTGTCAAGAGGTGTGCCCGGTGTTCATCGACCACCCACTGAAGATCCTGCAGATGCGCCAACACATCGTCCTCAACGACGAGACCGGTCGCACTCCCGGGGACGTCACCCGCGTACTCGGCAACATCTCCGGTTCAGGCAATCCGTGGAGCCTGCCTGAGGACGACCGCATGCAATGGGCCGAAGCGCTCGAGTTCACGGTTCCGACGATCGAAGAAAAACCCGATGCCGAGTACTTGCTGTTCGTCGGCTGCGCGGGCGCCTTCGACGATAACGCCAAGAAAACGACCCGGGCATTGGTCACGGTGTTAGAGGCAGCCGGGGTCAGCTACGCCGTTTTGGGTAAGCAGGAAAAATGCACTGGCGACACCGTCCGCCGCTTGGGCGACGAGATGAACTTCCAAATGATGGCCAGCGAACAGGTCGCGCTGTTCAACGAGCACAAGGTCACCAAGGTCATCGCCTCGTGTCCCCACTGCTTCCA
>CAZUPD010000102.1:0-16622 GCA_964621785.1 uncultured Nannocystaceae bacterium
GCGACTATCGGCGGACGAGTGGAAACGTCTTCAGTTCCCCCGCAGCACGCTGTGGGGTGCCGAGCAGGTCCAGGAGTCGGCAACCCTCGAGCACGCCGCATTGCGACGTGTCGAACGGGATTTTCTCGCCGCGAGCCGACGTGCGGTTCGCCAGCGGCGATGGGCATTGCGGGCAATTATCCTCGGCATCCCCCTGCTTCTCGGTGCGACCTACATCGGCGTCCGGATTCAGAACTATTATGATTTGAGCGAACGGGTTGCCCAGCGGGTGCAGGTCGCCCATCAGATGTATACACAAGGGAAGTCAAGCCTCGAACAATTTGAGCAGGCCCGGGCGGATGCATTTACAGCTTTTGAAAAACGCGATGCCGACAGCGGCGAGCAGAGTTGGTCGCGTTCACTCGAGGCATCGACAGCTGCCGACACGGGATTCATGAAGGCCGCGGGGGAATTTGAAGCTGCGCTCGCCCTCGACCCCACACGAACAGATGTACGCGGATGGCTCGCAGACGTTCTCTACGAGCGGGCCTTGTTGGCCCAGGCACTGCATCGGGACAAGCAGGTTGCGGAGCTCCTGACCCGCCTCGAACTCTACGACGTGGGGGGGCAGCGCAGCGCTGCGTGGAACGCTCCAGGTGTACTCGCGCTTACGGTCCAGCCCGAGGGCGCGGTGGTGATGCTCGAGCAATATCAAAAAAATGAAGCCCAGCGATTGGTCCTCACTCCGGTGCGAGCGCTGGAGACGTCGACGGAAATTTCGCTGGCACAAGGGAGCTACCGACTGACGCTGACATTGCCCGATCGTCCCCCTGTATATGCACCCTTCCAAATCGAACGAAACGCCACCGTCGGGCTCGACATCACGGTACCGCCGGCCGATGCGATCCCCCACGGTTATGTGTATATACCTGCAGGCTCGTTCTTGTTTGGCAGTAGCGATGATATCGTGCGTCACCTATTGACATCTGCACCTCCCCTGCACACCCGGTCGACGGGTGCGTTTCTCATCGCCCGGCACGAGACAACTTTTGCCGAATGGATCGAGTTTTTGGAAGCAATGCCCGAGGCGGAGCGCGAGCCATTTGTACCCAATATTGCATCGCTTGGCTTGGGACTCAAACTCACCCAGGTCGACGGAAAGTGGCAATTGGACCTCACGCGCGGCGAGGAGCACTTCATCGCCGCCCAGGGCGAGAACCTGATCTATCCGACCCGGACAACGCGAAAAGAACAGGACTGGATGCAGATGCCCGTCGCCGGTGTGAGCAGTGTGGAAGCGTTGCGGTTTCTCGAGTGGCTCGACCAGTCGGGCAAACTACCGGGTGCGCGTCTATGTCGTGAAATCGAATGGGAACGTGCTGCCCGGGGGGCCGATGCGAGAACCTACCCACATGGCTATGACGTCAGCGGAGACGAAGCAAATATCGACATTTCACATGATCGCGTGGTCTCGCAGGTGGGTCCGGATGCCGTCGGTTCGTATCCACAGTCGGCAAGCCCATTCGGTGTCGAGGAACTCGTCGGAAATGTCGGCGAGTGGACCCGGTCATCCCTCGACGGAGAGTTCGCCCTGCGAAGTGGTGCTTTTTTCTTCCAGAAAATTGTCGGGCAATCGGTCAACCGCACCGTGATCGACGCATCGTTTCGCGACGCACAGGTCGGGTTTCGTGTATGCGCATCCGTCTCGGGGCGCCCACCAGTGACAGATAACCCGGAGCCGCAGGGCAGCTAACTCGGTACGTCGCGCTGTTGTAGGCGCAAACCGGGCGGACGTTGAGTCAGGTACCTGGAGCCGTTCGTGTAATCACAAGTGCATCGGGATGCGATTCCCAGTACTCGTCGGTCTGCGTATCACAGTTGGGGACCGAGCAGGGAATTGATGAACGCGGGTGGCTCGAGTGGCGGGGAACGCCTACACAGAGGGCTTGTGTCTCTCCCCAGACAGCTTCGATCGGGTAGGTCGAGTCCTGGCTGACTACACCGAGAGTGTCGTACAGGTCGATGACCATGCCATTTTGTGTGTAGGACGTGCTGTTGTAGCAGTAGTCGGCACGGATGGCCCGAATCGCGGCCTGGTGGTACGGCCGTAAACTGACGTTACCATAGGTATCTTCAGGGTGGTATCCGAGGACAACGGCTTTGCCGACGGCATCGCCGGACTCACATGCAAACGAGACGACGTCCGAATCGTCGACCCAGACACCGGAGTTGTCCCAATAACCAGAAACCACAACCGCCCGGTCATTCGGGTTGCCACATGCCGAAGTAAACGAACCCCAGTCCGACCCCTCCCACGGTGCAACTTCGATGGTTTGGAAATGATACGGCGCCCCGCTGACGTTTTCGTAGTCGGAAAATTTGATTTTGTAATCTTGATTGTCGACGACAACCTCGACTGTGATGACATCACCCGAGCCGAAATTCGTCGTACCGCCGCCACCGTCGTATTTGAGCTTAATCTTCCCATTCGATTGCTTGAGGATAAAGTTGACGGCTTGACCGCTGAACGACCAGTCGACTGCGGTAGGTCCATTGACCAGAATTCCATTCAAGAGGATCCCATTGACGAGGATCCCATTCAGCAAAATCCCATTGGAGAGCGACTCCCGCAGCTGAACGCCGTCTTCAGAAAACCTGTCTTCGAGGTCACCTGTACAACCGGTCGCCATAGTCGCGCACAGTAGAAAAGGAATCTTGAAATCTACTCGGCCGCCCATGTTCCACCATCCCAATGCCTAGGGTCAGGATAGATCGATCCCGCCAAGAGTTTCAAGGGGTAGAGCGCGGTTGAGAACGAAACTTCTGCGAAACTCGCAAAAAATCGCGCTGCTGTCCCGTGCAACCAAGGCCGCGGCAACGCTCCAAGAACGTATTTCTTGCGGGCTGTAGCGGGCTGCCACAACGACGCGCGATTCTCATGAGTCGAGGTTACCCAGAAATTGAGCTATGATTTATGCTGAGTTTTTACGGTCGGTGTCGAATACCGACCCGCTCTGATTTTCGCTGGCATCTACGATGATGAAGTCACTTCTGACAACTCCAGCGTCAGCGGCCCAACCGGTCGAGAAGCACGCTACGATACTCGGCTCGCGCGGGAGCATCCTGTATACAATTGGGATCGTTGCAGTCTCGACGCTGGTCGTTTTTGAGACGAGTGCACAGTCTCAGCGGCTGGGATTTACGATGGTGGCGATATACGCTCTCGTCATTCTCGCACCGAAACTGTTCAGCAGCCACCCTCGCGGCCGCGTCGGCAGCGAAATGTTTGCGCTCCTCGTCAGCGCGACACTCTTATTTGTACTACCCTATTGGACCGATAGTGTCAGTTCGTGGCTCCTCGCTCTCCCAACAGTCCTCACCTGTCGGACCAGCAACTACAAACCCACATGGCCCGTCGTACTGGTCTCACTCGCGGCTGGAGGGGGGCGCGTACTCGCGGGAGACGGGCTGCTAGAGGTCGCCAGCACCGCAATTTTTCTCCTCGCCGTGGGCCTACCGATTGGGGGTACTTCTGAGGACAACGATGAAACTGTACAGAATCTCCGGGAGGAGCTCGCCCGCGCAAGTCGGGTGATCACGCAATCCAAAGCAACCACCGAAGGCCTGAACGCAGCCGTCCAACAGCTCGCCGAAGAGTCGAGAACCAAGATGGCACTCCAAAGTGAGAATGCCGAACTCAAACAACAGGTCGACGAAACAAGGGCACAGGTTGATAAGGCCCTCGAAGAGAAGCGCTACAAAAGCTCTTTCCTCGCCAATATGAGCCATGAACTGCGGACACCACTCAACGCGATTATCGGCTTGACCGAACTGGGATTGATGGCAGACGAGCTCCAAGAAGAAGTCCGTAGGGACATGGAGGTTGTGCTCCAGTCGGCACATCACCTGTTGCGACTGGTCGAAGAAGTGCTCGACATGTCCAAGATCGAGGCCGGCAAAATGAAGCTGATTTACGAGCTCTTCCCGATCGGCGACCTCCTCGAACAAATTAGTCGTACAGCCACCGCACTGACACTGCAAAAGTCTGTGGTGTTCAAGGTGAGCTACTCCCGCCTCATTGGGAAGATGAGATGTGACCGCACCAAATTGTTTCAGATTTTGACGAACTTAGTTGCAAATGCATGTAAATTTACCGGCGAAGGCCGTGTCGAACTGCGCGCCTCGATGCGGATGAACGACGGGGTACCGTGGATCGTATTCGAGGTCGAGGATACCGGGATCGGAATCGCCGAAGACCAATTTGAGCGTCTGTTTCTACCATTCACACAAACCGATGAGTCGTCGACACGCGCCCACGGGGGTTCCGGACTCGGCCTCGCGCTCGTCAAGCATTTTTGCGAGATGCTCGGGGGACAGGTTGCCGTCACCAGCGAGCTCGGGAAGGGTTCGACCTTTACCGTGAGTTTGCCGCGGGAGCCGCAAAACCTCAAACTCGAGGGGGCGATGATGATTTCTGTGCATTAGCATGGAATTCACCCACTCGCGATGCCACGTACGCGACATCGATTCCACGGCGCTCCCGGACGCTTTGACGCCGTCGCGGCTTTTATCGGCCAGCGCTATGGTCGTGCTGTTCGCTACGTCGCCGACGTTGCGGGTGGTCGGGGCATGTTGAGTCGGCTGTTGCGCAAGCGTTACAATCTCGAAGCCGAGGTCATCGATCCGCGTGGCTATCCCCTCAAGGGCGTTCCTTGCCGGACGCAATGTTTTGATGCAGCAGACGCCGACTATTACGATTTAGTCGTCGGACTCCACCCCGATCAGGCGACCCGGGCGGTCGCCGAAGCGGCCCTTGTCCGGCCGGCGATTTTGATCCCTTGTTGTAACTTTTGGTCGGAGTGCAAGCTCGGTCAACACGAGCTCCTCGCCGCGATTGCGGCGATGTACACCGCCCACGGTGTGGCTGTCGAACGGGTTGTGTTCAACTTTCGCGGGCCGAAAAACATCGGGCTTGTATCGACGCCTCCCCGGTCGAATTGATAGGTCAGCCGGCACGGTTTCCGACGGTGCGTCCACGAGGCGTGACACACAAATTCACGGTACGGTCGCGTTGAAATACAAAGATGGTGCACTTACAACTTTTTGGACCAACACCGAAGTCCTGTGTGACGAGGCATACCGCGATCGGATCCCAACAGACTGGGCAGCCCATCGTCCTCGTTCGCCTCGCGCTCCTCGATGGCCAGACGGGTGCCGTCACGCAGGTCCTCAACCCCAACCCCGGCTCAACCTCGGTGTGGACCCACCAAGAAGACCTACTCAGCGGTCACCTCGGTGGGTTTTACGATATCGACGATGACAGCACGCTCGAGATCATTGAGGGGATCCCGGGCCTACCGGGCCGATCGCAGCCCGCTTTGGGAGCGCCCAACTGACCTTCGTAGGAGTGTCGCCACGAGCAGATCAACGGTTTTGATCTGCTCGATCAGACATTTCCGAACGGAAAGGTTACTATTTTTTGTTGCTCAGCGCCTTGAGCCGCGCTTCGGCATCTTCGATCGCCTTGTCTTCCTCGGTCTTGGGCGCTTCGTCGGCCATCGCCTTCATGTTGACGTCGATGTTTTCAAACCGGGCGAGCATCTGGAACAGAGCGAGACGCGAGCCGGGGGCCGGACCCTCGTAGTCGAACTCGTCGTCCTTGTCGGGGATTTTGATATCGCCCTCCGCCCCCTTGATGATGCAGTCATGGGCGGTTTTGAGGATCTTCTCGGAGTCGGTTTGCGAGGCCTTGAGGTCGGCGAGCAGCGGGAACTTCTGCTTGTAGCTCGTGATCATGGTGTCGACGGCGGCCCGGCTGCCACACTGTGCGTACAACGGGTCGTATTTGTCGGGCACGATCGAGCTCTCGCGGTCGATCGAACCGTCGGGACCCTTCTTGGCAAAGTCACCACCGGCGGTCGCCAACATCTGGAAGTCCGAAAGCAACTGACGGTAGATCAACGACTGTAAAAAAGCCCGCTTGAGTGCACTGCCCGAGAGCCTCTTGCTGAAGATAAAGGTGAGCTCGTTGTATCCACCGCCCAAGTCCTCGCGCAAAACAGCAAATCCCGTTTCCTTCTCAGGCTTGAGTTTGGCGGCCTTTTCGGGGATCTCGGACGAGCCTTCCATCAGCCACATCCCGTGGGTGTCGCCGGTAAACTCGACGCGCTCCCGCAACTCGCGAAGGTTGGTGAGGACGATAAACAGGTCCTCATTTTTCTCGATCGTCGACCCCCAACCCTTGAACTGTGGCCCGAGCGAGTCGGCCCAGGTGCGTGGCGGAACTTCTTTTTTGCCGAGGTCTTTTCGCAGCTGACGCAAGACCGACTTAAACGGTTCGTCGCCGGCGACAACTCGACGGGCATACATTTTGACGCCCATCCAATCTTCCCAGATCTTGTCCTTGTCGGCGATAAACTGCTTGCGCATCTCCTCGACCGCACCGCGAACATCTCCGCTGAGCTCGCCAATGGCGGCGTCGGCTTCTTTACCACTGAAGAAACTCAACAGGTGCAGCTGGATGTACTGTTTGAGGATGAGCTGTTTTTGATCTTCGCCGTAGCCGTATTTGATCTTTTGAATCAGGTCGGCGTAGTTGCGCCGAGCCTTCTTGCGAAACGCCCAACTGTCGGCTTCGGCGGTGGCCAAAATGATCGCTTTGGCCTTGTCGGCTTTGCTGAGTCCCTTTTGGATCTTGATGGTCGCCAAGACCCCGGGTGTGAGTTCGTAGGGGTACTTGTCGTCGGTGACCGCGACATCTTCGTCGAGGACATCGGGGAGACGGTCATTGCTGTAGATCTTGGAAAGGACGGGGCGTAGCTCCTCGCGTACGGGATCGGGCGGAACCTGTGGCGGGGGATCACCAGCCTCCTTCTTCTCACCTGCCTCGCGTTCAAACTGGGCCTTGAGAAGGTCGTCCCGGCCAGTACAACTGGGCAACGCGAGACACAGGGCGAGAGGGGCGAAGGGAAGGAAACGACGGACGGCTCGCAGCATTGAGATACTCCACCAATTTCAGCGCCTTGCGCGAAATCTGCAGGCACGGTAGGCAAACCGCTCAAGCCTGTCAAACCCCTCGACCATCCGACCGAGCTCCGAAATGCCGCACCAGCTCGTCGAAATCGTGAAATCGAGCTGCTCACAACGCGAGGCGAGATCTCAACTCAGTCGCTCGCGTCAAATCGAGCTGCAAACGCCGACAACGCTGCGCACTCAAAACGCTGTGATAGGTGAGGATCCGGGCCATCAGGCTGCTTGACCCGGGTCGGTCAGGAGAGCATCTTACGTAACGTAAGTTTTGCGATGTCCACCCATCGCATGGAGTTCACCGTGTCGACCGAAACACAAACCCAGACGTCCCCCGCCTCCGCCCCAGTCGAAATCGCCCCGGATCCCGCGATGGCCGGAGCACTTCAAGTCACCGAAGTCGCAGCCTCAAAGATCCGAGAGATCCGCGATGCCGAAGACATCGAGGTTTCGTATGCACTGCGGGTCAAGGTGATGGGCGGCGGGTGTGCGGGGTTCCAGTACGACCTCTACTTCGACGAACCAGCAGAGGGCGACCAAATGTTCGAGAGCAACAGCGTCCGCCTCGTGTCCGATCCAATGAGCTTCATGTATCTGATGGGCACAACCATCGACTACGTCGAGGGCCTCCAAGGCGCAGGCTTCAAGTTCAACAACCCCAACACAACCGGCAGCTGCGGCTGCGGAAGCTCCTTCTCCGTTTGATTTAAGATCGCGGAGTGGGGTGTCCGCTAGGCGAACGTTTGGACCGCGACACTACGCTGGACGTCGGTGCGGGGGTTCTCGTCGCAGCGTGGGTTGTCCGCGCGGGGTTAGCCGAACGTTTGGGGCCGCGAACGCTGAAGTTCTCGTAGCGAACTGACAACAACATCCAAGGTCTGTCGCGGCCTGACGCTTTCGTTCCGCAAACCGAGCAAGCAACTCGAAGCGAGAACCCCGACCGCTTTCGTTCCGCAAGCCGGAGCAATCAGCTCGAGGCGACGAGAACCCCGACAACAACATCCAAAGTCTGTCGCGGCCTGACGCTTTCGTTCCGCAAACCGAGCAAACAACTCGAAGCGAGGAACCCCGACCGCTTTCGTTCCGCAAGCCGAGCAATCAGCTCGAAAAACCGAGCAGACCCGAAGCGACGACAACCCCGACAACAACATCCAAAGTCTGTCGCGGCCTGACGCTTTCGTCCCGCAAACCGAGCAGACCCGAAGCGACGACAACCCCGGCAACAACATCCAAAGTCTGTCGCGGCCTGACGCTTTCGTCCCGCAACGACCCCGCTCCGCGATCTTAATTAAGTCGCTCCGTCGCTTTCGTCTTCGGTTTCGAGCTCGTTGATGGGGTTGTTGCAGGCCATAGACCCCGCGGCAATCGAAAGCGCTGCGATGACGAGCAGCGTAAAAAATTTACGGTTCATCAGAAGTAACTCCGGAGCTGAGGGTAGCTGGTGACGGGGCGTATGGAAATAACTGTTCGGCTCGCTCGAGTCGAGTCCTCATTGCGGATTGTAGTGCGGGGTTTGCCCGCACAATCACTTGGCGTTGTTCGGTCCAGATCTTTCGGGCTTGGTCGACAGACCCGTGATCGAGGAGCACTTCGATCTCTCGGAGGACCACGTGGGCCCGCTCTGGGGCGAGGCGTTGGGCGTTGTGCAGGTGTTCCAACGCGGCTTGTGCGTCGCCGAGGACGTGGTGCACATTGGCCGCTGCCAGCTGGATCTCCGGCGAATATGGATACTCCCGCATCCCGCGCACAAGTATTTGCAACGCGAGTTCTCGGCGTTTATCGGCCGGCACCGCGGGATTGTCGAGCGCCACCTCGGCGGCTGACGAGACGATCCGTGCGTGGCGATCGACACTGACGTCGAGGGCTTGCTGCAATCGACGACCTGCCACAGCCCACTCGCGCCGGGCGATCGCCAAGCGGGCAAAACACAGATGGGTCAACTCATACTGCGGGTCGAGCCGCTCGGCATTTGTACAGTGCGCCCCAATTGTTCGCACGAGACTTGCGTGTGCCGGCTCACTCTCATCTGTTCGCCGCAACGCGACCATCAAGCTCTCGGCCACAAGTGCCTGCGCGCGAGCTGATCCCGGGGCCTTGGCCGCGGCTGTCAACCACAGCTGGCGATTGCTCCGGTAGGTACCACAGGCCGCCAGCAGGGCGCTTCCCTGGATCACGCAACAGACGACGACCGGGGCCCAGATCCAGAGCGGGCCGAGGCGCCGTGCCAGTATTCTTCCGACGGCGAGCAGCCCAGCTGCGAGTCCGAGGCATACGGGAACACTCGGTAGATACATCAATCGCTCGGCCCGCATGTTGGGCATCGGCACGAAGTTGGCGGTCGGCAGGGCCAGCGCGACAAACCCGAGCAGCACACAGGCGACGAGTGGCCGTCTTCGCAGGCACCAACAACCATAGGCGATGGCGAGGACAAATGCTGCGGTCGCCATCATGGTTGCCGGGTCGGTCCACCGCGCCCCAGCATCGACATATTCGGGCGAGAGTCCGACCGGGATCAACATTTGCTGTACATACATCCACTGGATCGGCATCGATGCAGCCAACACTGCAGACTGCCCGACCCGGTTGGCGTACAGCCGTAGATCGACCTCGCCGCCGTAGGGGACGACCGAACCGGTCACGCCGATCGTGTGCAGCAGGACGACCGTGACACCGAGTCCAAGCAGTGCCGTGAGAATAAGGGTGGAGGTCTGCCTCCGCGGCGCGGGCCGAGGACCTCCGCGGTCGAGGTCGGGCTCACGATCCAGGGGCGTCCACGGCCGGGAAACATGTACAATCAACCACAGCAACGGCAGCCCGGCCGCACTCATCTTGGCCCCACAGGCGAGCGCCATCAACAGGGCTGCGGCCGCTCCCCGCCATCCGATGCGCCGCCGGTTGATCGCCTCGGAGGCGACACACAACGCCCCCAGGCCGAAGGCCGCCGCCAGCAAATCTTCGCGAAACGAAACCACCGAGACAGCCTCGGCATGGATCGCCAACAACCCAAAGATCCCGACCCATGCCGCCCGCAACCGGATCGGCGCACCGACACGCCCGAGCCAGCAGGCACCGAGGCCGCAGACCACAATATGTATGAGCACTGAAATCGCGTGGTGGACCCAGGCGGTGAGGCCAAACAGCTGGTAGGTCAACAGATCAAACAACACCAGGGTCGGGCGAAACGTGTCGGGCACATGACGAACCGTGGCCTCGCCGGTAAACAACAACCACCAGTCGGCGGGGTGACGCAAAAAACCGTTGGTGATCAGGGTCCAGGTATCGTCGTAGACAAACCGGAAGCCGAGTACAGGTAAAAATGCGACGGCGACCAGGGCGAGGATCCCGGTCAACAGGACCCGTGGTGTGAGGCCGTCGATGTTTTCCTGTGCTGCTGGTCGCAAGGGCACGTCCGCAAACTACCAGCCCGACGTTCGCGATCAGAAGATCTGCCCGCTCACCGCGGCGGCACCCAGACTTGTAGCTTCACCGGTTTTTTCGGCACCTTGGCCTGCAACCCGAGCTCATCACACTTGCGTTTTTTCGGAGCCAGCGGACCACAGTGGGTGTAGTCGTAGCCGTAGGTCGCAAGCGCCATAAACCACCCGGCCAAGGCGATCGCCGTGGTTGCGATGGAGACCTTGTTGAGGGTCTTGCCACGGTCGACCAATGTCTGGTGGTCCTCGCCCGAGATCCCGTCCATAAAGCTGTTGTCGATTTTTCGCTCGGTCGCGTAGCCAGCAGCGGCGACACCGATGGTCGCCCCGGTGCCGATCGCCCCGATGATGATCCCCGACCAAAACAACGCCGGGGTGATGCTCTTTTTGCGGTTGGGTTGGGCGTCGTCGCTGCCCGGAAGCCCTTTGTCGCTTTGGACCGCGGTCTGCAACTCGAAGTTGGTCCGCGCCCCGATGTTGCCGATTCCGTGGAGACGGGCGTCGGTCACGGGACGCACGCTGGTGACCGAAGTCGTCGCGCAGCCGGTGATCGGGGCAAGGCCTATCGACACCGCCATGAGTCCGGCGAGGAACCCGTTTTTCTCGCGCGAGCCAACCTTCACCAAGTCGCAGATCGCTGCATGTGTCACGGGTTGCTGGCTCACAGGCTCCCTCCGGTCGTATCGGTGTCGGTGTCGGTCCCGGTGTCGGTGTCTGTGTCGGACCCGGTCGTGAAGCCGGAGAGGTCGACGCAAAACCCATCAAAACAAGCCTGGCCGTCGGGACAACTCGATGCATCTGCATCGTCACAGCGGATGCCGCAGACCGCGAGCTCTTCGAGCCCGAGTTGTTTCAACAGGCCCTCGGCCTCCGGGGGAAGGTCGGCGACCACACACTCGTGGGGTGCCGAACACAGACGTTCTTCGCCGTCGCACAGGTGGGTGCAGATCCCGTTGAAACAACCGAAAAACCCTTCGTTAGGAGGACAGTCGTTTTGATCGGCCAACAGGTCGGTGGTGCATGTGTACTGACACAGGCCGTCGATGCATTGCTGGGCGTACAGCACTTCGCCATCGTCGTCGGTGATCGCATCGCACTGGTCGTCGTCGGTGCACTGGAAGCGAAACGTCGGCGGGATGGGTGTGTCGGTAAAACATGCACCGCCGGCCCCGAGCCCAAACCCGAGCGCACCCAACAGGCACAGACGCAACCACGGGCGCGACGGTTGAAGTCCCCGGGTGTTTGGACGGGTGAGCGACATGACTGCCTAGCCTTATAACAGGTCCGCAACTGCTACGACCACAGATCGCAGTCGCTAGAGGCTCGAGCCTCGGCTGCGGGAAAAATCACAACTTTAAAAAGGCGACGCGATCGCGGCACAACAACGGTCGCTGGCACACGCGGCGAGCGGCGGGGCAAACCCTTGCTGGCCCCCAAAGACCGTGATAAGCCGCCGCCCAAACCAAACATGCTCCGGGAGGTCCCTGCGGCGTCGCGCTTCATTCGAAGGTGTGCGGGGTACCGGTGAGCGGAGCACAAGCCAAACGCCAGGAAAACCATGGGAAACGAAACACAAGACGTTCATCAAGAACTCGACATGAGTGACGGCCAGCGGATCGTGACGGTTCGCCAACTGCTCGAAGCCGGGGTCCACTTCGGCCACCGCACCGAGCGCTGGAACCCGCACATGAAGCCCTACATCTACGGGGCACGCGGCGGCGTCCACATCATCGACCTGCAAAAAACTGCGGTCCTGTTCCGCCGCGCCTATGCATTCATCCGCGGGGTTGCATCCGAGGGCAAGCCGGTACTGTTCGTCGGTACCAAAAAGCAGGCCCAAGACGTGATGATCCAAGAGGCTCAACGCGCCGGGCAGTTCTTCGTCTGCAGCCGCTGGCTGGGCGGCACCCTCACCAACTGGACGACCATTCGCCAGTCGGTCGAGAAGCTTCGCAACATCGAAAAGATGTCGACCGACGGCACCTACGAGCAGCTGACCAAAAAAGAGGTCCTGATGTTCGAGCGCCGCCGAGCCAAGTTGGAGCGCAACTTGGGCGGGATCAAAGACATGCCCAAGCTCCCGGGCGCGGTGTTTATCATCGACCCGATCAAAGAGCACATCGCCGTGACCGAGGCCAACCGCCTCAAGATCCCGATCGTCGCAGTGGCCGATACCAACGCCGACCCGCGCAAGATCCAACACATCATCCCGGGCAACGACGATGCCATCCGCGCGATCAAACTGTTCTCGACCAAGATCGCCGAGGCCTGCATCGAGGGTACGCGCCTGGGCAAGTCCCGCGCCGCCAGCGATGCCTCCGGCGACCGCGATGCCCCGGCTCCGATCCGCGTGACCACCGGTGGCGACGGCCCCAAGGTCGAGATCGTCTCGCGCCGCACCCAGTTGCCAACCCCCGAGGCTGTCGCCAGCCCGGAGGCAACCGTCACCGAGCCCACGCCATAACCCGAGCAGTTGTACAAGCAAGCAAACCCCGCCCAAAGCGGTGGGGTCATGAGGAAGAGCGATGAAGGTACCCGCAGCACTGATTAAAGAACTCCGCGAGCGCACCGGCGCCGGGCTCAAAAACTGTAAAAAAGCCCTGACTGAGTGCGACGGTGACATGGACAAGGCCATCGAATACCTGCGCAAAAAGGGCCTGGCCGCCGCCGCCAAAAAGGCCGGCCGCCTCGCCAGCGAAGGTGTTGTGACCTCCTATATCCACAGCAACAACCGCGTTGGCGTCCTGCTCGAAGTCAACTGCGAGACCGACTTCGTGGCCAAGACCGAGGCGTTTCACGACTTCGCCCGCGACGTCGCCATGCAGATCGCCGCCATGAACCCCGATTGCGTCCGTCGCGAAGACATGGACCAAACCAAGATCGAGGCCGAGCGCGGCATCCTGCGTGAAAAAGCCTTGGCCGAGGGCAAGCCGGAGAAGATCGTCGACCGCATCGTCGACGGCCAAATCAACAAGTTCTACTCCGAGCGCGTCCTGCTCGAACAAAAGTTCGTCAAGGAAGACAAGAAAACGGTCGAAGACATCGTCAAAGAGATGATCGCCAAACTCGGTGAGAACATCCAAATCCGGCGATTCACCCGCTACGAGCTAGGCGAAGGCCTCGAGAAGAAGTCGGAAAACTTCGCCGCCGAGGTCGCGGCGCAGGTCTCCGGAAGCTAGCAGCCAGACAGAGCGGGTCACACCCGCTCTTTTTTTTGCCGCCACACTGCCAACAACCCCCCATGGCCGACGAACACAAACCGTTTTACAAGCGCATCCTGCTCAAGCTCTCGGGCGAGGCCTTTCAAGGCAGCCAGGGCTATGGCATCGACGGCGAAGTCCTGCGCTCGATCGCAGCCGAGATCGAAGACTTGGTCGCGCTCGAGGTCGAAGTCGCAATCGTCATTGGCGGTGGCAACATCTTTCGCGGGCTCAACGCTGCCGCCTCGGGCATGGACCGGGCGAGCGCCGACTACATGGGGATGCTCGCCACCGTCATGAACTCGCTCGCTCTCCAAGATGCGTTGGAGCAACGCGGCGTGTTCACCCGCGTGCTCTCGGCCATCGAGATGAAAGAGGTCGCCGAGCCCTATATCCGCCGCCGCGCAACCCGGCACCTCGAAAAGGGTCGGGTCGTGATCTTCGCCGCCGGCACCGGCAACCCCTACTTCACCACCGATACCGCGGCAGCCCTGCGCGCGATGGAGGTCCAGGCCGAGGTCCTGCTCAAGGCCACCAAGGTCGACGGGATCTACGACCGTGACCCGGCCAAACACAGCGACGCGGTCCGCTACGAGCGTCTGACCTACTTGGAGGTCCTCGCCCGCGGACTCAAGGTCATGGACAGTACCGCGATCTCGCTGTGCAACGAAAACAACCTGCCGATCATCGTGTTTGACATGCTCACGCGCGACAACATCCGGCGGGTCGTGTGCGGCGAAACTATCGGTACACTCGTGGCCCCCGAGGGCCAAAAAAAGCGCCCCCAAACCGACGACGACCAGGAGCTGAGTCATGCTGGATGAAGCCATCGAACTAGCCACTATGGAGATGGAGTCGGCGATCGACTCCCTGCGCAAGAAACTCGCCAAGGTCCGGGCCGGCCGCGCCAACCCGGCGATCCTCGATGACATCCGTGTCGACAGCTACGGGACGATGGTCCCGCTCAACCAGGTGAGTACCGTCAGTGTTGCAGATGCACGTTTATTGGTGGTCAAGCCATGGGACCGCAACATGGTGCCGGTCATCGAACGGGCCATCATCAACGCCCAACTCGGCCTCAACCCCAACACCGACGGCATGATCGTCCGCGTCCCGGTCCCCGCCCTCAACGAGGAGCGCCGCAAAGACCTCGTCAAACAGGTCAAAGAGATGGTCGAGGATGCCAAGGTGAGCTGCCGCCGCGCCCGTCGCGATGCCAACGACATGCTCAAAAAAGCCGAAAAGGACAAGGACATCTCCGAAGATGACCTCAAGCGCGGGCTCGACAAGGTACAAAAGGTCACCGACGAGTTCGTCGCACAGGCCGATGCGGTGCTGACCAAAAAACAGGCCGAGATTTTAGAAGTGAAGTAATTTTGTTGTAGGCACAACGTTTGTGGGGCGCTGACCTTCACTCGGGGTCGACCGCAGACCCGCCCATACGCCACGACTTCACTCGGTCATACACAGCTCGCCACGCACCACGTAAACACGTCCTTCGTCTATCATATACGATGGTGCACCGATAATAAAGTCGGCCGAATCGCCCCCGTCGATGTTGCCGGCATCAACCGAAAACCCTTCGAGTGCGTCCACAGTGTGCCCCGAGATCACAAACCCGGCTGCGCTCGTCGCGAGTTGGTCCGCAAACAGCAACGTATTGTCGGGACGCCCGTACACAACATAGACATCGCCGATGACCCCCCCCGAACCCGGCCCGCCGATCATGAACTCGTCAAACCCGTCGTCATCGATATCCGAAATGGCACGCAACGAGGTCCCGATAGCTTGAAACTCCGGACTCTGGACAAGCATCCCGGCAGTGACAAAGTCCTCCTGGACGTCAACCACGGGAACTACCGGATCCATAAATACGGCCCCGACAAGACCTTGTCCGCTCAAAGCAGTTGAAAACCCTAGGACTGTGTCCGGGACGTTATCTCCATTGAAGTCTTTCTCACCATCGATGGCGCTGACTTCATTCGCTCCGGTGGCAAACTCGATCACGTTTTCAGCCGCAATCAGGTCGTCTACAATGATCGGCGACGGCATCGCAAACCCCGGACTCAAGACTGCGTAGGAAGTCCCACCACCGGTCGCCACCAGTATATCCGCCAAACTATCGCCATCGATGTCCCCGCCATCGGCGACGAGGCTGCCAAACGTCTCGTCACCCGAGATCGCAAACCCACCGATTCCATTGGCCACGTTGCCCAGGTCAACGGGATTGGAATCCGCCTTGCCATAGACGACATAGATGAGTCCACCCTGGTCGCCTAGCACCACTTCGTCGAGGCCATCGTCGTTGATATCGTCGAGGCTGGCGATCTGGGGTGGACTCCCGACATTGCCCTGGATGACATAGCCCTGATCCCCGAGTTCGGAGACATCAATTTGACCCGTATCTGCCTGGCCAAACACCACATAGGCCGCTTCCATTGGGGAGGAGGCACTGATAATCAGCTCATCGCGCCCGTCGGCGTTGAGGTCATCGATATCCGCGACATGGTTTGCCACGTTGATACCGGTGATGACATAGCCACCCATCCCCTCAAAAAGGTCCATCGTGGAAACGGGTGTATGATCATCTTTTCCGTGAACGATGTATACATTGCCACCCGTAAACGTGCTGACCGCAAACTCTTCTCGACCATCGCCGTTGTAGTCGCCTACAACAGCGACTTGGGAACCCAATGCCTCGCCCTCCCCCCCGTCGACGGTAAACCCGGATTGCTCGTTTGCCACATTTTCCAACGCACAGTTGAAGGGGAGGCAGACCGTCCCCCCGCAGTAGTTCGTGACGCAATCGCTGTTATCGTTACACATCAGCCCGCGGGCGCATGGAGAACAGCCCCCACCACAATCGACATCGGTCTCGTCTCCGTCCATGATGTCATTTGCGCAGCTTGGAGAATCCGTATCAGTCGTCACATCCGTATCGGTCGTCACATCCGTATCGGTCGTCACATCCGTATCGGTCGTC
>CAZUPD010000102.1:16722-28754 GCA_964621785.1 uncultured Nannocystaceae bacterium
CACATCCGTATCGGTCGTCACATCCGTATCGGTCGTCACATCCGTATCGGTCGTCACATCCGTATCGGTCGTCGTCGCCGTAATGGTGTCCGGGTTTGTGCTCGAGTCCGTTGTCATCGTGGTGGACGATGAACTTGTGGTCGTCGGGCCAGCTGTCGTCGCTGCCGTCGCTGCCTCGCACGACGCATCCTGTTGCATCGAGATAAACCCATCGTCGACGCATGGAACGGCACATGCGCCACACAGGAACATGCCCGCGAGCCCGTAGATTTTTTTTGCCATAGGCTGCCTCGCCGCTTCGATTGTACTCGAACCGCTGCGCCCCGCCTCCTTGCGCGAACTGCCACACGACCGGACCTTCGATGCACTTCATCGCGCCCTCCGACCAAAGGCGCGCCGTCGTCCACTCGCACGCCTTAGTCCCGTCACGCATCGAGCGGCTCGTGCAACCTTGCCACCGGACCCCAATTAATTTGGTATTACAAGTAGTTTTTGGGAGTATGAGCATCGCGCACGGGCCAGCCCAAACGCGACAACGAGCGCACTCAGGCTGCCTCGGGCAACGCTCGTGTCTGACGCACACTGACCACGGGTATACCGCGGCTGCCGCCACGCACCTCACAAACCGCCCCCTCTTCGATAATTGTCTCGTACAGCACGACGTCCTCCGTCGGCATCAACCCGCGCTGGCGGAGAAAAACGTCCGCCGGGTCAGGTCCCTCAGGGTCGGTGATGTAGCGGGTTCGCAGCAGCTGGAGATCGGCGGTGTCGACTGCGATCGTTTCATCCGCGATAGCGATCTCTGTGTTTCGTTGCTCGAGCAACAACCACGTTCCGAGCGGGGCGTCGGGGTCGGGGTCGCGCCGGACTGCAACCTCATAGGCAACACACGGTCGACCGGTGAGGGGAGCAACAATCTCCTGCTCGCAGCGCACTGGCCCCCGCTGCACCGCCCGTGCGCGAACGTTCTGGCCGACAGGGGCCGGCATCCGCCAGCGCGCCGGCATCCGCTTTGCGGTGCTGCGTTCGGCCATCTGCCGCTGGAGCGCCCGCGCGGTAAACAAAAACGGCATCAACGAGCCAAACCACAGGAGGAAATAAAATGGGTCGATCCCGCCCTGTTTGTCCACGAGCGTGTAGAGGAAGTAGCCGATCATCGCCGCCACCCCGACCAATGCACCGACTCCCGTCATGCGCACGAGCGTCCGACGGGCCGACGAGGCGCGCGCAGGCGCGTCGTGTTCGTCGACTTGTGCGAGTGCAAGCACCGTCGGCGTGTGTCCCAGATCGGTGATCGCTGGTTGCTGGCACTTCGGACAGGTATGACCCACCCCCGGCGGGCCGGCGACAGTGCGGTTTGGATCTGCGGCCACTGGGTCATCTAAGTACCCACACTCCATACACAGTCGGTAACAGGGGAAAGCCGCATAATCGCGCGGGTCGACCGCACGCACGCGGGCGAGTGCCCCCGTCGTTCTTGGGATACGGGCACGGTCGAACGCTCCCTGTGCCCTTCGCAAACTGCGAATCGTGTCCTGAACAATATGCGCGCCACTGACCATCGATACCTCTGCGATCAACGTGAGGCGGTCGCGGCCCCTGGCAAGGGCAAACTGGAACGGCTCGCCGGCCGGATTCGCGGTTTTTCATACAAACATCCGCCTGGTCGACGACAGCTCATCCGCAGATTCCTGTGCAACGACGATTGGCTGCTCGGCGCCCGAGAGCTCACGCCGCATCGATTCACTTGCGCGTACACCGAACCCCTCCACCGGTACCATCCCGCCCATGATCCCCGACCGCCGATTTCCCGTGATGGACTTTGAGCCCGCCGAAATGCGCGAATTTTTGACGACGCGGGGGACAGCGATCGCAGGTGTACACCTCCTTCCCGGAGGACGGTGTAACAGCAATTATCTCGTCGAGCTGCGCGACGGGACCCGGGTGGTCGCCCGCCAGCACGCACAGCCGGTGATGGTTGAACACGTCGCACTCGAGCGCGCCCGTACGCTCGGCATCCCGGTTCCGGAAGTCCTTGCGACCACGCCACACACCACGATCTTGAGCTATTTACCGGGAAAGCAGCTGGCGCAGGCCCCCGACCACTACCGGGCCGCCGCCCGGATGCTAGCCAGGATTCACAGTCTGCGATTCGACCGACCGGGGTGGCTCACCCCGACCGGAACCGAACCTTTCGAATTCGGCCCCGGCGGATATTTGGCGACGACCCTGGCCCATCCCACGGTCCAGGCGTGGACCGGCGATAGGCGGCTGCAGCGACTCAAAAAAATGTTGCTCCAGCAACAATCACTCGTCGACGAGATGCGGACCGAAGCGACACTAACCCACGGCGACTACAACCCGACCAACGTGTTGGTAGCCGACGGCGAGGTCACGGCCGTGCTCGATTGGGAATACACCCATGTGGGCTCGCTGTACCTCGATCTCGGCAACCTCATGCGCAGGCAACCGGCACGGGACCACAGTGATGAAGTCGTCCAAGGCCTGCGCGACGGCGGAATCGATGTCCCCGGTGATTGGCGTGCACGTGCTATGTTGTCGGACCTCAGTGCAATGGTCGAGTTTCTCAACAGCAGTCACGGGGATATGTTCAAACAATTGTGTGTGCAACGGATCGAGGATACGCTGGTTTTCTTTGGTCACTAGCTCAACGTTCCTCTTCGATTGCGAACCTTAAACACCGACGCTGCTCCGACACTGCGGGGGAAGCAGTCTCGAAACAGCGTCGATTTTGGGTTCAATGGTGGTCGCCCACCGGTTTGGATTACAGCGCCTCCGAGCCGTAGGCGATTTCGAAGTCCTCACCTGCCAGGGCGTAGCGGACGCGGGTACGCCAGTCGTAGTTGGCGGCCGAGCTGCCACTGTTCCAGACCCATTGCCAGTACTTACCCTCGTCGCTCGGGTACACCAGGTCGCGCTCAAACGCGGTGTAGATACCGGCATTGTTGGTGGTTTTGTAGCCAAAGTGCAGCTCGGTGTCCAAGTTCCAGGAACCTTGGTAGTGGATCGTGGAGTGGTACTTGAGGTCGCAGACGGCAACCCGGGTGCGGTACTGGTCGATGTTGTACGAGGTGTACAGGTCGTTGATGTTCCGGCGGAACTCGTACAGGCAGGTCAGGCCCGAGTAGTTGCAACCGCCCGCTGCGAATGGGTCGACTTCCCGCCAGTTCGGCTGGGAGGCGCCGGCGGTGGTGTCATTCCAAATCGCGCCATAGTCATTGATGTAGTTGTGGAACGAGGACCATGAGTTGTTGAAGGTCGAGTTGGTGCACATACCGGCGCGGGGCGTCACCACATCACCGGCCTCGATCATGTCGAGGTACCAACCGCGGTCAGCTTCGACGGGCTCGCCGTACAACTCAATCATCAGCTCGGGAACCTGTTGGTCGCGGGTGATGGCAGTGAAGATTTCGACCGGGTTCGATCCGGCGAGTTCCTCATCAAGGTGGATCGCCGGGCTGTTCTCGCGTCCTGTTTCGAGCACGCCAACGGTCTGCTCGCCGTCCTCGCCCTCGATGGCGATAAAGATTGCCTTGGTTTCCGGGGCGTACTCGACCTGAGCCAGAATCTCGCCGTCGGTGCGAATGCCGGCATCGGCTTCGGGGGCGCGGAGCTCGTCGATTTCGCCGTCAACGCTTTGTGCTTCGTCCTCGACGTCGGCAGCGTCCTTTGCATCGTCAGCGTTTGCAACTTCCAAATCACTCGAGAGAGCTTCGGGGGCGTCACACCCGGTTGCGAGCACACTGAGTGCAGAGACGAGGGACAGGGAGAGGAGGTGAATGTTGGTCTTTTTCATGATGGTATTCGCTTTCAGGGGAATCGTTCGTGCGTTCGTGGGGGGATGGGCTGCGCTTTCGATGTCTCGCTCGCGCTTCATCTACAAGGTGCAGGCCACGACCCGATCAATTGATTTTTTTTTGGAGACAACCGATTGCGTCGTCGCAGGTGATGAGAACGCGCAACCCTGTCAGCACCGCTTGCTTTCGCGTACCGCCGGTCCCGCGGGCCATCTATAGATGCGGTCTTTCGAGACAGGCAGATGCCCGTGTCGCAACCATCAACCTCGGAACGTATCCACCCACCCCTCGTTCACGCGCAATCACACCGACCAGCCAACGGATGTGTATGGTTTTTCGCAGCGAAGCCTGTCGCACATACATCTAAAAAGCTGTTCTTTGTGATCTGTATCGCCAAATCTATGTTACGGTCATGTAGACTGTATGCAACTGCGGATGCATCGCAACCTTACCCTCGCCAGTCTCGTCGCCATACTGATGGCACTCACCGCCTGTAACATCGGGCGTACCGTCGATAAAGTGACACTCAAACGCATCGCTCCGGGGATGCTGGCATTTCCAGACGTGGGCATGGCGTGTACCGCCGGAGGTGCCCTCGGGCCCGTGTTGGTCGGTCTCGGATTCGCCAGCGACGGGGTCAAGGAGCCGAAAAAGTCCATCATCCTCACCATGATTGCAGCGGGGATGTGTGCCGAACGAGCGGCCTGGGATGCCGAGCGCGAGCGCCTCGCCCTCAGTTATGTCGCACAACACGGGATGCCTGCCCTCAGCTCCCGCATGCAGGACCTCTCGCTCGTCGGCCAACGCTACCACCGCGACGCCGCGTATCGCAACTTCCAAGCCTATCAGCGCACGGTCGAGGTGTTTGGGGCACCGAACAACTTCCACAGCTGTCCGACCAAACGCCTGCGCGACCAGGATCAACTCCTGTTTTTGCTCGGCCTCACGGCAGGTCTGCTGGCGACCATCCACGACATCCAAGCAGAGCAATGGGTCGGTGTTTCACAGTCGATCCCCCGCGAAGTGGAGCAGGCATCCGCGTGTCTCGACGATGCGAAGTTCTGGGGGGTGCCGGGGGCACTGTCGGCTGTCGTTCAAGTCTCGATCCCCGGCGCAGCCAAGCCCGGTGTCGATCCCTGGGCCGCCCTCGAAGCCGCAGCCGTGCGCGGCGAAACGTCAGGAATCTGGCTCGGGCGAGCACTTCAACTCCAAGCTGCCGTCAGCACAGGCAAGGACGAGCTCGTGTGGAAGGTGATCCAAGACCATCAACTTGCGTTGATGCGTGCCGCGGGAGCCGAGCCAGGAACGGCGGGAGCCGCGAACCCCGACTACGGGCTACTCAATGCCTACGCAACTTCGATGATCGAGTACCACTCGGACCTGCGCTATCTCGAGAACAAAGGCCACCGGACACCGCTCGGTCAACTCGGGCAAAAACCCGAACCGCCCCCAGAACCTGTCTCAGAAGACTTGTTGGAGGGATTGGTCGAGCCTGAGTCAGCAACACCCGCTGCACCGACACCAGCTGCGAATCAACCTGCACAATCTGCCCCGGTTACCCACGCAAATGCTCCGGCGCCAACAATAAAAACAACGCATAATAAAAACAGCCCACCCTGACAGGAGGAAAGGTATGAAAACCCAACGCACATCCCACGGTTCCCCACGCAACGCAGTTCCATCACATCTGCGGCGGGTATCGACATGCATGGCGGTGGCCGCCACAGCCCTACTCCTGTCAACAGGTGATGCAAATGCATCGGCCGATGTCGAGGGCCTCGCCAACACCGTCGTAACCAAGAGCCTGTGTGTGTTCGACCCGGGCGGAGCCAGCGGTACGCTCTATGCAGAAATGAAACAGTACCAAAACCAGGCCGCGGCCTGGGGCGTCAACTTCAAACTCAAACCATATGTCGACGAATCCGTCGCAGCATCCGACTTCCGCAATAAAAAATGCGACGCCGTGCTCCTGACGGGCGTGACCGGCAAACAGTTTAATAAGAAGACCTACTCGCTCGAGGCGATGGGGTTGTTTACAAATTACAAGCAGCTACAAACTGCCATCAGCGCTCTTGCCGGACCAAAGGCACTCCCCCTCAACCGCTCGGGTAACTACGAAACCGTCGGTATCTACCCCGCAGGAGCCGTTTTTCTCTACGTCCGTGACCGCAACCTGTCGAGTTTGCCTGCCCTCGCCGGAAAAAAAATCGCTACGATCGCGGGAGACCCAGCTGCCCAAACAATGGTCACCAAAGTCGGTGCAACCCCCGAGGCGGCGCAGATCAGCAACTTCGCATCCAAGTTCAACAACGGCAACGTCGACGTCTGCTACAGCCCAGCCACCGGGTACCAGCCACTCCAGCTCTACAAAGGGGTGGGCAACAGTGGCGGTGTCGTCAAGTTCCCGATCGCCCAGCTCACCTTTCAGCTGTACATCCGATCGGAGGAGTTTCCGACCAACTTCGGCGACCAGTCACGCCAGTATGTGAGCCAGCAATTCTCGTCGGTACTCAATGTGGTGAAAAAAGCAGAGTCCTCGATTAACTCGTGGATCAGCGTCCCGCCAAATGATGCTTCGAAGTACCAACTCCTCCTCGGACAGGTGCGATCGCAACTCGTGGGTCAACAAGTCTACGATCCAACAATTGTCACACTCGGAGAACGCGTCGCAGCGAGACATCCATAGTTTGCGACTGGAGATACATGGATCGTGCTCGAAGCCTCACGACGGCCGTCACGTTGCTGTTGCTAAGTTCGCTGCTCTGTCAGTGGCTCGCAACGAACGTCGACGCCCAAATGGTGAAACTTGGCAATCACCTGTGGCGCGACTATGCGGTGCAGCTCCGGTTTCCGCCTGAGCCACCCAATTCTCGTGCCATTGTCGATCCGGGCTCGACAACCACAGCAGCTCCCTCGAGCGAACACATCGCCGCTCCTATCCTGCCAAGTCACAACGATGAACTGGTCGACGACCTCTTAGATGATATCCCGGACGACCCCCCGGACTCGACCGCTCATGCAGGCACGCCCCCAGACTCTGGTGACCTCGTCAATGCACTTTTAGCCGACCTCCCAGAGACTCCACCAGACACAGACCTCCCAGGCACGCCCCCAGACTCTGGTGCTGGAGGAGGTGACCTCGTCAATGAGCTTTTAGCCGACCTCCCGGACGCTCCCCCAGACACGAACCCCCCGGGCACTCACAACATCGAACCGGACCGAGCTCTCAACGCACGGCCAACACCCCTTTCACCGCAAGCGACCTTCGAACACATCCAAGCCCGCCGCACACCCGCCGTTCGGGCCTTCTCCTTCATCGACCGCGGCCTTTTAAACATCTTCACCTGGCTGGGGCAACAGTTTCGCCCGATCTTTATCCTCCTGCTGGGGATCGGCGGCTGGATTGCGACTGCTGGGCGCCACCACATCAGCCTGCGGCCGATCCGTTCGCGTCTCGACGACCGCGTCGCCCAGTCGGCTTCCCTTGTGGCCAACCTGCTGTTGCTCTACTCGGTGTGGTCTCAACATCAATCGCGTCTGGCCGCCAAAACGGAGCTCGCGGCTGGGATCGGACTTGAAACAAACCTGTGGCTCGTGGCGCTTTTCGCCATGGCGGTCACGAATGTTGTCGGACTCGTTCGCCCCCGCAGCGACCAGCCCGAGTCGGGTTCAATTGGCCAGGCTCTGTTGAGTATTCCGCTCTACGCGGTGATGGGTCTGATCGCCGGGACCTATTTCCTCGCGGTCGAAGCCTATCCCGAGGGGCTTGCGGTCTACCTCGAAAAAGTCCTCGCCAACGTTCAACTGTATCTACAAGTTTGTCTTTATATCTGGGTGGGCATGCTGCTCAAGCGCACGCGGCTCGCCGCGTCGGCACTGGCGATCGTCCGTCCCTGGCGGCTCGCTCCGGAACTGCTCGCCGTCGTGGTCGTGACCTTGTCCGCGGTGCCGACGGCCTACAGCGGTGCCTCGGGCATCTTTGTGATCGCTGCCGGGGCGATGATCTTCCGCGAGCTCTCGGCCGCGGGCGCGCGACCTTCCCTGGCCCTGGCATCGACGGCCATGTCCGGAAGCATGGGCGTGGTGTTGTCCCCCTGCCTGCTGGTTGTGATCGTCTCATACCTGTCCCCGCCGACCAGCGACGAACTATTCGCCTGGGGTCGCTGGGTGTTTTTCCTGAGCGCCGCACTGTTTGCCATCGTTGTGCTGCTGACCCGGGACGGCCCGCTCAAACCGCGACCTGTCCCCCAGGCCCTGCGAAAAAGTGGTCAGGCGTTGCGTCAACTCCTGCCCCATACCCTGATCTTTGCCACCATTGTGCTGCTCGCCGAGTTTGGTCTCCAAGCCAGTCTCGATGTCACCTCGGCCGCGTTTTTGCTGCCCCTGGCACTGTTGCCGATCCTCGTCTACGACACGCGTGCGCGTCGCGGGGCCGATCCGCAACGTGCACGCGACGACGACCCATCCTCCGAGGGGGGTGTATTCGCGGCCTGTGCAGAGTCGTCGGTCCACATCGGTGCCCTGCTGTTACTGATGGCACTCTCGGCCGGCCTCGGCGGGGTGATCGAACGCGCCGAAGTTGTGCAGATGTTTCCCGACGTGTTCACCTCGCCCGTACTCGGTATGGCCGCCCTCACAGTGGTCCTGGTACTGATCGGGATGGTGATGGACCCCTACGGCGCGGTGATCCTGGTCCAAGCCACACTCGCAGGCGTCGCGGTTGCAAGCGGGATCGACCTCGTACACTTTTGGATGGTCGTCCTCGTCGCCTTTGAACTCGGCTACCTGACGCCTCCAGTCGCCCTCAACCACCTCCTCACTCGCCAGGTGACCGGCCACGCCGCGGACATCGAATCTCCGCCCGGTGCGTCATTCTGGCGCCGACACGAGCGCTACCTCCTGCCGATCACCGTGATGACCTTGACCCTGATCGGCGTGGCCTTCGGCCCGTTTGTGGTCGGCGGCGAGTGAGTTTCGGATCCTGGTACGCCAGGTGCACTCATTTACTTGCATTTACACGCGTAACGTACCGGCGAAACTCCCCGACGCCTCGAGGCCGCCGATGATCTGCTCGACGCAATCGTCGACCGTCATCGCATCCGTACGCAGGTGGAGCTCGGGTTGCGCAGGCGCCTCAAACGGGGCCGAAATCCCGGTGAAGTTGGGGATCTTCCCGGCCCGGGCTTTGCGGTAAAGCCCCTTGGGATCACGATCCTCGCACACGGCGATCGGAGCATCGACAAACACTTCTATAAATTGTTCGTCGCCGATGATCTTCCGCGCCGCATCGCGGGCGGCAATCGTCGGCGAGATAAAGCACGTGATCACGATCAGACCGGCCTCGTTCATCAACTTGGCGACCTCGGCGATCCGGCGCAGGTTTTCGGCCCGGTCGGCGGGTGCAAACCCAAGGTCGCGGTTGAGTCCGTGGCGCACGTTGTCGCCATCGAGCACGTAGCAGGCGTGGCCGAGGTCGAGGAGTTGTCGCTCGAGGGTAAAACCAATCGTCGACTTGCCGGCGCCACTCAACCCGGTGAGCCATACTGTCCGGGGTTTGTGGCCAAACACCTCCGTGCGTTCTTCTCGGCTGACATGCCCCGTCTGCTTGACGATGTTGGCACTGCGCGGAGCGGCCAACGGCTTGCTGTGCTTCTGGGTCTGTGCCGGTTGGCGGTCGATGATTGTACCTGCACCGACCGTTTCGTTGTTATCCGGATCGATGAAAATCAGCGCGCCGGTCTCCCGGTTGCGCTCGTAGGGATCGCAGGCCAGCGGACGCAGGAGTTCCAGGGTCACGCGTCCGATATCGTTGAGCCCGAGGGAGTCGGAGGCCTCGCGGTGAGCCGTATTCGGGTCGACCCGGTAGTGGATTTTTTGAACGGTGGCCCGCACCGCGCTGCTGCAGTGGGACACGAGATAAACCCCGCCCTCGCGCAGGGGGGACTCGTGCATCCACACGGCCATCAGCTGCAGGCTGGTATGGGACTGCGGCCGATTGCCCGGATGCACGAGCATATCGCCGCGGGCACAATCGACGGGATCTTCAAACGTCACCGTGACCGCCTGGCCGGCAAACGCATACTCGCGGGGGCCGTCGATCGTGCGGATGCTAGCGACCGTGGTCTCGACCCCGGAAGGCACAACCGCGATGCGTTCTCCGGTGCGGATGATCCCGCTGGCCACACTGCCGCAATAACCCCGAAACTCGGCGTTGGGCCGGTTGACGTATTGCACCGGCAGCCGCAGGTCGACCAAGTTGCGATCGGCCTCGAGATAGACCTCTTCCAAGTGGGTCAGAAGCGGCTTCCCGGTGTACCAGGGCATCACATCGGCGCCCGAATCGACGACATTGGCCCCGGTGGTCGCTACGGTCGGAATGAAATGGACATCGCGGATGCCCAAGCGCGCGGCATAGTCACCGAACTCCTTGCAAATACACTGATAAACCGACTGGTCGTGATCGACCCGGTCCATCTTGTTGACCGCGACTACCAGGTGGGGGATCCGCATCAGGCCGGTGAGAAACGCATGGCGCTTGCTCTGCGTGGTCATCCCCTTCGAGGCGTCGAGCAGGATCACCACCAAGTTGGCCGTCGAGATGCCGGTGACCATGTTGCGGGTGTACTGCTCATGCCCCGGGACGTCGGCGATGATGAAACGCCGCCGCGGGGTCGAGAAGTAGCGGTAGGCGACATCGATGGTGATGCCCTGCTCACGCTCCGACAGCAGACCGTCCATCACCCAGGCGAGGTCTACCTCGCGCCGACTGCCGCGGGTCGAGGCTGCTTCGACGGCCGCGAGTTGGTCGTCGTAGAGCGCCTTGCTGTCGTAAAGCAGGCGCCCGATCAGGGTGCTTTTGCCGTCGTCGACACTGCCGGCGGTGGCAAAACGCAGGAAGCTCGCCGACTCGTGTTGGGCCAGATAGTTTGCAAGCTCCATCTAGAAGTACCCCTGTTGTTTTTTCTTTTCCATCGAGCCTTCGGTATCGGTATCGATCAATCGGGTGACGCGCTCAGACTGCCGCTCGACCAGCAACTCGGCGATGATGTCCTCGACTGTCTCCGCCTCGCTAGGCACGGCACAGGTAAACGGATGACAACCCAATGTGCGGTAGCGGCAGCGCTTGACCACCGGCTTCTCGCCCTCGAGCAGCGGGGTGCCCTCGTAGTACGGGACCCACTGACCGTCGCGCTCGAGGATCGGTCGATCGGCGGCAAAGTACAGCGGGACCACCGGGATCGACTCTTTACGGATGTATAGCCAAATATCGAGTTCGGTCCAATTGGACAGGGGGAACACGCGGATGCTCTCGGGCGGGGTGATCCGAGAGTTAAAAAGCCGCCAAATCTCCGGCCGCTGGCGCTTGGGGTCCCACTGGCCGTGGCGATCGCGAAACGAAAAAAACCGTTCTTTGGCCCGCGAGCGTTCCTCATCGCGCCGGGCCCCGCCGAAGGCCGCATCGAACTGCCCCTCGCGCAAAGCGGCCAACAGCCCCTGTGTCTTCATGGTGTTGGTCCACCGTTGACTGCCCCACGTCCACGGCGAAGCGCCATCGGCCAGGGCCTTGCGGTTGATGTGCACGCGAAGGTCGAGCTCGTGCTCCTTCACAATCGCAGCCCGGAAGTCATACATCTCGGGAAACTTGACGGTCGTGTCGACGTGCAACAGCGGAAACGGAACAGGAGCCGGTGAGAAGGCTTTTTGCGCCAATCTCAGCATGACAGAGGAGTCCTTGCCGATGCTGTAGAGCATGACCGGGCGCTCGCACTGCCCCACCACTTCGCGCATCACGAAGATGCTCTCGTTCTCGAGCTCCTGTAATGTTGTGAGGTTATAAAGTTCGTGGGTCATCGCCGCTGCGCCCATACGTGCCATATTTCGCGAGGATTGTCACCGCACGACAACCGCAAAAGTCGACTGCCCTGCAGCGTTGCAACGGCACAACGACCCCGAGGTCGACGATTCACCGAGGTTGCGCCCGCACGCATTGCACCTGCACGCATCGGTCGGCGAATCTTCCCGCGCGGTACCTCAACGGATCGAACGATGCGAGGGCGACCGGTCAAACTCGTCATCCAGTGAACTTCGCGCGAGATCGCCGAGTCAGGGAGATTCGATGTCAGGCTCCTTCGGAGGCGTGGTCGAACCACGGCCCCTACCCCTCACGGCGCAAGAGCTCCCACGTCGGGACGACCCATTTGGACCGAGGACAAA
>CAZUPD010000103.1:0-19786 GCA_964621785.1 uncultured Nannocystaceae bacterium
GCGGTAGCAGTGGGGATAGGGGTGGACGATGGTGTCGCGGTCGACTAGTTTTTGTTCGCTTTTGAGGCGCTCGATGATGACTTTGTCGGCGTCCTTGGCAAACATCCCGGCGAGCTCGCCGACCGAGTCGTCAAACACCCCGCTGAGGCTGATGGGGTTGACGATCGGAAGATCGTTTTCCTGGGCCACGTTGTAGTCATCTTCGCCAAAGGCCGGGGCCTGGTGGACGATCCCGGTGCCGCTGTCGGTGGTGACATACGTTGCTGATACAACTTTGAAGGCCCAGCGGCTGCCGTCTTCGCGGGTGCGGTAGGAGGCAAACCAAGGCAACAACGGTACGTACGGCCGGCCGACCAAGGCACTGCCGGGCATGCGGGCGAGCTCTTCAGCCTCGCCGACCCGCCCGCGCTCCTGGTAGTGGGCCAACCGCCCGGGCTCTAGGTAGGCGATCTCGCCGGTGTCTTGGAGCCGAACTTTGACGTAGGTGACCTCGGGGTGGACGGCGAGGGCGAGGTTGCTAGGCAGAGTCCAAGGAGTGGTGGTCCATGCCCACAAAAAGGCGTTGTCCTCGTCTTCGAGTTGAAACCGGACTGTCAAACTCGGATCCTGACGCCGCTTGTGGCCCTCTTTGCGGGTGACGGGATCTTTTTCTTGCGGGCCTTGGGCGACCTCGAAGTTGGACAGCGGGGTGCCGAGGGCGGGAGAGACCGGCTGCACGCGGTAGCCCTCGTAGATCAGGTCTTTGTCCCACAAACTCTTGAACACCCACCAGACACTCTCCATGAACGAGGCGTCCATGGTTTTGTAGTCGTCGCGGAAGTCGACCCAGCGACCCATCCGCCGAACCACGGTTTCCCACTCCTGTGTGAACCGCAGCACACCGGCGCGACAGGCCGCGTTGAACTTGGGGACCCCGAGCTCTTCGATCGCGGCCTTGCCGTGGATCCCGAGTTCGTTTTCGATGAGGCTTTCGATGGGTAACCCGTGGCAATCCCAGCCAAACCGCCGCTGCACCCGATGGCCGCGCATGTACCAAAACCGGGGGACGATATCTTTGATGGTGCCGGCGAGCAGGTGGCCGTAGTGGGGCAAACCGGTTGCAAATGGAGGTCCGTCATAGAACACAAACTCCGGCCGCGTCCCTCCGCCTTTGCGTTGATCGCGCAACGAACGACCCTCAATGTCGCGGGTGGCCCACAGCTCTAAGATCTCCCGCTCGACCGCCGGAAGTTGCAGCTGCGATGCGGGGGACCTGAATGCATGGACACCCGGGGAACCATTGACAGACGCTTCGGACATGACAACCTCTCGTGTGCGGATGAACCGCGCGCAAATACGGAGCCAACCCATAGCACGGGGCTGCTGTTAGATTTCTGCGAAACCTGGGCAAGGGATGCGGGAAACTTTTGAGCCGTCACACACGGGTGTGAAACAATTTGCAGCCGCGGTTGGTCACCCACAGCAGCGGGTCATCGCACCCGTTGCCCATCGATTGTGTTGTTTTTAACGCGTGCCGCGTTATATGCTCCGCAAACACCTCCGAGCGGAACCTACTCCATCCTCCAGGACTCTACCCCCATGAAGCTCGCACGTCTTTTCACCCTGTCTTGTCTCGGCCTCGCGCTGATCACCGGATCGTCCTCCTGTGGTGGTGACGGCGACGGCGACGGCGACGATGAGCCCAAACCGTTCGAAGAATCCGAGTGGAAAGTTGTCGTCCAGACCGCGTTTCCCCTCAACGATTCCGAAGATGGAACCATCGAAGCGGTCCGTTCCATTTCGATTGGTAACTACGAAAATGAACGCGATCCATTCGCCAATCGCGGGGATGTCGAAGTCTTCTTCGACCGCGACGACGAAAGCATCGTCATCGAGATGCGTAAGTTCGCATTTTCAGTGACCGAGGAAGAGGCGCAGGCCGAGTTCGACAAAATGTTTGTCTGGGCCTACCAGAGTCCGTCGACGATCAAAAAACCCGGGGATATGGATGACGAGGACAGCTGTACTCCGTTGTACAGTCAAGTCGCTCCCGGCAATGCAGACGAGGAGGACTACGCGGCCAAGCACCTGTCGCTGCCGGCGAGCCACCCGCAGTACGAGGCGGTCAAAACCCCGTGGCGCAGTGGCTGTTCATTCATCACCTACTACGACGGGCTCAGTCAGCCGGCCCGTGTCGGCGCCCACATCCGGGTCCACCTGCCCCGCGTCTACGACGGCAAGGTCTCGATCGAGACCCAAGACAACGACGAGGAAGACGCCTACCCGGCACGCGGCGATGTCGTCGTCGACGGCCTGTGTGGCGACGGCGACATCTCCGTGACCAACGGCAACGTCAGTGTCCGGATGTGCCAAAACCTCAACATCGCTCCGGGTTGCTCCGATACAATTGTCGCCGACTGCGAAGCGATGGGTTGGGACCCGGCCTGTGGCTGTACCGAGTACGGCCAGCTCAAGATCGAAAGCCGCGATCCCCACGCGTCCAACATCCTCGTCGACATTCCGCCCAACCGCTGGATCCGCGGGATTTTGACCAACGAAGAGGACAGCCAGATCCCAGGTGCCGAGACGACCTGCAACGCGATCGTCGAAAACTGCGACCCGGGTACCTGTATCCTCAACCAGAGCGACCAAACCCCGTGGAAAGCGACGGTCGACTTCAGCTACCCAGGTGCGCCCGCGATCGCCGGTGGCGGTTACAACATCTCGGCGACCTCCAAGGGCTGCGCCGCCGTCCCGTTCTCCACTGGGCCCAGCGACTACAACCCGGAAGCCGAGCCCAACTCCGAACGCCGCGGCAACGTCAAGGTGTGTATGGGCTGTTTCGGCCAGTAACGTTTAGAACGTGTACTTGCAAAGGCCTGCGGTTAAACCCGCGGGCTTTTGTAATTGCAACCGTCTGATCGTACAGGCCCGCCGCACGCGCAACCCCGCGGTGTATCGGTCATCCGGAGAGCTAGCGACTGCGGCTGCGGCAACGCTTCTGGTCTGGCGGACAGCTGAACCGTACATGCAAGTGGTCGTCGTGCCCGGCGACGTGCTGGACCATGACATCCTCGACGGTGCCGGGGCGCCGCGGGTACTCGAGCCAGGCGGCGAGTCGTTCCTCGCTGACGCCCTTTTCTTTTGCATAGTCAAACAATAACTTTTGCAACTTGCTGTCGATGAACACGACCTCGACCGCGCCGGTGTTGACCAACGTCTGCAGCAGGGCCCAGGTCTCGCCAGCGTCGAGGTTGTGCGACCCCATCTTGCGCCAGTTGAGTTCTTCTTTGCCGTCCCACTTTTGGATGTAGCCGAGGTCGACATCGCGGCCGGACTGGTGGGTGCTGTGGGGCTTGAGACGGCCGCCCTCGCGGGCCGAGAGGTTGCCGACCAACACGTCCTGGGCTCCGGGCCGCTTGTGCCAAGCGTCGAGTGCCCGGTCGAGGACTGCGATTGTCTGGACCGTCGCCCATCTCTTCCACGGAGTCGCCTTGAGGATTCGCCCCCGGCCCTCCATCATCGGTGCGGCCCCGGACAACTTGCCGCTCCCAGGAAAGTCGATCGACTCGCTCGTGGTGCCCTCGTCGGCCCGGTAGACGACGACCTTGGTGTTGGGCGGCAGTTCGCGGTCGAGGTCGATCCCGGGGTTGAGGGCCGCGATCTCGTGGTGAAAGATTTTGAACAGGTTGGCGACCCGCCGCAGCGACCCTCCGAAGCGAATGGTGTACTTGACCTGCTTGGGGAGGTCGAGGCCGTCGGCCCACTGGGGATTGTGGGACGGTTGCGCAAGCTCGAGTGCGCCGCCGGGGTCTGTCTCGGGCTCGGGCTCGGGCTCGGGCTCGGGTGGTTCCTCGCGGGCCTCGCCCGAATCGTCTGGCTCGTCGTCGCGGGCGTCCACCTGTGGTTTCGCCGGCATTTGGTCGACCTTCGCCTGTTCGGGCTCGGCTTGCACAACCGTCGCTCGCGGCGCTTCACCACTCCCGCGCTGGAATCGAACCAGACCGACCCCTGCCCACATGAGTGCGGCAGCTCCCAGCAACATCACTCCGGGGGTCAACTTTGAGGAAGGTGGTTGGGCGTCAGGCATCGAAAAGAAAATCGAGATCGGTGGGGAGGCAAAGCTTCCCACCGATCCCTCGGATCGACCAAGTTCAGCGCAATTTTCGAGCTTGGATGGCTCGCAATCGCGGATGCGTCAGATCTGATGCTCGATGTCGACGTCCTTGACCTCGGCACCGACAAATGCCGTTGTGGACGTGCACGACGTGGACCCGGGACACATATCGCCCATACACGACCAATTCGACTGGATGACAGCCATCCCGCTGACAGCCTTGCCATCGACGCTCACGGTGATGCTCGTCGTGGTTTCTTGTGTGTGCGTCTGGCCCGCTAATACTTCGATCTCGACCGTCTCGCCAGCGAACGAGTACCCGTCATCGGTTTTGCTACCCTCGAACACTGCCAGGCCGGTATCGAGGTAGAAAACATCGTCGGGGCCGGCGAACAGGTAGTAGGTCCCGGATGCGAGGACCGTGTTCTTCTCGGCAAGTTCGGCGGGGTCGAGATTTGGGTTGCAATCGGCACTCATCACCGGTTCCGACATTGCGAGGGAGTACACCTTGTAATCCCCAGGGCCAAACGCACAGCTGGAGGTGAACGTAGCGCCTGCGAGTGCAAGCACGGATAGCAAACGGCGGGAAGTCAAGCTTTTCATGGCGGTTCCTTGTCTCGGTGAGTAGTTCACCGATAGGCGCATTGTCAATCATCGGGACGCATCCCGACCTGTTGGTGGGACCCTCCCAGCACTTCTTATTCCAATCGCGCAGGTACGGCGAGAAATCCGACTCCAGGCGAGCCGGAACCGCGGAGGTTCACGGGCGTTTGCGAAGTTCTTGAACCTCAGATGTGAGGCTGGCCACCTGTTGCTGCAGTTCACGGACGGCGAGCAGAACTTCGTCGTCCTCGGGATGCTCGACCAATGTCGTCATAAACCCGGCCATGTACCCAAACACACCAATCCCGCAAACAATGATGGCCGCGGCCACGACCCGACCTGGACCGGTCGTCACCAAAACATCGCCATATCCCACCGTACTCAGTGTCACGATCGCCCACCACAGCGACTCCTGAAACGAATCGGTCGCCGAGGGTTCAACGATTCGCAGCGCCAATGCCCCGGTGACCACCAGCACCGAGACCAACCCGAATGCGCGGACCAACTTGGCTCCGCGACCGGTAAACCTGCGCACGCGCCAGACCAACCGCGCCACCCGGAGCAGTCGAAACAGTCGCACAAACCGCAAGCTCTGAAACACGTACCCAAATGGGATCGCCGAGACAAAGTCCATCAGGTTGCCGAGATCGCGCAGGTAGGCGCGACGGTGCTGGGAAAGGGCGAGGCCTAGCCAGTACTCGAGTTGAAAGCAGATGCAGAAAAACAGGTTCTCGGCTTGGTAGATATCGAATCGAACTTGGGTAAACCCAACTTCCAGCACCATGACGGTGAACATCGGGATCATCAGGATGTTGTTGAAGAAGCTCAACCACCGCAGCACCCGGTAGCCCTCGACCTGACGCGGGTTGCCGACGTGGGACATCGTCAGCTCGCTCAGCCGCACCGGCGGATTCACCCCGTCGTCGGTTTCGATGTCCTCACCGCCGCGCTTCCCACCCGCTCGCCGCCTGGTTCCGCTCCACCTCACCACCGTTGATTGTGCCGGGATCGCGGTGCGACGACAACGTTGGGCGACCCATGGTTTTTCTCGCGCGTGTCCAATCCGTGCACACACATCTGTGATCGCTCGCACCGCACCGACAGCGTCACAACCCACCTATCAGACATGTCTGATGGGCAATATCGCCTAGAAATTTTGAAGGTGCACGAATCGCGCGGTGCGGAGGGCCCAACTCTCGGTAGGATTGCAGTCGAGAACGACACCATGCCCCGACAAAGATCTCACGCATCCGCGTCACCGTTTATCTGTCTCTTGTCACAGGTTGCTCGGGAGAACCGCCTGTCGCCAACGACAAGCCCGCACAAGCCGAGCCAACACCCGATGACCCCCGCGCACCCGGGCGAGCAATCTGGATGAAACGGGGCAGGCTGGAACGGCGGAAGCCGGAAGACCGAGTTTCACCGCCGTTGGCACGACGCGACCTGTGTTTTAAACGAGGAGGTGAAAGGAAAGTTCCTGCAAGATAAGGCCGGCAAACCGACCAAAGTCGGTACCAACTGGCCGGCGATCAAACATAAAAACCCCCGAAGAATTGGAGCCCTCGTAGCCAGGGAACTCTGAATACCGACCGCCCCCCGCGTCCGTTCGCAACGCGTCACTGTTCTGTTCGGTCCCGTCGGTCGCCGATTGGCAGACGACCGCTCGGATCGATGTACCCACACCCACTCCCGTGCACCCACAACGATTCACGCTCGTCCGTAGGTTCAGCGTACTTGCAATTGTCGCGCTCGTGCTGCTGGTTGTGCTGGTTTTATTCGACCTGCGCGACCGGGCGACGACGACCGTGATTTTGACCGAACAGTCGCGCACCGAGGCGGCGCTCCAGGCGTTGCACACGATCGAGCTCAGGGCCCAACAGGCGCGACTCGACGAGACCCGGATGATCAACTCGCAGCGGAGCACCTCCCTTTCGGGTTTGACTGCAAGCATCCGCGAAATCCATGTACAGTCACAATTGATGCAGCGAAGCCCGGTCGCCGATGCGATCGGCGACGACCTCCAAGCCATGCGCAACGCGATTGATCGCTACCACGGGTCGGTCACCAAACTCGGGCGTGTGCTCGACCGTATGGGTCTACGCGACAAACAGGGCCTCGCACCGCGTCTGCGCGAACAGGAAGACCTGCTCGAGCGAGCGCTGCGCGAGGTCGGGGAACCGTCGCTGCTCCACGCCCTAACCGAACTCCGACTCACCCAACGCGACTTCGCACACTCGCTCGACATGCGCCTGAGCGACCTGCTGATGCAACAGGTCGACCTGCTGCGGGAGGACCTGCAATCGATCCGCTCGAGCCGCGCGAGCCCGGCGCTAGAAACCCTCGCCTCCTACCGCGTGCGGGTGCGCGAGATGAATGAAAGCGTGCTCGAGCTCGAGGTGCTGATCAGCGAAAGCACGCTGCAATACCGCCGCGTCTCCCCGCGACTGGCGGACATCCACACGGTTGTGCAATCGCGGATGGAGGAGATCGGGCAAAACCTACTCGAGACCCGCCAGGCATCATTTGTACGTACAATTTCAACGGCCGGCGGGGCGATCGCGCTGATGCTGGTGATCATGCTGTTTCAGATCCGCAGCGCCCAGCACCTCACAGCCCGCCTGTCGGCCCTGGCTTCGACCATGCACGAGGCCAGCACCGGCAACCTCGACCGCATCGAGGGTCTGCCGACCGGGCGCGACGAGGTCGGACGCCTCGCCGAAACATTTAAGCAAATGAGCGCCAAGATCCACACCCAGATCTCAACCATCGACCGCGAACGCCAACGCGCCGAGGATGCAAACGCCGCCAAGTCGACATTTCTCGCCAACATGTCCCACGAGATCCGGACGCCGATGAACGGGGTCTTGGGCATGTTGCAACTGCTCGAACAAACCGAGCTCACCGAACGCCAGGAGGAATACCTCCGCCTCATCCGTGAGAGCGGCCACGCGTTGTTAACCCTGATTGGCGATATTTTGGATCTCTCCAAAATCGAAGCTGGAAAATTAGAGATCGAGACGCACCCGTTTGATCTGCGAACATGTGTACACGCAACACTCGCGCTGTTTCAACCGATGGTCGCCGACCGCGAGGTCGAGCTGCGCCAGGAGATCGATGGTAATGTGCCCGAGAGTATCAAAAGCGATAGCACACGGATCCGCCAGCTGTTGACCAACCTGGTCGGCAACGCGATCAAGTTCACCGAACGCGGTCACATCACGGTAACGGTGCAGCTGCAACAACGCGACGACGATCGGCTCACGCTCCATTTTTCAGTCGCCGACACGGGCATCGGGATCGAGCCAGAGCAGTGCACACGCCTGTTTCAACCGTTTGTCCAGGTCGACCCGTCGACGACCCGTCGCTACGGAGGGACCGGCCTCGGCCTGTCGATCTGCCACAAACTAGTCGACCTGATGGGGGGCAAAATCTGGGTCGAAAGTCGCCTCCACGTCGGCTCGACGTTTCACTTCACGATCCCAGCAACCGAAGGTCTCAAGGAAGACATCCTGACCCGGACCCCGCACAGCGCCAGTCGATCGAGCAATCAACGCAGTCTCCTCGGCGTCCAATACCCACTCGAGATCCTGCTGGTCGAAGATAATCGCGTCAACCAGATCGTCGCCGTTGAGACACTCAAACGCATGGGCTATGCGCCAACTGTCGCGGGCGATGGTCAGCAGGCGGTCGAGGCCGCGGCCGAGAAGGCGTTCGACTTGATCTTGATGGATCTGCAAATGCCGCGAAAGGACGGGTTTGAGGCCACCCGCGAGATCTTAGAAAATTGTACAAGCACGAATTGCCCGACGATTGTGGCAATGACAGCAAATGTCACTGAGAAGGACCGAAGCGAATGTCTGCAAGCTGGTATGAGTGACTTCATCCGCAAACCGATCGCCCTCGCGGAGCTTCAGCGGAGACTGATCCGGGTGGCAAAGATGCGAAATGTCCAACAGCAGTTGACGAGCCATACGCCATCTGAGCTGACACGATGGTCGCCACCGAACAAATCGGGAGTTGCAATTCCATCTTCAGACAACTCGTAACGAGAACCCCACGAAAGCGGAATGCGGTCGCCCAGACGGGACGTCCACGGGGTAGGATACTCGTTCGGTGAGCCTGCAAATTCTGGACAAGCCCCACCTAGCCGGGCGAGTACCGGGTTGGCGATCAACAAGACACGCGAAAGTCGGTCGATGGTCACTTCGCCAACGAAGTGTGTAGCCGGTGGCGGTCGATCACAGTTTTAACTGCTGGAACGTTACTTCGCCGGCGTGTCCCCGATCCCTGCGACCGTTTGGTCGCCGAGCACCTCCAATTTTCCTGTACATGCAAGTGATTCTAAAAACGCGACCACGTCCTTGATCTGCTCGTCGGTCAGTTTCAGGTCCTGCAGTTTATCGTCGAGCCCCTTGACCTTGCTGTTGCCTCCCTTGGCCATATAGCGGACCGCCTCCTCTAAACTCGCTACGCTTCCGTCGTGGAAGTAGGGGGCGGTGTTGCTGACATTTCTCAGGGTCGGCGTACGGAACTTGTAGTTGTCGGCCTCGTTCTCGCTGATCTTGCCGCGGCCGAGGTCCCCCTCTCCCTTTTTCGGCACCCCGATTCCGACGTTGTGGAACTCTCCGTCGCTGAAGTTCTCGCCGCTGTGACAGGTCGCGCAGCCGCGGTCGCGGAAAATTTCCCATCCGCGCTGGGCAGCTCCTTCGAGGGTTCCCTTGTCGTGGGCTGTATCTCCGCACAGGAGGGTTCGCTCGTAGGCGGACACCACCTGCGCCACCTGCATCGGCGTGACGTTGGCACCCTCGGCCAGTTTGAAAATCTCGGTGAATGCGGGCTTGTACTCGGGCAAGTTGCCGATCTCTTCGGCCTTGGCGTCGAGGTTATCTGCCCCTACGCCCATGTTGCCTCCCTTCCACGCTCCGAGCATTTGCTTTTCGAGCCCGGCCCCGCGTCCGTCCCAGTACAGCTGCTTGAAGTAGGCCACATTCCAAATGGTCGGGGTGTTGCGGGTCAGTGGCTTGTCGCCGGCTCCGAGTGCGGTTTTTCTGCCGTCGGCATTTCCCAACTCGTTTTGGTGGCAGCTGTAACAACTGCGCGAGCCGTCCCCCGAGAGTCGTTTGTCGAAAAACAACTTGTGACCCAACGCCACCTTGGCGGCTGTCATCGGGTTGTCGCCGGGAACCTCGGGGGCCTTGAGGCCGGCCGGGAGGTTCCACGTCCACGCCGGCGGAGCTGCAACTTTTTTCGCCGGCTTTTCCGGTTCTTTTTTGACCTTGGCCTTGCCGTCTTTGACCGGTGGTTCCTGTCCTGCGTGATCGCCCGGTCCACAGGCGATCGCCACCGCAAATGCACAGGGGAAAACAGCGCGGGAAATGCTTCGCATGGGTGCCGACATGTCCGTGACCCTACACGAATCTGTTCGGCTCGGGGCGTTTGTCGCGATTCGACCCGAGCGAGGTTTGCGAGAGAAACGGGTGCCGAAGGATTCGGCAGATCGCGGACAGGCTGATAAGCTCCGCCACCTTGACCGCCACAGCGCATGTCGGGTCTGTCCGCGCGTCCCTCTGGGTCGGCCTCATCGGCTTGGTCGGGGCGGCGGTTGTGACATTCCCGGGGCTGCTCGAGACCGGGCTGTGGACCCACCTCGAACTCGAGGCGTTTCACCGAGCGCAGGCCTCACTCGGCGAACCGGTGAGCATTGTGCTGCGCAGCCCGGTGGTGCCGACCTGGCTCGAAGCCCAGGCGCTGGCATTTTCCGATACGGTCGAGGCGATTCGCATCCCCCATGCGCTAGCGACCTGTGTGACCGTCGCCCTCGCGGGTGCGATCGCCAAACTCCGCGGGTGGTCGACTGCCCAAGCGTTGGTGGTCGCGGGATTTGCAATTGGGTTTCCGATCGTCGCCACCGGTGGTCGGCTGGCCGCCGGACATGCGGTCGGCGAAGCCCTTGCCGGGATTGCCGTGTTTGCCGGTTTGATCGCCGCCCGGCAATTTCCAGCCCGTGCAAACCATGCGACGCGAGCCCGTACACAGGTGGCGTTGTGGTCCACCTTGTGCGTCGCTGCCACGGTTGCCGCTTGTGCGGCGATGGGCATCGTACTCGGCGCATTACTTCCGGTTTTGGCGATCGCACTCATCGTCGCAACCGCTCGCGCCAAGGCACGCACAATCCTGTTCGCGGGTGCAGGTATCCTTGCCGCCGTCGCCGGCTACCTGATCTACCACCAAGGTAATGGCTATATCCCTGTACTCGGCGCCGCGAAGGACCTCGGTGTCATCGACTCGCCACTGCAGCGCGACGGTGTTTCGGGGTTGACCGACTTCGGTTTTCAGATCTTTCCGTGGTTGCCGCTTGTGGTCACCGGCCTGCTATTTCCCGGCCGCGATCGCATGCCCGCCCAGTGGTTGCTCCTCGGACTGGCCATTTGCAGTGGGTGGTCGTTGATCTACGGCCGGGTTGCCCTCCCGCTGACGATCCCCACGGCCATGGTCTGTGCCGCCGGTGTGTGTGCGGTATTTCGCCAACGCTCGCCCCACGCCCGGCGACTCGCGCTGGTCACCGCTGTTGGTGGGCTGTTGATCATGGCCAAAGACGCGGCCCGAACACCGCGGAAAATCGGTGATCCCCTCGGCCACCGGAGTGCATTTTTCTATCCCACGCAGGAACTACGAGCCGATCACCAACTCAGTGGCCTCAGCAAGTTTGCCGCTTTCGGCCTGATCGCGTTCGCTCTGTTTGGTCACCACGATCCCGACAAACCCGGCGATTCTCGGCTGGCCCGGGTGCGTGAGAAGTTGTGGTGGGGTCCGTACGCAATCCTCGCCGGCTTGCTCGCGCACCAAGCCGTCCGCACCCACGGCTTGGTCGCACAAATGGGTCACCACGCATCGCCGCGCAAGTTGCTGGAGACCCACGCGAGCTGGGTCGCCCGCGGCCAACTCCCGTCCGCGCTGACGACCGATGTCGACGATGAGAGCCTCCCGCTGTACGTGCCTGCTCCCGAGGATCTACACAAAGCCCGGGGGCGTTTCGACCTCAACCGCTGGCTTTCCCAAGCATCGCCCGCGGTCGCGCTGGTCCGCCGAGCCGAGCTTCCCCATCTCGTCCACCAACACCGCGCCGGCAATTGGCCGCTTTATGTCCTCGACGCCAGCAACTTTCACATGGCGCTGGTCAGCAACGTGCTCCCGGACGGGGCGCGCGACCACAACCCGCTGGCGGATATCGTCCTCGACGAGCCGCCGGTGTTGGCAAACAACACCTTGCTGCGGTTTGAAGATGCCCTCGAGGTCATCGGTTGGCAGGTCGAAGGGCCGGTGATCCGCGGGCGTCCGTTTACGATCGTGATCGCGTTGCGGGCCCTCAAAAACCTGCCTTCGCACACCGAGATTTACACCCGCCTGCAGGAAGGTCGGCTGTCGCGGATCAACTACCAACCGGTGCCGATCACCGGCAAACAATACCCGCCCAACCTGTGGCGCAACGGGGACATCATCGTCCACCGCCAGACCCTCGATGCGCCCACCCTCGAGATCGTCACCGCCGAGCATGACCTCGTCATCGCGTTGCGGCGAAACAAGACCAGCAACTTCCGCATCAGTTTCCCGGAGGAGCGCGAGACCCCGGATGTCACGATCCTCGACAACGGCCGTCACTTCGCAAGTATCGGCAAGGTGATGGTGTGGTGACGCCCGTGGTACAAGCCGGGCGATGAGCCAGCGGACCCTGCGGTACGGACCTCCCCAGCGAGGCAACGGTGGTGCGGGCCCACGGGTGTACTCGGTCAGCCAAGTCGTGCGGGGTGCCAACCGCTGTCTCGAGCAAAACTTCCCCATCCTCCACGTCGAGGGCGAAGTCACCAACCTGCGGATCGTCGCCTCGGGACACGCCTACTTCACACTCAAGGACGACCACGCGAGTCTGCCGATCGCGATGTGGCGCTCGAGTCTGCAGCGCCTGCGGTTTCGCCTGCGCGACGGGCAAAAGCTCCGGGTCGCCGGTCGCCTGGGCATCTACCCCGCCCAGGGCAAGTTCCAGATGTATGCGGACCGGGCCGAAGAGGCAGGTCTCGGACACCTGATGCGGCAGTTCGAGGAGCTCAAGGCAAAACTGAGAGCCGAGGGACTGTTCGACCCGACACGCAAACGCCAGCTTCCAGCCTGGCCGCGGCGGATCGGCGTGGTGACGTCGGCGACCGGAGCAGCGATCCACGATGTCCTAAAAGTTACCCGCAGGCGCTGTCCGTCACGGATCCTATTATCGCCCGCATTGGTCCAGGGCGATGCGGCACCCGCCAGTCTGCGGCGGGCGTTGTTGCGGATACAACAATATCCCGAAATCGACGTCATCATCCTCGGACGCGGTGGTGGTGCGGCAGAAGACCTGTGGGCATTCAACGATGAGGCACTGGCCCGCGCCGTGGCCGAGTGTCCGATCCCGATTGTGTCGGCGGTCGGTCATGAGGTCGATGTCACGATCTGCGACCTCGTCGCCGATATGCGGGCGGCGACACCTTCGCACGCGGCCGAACTGTGCACACCTGACCGATCGGCCCTGTCCGAACAACTCGACGACAGCACCCGGAGGTTGGCACTGGCCACCCGCCGGATTGTGCTCGACTGTCGCAGCCGCCTCGAACTCGCACGCCACCGCCTCGCCGCGACGGGGCAAAAACTCCACCTCGGCCCGCGCCGCCGCCAGGCAATCCTCAAGGAACGGTTGTATGCACAACATCCGCGGCGCAAACTCGCGGGCGACCGCCGACGCCTCGGAGAACTCGACAAGCGCCTGCTCGCCCACCACCCGCGCCATCGCGTCGCCGCCCTGCGCACCCATCTGAGCGAACTCCTCGCCGGGCTACAGGCCCAACACCCACGCCACCGCCTCGCCGGGGCGCGGGCCCACGTCCACGAACTCGAGGCGAGCCTCCACCACCTCGCCCGCGACTTGACCCGCACCGGCCGTCAGCGGTTGGGTCAAGCAGCGAGTGCACTCGATGCCCTCAGCCCGTTGCGCGTGCTCGAGCGGGGATACGCGGTCGCCACATCCACCGACGGGAAAGCGATCCGCGACGCAACCGCAGTGAAGGCCGGCGACGACATCAACATCCGGGTCCAACGCGGCGAACTGCTGGCCAGGGTCGTCTCCAGCCGTGCGCCCGAGTGAGAGCCTCGTGGCTCGCGAAGGATTCGTTTCGACGACTTCCCGGCGGGTTCGCCAAACACAACGTGACGAAGTGTTCGTTTCTCCACGCCTCAACTCGATGGAGCCCTCGTCAAGCTCGCCAATTTTTTCCGATCGCTCCCTCGCGGTCACCGTGAACCGATACTCGTCGGAGCTCGCAACTTCGCCTGGCCTCGGGTACACATGACTGAACCATCGACATTGACGTACCTCCCCAAAGATCCGGCCCAATCGGCCGTCGTGCACCGCGGACCTGCGGACCGACCACAATTTCGCCATACGAAGCCGCGTTGGCAGCAAATCTGGGCAGTGCTCGGGCTGGTAATATTTGTATGCACATGTGTACCACCCGCGGCCTCGGGCCCGCGGCTTTCGCTGGCGACCTTCAATGTCCAGATGCTGTTCGACACCGTGTGCCACTCGTCGTCGTGCAACGGTCAAGATGACTTTGAGCGGGCCCCGACCGAGGCCCAGTTCAACGCCCATGTCGACGAACTCGCAGCGGCCATCCGGATGCTCGACGCCGATGTGATCACACTGCAGGAAGTCGAAAATCAAGCCTGCCTCGACGCTCTACACGCGCGCCTCCGGGATCTCTATCCGGTCGCCATCCTCGGCGAGACGGGGCCTCCAGCGTCCATCGATGTTGCGACCTTCGCCCGTGGCGAGCTTGTCGATGTATCGACACATCTCGACCGGCCCCTCCCCACTGCCTCGGGTGGTACGACCTACTTCAAGCGCGCCCTATTAGAGACCCACCTAGTGGTCGATGGCCACCACATGATCGTGTTCAATGCCCACTTCAAATCGAAATACGACGACGATCCCGAGCAGCGCTTGGCGGAGGCAACCGGTGCCCGTGAACTCGTGCTCGAACGGACAGCTGCCCACCCCGAGGCGCTGATTGTGCTCGCCGGCGACCTCAACGACACCCCGGGCTCCGCCGCCCTCGAAACCCTCGAAGCGGGGGATGCCCTCGACCGGGTGACAGCTGAGCTAGGCGCGGACGCGGGGACAATCGTGTATGGCGGCGGCTACCGAGCCATCGATCATATCTACCGCGCGACCGAGGCAGCCGGCCGGTTCGTGGTCGGAAGTGCGAGCGTGCACCGCGACGGCCGGGGCCTCGCCAACTCCGATCACGCCGCTGTACGAGCCGAATTCGAGCTCGACTAAATCCCCCATTCACCGCTCTTGCGCGAAAAGGGGCAACTCCGAAGTTCTTCATTGCGAAGATGCGCCATTGTGTGAAACATTGGCCTGTGGCCTCGGTTCAAAGACCGGTGAAACTTCCAAAGGATCTAAAAATGCCAAACCCGTCAAAACAATCTACGTTCATTCTGCTGACGTCTGCGCTGGTCTTCACGTTGAGCGGTTGTGGCAAGGAAGAGGGCGATACCGACGGCGGATCGACAGGTGACAACACGACCACGTCCACGACCGCCGGACCGACAACCGACGCCACGAACGCCACAAATCCGACGGGCAGTGACTCCGATTCCGATTCCAGCACAACTGACCCAACCACCGATTCGTCGACAAACCCATTCATCGAGGACCCCGACATGGGGACGGTCGGCAGCTGCTCCGTGACGATGCAGGACTGTCCCGACGGGCAAAAATGCATGCCCTACGCCAACGACGGCGGCAACTCGTGGAACGACGCCAAATGTGTGGACGTCGCCAGCAACCCAGGTCAGGCGGGCGACGATTGTACATACGAGGGCAACGACGACTTGTCCGGCTTAGACAACTGCGATGTGGGTATGCTGTGCTGGTTCCTCGACATGGATGGGACAGGTGAATGCCTCGAGATGTGTGCTGGCGAACCGGCAACATGTTCGGAAGGACAGACCTGTGATATCTCGAACGAAGGTGTGCTCGCCCTGTGCCTCCAAGGGTGCGACCCGACCGCGCCCGTGTGCGACAACCCCGGTGACATCTGCTTCCCGGGTAGCGAGGGTGGCTTCATCTGTGACTTTGACGCCAGTGACGACGACGGCGGATACGCAGGTTACCCGTGCGAGTTCATCAACGCGTGCAAACTCGGTAACTTCTGCGAAGACGCCCCCGCAGTCCCCAACTGTATTGGCACGATCGGCTGTTGTGCACCCTATTGCAGCCTCAACGACGACGACCCCAAACAGACCTGCATCGACGCCTACGGAGCTGCCATGCACGACCTTGGTGGTGGCGAAATCGACTGTGTGCCGTGGTACGAGGAGGGCAACGAAATCCCCGGCCTCGAGCACGTCGGCGCCTGTATCTCGCCCCAGTAATCACCGCAAACGCCAAAAAGCGCCTGCCTTTCGGTGGGCGCTTTTTGTTGTAGAAGCAACTTTTTCCTGCGACGCTGATACCCAACTCTCGCTGAAGCGCCAGGAATCTCGACCCACGCTTTGCCGGGCTAGGACTCGATAATGGCGACGACCTCTGCCGTCGTCAGCGTGTGATCGCCTTTTTTGGCCGCCTCAAACACCTTGTCGACCAGTGTGTCCGTCGGCTCGTGGCCGTGTTCTCGCAGCCAATAAATCACATTGGAGCGACCGCTGTAGTGACCGATCTCGATCTCCTGCTTGCGGCCGAACACACTTGCGGGCACCGCCGAGTAGACGCGATCTTCGAGCTCGCGGTCTCCGTGTTTTTGTGCCTTGATGATTGCAGCTGCATGGACCCCGGTCGCGGTGCGAAACGCATCTCGCCCCGAAAGCGGATAGCTCGGGTGGATCGGCACGCCCGTGTACTCGCTGACGGCTTCGACGTATTCGACGAGACACGAGAGGTCGTGGTGTTTGGGGTCGAGCAATCCGAGGAGGTAGAGGTTGAGGAGCAAGAGGTCGAGCGAGGTATTGCCGACGCGTTCGCCGATCCCCAAACCGCAGCCGTGGACGCGGTGGACACCCCACTCGAGGGCATAAAGTGCCAGGGTCAGTGCCATGCCGCGGTCGTTGTGTCCGTGCCAGTCGAGCTCGACCGTGTCTTCGACGTCGAGTGCCCGCAACAGCCCGCGGGTGAAGTTGAGGAGGTTGCGCAAACCATCAGGCGTGGCGTGGCCGACCGTGTCGCACAGCACCAAGCGTGTGGCCCCTTCGTCGATCGCCGTGCGAAACAGACGGTCGAGGGTTTTGGGGTGCGAGCGGGTCGTGTCCTCGGTGACAAACGACGCTGGCAACCCGTTTTTGACGATCAACTGCACCGCCTCGCGGGTGTGTTTTTGCAGCCGATCGATGTCCCAGCCCTCAGCATACCCGCGGATCGGCGATGAACCGATAAACGCGGTGACCTCGATCGGTACCCCGACCCGCTGGGAAATCTCGATGATCGGGATGATGTCCGAGGCGACCGTGCGCGCGGCACAGTTGGGCACGAGGTTGAGTTTCTCGTCGACGATCACCCGCAACAGATGCTCGACGTCTTGCTGGGCCCGCTTGCCGGCTCCGGGCAGACCGAGGTTGAGACACTGGATCCCCATCCGATGCATCAGCCGCAACAGGTGTTCTTTTTGTTCGATCGAAGGGTCGCGGACCGAGGGAGATTGCAACCCGTCGCGGATGCTCTCGTCGACAAATCGCGGAGGACGGCGCAACAGAGGTCCGGTGCGCTCCTTCTCGTTCCAGTCGTAGATCAGTGCCGCCGGGTTTTGAATCTGTTCCACTTTGACCCTCCCAATCTCGTCGCTAGCCCGCGCTCACAACTTCGAGGTTCTCGAGTTTGTAAAACGCCCGCAACTCCTCAAACAAGCCTACAAATAACAGTGCCTGAAGATCTTCATCTTCGGTTTGGGCCTCCTCGAGCAGAAGATCACGCATCAGGACAATCCCCTCGAGGGTTGCCTCGGTGTCTCCGCGCTTCGGCGTGCCGATAAACGCAACGCTCGACCGCGGATTGACACCTGCCTTGACCTGGTCGAGCGTCGGCCGTGCCTGGACCGTGACCGGCACAGGGGCCACCAACTTGAGCAGACGTTCGGGAATCTCCTCGAGCAACTCCTCGAACTCCCCGCGCAGGGTCGCACGCTCGGGATCTGAAAGCGCCGGGGGCGGCTGTGGGTCGTCGTCGCGGTCGTTGTTGTCGAGCTCGAGCACCTTGACCATCGACGCCACCGACGCTTCGGCATCGCCGGACAACCCGAGCAACAGACCGAGCTGGTAGTGGAGGTCGGGATCGTCGGGTTCTGTGACGACTGCCTGGCGCAGAGCAGCCAGCGCTTGGTCGGTATGCCCCTCGGCCTCGAGCACCATCGCCCGGGTGCTCAGATAGGCCGGATGAACCTTGAGCTCGTCGCGGATGTCGTCGAGCACCTCCAACGCCTCTTCGGCATCGTCATCTTCGAGGCGGATCTGGGCGAGCAACAACCGGCCCTGGTCGAGGGCATCGGCGCCGATGTCGGACTGGGCAAGCAACGTGCGAATGACGGCCTCGGCTTCGTCCAAATCTTGCCCGAGGGCCAGGAGGCATTCGGCTGCGTCGAGGTAGATCTCTCCGCGCGATGGCGTCAGGTCGACCGATTGCATCAAAAACCCGGCCGCACGTTCGAGATCGCCCTTAGCCCAGGAAATCAAACCGTGTAGGTGCAACACCCGCACATGGTTTTCACCGCCGATCCCTTGGGCAGTGTCGAGGGCAACTTCGGCACCCGCGAGATCCTCTGCTTCGACCGCTTGTAGGCCCTGCTCGATCACGTCGTCGATCGCTTCGCGCATGCGCGGACCTTACCACGCAGCCGTTTCAAATCGCCCGGGGACAACCGCAAAACAGGCCGTTCACGTCGCCTTTGAGAATCGATCAAACACACAGCGCAAACACACAACCCGAGTCAAAACCGGCCCGAAATCCGCGAAAAAACTTTGCGACATTGAAGAATATCGCCTCGGTACCGTCGTCGTTGGGCTTAGGATGCTTACCCGTCGCAGCTGGCTCCTCGCAACCTGTGGACTCCTCGCCGGCACCCTCCCGCGTGTGGCTGTGGCCGCGCAGGCAATCGGTGTGCCCAACCGCAGTGTCAGGGCAGTCGCGGCCGCGACATGTGGTGGCGGGTTTACGATCCAAGTCGACGGTTCGCTCGGCCCGACCCAACTCAAAGTCAACGGACGCGTGCTCGACGTCGGCTCTCGCTTGCACGGGTCCGCAAACCTCCTCGACGATCCCCGTACCGCACCCAAACTCGGGGTCAATATCCGTAACGCGCTCAGCGAAGTCCTGCCGAAGTTTCGCGATCAGTTCGCCGCCAACCACAAGGCGTGGTCTCGCAACTTCGCCCGCAAGATCATCGACTGGACCCACAAGCTCGAGCGCTCGCCAGTCCGTGGCAAACGCATCAACGACTCATCCGGCCGCGCCGCTGCCCTGACCTTCGCCGGAGCCATCATCGACCCGCGTGCCAAAGATGCCGGCCCCGCGAGCCTGCGACAGTTGCCCGCTCAACCGACCGCAGCGACGCTCGCCAGCTACACGGCCTACATCGAGCGGATCGTGGCCGCCCTGGCCTGACCCGCGGACGACAAGCAAAAACTGCGGTAAGGGCTCCGGACGCTACCCCTCACCGGAGAGGTCGATCACCCAACCCTGTACACACCTCGACGACGTCGAGGGTCTGAGCGAGGCAGTCAAAGCGCCCAGCGTCGTCGAGGAGCAGGCAGTCGCCGTAGGACTCGGGCGACAACAGCTCGACGACTTCGGCGTTTTCAACCCGACCTCCCAAGTCTTCAACCGACTCTATCCTGCGTACGAAGGTCCCGGTCCTCGTTGATCAGGATAAACCCCTTGTCGTAGCCGAGGGGATTGTCGGTCGACACCCAGCTGACAAATCCAGGAGAGCGCTCCTGAAGCGCTGTGAGAGCGCATTCGAGGGCGCTGGGATCCTCGACAACCCAAGCGTCTTGGTTGAACAGATCCGCGGA
>CAZUPD010000103.1:19886-28463 GCA_964621785.1 uncultured Nannocystaceae bacterium
AAACCCACCCCGATCTGTTGGCCTACAACGGCATTGTGCTCACGCTCACTGGCTTTGGCGGGCTGCGGTAATGACAGCCGCGAGTATCAAAGGCCATAATCAAGCCTCGAATTGACGGTTTGGAACCGCGATTCAGGTGACGCAAACAATGGACACAATCACTTCTCCAGGCGAGTCCAACAAGGTGCGTGAACAGCTTGACTCGGTCGTGATCCGGTTTGCCGGTGACTCTGGCGACGGCATGCAGCTCACCGGGACCCAATTCACCCAGTCGACTGCCTTGATGGGCAACGACCTGGCGACCTTCCCCGACTTTCCCGCCGAGATCCGGGCTCCTGCGGGCACCACCTTTGGTGTCTCGGGTTTCCAGATCCACTTTGCATCGCACAACGTCATGACCCCTGGCGATGCGCCGGATGTACTCGTGGCGATGAACCCCGCCGCCCTCAAGGTCAATCTCCACGACCTCAAAGAGCGCGGACTGCTGGTCGTCAACAGCGGTGCTTTTACCAAAGGCAACCTCAAAAAAGCCGGCTACGACAGCAATCCGCTCGAGGACGATTCGCTGGTCGGCTACCGCCTGCTCGCCCTCGACATCTCCACGCATACGCTGCGTGCAGTCGAGGAGTTTGAGCTCGGCACGAAATCCGCCCTGCGGTCCAAAAACATGTGGACGCTCGGATTGTTGATGTGGATGTTTGGCCGCGATCGCGAGCCGACCGTCGAGTGGCTCAAACAAAAGTTCGGCAAAAAGCCCGAGATCGCCGGGGCCAACATCGCCGCCCTCAACGCGGGCCATATCTACGGCGAAACCGCCGAGCTGCCAGTCGGGATCGGTGCCTACGAAGTCGTCAAAGCTAAGTTGGAGCCGGGCGAGTACCGCAATGTGACCGGCAACGAAGCGACCGCATGGGGCATGGTCGCGGGGGCCAACCTCGCCGGCCTCACCCCGGTGTTGGGTTCCTATCCAATCACCCCCGCCTCGAGCTTCTTGCACGCGATGAGCAAGCTCAAAGAGTTCGGCGTGGTCACCTTCCAAGCCGAAGACGAAATCGCCGCGGTGTGTGCCGCCGTCGGTGCGTCATGGGCCGGCTCGCTCGGGATCACCAGCACCTCGGGCCCCGGCGTCGCGCTCAAGACCGAAGCCATCGGACTCGCAGTGGTCACCGAACTGCCGCTGGTCGTGCTCGACGTCCAACGCGGCGGGCCGTCGACCGGGCTGCCGACCAAGACCGAACAGTCCGACCTTTTGCAGGCGGTCTACGGGCGCAACGGCGATTGCCCACTCGCAGTCATCGCCGCCCAGAGTCCCGGCGATTGCTTCTACGCCGCCATCGAAGCCGTGCGTTTGGCCGTCACCTACATGACCCCGGTCATGCTGCTCACCGACGGCTATCTCGCCAACGGTGCCGAGCCGTGGAAGATCCCCGACCTCGGTGCGCTCGAACCATTCCCGGTCACGTTCCACACGGACACCGAAGATTTCCACCCGTACCTGCGCGACCCCAAGACGTTTGTCCGCGTGTGGCCCAAGCCCGGTACACCCGGCTTGGAGCACCGCTTAGGCGGCCTCGAAAAACACCACGACTCCGGCAACATTTCGTACGACCCGGACAACCACCACAAAATGACCAAGGTGCGCGCCGGCAAGATCGCCAACATCGCCAACGACCTTCCCGAGCAAACACCGTGCGTCGGCGAGACCACAGGCGATCTCGCAGTCGTCGGCTGGGGCTCGACCTACGGTTCGATCTACCAGGCTGTCACCCGGGCACGCGCGGCCGGACACAAGGTCTCCCACATCCACCTGCGCCACCTCAACCCGTTGCCGCGCAACCTCGCAACGCTCCTCGGCGGGTTCAAAAAAGTGATCGTCCCCGAGATGAACAACGGCATGCTCAACAAGATCCTGCGCAGCGAGTTTTTGATCGACGCAATTGGCGTCAACAAGATCGCCGGCCAACCATTTAAAGTCGCCGAGATCCAAAACGCTATCTCCACCCACCTAGAGGCAAGCAAATGACGCCACCCGATACCCCGCAAAAACTCACCCGCAAGGACTTTGCCTCCGACCAAGAGGTGAGGTGGTGCCCCGGCTGTGGCGACTACGCGATCCTCGCGGCGGTTCAGCGGACACTTCCCAAGCTCGGTGTCTCGCGCGAGAACACGGTCTTCATCTCCGGGATCGGCTGTTCGAGCCGCTTCCCCTACTACATGAACACCTACGGGTTTCACACCATCCACGGCCGCGCCCCGGCCCTGGCCACAGGTGTCAAGCTCGCCAATCCGGACCTCGATATCTGGATGATCACCGGCGACGGCGACGGGTTGAGCATCGGTGGCAACCACCTGCTGCACATCCTTCGGCGCAACCTCAACATCCAGATCATCCTGTTCAACAACCGCATTTACGGCCTGACCAAAGGGCAATATTCGCCAACCTCATTGGTCGGCAAACGCTCGCCGTCGACCCCGATGGGTTCGGTCGACAACCCGGTGGTCCCGGCCGCGTTCGCGTTGGGTGCCGGAGCTCGGTTTGTCTCGCGGGCGATCGACACCGACGCCAAGCGCTTGGTGCCGCTGTTGATGCAGGCCCACGACTACAAGGGTGCCGGGTTCATCGAGGTGTTCCAAAACTGCCCGGTGTTCAACGACGGCGCGTTCACCCACTTCTCCGATCGCAAGACCGCGACCGAGACCCAGCTCCACTTGGAGCACGGCAAACCGATGATCTTCGGCGCCGACAAAAACAAAGGCCTGCGCCTGCGTCCCAACTCGCTCGAGCTCGAGGTCGTCACCATTGGCGAAGATGGGATCACCGAGGCCGACATCTTGGTGCACGACCAAACCAACCGGGCGATGGCCTTTTTGCTCGCGGCCATGGAGCCGCCCAACTTCCCGATTGCACTCGGTGTGCTCTACTGCGACACCACGGTCGGAAGTTTTGAGACGGCGATTCACGCCCAACTCGAAGAGGCAAAAAACCTCCGCAAGCCCGACCTAGGTGCCCTCATGCGCAAGGGTCACACCTGGACGGTCGAGTAATCGCCCGCGCGACATGAGCTGCAACCATACAGGTCCACGGGCCTGTGTGTTTGACCGTGCGTCACACAGATTGCTCGCTCATGATCCAGTTGCCGGAACTCCAGAATGAAATCGGCTTGCCGTCGTCGAACGGCAGCGAAAAACGGCGACCTCAACCCTTCACAACCATCAACCTCCCTACGACTGACTTCACTTCGGGATTATCGACATGAAATCTGCTTCAAAATGGAATCTCCTGCACACCTTGGCCGCTGGTGCCATGACCTTTGCCCTCGGCTGTATCATCAGCGTCGGCCCAACCGATCGCGACCCGCAAGATGGAACCTGCGGCGACCATAGCTCGCTCGGCAGCGACGAGCTGTGTCACTGCGACAGCGGCTACGACTGGTGCAGTTCAACGGGTCTCGACTGCTGCCCCGACGACGGCGGCACAACGACCAACCCCACCACCTCCGAGACCGATCCCACCGGCGGCACCGACAGCGAGGGTGAAACCGACGGCACCGGCACCACCGACACAACCACCGACACAACCACCGACACCGAAGGGACCACCGAAGGTCCGACCTGCAACGAAGCTCAACCCCCGCCCGATGGTCCCTGTGACCCCGAGTTTGAGCTTGCCTACTGCACCCATCCCGACAGCTGCGGGCCCGAGGGTAGCGAGTACTACGAGTGCATCGACGGTACGTGGACACTGATCGATGAAGGTGGAATGAACAGCCTGTGCCAGTTCGACGGTTACGACTTCGCCTACGGGTGTGTCGACGACGGCATGCAGGTGTTCCTCGACTGCGGTTACGGCAGCGGAGCTCCTTGCACCGAAGATACATGTGCAGACACGGAAACCCTCGAGGCCTGCATCTACGGCAAATCCACCGCCCAGAACTGCTTTGAGACCTGCGCCGAGGACTTCTTCGACTACGGCGAGTGTGGCGATCAGGGCAACGGTGACGAGTGTCTTTGCTACAACGAAGGCGAAGTCGACACCGACAGCGAAACCGACACGGATACCGACACCGACACCGACACCGACACCGACACGACCGGCTAACATCGGTTGTTTCGACAAAAAGCGGGGCTGCGGCTCCGCTTTTTTTTGTCCCGCGAAGGCCTCGGCCCATACTCGTTGAACCAGCAACGAATCGACTTGAAGGAGCACCCGGGTGCACCAAGACATATCCCATTGGTCAGACTGCACTGACCGTGCGTCGAAAAAAAACGTCGATCACTTGCATGCGCAACGATCAGCTGGACTTTTGGTGAGACATTCGAGCGACCAGCCCGGGGTTTTTCGTGCCGCGACCGAGACCCAATCTCGTCGAAAACCGAGCGTGTGGCGAGGACTCGACGGTCTACTCGTCCGGATACATCTCTGCGATGACCCCGCGCAACGACGCCATCGCCTCGGCCGCTGCTTCCCGACCGGGGACTTGTTGTAGATGCACTAGTTTTGCCCGAACGTTCCGGGCAAAGGCTGCCAGCTCGGCACTCACGGCCTGACTCTCGACCGCCACTCTCTCGCGCTCGCTCACCGACGTCTGGGCACGAATCCGCAAACTCTCCTCGATGTAGCGCCGGCGCGAAATATCGACAGCAACCACCACCTGCACGACACGGCCATCCGGCAGTTGGTGCGTCGTCCCGGTGTGGGTGAGTTCAAACCGCCGGGGCCCTTCGGGGTGCGCCACCTCGATCACGGCCATCCGCACAGCGCTTTCCGAGCCAAACGCCCACGCCGACTGCAACCGCGAACGCGCCTGGGACCACCATTTGGCTGCCGAACCCCACGGCGCGGTCAGTCGTATGAGGGTCGCCCCGCTGTCGCACAGTTCTCCGTGTTGGTCGACCAACAGCAAAGCGACCCCGCGCGCGAGGGAAGCCACCTCCAACAGATCGCTCGCCTCGCGGCAGGCCTCTTCGACCGAGTACTCGAGGTGGGCGACCCGAGCGGCCTCGAGAGCCAGGGCCGCGTGACTCGCGAATGCGTGAAGGCGTTGCTCGTCGCCCGGTTCAAACGCGCCGTCGACGATCTTGCGATCGAGGTACAGCACACCGAACGTCCGCTCGCCGAGATTGAGCGAGGCGGCGATCACCGATCGCATGTTGAGCACCGGCTCGGCCCCGAACACCGCCTGATGCGGCACCGTATCGGTCCGGATGAGGAGCGGCTGTTGGTTGCGAAACACATGGTCGACGACAGATCTGGCGATATCGTCGGGGCGATCGAGTGCTGTCCCATCAGACATCCTACCGATGCGAAACAGTGGAGCCTGGCCGACCTCGTCGCCGAGAAATAAGAATCCGCGTTCTGCCGAGAAGGCGTCGAGCACCCGTAGGACCACCAACTCCTGTTGCGCGACCGGGCTGTCGGCCTGCACGCTACTGAGGCTGAGGTCACGCAGGATTTCCCAGTTCCGGGCCAACTCCCGCGACAAAATCAAATCGGGATCGCTGGCAGCAACCGCGACGCGGGTGCGTCCGGACAGCGACGACCCCGGGTTGAGTCCGGGGCTGGGCATCTGCGGGTCGACCATCTTAAACGCCTCTTGGATCCACGCGGCCCGGGTCGCCATTCCGTGATCCTGGGCCAACTTGAGCGCCCGACCAGCCTCGCGTTTGGCCGCTTGGGGCTGTCCCTCCTCACTCAGCAAATGGGCCCGCAACCTCGCGGCCTCGCACAACACCCGCGGTGAATCGATCTGGTGGGCGACCATCTCGGCATCGGCCAACCACTCGTAGGCACGATCTGGCTCATCAGACAGCCAACAATACCCCGCTTCGAGGATCGCCGTTTGGGCGGAGAATATTCGCGCCGTACTTGCCTTTTTGGCCAGGTTAATCAGCTCACGCAAACGTTTTTTGGCAAATCCGACGCCCCAGGCCCGTCCCTGGATGCCGCGTTGCAGCAGCCCGAATGCGGCGGCAAAAAAACCCTGACGCCCCGACACTGGTAACCGTGCCGGATTGAGTTTGAGGGCGACGTACTGGTCGATCAACGGGTCGATCATTTCGTCGAACTGGCCTGTCTCGACCAACGTCAGCAACTCGCACCCCAAGAGACTCGCCCGGATGTAGACCTCTCCGGAAAACGGACGCATCACCTTTTTGGCGCGGGCGAGGAGTTGCAGCGCCGCACCGCCGCGCCCTTTTGCTGCATGTACACAGGATGCGAACAAAATCACCACATGGGTCTGCAGTAGACCCGTTCCGCCCGAGGCCAAAAACCGCGGGCACACCCGGTCGGTCCACATCATCGCCTCGTCGAGATAGCCGCGGTCAAACAGGTGCCAGATGAGTGCGAGTGAAATGTTCCCGAGGGCGTCCAAATCGAGCCAGCGCTCACCCACATTCATCGCTTCGCGGTACCACTCGATCGCCCGGTTTGGACGGTCGAGGGCATCGAGTCCATACCCGCCGTAGCCGATCGCACGCGCCATCGCCCCGCGGTCGCCGAGTTTCTCCGCCAGTTCCTTGGCGATTTCGACGTGCCGGCGAAATGAGCTTTCGAGCCCGACGACCGACGTCATCCCAGCCAAATTTGTATGCGCACGTACCTGAGCGAGGTCAGGCACGGCCGTCGCCGCGGCGTAGTAACTCGTTCGCACCATCGATTGCAGCATCAAGTTTTGCCGCAAACCGAAAAACGCCACGTGGTCGATGACATAAAACAGGCGCAGGAGTACGAGCCGACGCTCGGCACCATCCTCCTCGCGAAGCTCGCGCGGCGGTTTGCGCTTACTTGGCACCGTCGACAAAAACAGGGCCTTGGCCGCCTGGGCCATCCCGCGGACATCCTCGCCCGGCGGTGCCACACCGAGTTCGGCAAATCCGAGCTCGGCCTCTTCCATCGCCTCGCTGAGCAAAAATCCCGCCTGTTTGGCCTCGGCGAGCTGGGCCCGGATCGCCGCCCGTTCGAGCGCCGACTTCGAACACGCAAGGCCCTCGCGAAAAGCAGCTTCGGCCTCGGATGTGCGTCCATTGCGGTAGCACACCTCACCCAAAAGGACGTAGTACGCACGGTCGAGGCGGCGGTCGTACTCCCGGGCGACCTCGCCAGCACGTGAAATAAATGTATAAGCATCCTCATAGGCATGCCCGCTCGCCGCCCGTTGAGCCGCCTCGAACAAACGTGTAAACACACGCTCTGGATTGCGCAACTCGCCGCGGGCGTAGTGACGCCCAATGGCAAATAACATCTCATCGGCCGGCCGATCGTCGCCGACAACCGCGTCCAAGACCTCGGCCGCGCGCCGGTGCAGACGTGCGAGTTCACGGCTGTGAAGCCTGCGCAACACCGCCTGATGGATGCGCTCGTGGACAAAGGCATAGCGGGTCTGCTGGACGCTGCCGATCACCCGCGCCTGGGTTCCGGCCCACAATGCGCGATCGACCGCCGCTTCGGAGGTATCGCCGACAGCCGCGAGGTAGCGGGCGTCGAAGCGGACACCGAGCACCGCTGCGGCGGCGAGTAACGTGCGCGTCTCCGGGTCGAGACTGTCGACCCGTTGCAGCATCAACTCTAAAATATCGCCGGGGAGATCGAGCCGGTCGAGGCGTTCTTCGTCAAACTTCCACCCGTCCCAATCCGGGCGCAAAACCCCCTCGTCGAGCAGGGTTCGGATGTACTCGCACACCGCCATCGGCACCCCACCGGTGCGACTGGTGATCTGCTCGACGATCCGCGGACGCAGCGGGCCGCCGATCAACACCCCGACCAGTGCACGTACATCGGCGACGGTGAGCGGCTTGAGATGGATCCGCAACATCGACACCCCCGCGTCGTAGGGTGTCAGCAGACTGCCGGCTTCGACCTCAGTCCGCGATCCCATCACCAGCAGGATCGGATGTTGTTCGACACGGACCAACAATCGCCGCAACACCTGAACGCTGGCCGTGTCGATCCACTGGACGTCGTCGATCATCAGAACCAGCGGCCGCTCGCGTGAGGCGAGTGCGGTGATGAAGTCGGCGACGGCCCCAAACAACAGGTCGTCGGTGACCTCGGTGTTGACCTCGTCGAGGTATAGGCGCAGGAGGTCGGAAAAGCGTGCGAGCAGGCCCGCCCGGTCGCCGGCTGCCCGTCGCAACTCGGCGATCGCCAGGCGTCGTTCGGTCTCGACCTCGCGCGAGATCTCGCGGTGCAGGGCTGCGATCATCGCCCGCAGTGGCGCAAACGGGCCCGAACGATCTTGTGGACATGTCACTAAGAACACCCGGGCTTGGCCGCGGTCGAGCCGGGCCACCATTTCGCGCGACAGTCGGCTCTTCCCGCTGCCCGGCCGTCCTTGCATCCACACGACCGACCCCTCGCCACCGCGGGCGAGCTGCCACCTGCGTTCGATCGCCGCCATCTCCTCATCGCGCCCGATCAGCGGCAAGTCGAGGTCACGCCCGGCAAACCGCCGGACGTGGCGGTCGAGTCGCAGCGGCTGTCCCCGGGCGGCGGCGGTGTTGAGGGTCGGCAGGGCGTCGAGCGCCTCGACCAGCTCGATCCCGGTTTGAAACCGGTCGTCGGGGTCCTTGGCCAGC
>CAZUPD010000104.1:0-20648 GCA_964621785.1 uncultured Nannocystaceae bacterium
GCAAACACCGTCTCAGTCGCCGTCGGATCGAGCTCGAGTACTTGTAGCAGCACGGGAATCGCGGCCTCGGTATCGCCGGCGTTGAGCAACAGAGAACTCGCGTGGTGCAGGCAGCCCAGACGGGTAGCCGTGTCCTCGGCATCGTCGGCATCGAGCAGGATCAACTTTGCCAGTTCGACCTCCGCCCCCTTGGCCTCGTAGATTTCCCGCAAACGTGTACGGACTTCGCGGTGGTTGGGTTGGGCCTGTTGTACCTGTTCGAGTCCGGTTTGGGCCGCCTGTGGAGTACCCAACTTTGTACTTGCATCAAACAGCCCAAGAGCCGCTTCGGCCTGTTCCTCACCGGTCAGGAGCGTCAACAGTCGACGGCACAGCTCAGCGACTTCGCTCCACTCGGCATCGGCGGCGCGGTGGCGGCGGAGGATTTGCAGGGTCTCCACATCCTCGGGTACACCCACCAGCCAATTGACGAGGAGATCGCGGGCCGCGTCACGGGCGTTTTGCTGCCCATGGACTTCGTACAGCCGCATCACCAGTTCGCGTTCACGCGGCTTGTCGGACTGGTCGCGGGCCGCTTGCCGGGTCGCCTCGAGCACCTCGACGAGCTTATCGGCGACCGTCGATGCTTCGATTGTATATGCATTTTCGAGATCTGCGAGGGCTCCCGCGAGTTCCCCAGCGGCCTGGTGGAAATCGGCGCGTAGCATCAGCAGCGTCAGTTGCCATTGGGTGTCATCACCGGTGCGCTCGAGTTGCTCACCGACCAACACCCGTGCCCCGTCGAGGTCACCGGCGTCGCGCAGGGCCGTGGCGAGGGCTTGGATCGTGTCGCGGTCGTCTGGCGCCTGGGTCAGGACCTCACGCAGTACGGGGATGGCAGCTTGGGTATCCCCGCAGCTGAGGTAGAGCTCACCGGCTTCGCGCAGCAGTTCGACCGGCGATTGTGAACTTGTACCTGCACGGGCATCTTCGAGGAGCACACCGGCGAGCTCGCGCGCCGCCTCACCGCCGGCGGTGCGATAGATCGCCCGGAGGTGGTTGCGGATCGGTTGACTGTTCGGTTGTTGGTCGCGGACAAACTCGAGGGTCTCGCGGGCATCGGCCAGGCGTTGCAGCGAGCCACAGGCTTCGACCAAACCGAGGGCGGCGTCGATCTGTGCCGCGCCCTCGAGCAGTCGACACAGTTGCTGGCAGATCGTCACGACATCTTCCCAGCGGCCGGAACTGCGGTCGAGTGCGCGCAGTCGTTGCAGAGCCTCGATATCATTTGTATGTTCACGGACCCAGCCGACCAGCAGTTCACGGGCCTCGACCCGCTGTTGGGACGCCAGGCGCAAATCGTAGAGGCGCAGGGTCAGAGCCCGCTCGTTGTCGGTTTCGCCGGCGATCCCCGAATCGATCCGCAGGCCGTTGAGGGCGTGCATCAGATCGTCGGCGACGGCCGAGGCATCGATCCTGTGGGCGGCATCGAGATCGGCGACCGATGCGACCCGATCACCGGCATCGTGGTGGACTGCGGCCCGTCGGCGCAACAGGCCGAGACGAGTTTTGGGGTCATCTCCGACCTGCTCGAGACATTCTCCGAGGGTCTTGACGGCATCGGCAAAGCGCCGGGCACGGGCCTGGGTCTCGGCGAGTTCGAGTTTGATGTTGAGCGGGTCGCCGCCGAGTTTACATGCTTGTACAAGCAGGTCGATGGCCGCAGCGGCATCCTCGATCAAGTCGCGTTTGACCACGGCGGCTTGGCACAGCAGATTCGCGGCAGTTTGCGGGTCGTCCTCGCTCGCATCCGCGGCGTTTTGGAGCATGGCGAACAGACCTTCAAAATCCTCGGCATCGCGGTAGCGCTGTTCCAGCGGTCCGTGGAGGTCCGGATGTCCGGGGACGCGGCGATAGCCGAGCTGGAGACCGCGAAGTGCTCCGGCGGGGTCATTCGCCTGCTCGCGCAGTTCGACCAGTCCGAGCGTAAGTGCGGGGACCTTGCGCACGGCTTCGACGGCGAGCAGTCGTTCCATCAAGTCGGCGCGCTCCGGGAGCTCATAGGAGCCTTCGTCGAGTTCGAGCATCATCCGCAGCAACTCGACATCTTCCGGTGTGTAGGTGAGGGCCGATTCGCACAGGGAGCGGGCTTCGCCGAGATCGTGGTCTCGCAGCCTGCGGATGAGCTCCAACGAGATCGACTTGATCGCCGCCGTGTCGGTACGCTCTTGGGCCGCCATGCGTTGGCTTCGCAGGAGGTTGAGCAGGCCGTCGGTGTCGCCACTTTTCTCGAGATGTTCGGCCAGCAACTTTTGTGCAAGTACATGATCTGACTGATCGAACAGGATGTCTTGAAGGACTCTCACCGCATCGTCACCGCGGTCGGCGGTCGACAACAGTGCCTGGGCGAGTTCGAGGCGGAGTTCGTTGCGCTCTTCGGCCGTCTGCAGGCCATCGAGCGTCTCGAGTACGAGGCGGTCGAGACTATCGAGGTCTCCGAGTTGGCGATAGATCGCTGCCAGGGGCGCCCATCCGTCACGGGACGTCGGTTCGCGTTCCACCATCCGCTCGTACAGCTTGGCCGCGAGGGTCAGGTCGCCATCGGGGCCCCCTGCCTGCTCAGCCACCGCCCGCGCGAGCGCAAGGACCTCCTCTGAAACCGAGACATCGATGGCCTCGCCGAGCCATTTGACCGCACCGGCAGCGTCGCCGGTCTCGTGGCGGCGACGCGCCAGCGTCAACATGGCCCAATCGACAGATGCGAGACCGCCTGGGGCCTCTTCTCCGAGGTCGATGGCACGCATTAACAGGGCTTCAGCGCGTTCCCATTCGTAGAGTTCGACCCCGAGTTCGACACCTTCGCGGGCGACGGCGATCGTCTCCAACACGTTGCGATTTTGCTGGTGGGCCCGCTGCTCGAGGTAGTGGAGCAGCATCCCTTGGTCGGTCGACTTCCGGGCGACGAGTTCGTAGAGGTCGAGCAGCGAGCTGTTGGGTGGGTGGGCCTCACACGCCCGACGCAAAATCATCCCCGCGCGCTCGTAGTGGGGAGATTCTTCGAGTGCGCGGCGCAGGGAATCGACCCCTTCTTCGAGCGAATGGGCCTCGGCGAGGTGGACTTCGGCCATGCGATAAAATGCATCTGCACGGGTTTCGGCCTGGTCGGCACCGAGACTGACCAACTGTTCGAGCAATACCATCTGCAGCTCGCGGTCACCACGGGCCGCGGCGAGCCTGGCCTGGGCCCGCCAGACATCGACCTTGCGCACACCCGTTGCCTCCGCTTGTAGATACAAATCAGCGGCATCGTCGAACGCACTCGCCAACTCGGCAACCTCGCCTAGGCGCAGGAGTAACTCGCAGCGGATATGGGCATCGCTGTCTCGACGGGCCGCTGCCAAAAGCCCTTGGAGGTGCTTGCGGTAGTCTTCGATGCGCCCGAGTTGTTCGGCGAGTTTGCGGGCCGGTTCGTAGCGCAGCGGGGTTCCCGAGTCACTCGCTATCGCTTCGAGCCGCATTTCAAAGGCCTCGGTCGGGCGCTCGAGCGCCAGCTCCAACAGGTTGGCCAGATCGGTGAGGAGGTCGGCTCGTGCCGGCCCTGTGCCGACGTGATCGAGCCGGGTTTTGAGGACGCTGTGGAGCAGTTCGTGCTCGCCACGTGCATCGAGGTCGCGCTTGAGTCGCGACAGCTCAGCGTCGTCGGAGCCCAGGACTTCGAGGGCCGATTCTTCGAGTTCCGACGCCCGGTCGGCCTCGCCGCGCTGGCTTGCGATCCGCGACAACTCGAGCAGCACCTCACACGGACCGATATCCGAAGCGGTTCCGGTTTGGACGCTGCGCCGGACATTGACCAGCAGCGTTCGGTAGGCCCGTTCGGCCCGTTCGTGTTGACCGTCGGCGTGGGCCAACTCCGCCAGGGTTCGCAGGATCTTGGTGTTGCCCGAGTCCATCCGCGACGCTGTCTCGAGGGCTTCGATCGCAGCTTGTACATGGCCTTGGGCGTGTTGGACTCGGGCGAGTTGTAGATGCACGAGTGCCCGCGCCGACGAGCGTCGACGTCCGAAGTCTTTGATCAGTTGCTCGAGCAACGCATGGGCCTCGTCGAGTTCTCCGGCGGCCAGCAACCCGTCGGCCAACATCCCGCGCAGGGGCCGGTCCGACGGTGCGAGCTCCACAGCCCGGCGCAACACGGGGACCGAGAGTGCCGGGGTCTTGAGCCGTTGATAGATCTCGGCCGACTCGCGGGCGTAGGCAAGGATGGTAGCCGTATCGCCGATATGCTCTGCCGCGCGCGACAGTGTGGAGGCCAGCGAGGCCCACTCCTCGCGTCGCCGGTACAGGCCGAGCAGAAGTTTGCGGACCTCACCGTTGCGTGGCGCCTCAGTAAATGCATGTTCAAGTGTTTCGATCGCCGCCTCTTCTTGACGGGCCTGAACCTGGGCGCGGGCGAGTTTGATACGGATCGCGACCCGCTCGTTGCCGCCGGCATCTTCGAGGCGTGCGAGCAGCCATTGCGCTGCATCGGCTGGACGCGACTGGGCCGAACAGAGGCGGGCGAGGTCGTCGAGCCTGGACGGGCGCGGATCGAGGCCCACTGCTTTTTCGAGGTCGGAGATCGCCCGGTCGGCATCCTCGAGCGACTGCTCGGCATAGACCGCCGAACGCGTCCACAGGTCGGCAGCGGCCACCGGATTTGATTTGCCCAAAAAGCCAGCTTGTTGTTCGAGGATCCCCGTCAGCTCGCGGATTTGGTTGCGTTGTTGCAGCAGGGTTTCCAGTGCAGTGACCGACGGGGGGTGCCCGGGAACTTCGGCGAGGTTGTCCTTGAGGCTGTCGATCCGTCCCCGTTGGGCCTCGATCTCACCGGTGAGTTTGGAGATTTCGAGGCGGAGCAGTAGGCGTCGATCCTGGTCCTCGGTCAACTCGAGTTCCTGGCGGCGCAGGCTGAGCAACTCTGTCGTGCGACTTGCCTCTTCGCACAGGTCAGCGAGTTGCGTCAGGATCTGCAGGTCCTCTGGTTGCTCGGCGAAGATACCCAGCAACAGACCGATCGCCCGGTCGCGCTGACCGTCTTCGGCCAGGAGTTTGGCTGCGCGGCGACGGATACCCCGGGAGACTTCGGGGAGGACCGGCAGCGTCGCGCCGTCGAGCAGTGTACGCACGGCCTGTTCGATCGAACGCTTGGACAGCTGCAACTCGACCAAGTTCTCGAGCGCCCACATGGCACAGTCCTCGACTTGATGCTCGCCGCTGGCGACATCGTTGCGCGCCCACATGCGTGCGGACTTGCGGTACAGCCGGGTGAGGATGCCCTGGAGCTTGTCGAAGTTCTCGAGTTTGCGGCACACATCGCACGCCTCGCGCAGGGTGTCGAGGTCGTTGTCGTTGAGTCCGTCGAGCTGCAGCAGGGTGTCGACCAATCGTTTGGGCACCCGGTCGCGTTGCAGCCCGGCGAGGAGGTTGAGCGAATCGATATTGGTCGGCTCGCCGGCGACCGCTCTGCGAGCCGCCCGTTCGGCGCCGTCAAGATCGTTTGCACGTACAAACCAACTGGCGAGTTTCATCTCGAGGGCCCACGTCAGGGTGGGTCGCAGGAGGGCGGCATTTTCGAGGACCGTGCGTTCAAACGAGTTCGAAAGATCGAACCAGGCATCGAGTTGCTCGGCGGTGCCTTCGAGGTTCTCGACCACCGAGCCCTCGAGTCGCTCGCGGACCTGTAGCGAGTGCACGGCAGCGGCAGCAGCTTCGCCCCAGCGCGACGCCTGGGCGGCACATCTCGCCACGGCTTCATGGATTTCGAGGCGTTGTGGATCGAGTCGCGCAGAAGCGAGGTAGGCATCGGTCGCCCCGGCAGGGTCGCCCAACTCGTGTTCACGGATCCCGCCTTCGGCAAAACTGAGTTGGGCCGAGCGGGACGGGTTGTCGACCGAACGCTCGGCACCGGCGCCGAGGGCATCGGCCGTCTCACCCCACAGCCCGACCACTGAAGCCAAGCGCAGCATCTCGTGTTCGATGGCGAGATTGGTCGGGTCGAGGGGAAATGCACGTACAAGTGCTCGCAAGGCTGCGTCGGCATCGTCGGCGCGGTCCAACCAGAGTTTTGCGGACTCGCGCAGGATCTGGGCGCGTCGAATTGGATCTGTCGTGACGGACAACCGCGGCTCGACAACCTCGAGGATCTGGCCCCAGTCGTCGGTGGTTTCATATGCACGTACAAGTGCTGTCACGGCGGCTTCGCGACAGGCCTTGAGCTGCAACAACTCCCGCAGTCCCGCACGTGCCACCGCGTGCTCGGGGACGACGGCGAGGGACTGCGCGTAGCAGGTCGCCGCCTGTTCGGAGCGTCCGAGTTCACAGCGCAGGATGTCGCCGACACGGGCGAGGAGGTCGGCCGTACGGCCCCGGCCTTCGGCGGCGGAGCCTTCGAGCAGGGTTACCAGCTCGTCAAACCGCGACTCCACCGACAGCAGCTCGTCGAGGGCATTGAGCATCTCGTCGTCTTCGCCGAACTCCTCGCGCACGCGCAGCCAGGTGTCGATCGCATCGCCGAGGCGTCCGAGTTTTTCCGACTGCAGGCGGGCGATCCACGCCATGTCCATCCGGCGCTGTTGGGCCACCACCGGCGCCTCGATCCGCATCTCTAGGACTTCGACCAACTCGCCGTGCCGCTGTTCGCCCGACAGCAGCGAGACCAGGGCGTTGAGTGAATCGAGGTCGTTGGGATCGAGTGCGAGTCGACGGCGCCAGTCGTGCAGCGAGCGATCGATATCGCCGAGCTCGGCCGCCAACACAGCAGCTTCGCCGAGCACTGCCCGTCGGATCGTGGTCACCTTTTCGATTTTTGCCAGGCGCTCGAGTACAGCGAGGCGTTCCTCCGAGCGTCCGGCCGCGGCCAACAGCTCGTTGAGGATGTGGGCGGCGTTGAGGGCCGCGATTGCTTCGGCACTCTCCGAGTTGAGGACGCGCTGATACAACGAAATAGCTGTATCTGCATCTTGTAGAACATCGCGGGTCCGGTGTGCCGCTTCGAGGAGCAGCGTGACCTGCTGTCCGCCGTCGAGTGCGAGGTCGGCCGCGGCCACCAGGGCCTTGACGTGAATGTCATGCCGCCCCGAACGCTGGGCGATTTGGCGGAGTTGTTTGAGCGCATCGGCATCGGCCGGATCGCCCTCGAGCAGGGCCGCGTAGTGGCGCATCGCCTCCTCGTCGTCGTCCAAGATCGCCAGTCGGGCCCCGAGTTCGCGGTGGGCTGCGCGTCGGTCGTCCGACTCGAGAAATCCCAGCGCGCGCTCTAATACCCGCACGACATCCCGGGGGCGTTCGGTGGCATCGTAGTTTTTGCGCAGCAGGCCGAGTGCGGCCTTGCGTTGTTCGACGGTCGACTTGGCGAGACTGAGCAGCTGCTCGAGTTCTTGACAGGCTTCGGTGTGGCCGAGGCTATCGTTCAGTACCGATTCGAGCTCCTGCAGCACGCGATCGAATTGCTGGAGTTTCTCGCGGTAACACCGGGCGATCTGGACCCTCAGGGTACGTGCTTCGACCGGTGATAATACATCGAGCTTGCGACGCCACAGGGCGATGAGGTCTTCCCACCGGGACTGTCGCTCGAGCAGTCGGGCGAGCGAGCCCTCGAGTTTTTGGTTCTCCGGGTCGAGCAGCCATAGCTCGGTCATATAGTCGGCGGCGCGGTCAGGCTCGTTGGCAAAGTCCTTGGCGACATGGGCGGCATCCGTCAACAGTTGCTTACGCACCTGTTTGTCCCGGGTCTCCGACATCGCCCGGTCATAGACGCCGAGCAGGTCTGTCCACTGTTCGGCCGCCGTCAACACCACCGTGAGACGATCGAACGCCCACCGGGCCTGCGGGTCGCGCTCGACGATTTCGCGGAGCAGAGCCGCGGTTGCCTTGGGATTGTCGCCAAACCACTCTTCGTGAAAATTGACGGCCCGATTTGCGAGGAGGTCGTGGAGGCTTTGGCTCAGTCCGCTGCGGAGTACTTGCTGATACAAGTTTGCCACTTCTTCGGGTCGCTGCAGCTGATCGGCGAGTTCTTCGAGGTGGTCCCATGCGTCATCGCTCTCGGGCGAGCGTTCGGCCGCTGCGAGGGCTGCGTGAAAGGATCGTTCAATGCCGGGATCGTTATCAGAAGGACTCATCGCCTAGCGCCTCCAGTCCGCCTACAAGCGGGCCCACGTGGGACCGGCGAACTATAGCAAGGCCGTCCTGCCGGCCGCACAGTTGCACAAGCGATGGTTTTCGCCCTGTGGGCGACCTGCGGCGTTCGATCTTCGCGCGGGTCGTCGAAAAATGTATCGATCACGCCCCCCGGATTCGCCCAGATCTATGTTCTAGCCTACATCAGACCACGGTCCGGGTGGCGGCCGTACTGCGCGGCGGCACAGTCCCCACTCGATGAAGCCGGTTGCATACACACGAATCGATTTGGCGAGCAGATCCCTGTCCGGATACAGAAACGGAGTCGAGCACGGATAACGCGCGACCACAGGCTGCAACGACTCCGTCGTGGCCCTTCGCTCTTAGCCCCGCCGAGTCAACATGCGAGCACCTGCGAGTCATTCACGCCGCGATCTTTAAAAAAGCTCGGGCTTCGTCGGGGGACGCGGGTTCCCGGCCGGCATTGCGGGCACAGGTAGCGAGTGCTTCGATCAACTCACCATTGTTCCGTGCACGCTCGCCGTTGGGTAGATAAAACGTATCTTCGAGACCGGTCCGCAGTGCACCTCCGAGGTCGGCTGCTTTTTGGTGCAGGGGCCACACATCTGATCTGCCGATGGCTGTGACTTCCCAAGTCGACGCAGGCTTGATGTAGCGCAGCAGTAGCGGCAACAGATCGGTGTCGAGTGGCATCCCCGAGGACACGCCCATGACGAAGTTGTAGTGGGGGTCGCGGGCCATTCCGACATCGACAAACAGTCCGACGGAACGCACGATCCCGACATCGAAACACTCGAACTCGGGGCGTGAACCGGTCTCGGTCATCACGTCGAGGTACGCTTGGACCTTGCTCACCGGGTTATCGAACAACAGTGGTGGCCACGCCCAGGTGCCGTTTCTTCGCGTTTTGAGGTAGTTGAGGGAGCCCGAATTACACGCGGAGATCTCCGGCTTGATCCGTCGCATACACGCCAGTGGCCCCGAAATATCCGAACCCATCACCCCGGTACTCATGTTGAAGATGATCCCCGGGCAGGCCGCGCGGATCGCCTCGGCAATCGCGGCGGCGACATCCGGATCCCAGGTCGGCATGTGCCCCATGCCTGGTTGCTGATTACGAAAATGTACATGCACAATTGCCGCACCGGCGTCGTAGGCTTGGCGGGCGGCATGCGCCATCTCGTCGACCGTTACGGGCACCGGGTGGCGTTTTGGATCGGTGAGGACCCCGGTGAGGGCGCAGGTGAGAATCGCTTTATCTGAGGTTGCCATGGTGTGTCTCTCGTCAGCTCGTTGTGCGTACAATTATTCCTGGGGCGTGTCGTCGGGCTTGATCTCAAACAGGATGGCCCGTTGACGGACCTGTCCCCCCTGCTTGGCCGCGACCTCGCCGACGGTGCCAGCGATCGGTGCGGCGATTGTCGTTTCGATTTTCATGGCCTCGAGGACAGCGAGGGCTTGCCCACGCTCGACTCGGTCTCCGGCGGCGACATGGACCGCGAGCACGCGTCCGCCGGTCGGGGCGCGGACCGTCCCGTCGCGGGCAGCCTCATTGGAAACCCCGGCACTCGGTCGTGTAAATACAAAGGTACCGGAGGCGAGGTGGACATGGATCGCCTGGTCGCAATCGATGTGTGTACAAACGTTGGATTGCACCCCGTCGACATCGACCCGCAACACGCCCTCGAGCAGACCGAGCGGTGTCACCCGGACCGTGTGGTCGGCTCCGGGGACGCCGCTCAACTCGATGCTACCCCGGGTCACGGTCCGTTGGATCGTGGTGCGGTGGGGTTCGCAGGCTAGATCGAGACTGTCCGAGAGGACGGGTGAAGAGCGCCAGCCATCGAGGTTCTCTCCATCGCCGAGGGTGCTGCGAAGGGCTGCTACTGCCCAGGCGGTCGGAGGCGGAGTCGGCGGAGTCGTCAACTCGCTGTGACAGGTGGTGAGAAATCGGGTCGTCGCCGCACCCTGGATGAAGGTTGGGTGTGTGAGTACATCTATCAAGAACGCCCGATTGTGGCGCAGTCCGAGTAGGACGGTTTGCTCGAGTGCACGACACAGGCGTCTGCAGGCCTGCTCTCGGGTGTCTCCCCGGGCGATGATCTTGGCCACCATCGGGTCGTAGTGCGGTGTGATCTCAAGCCCTGTTTCGATGCCACAGTCGACCCGGACATCGCTCCCCGCAGCCGGCAACCAGCGCAGGATTTGACCTGCTTGCGGCAGGTACTCGGTGTACGGATCTTCGGCGTAGAGTCGGACCTCGATCGCGTGTCCGCGGGCGACGACCTGCGATTGGTCGAGCGGGAGCGGTTCACCTTCGGCGATCGCAAGTTGCCAGGCGACCAAGTCGACACCGTAGACCATCTCTGTCACCGGATGTTCGACCTGCAGCCGGGTATTCATCTCGAGGAAGTAGAACTCGCCGTTTTGAGCGAGCAAAAACTCGACCGTACCGGCGCCGACATAGCCGATCGCCGCCGCCGCATCGACTGCTGCCGCACCCATCCGCGCCCGGAGTTGTTCGTCGACAGCGGGGGAGGGTGCTTCTTCGATGACTTTTTGATGCCGGCGTTGGACCGAACAATCGCGTTCGCCGAGGTGGATCGTATGACCGTGTGTATCACCAAATACTTGGATCTCGATGTGGCGCCCGTCGATGATCGCCCGCTCGAGCAGCAGTTCGTCGCTGCCGAATGCGTGGGCCGCCTCGGATCGGGCCGACTGCAACGCAGCTGCGAGGTCCTCGGGGCGTTCGACCAATCGCATCCCCCGGCCACCCCCTCCGGCTGCCGCCTTGACCAGTAGGGGATAACCGACCTTCGCCGCGTGTTGCGTGAGGGTTGCATCGTCGGGCGAGCCCTCCCCGGCGTGATACCCCGGGACGCAGGGCACACCAGCAGCGAGCATCTTGCGCTTGGCCGCGGCCTTGTTCCCCATGAGTTCGATCGCAGCCGGCGTCGGCCCGATGAACGTGATCTCGGCATCGACACAGGCCTGGGCAAACGCGGCTTGCTCCGACAAAAACCCGTAGCCCGGATGAATTGCATCTGCACCGGTCCTGCGGGCGGCATCGAGGATTTTTGCGCTGTCGAGGTAACTCTCGGAAGCGGGAGCCGGGCCGAGGTACACGGCGAGGTCAGCGGCCGCCACATGGGGAGCATTGCGGTCGGCTTCGCTGTAGACCGCGACCGTGCGATAGCCGGCGGCCTTGGCCGTTCGCAAAATCCGACAGGCGATCTCACCGCGGTTGGCAACTAGAATCGTATGCATGTGCAATCCTCAACTCGACGTCGATGTGTCTTCGGGGTCAGGTGTGGCCCATGGCGCGGGTTTTTTGCTCAAAAATGCCATCATCCCGGCCATGCCTTCGCCCTCGCGCACGGCCGTGGCGAATGTTTGTGCGGCGCGGTCGAGCAGGGTCTGACGTGGCTCGTAGGGAGCGGCCAGCATCAGCGCCTTGGTCACCGCGACGGCCTCCGGCGCACATCGGCGAATCTGCTCGAGCACCGCGGTCAGCCGCGCTTCGACAGCCGCGCGATCCGGCTCGACAAAGTGGACCAAACCCAACGCGTGGGCCTGAGTTCCGTCGAGTCGTCCGCCGGTCACCGCCAGTCGGCGCGCCGCGGTCAAGCCGAGCCGCTCGACAATAAATGGAGCGATCTGGGCGGGCGGCAGGCCGAGACCGGTTTCGGGCAGGCGAAGCGAGGCCGAAGCGGATGTAATTGCAACATCACTGATACAGGCCAGACCAAATCCACCGCCCATCACCGCACCCTCGAGCACGGCGATCACAGCCTGTGGGGCGGCATTGAGGGTGGAGAGCATGGTCCCGAACAGGCGGTTGGTGGTCGCAATCGGGTCGCGCCCATCGGGAAGTTTCTCGGCTTGGCGGACGCTCGCCATGTCCCGAATATCCCCGCCGGCACAAAAGTGCCCCCCCGCTCCCCGCAGGACCACCGCTCGAATCGACCGATCATCGCGGATCACCGCGAACACATCGGTGAGTTCTTGGACCATGGCAAAGCTCATCGCGTTGCGTACTTCGGGCCGGTTGAGGGTGATGTGAAGCCGCCAATGCTCGCGGCGAAGCAGGAGGGTCGTGACGTCGGGAAGTGGTGTCATCGGCTGTTGTGTATGCAATGAGTGTGGGGCGGGCGAGCGCTACAGACGGGCCACGCCAAAGGTATTGGTCGCGAGTTGCCGGTGTTGGGCTTCGTGACACATATCGAGTGCTTCGGCGAGGATCCGCCGACTGTCGCGGGGGTCGATGATGCCGTCGTCCCACAGCCGCGCCGTTGCGAACAGGGGATGGGATTCGCGGTCGAGTTGATCACGGACCACGTTGGTCATCGCCGCGATCGCCTCGGGGTCGCCCTCGACACCCATGCGTTTGAATTTGGCGAGGGTAATGATCTCCATGACTTTTGCCGCTTGTTGACCACCCATGACCGCGATCCGACTCGCCGGCCAGGCAAACAAAAACCGCGGGCTGAAGGCACGCCCGCACATCCCGTAATTGCCGGCGCCAAACGATGCCCCGATGATCAGCGTGATTTGGGGAACGGTTGCATTGGCAACTGCCTGGATCATTTTGGACCCGTGCTTGACCATCCCTCCGCGCTCGGCATCGGTACCGACCATGTAGCCCGTCGTGTTTTGTAGATACACGATAGGTGTACGCGACTGGCAGCACAGCTGGATAAACTGTCCGGCTTTGGTCGCGCCCGAGGGGTAGATCGGCCCGTTGTTGCCGATGATACCCACGCGGTGGCCGGCGATCGCTGCATGGCCACAGATCGTGAAGGTGTCGTACAGCGGTTTGAACTCGAGGAAGTCTGAGTCGTCGACGATTCGGGCGATGACTTCACGGACGTCGTAGGGTTGGCGAAAGTCGGTCGGTACGATGCCGAGGAGCTCATCGCTGGCGTATCGCGGTGGCCGAAACTCGCGGCGCGGGTGATCGCCACGGCGGTCCCACGGCAGCGTGGCCATCAGCTCGCGACACATTTCGATTGCATGTGCATCATTTTCGGCGAGGTACTCGGCCGTACCCGTGATCGTCGCGTGGAGCTCTGCGCCGCCGAGTTGTTCATCGGTCGCCTGTTCCCCGGTGGCAGCGGCCACCAGTGGCGGACCGGCCAAAAACACCTTGGCCTTGCCGCGCACGGCGATCACATAGTCCGACAGCCCCGGGAGGTAGGCCCCCCCGGCGGTCGACGACCCATGGACGACCGTGACCTGGGGAATGCCCGCGGCTGAAAGTCGGGCCATGTTGGCGAAGACTCGTCCGCCGTCGACGAACACATCGGCCTGGTAGAGGAGGTTTGCGCCTGCACTTTCGGCCAGGGTGATCAGTGGGAGCTTATTTTCGAGGGCGATCTCTTGCGCCCGCAGGCTCTTGCGCAAGCCCATCGGCGGGATCGAACCTCCTTTGATCGCGCTGTCGCTGGCCCCGACCATGCACCGCACACCCGAGACGTAGCCGATCCCCGAGATGTTGTTGCCGCCCGAGACCGACTGTTTGCCGTTGTCGTCGTGCATGCCACACCCGGCGAGGGTCGAGAGCTCGACAAACGGGGCCCCCGGGTCGAGTAGACGCATCAGGCGTTCGCGCGGCAACAGTTGCCCACGCTTGGCAAACTTCGCCGCTTTGCTGGCGGAGTTTTGCACGACCGCACGCTCGAGGGCCCGGATCTCGGCAAGGGCCGCGAGTTGTTGTTCGCGGTGTTGACAAAAGCTTTCGCTGTGGGGGTCGATGGTCGATTCGAGGATCGGCATGGTGCGCGCTGGTTCGGAGGTTCGGTCGATGACTATTGTTTGAGCACGTCTGGCATTTCGGACCGGTGAAATCCGTCAAATGCCGGTGCGTTTTCGTGTGCTTGTAGGGGCCACAGCGGGGTTGTGTTGGGGGCGGCTCCGTCGATACGCAGCGTCGTCCCGCTGATAAATGCTGCCCCTTCGGACAGGAGAAAACAGATACCCGCGCTGACCTCCGACTCGGTGCCCATGCGCTGGAGTGGCACGGATTGCTTGAGCATCGGAATCATGTCGCGGACGGCACCTTTGTAGGTATCCATCCCGCTCGAGATGATCCACCCAGGTGCGAGGGCATTGACCCGTACCCCGCTGTGGGCCCATTCGATCGCCGCCGTTTGGGTAAAGTTGACCATCCCGGCACGGGCCGCACCCGAGTGCCCCATGCCCGGCATGCTCCTCCACATGTCGGCGACGATGTTGACGATGGCACCTCCATGGCGTTGCATCGATTGGTTGTACACCTCGCGCGCCATCAAAAAGCCGCCGATCAAGTTGGTCCGCACGACCGCTTCAAATCCGTTTTTGCTGATCGCCTGCAGCGGTGCAGGGAACTGGCCACCTGCATTATTGACCAGGCCGTGGATGCGGCCGCGGGTCTTGACAACCTCGCCGACGACTTCGGTCACCCGGGCTTCGTCGCGGATGTCACAGGTAAAGATCGAACAGGACTCCGCGCCACAGTCGTCCCGAAGTTCCGTCGCGGTGCGCTCTAGTTTGTCGAGTTTTCGGCCGACCAAGACCGTATGCGCGCCGAGGGAGGCGAGCTCGTGGGCGGTACATCGCCCGATGCCGCTACCTCCTCCGGTGACGATGATGGTTTGGTTGGCGAACAGTCCCGGGCGGAACACCGAGTGAAACTTCGCGGGCGTCGTGGAAGGAGGCGTGGGCGATGTCGGCATGGGCGATTGCGGGGCACAGTGTACAGCCTGTTTTCGGGCCCGTGGGAGTGTGGTACGGATCGGTTGCAGACCGACTCTCGGGAAAGGATCCCTGCCGATGGGCCTCGAAGAAAACACCCGACGCATTTGCGAGCGTGTCGGCGACAACTCGGGTTTGGACGCCACCATCAAGTTCGTTGTCGACAGCGGGGTGATCCGCGTCGATACCAAGGTTTCTCCGCACACCGTGACCAACCGGGATGCGCCTGCGCAATGCACCGTGACCTTGTCGGACGAAACTCTGACGCGTTTGCTCGACGGCAGCCAAAACCCGACCGCTGCCTATGCCGCTGGCGAGCTTGCGATCTCGGGCGACACCAGTATCGCGCTTAAACTCGGTCGTCTGTTTCGCCCGCCGTCGTGACGCCCGGGGGAGCCCGTTGCTCACGAGCTTGTATCAGCATCAAACTCAGTCTTCGGGTTTGCAGATTTCTCCCAGAGATCTCGGTTTGGTTATAGGGCAGCCCGCTCGGCCCGTTGGAGGCGCAGGCGGTGCCCGTCGAGTTCCGTACCGGGATCGAGGACTTGCGTAGCGAGGTCGAAGGCCTTTCGATGGTGTGCGAGCCCTGCCATCGGATCGACGGACGCGAACGCATCGCCGAGGACGTGGTAGGTCGGGATGGCAAAGTGGCTGTCACCGTGGCCGTGTTCGTCGAAAATCGCCAGGGACTCGCGTGCAGCAGCAAGTGCCTGAGCATCGCGCCCGCGTTCGAGTTCGAGTTCGGCGACAAAACGCAGGGCGGTCGCCGTCCACAGCTCGCGCCGCTGGCCGTGCCGGGTCGCACTGGCGATGAACTCGTGAAGTTCACCCGTGGCCTCGTCGGGGAAACCTGCGAGCCGCAGCGCCTGGGCGTATCCGAGGCGAAAAGGAAGCACCGCGGGGTGGTCGGGTCCGGTGAATTCTTCGGCGATGGTGCGCGCTTGTTGGGCGTACTCGAGCCCGCGAGCCTCGTCGCCTTGGCTTCGCATCAGGGCGCTGAGATTTTCGAGTGTACGTGCAACGAGTAGGTCACGACGATCGTGGCGTGCGCGGAGTGCCCGCTGGTAACCGGTTTCCGCTGCGAGCAGATCACCACGGTTTTCTGCGGCGATCGCCAGGTTATTTTCGATCAACCAGCGGAGCTCCGACGAAACCTTCAGTTGCGGAGCCAGTGCCGCCAAGTCCTCGGCGCTGGACCGCGCCTTCAGTTCGTCGCGCAGCAACTCGCTGTACGCATATACAAGTTTTGCCAGCGCCTCAGCGTGGGTGTGGGGATTGCCGGTGACGAGAGAGAGTTGCCGCGCTCGCTCGAGTGATTTGGCCGCCGACGCGCCGTCCATTCGCATCAGTTCAATTGTGCCGCGGACGAGCCAAGCCTCGGCGCGCACGGGCTGATAGGACGTCTCGTCCGCACGTGGCAGCAACGCGACGGCCTCCCGGAGCAGTGCCGGATCTTCGGACTCGGTTTCACTCAGCGTCCGCAGACGAGCAAGCTCGTGTCGAAGCGTGTCGACACGGTCGCGGAGCTGCCGATCCTCGGGGGGCGGGACATGGGCGAGCAGGACCGGGGCATCGCCACACGCGGAGATATCGGGGAGGCTCGCAACCATGTTGAATGCGCTGTCGAGCGCAGACGGTCCCCGGTAGAGCGAATAGGTCGTCGCCGTCTGAAACTTCGCTCGGGCTTGGTCGAGGCAGGTGGTTCGCAGGTCGAACAGGTAGTCGGACTGCCGACCGTCTGCGTGGGAGTTACATGTATCTTCATGCATACTTGCCCAGGCGTTGCGGTACCGGTCAAAGTGCCGCACGAGCTTGCGCGCGTGTGCGGTCCGGGATCCCCGTTGAGCCAGCAACTCGCGGTCCGCAGTCTCCCACATCGCGGCCGCTGCCTGCTCTGCGCGCGCATGGCACATTTGCGAGGGCGTTTCCCAAAACGCTCCAGACGCGGCGAGTGTCAGCGAGGACACCAGTGCCGCCGCCCAACCGACGCGGTGGTGAAACACCCTGTGCGGATCGTGCGACAACGCCTCGATCAGGGCAAACATGTCCGGCCAGCGGTGCGCGGGATCGCGGGACAGGCCGCGCAACAACGCCGAATAGACCCATGCAGGTACATTGGAATGTGCCGGCGGTGAATGGTCGAGTCGTTCGTGCAACACACTCTCAAACAGGAGCAGCGGCGTATCGCCGTGGAACGGGCGGTATCCATAAAGCGCTTCGTGGAGGGCCACACAAAAGCTAAATTGATCGCAACGGAAGGTCGTTTCCTGTCCGCGGATCTGTTCGGGTGCCATATAGGCAGGTGTACCTGCAAGGTGTTGGCCCCACGGCTCGGGCTCGTACTGCGGACGGATGTCGATCAGGCCGGAGTCACGGTTGCGCGGGGACATGTGGGCGATGCCAAAGTCCATGACCTTGACCCCGCCGCTGCGGGTCACCATCACATTTTGCGGTTTGAAGTCGCGGTGGGCGATCCCAGCGGCGTGGGCCGCAGCGAGTCCACGGGCGGCCTCGAGGAACTTCGCTAGCACGTCTTGCCACGGGCGGCTCGGTTCGAGCCACTGCTGCAGGCTACATCCGCGGATAAATTCCATGGCGATGAAAATCTCGCCGGCATGGTTTCCAACTTCATGTACAATCACATTATTGGGGTGATTCAGGCGGGCCATCACCCGCGCCTCGTGCAACATCCGTTCACTGGCAAAGGCATCGTAGCGCCGCCGCGGACGCAGGACTTTGACCGCGACCTTGCGGTCGAGTTGGTCGTCGTAGGCGGCATAGACCACCCCCATCCCACCCTTGCCAAGGCGCCCGAGAACGGTGAAACGGCCGATCTTCGCGGCGTCGATCGGAGTCCCAAACAGGCGCGAGCGAATTCCGTCGCGCTGGTAGGGGTCGGGCATCAGGTCGGTGTCGTCGCCGGCGTGGCACAGCTGCTCGGCCATACCGGGATAGCGATCATCCGAGGCGGTGATCTCCACATCACTGAGTTTTGGGGAATCGGTCGACATCGGTTTTGCTCGGGTGGTAGCGCCCGCAAACTGCGGGATGACGGTCGAGCAAATTTTTCTGGCAGCGGTTAATCCTAGAGGTGGGTATTGGCTACAACGCTTACGGAGGTCGCGATGACTCAAAAAATTATGAGCTTATTGTGTGTGCTGATCGCCTTCTCCACAGGCTGTGATGCACCCGAGGGGTCGGTTGATGCGATCGAGCAGGTCGCCGATGAAGACGTTGCGTTTCGCAAGAAGCGGGGAGTGATGGGCACGATCCGCCTCAACACCGATATGATCGACGGGATGAACTGGTATATCGGCAGTCATAGGCGCGAAACCGATGACGATGCGTGGGACTTGACCAGCATTGCGTTTGGGACCCGCGTGGTCGACAGCGGTGGGTTCTCGTTTGTCGGCGGTCGCGTGTATGTCGAGGGGCAGAAGGTCCGACCCGAGAAGCTCATTGGGTCGCGGTGGCGCTTACAGACGGCGACGGGCGAAGTGGAACTCGAGCTCGCCGAAGTCGAGAACCGTACCTACCTGTTTCTTACGCCAGATGGTGAATTTGTGTGTCACGGAACCGACCCGCGTGCGTGGCTGTTCGAAGGTCTACGCATCGATCCCGACGGCGACGTGACGCGCGACGATCGACGACTGTTGCTCGCCTGTCTGTCGGGCGCCGCCGGCAAGGCGCTCGACTTCGCCAACCCGCTGCAATCGGACGAGCAGCTCGCCCGCTACCAGGCTGCGATCCGCATGATCCGCGCCGATTACTGCGGGACCGGAGACTCGTACACCCACGAAGGGGCGACGTTTATCGCCGGGCCGCCCGAGGTGTTTGACAAATCAATTGAGGCCTTGTGGAACGATTCCGGGGCCTCGTGCCTGGGGAACCTGCGGGATGAAGCGATCTGGCCCGACTGCGAGATTCCGGCTTGCGAGCCGGGGAAGACCGATGATTTCTTTTCCTCGTATCACCCGTAGCGCGGAATGCTTGCAAATGCACGCAAATGTGTCCTGCGCACCTGCGCCCGTCGTCCGGACGCAAAAAAATTCGTTATCCTCGCATCCATGGTCGCCGAGCATCGGATTTCGTTTGACGTAGGTGGTTGCAACGTTGTCGGAGTATTGCGGGTACCGGATGGTCCGGGCCCGCATCCCGCCCTCGTCTGTGATGGTCCACTCACAAGCGTGAAGGAACAGGTCGCAGGCCACTACGCCCAAGCCCTGGCAAACCGCGGGTTTGTCACCCTCGCGCTCGATCATCGCTACTTTGGCGAAAGCGGTGGACAGCCGCGGCAACTCGAAGATCCCAAGCAAAAGGTCGAGGATGTACGCGCCGGGCTTGACTTTTTAGCTGCGCGTCCCGAGGTCGACGGTGACAAGCTCGGTGCAGTCGGTGTATGTGCAGGAGCTGGGTATCTCTCGCGGGCAGTCGCCGACGACAAGCGAATTGGTGCCTTTGGTACGGTGGCGGGGTTCTTCCACGACAACGCCATGCAGCGCAAATGGATGGGTGAGCGCTACGAAGCGGCTCTGGCCCGGGCCAAGGCGGCCCGCGAGACCTACGAAACCACCGGTCAAAGTGAGCAGATCCCAGCGGTCGGCAAGGGCGATGTGGCGATGCCACTCGACGAGGCGTTTACCTACTACGGGACCGAGCGCGGAGCGGTTGCGAACTACACCAATGCGTTTGCCGTGATGAGCCGCGAGCACACCCTGCCGTGGGATGCGATGGCGGCCGCACCCAAAATCAATGTGCCTACATTGATGATCCACTCTGAAAAAGCCCTCGCACCGGCGCTGGCCCGGGCGTTTTTTGCCAAACTCGCGGGCGAAAAGCGCGAGCGATGGGTCGAGTCCGAGGGGCAGATCGATTTTTACGACCGACCCGAACGCATCGAGCCGGCGGCCGATGCCCTCGCCGAACATTTTAGGAATGTGTTTGCATCGCGGTCCACTGATTGACCGGGTGACGGGGCTTCGAGCAGTTAGGCCGAGCGCCTCGCGGTAGGAGCCAAATGCATAAACTCGGCCAATCGATGCGCTTGCAATTGGTTTTTGGGTTCTACTCGGCAGATCGTGTCGCATGGGGAACGACGGCTTACAACTGGTCGAGGTGCGCCAGAATTGACTGCTCAACCTGTTTGGCGATCGTCGGGGAAACGCGACCTTCGAGCGCAGCAGCGAGCCGCTGCTCGACAACCGCTCGCGGGTAGGCAACTGGCAGCGCGCGGATAAGTGCTTGTGCACGTTCTGGATCCGCATGCGGCCCCCGCAGACGATAGGATGCTGGCAAATTGCCGCCACAGATCAAACTGTAGAGAAACCCAGGGTCGTCGAGGTAGTCCTCGATTCGCGGACGACAACCGATTAGCTCGGCGAGCTCGTCCATGAACCGGGTGAAGTGAACCAGCGTGCGGATACCTGGGGCGTTGTGAAACTCAGCCTGGTTGCGTTCGCGGTCTCGTGCAATCGCCTCGTGCAATGCCTGGTCCCCGGGCAACTGGCGATGCCCGCTACACAACAGAGCAAAGTATCGCGCGACCATCTCGGAGCAGGCTGGGAATCCACCATGTCGGGGCCGGGCCCAACCGATAAACGCGACGCGATCGCCGAACACGGGATGGAACGCGTGCTTGAACAATTCCCGAACATCGTCGATCTCGACACCGTCGAGCCACGCGGCCGGGATACTGTTCTCCTCGTAACCTGTACAAAAGATAATGTCGTCTGGTTGAAGGGTCTGCCCGCTAGCGAGAT
>CAZUPD010000104.1:20658-27732 GCA_964621785.1 uncultured Nannocystaceae bacterium
GAACGACTTCGATGTCACCGGAGAGTACAGAGGGGACAAAGTCATCGTTTTTCTGCAGCGATTTGCCATGGCCAGAGCGAGCAGACCACTCGGCCACCAGGCGATGTCGTGGAGCGAGTGGGCCAAAAAAATTGTGTAGGTCGAGTTGGGCGCGAAAAGCTGTCAGTCGACTGCGAGGGATCCAGTGGTTGAGACGAGCCGACCACGCGTCACTGGTATGCGGGAGGCCATAGGGGTAGCGGGCGAGTAGCTCGGGATAGCTGTGGAACGTCAGCCAGCAACGATCGGCCACGTCCGCGAGGTGGCGGGTGACATCCGCGGACGTTTCACCGATCCCGACGACCAGCACACGACGTCCTGCAAATGCTTCTGGACCCGAGTAGTCGGCGGAGTGAACCATGCGGCCTGTGAACGTTTCGCGTCCGGGGATCGCCGGCCAGCGAGGGGCGTTGGCGCGAAAGGCTCCCTGACAGACCGCAACCGCGTCGAACGTGCCCTCGCCGTGCGAGCGGGCACCGTCTACATTTTTGGTCCACACCAAACGCAACCGTCCATCGGACAGACGCCGGATCCGGTCGACTTGCGTGTCAAAACGAATGTGGCGCATCAAGTCAAAGCGTTCGCCAAACTCGTGGAGGTATTGCAGGTAGCGTTCGCGGGTCCAAAATACCCGCGGTTCGTCGGCACCCGGGGTCATCGATGAAAACGCCATGAAATGCTGCGATACGGTCAATCGCATGCGGGCGTAGGCCACCCCGGTGGCGGATGCGAAGACTCCCCCTTCGCGCCCCCGCATCTCGAAGCAGGTCACCCGATGTCCCTCGTCGACGAGTTCTTTGACCGCGACCAAGCCTGAAAGACCTGCTCCGATGACAGCGACATGTCGATTTGTATGCATCTACATTTCTCTACGGACGTTGTGCCGCGACTTGACCGTCGCGCAAATAGACCACACGGTCGGCGAGCGCAAAATACCGGGGGTCGTGACTGACAGCGATCACGATACATCCGCGAGCTCGCAGGGCCGGTAATACCTCACGGTAGTAGAGGTCTCGCAACGTCGGGTCCTGGTGTGCACTCCATTCGTCGAGCACATACACCGGGCGATCCTCGAGCAGGGCGACGACCATCGCCAAGCGTTGTCGCTGGCCGGTCGAGAGTTTCACAGTCGAGAAACGTCCGTTGCGCAACTGCACGATGTCGCCGAGTCCAAACCGCTCGAGGAGTTCGCACACCTGAGCTGGTGGGCAATGCTCGAGCCCGTAGAGTTCCTCAAACAGATGGTGGTCGGTAAATACAGCGGTAAACAGCTGTCGGTAGTCGTCTACTTGGTCCGGCATCAGCGTCCACCCGTTGAGCCGGATCGAGCCGGACGCAGGTGTGTACAGGCCGGTGAGCAGCTTCATCAAGGTCGTCTTGCCACTGCCGTTGGCACCGACGACAAACACAATTTCACCTGGCTTGAAAGTCAGATTGATGGGCCCGAGCGCGTCGTCGAGACCATAGCGAAACCGAATATCCACCAGCTCGATCGACTCCACCGGCAAAAGCTCCTGGCCCGAGTATGTGCTGGCACCCGAATGGAGATCGCTGTGGATTTGTGCGAGATGCTGCCACGCGAGTGACGCTACCTCCAGATTGAGACTGTGGCGAATCGCAAAGTTCGTTTGGACGATCGCAAAGAAAAACAGCATCACCGTCGCCGCCAACACATCTGGCGAGATATCGCTAACCGCTGGCGTGGTGAACAAAATCCAGCCGACTCCAATCAGCATCAGGACTTGGACCAACCCATCGTTGGTCAAGATCCGATCGGCCGTGGCGAGGTGTTCCCGCTCGAGTTCCTCGGTTGCTGATGACAGGTCGGCGAGTGCATCATCGGCCGCGCGTCGGTCCAACTTGAGTTGGGAAAAGCCGGACACGAGTTGGTTGATCCGCTGCGTCACATCTAGCGAACGTTGGCGGCTTGCGTTCGCCCGTAGCGAGCGGTGCACGGGCAGTGTCAATCGGATGATCATGCCAGCGACAAACAGCCAGATCAGCATGCCGGTGAGCGAGAGCAACCCGATGTTGACCGTGTAGCTGGCGACGACCACACCCACGCGGGCACTGTCGATGAGCGTCAACGGAAAACCGTCGATTTTTTGCAGTTGCGCTGGAATCTCATCGAGAAGCTCAGGCCTCGCCTCGACCTGTCGCACGTCAGTGGTGCGAAGGGCATCGAACAGTTGTCGCCGCGCCTCGCCCACGGCAAGGTCGATATCCCCACTGGTTCGCGCACCTGCTGTCATCCGTAGCCACGTGGAACCGGCGAGACAGACACAAAACGTACCCATGAGTGCGACCATCAAGACCGGCTCAAACACACCCGTAGCGAGGCGTACAGCGATCGGCCCCAAGAGGCTGAGGAGCAGGCCACTGAGCGCACTCTCGGCGACACCTCGGGCGATCGACTGACGCAGGCGGTGGTCGATCGTCAAACTCATGTCACCCACGCTGCCCGTCCGTGTTCAAAGTGGAGCCGGCGATCGGCGATATGAAAGTAGTCATCATCATGGGTGATGGCGACGACCGCATCGCCCCGACGCCGCAACTCGGGGACGATTTTCTCGTAGAAAGCTGCGCGGAAGCTGGGATCTTGATCGGCAGCCCACTCGTCGAACACGAAAATCGGTCGGCCCTGCAGGTGCGCCACCACGAGGGCGAGTCGCTTGCGCTGCCCGGTCGACAGCCCGGCGGTGCGAAACGTACCGTCGAGATAGTCGACCTTGTGGGACAGCTCCATCTCTCCAATCAGCGTACGCACGCGTTCGGGGTCGACATCCGACATGCCAAACAAACGATCAAACAGGGTGAACTCGGAGAACACGCTGGCAAACTGCGGGTACCAGGTGGTGAGTGCGTCGCCGGTGACGGGCTCTCCGTCGAGACGCAGCACACCTGTCTGGGGTCGGAATAAACCCGTCAGCAGACGAATAAATGTCGATTTGCCGCTGCCGTTGTGACCCGTGATGAACACGACCTCACCGGGTCGCAGCTCAAAGTCTACCGGGCCACAGGTGAACCCGTGGCGACCTTGCTGCTCCGGATAGGTGTAGGTCACTCCCTCGAGTGAGAGAACGTCAAAACGTCGCGGTTGGGTGACCGTGCGCGGCCCGGGCTTGGGTAGACGGGCGAGCGTTTGGTCGATGCGTGCCAACGCTGCGGCTGCTTCGGCGACTTGGGGCAGCAGCAAAAACGGCCATGTCACGTAGCGGCGAAGAAACAAGAACAACAACAGCAGCTGAGGTACCACCGGATCGAGGCCTGGAAAGACATGCGCAACCCCAAAGCCCAACACCCCGACACCCACAAACGCAACTGCGCGATAGATTCCATCATTTCGGAAAAATATTGTAGCTACAAGCTTACGTTGATCGACATAGCGACGGACGGCCTCGGCAAAGCCCCGGGCGATTGCAGCTGAGCGCCCCCGGTGCAATCGCACCTGCGTATACCCGGCAAGAAGATCGTGCATCCGTCCGCGCATCTCGGCCGCGCGAGCCTGCGTCGTGTCCGCTTCGCTAGCGACTCTTTTCGCCGTCTGCGCCATCAGCAGACCCATTGTGATGAGAAATCCCAACACGAGAAGCATGCCCATGGGAGCGATAAACCAGGCGTACGCGGTACTGACCACCGACACCGCGATTGCCAGCGCGAGCCAGGCGAGAAGCGGTCCCTGTTCTCTCACCAAGGCGTTATCGGCGATCAGCCGCTGAGTGAACGTCGCCTCCCCAATCGCATCAAACTGCCCGAGGTCGAGTTCCTGCATCCGCGTTGCAATCGCGAGTGTGCGTTGGCTGCTAACTGCCCCCAAACTTCGCGCTGCGTCCCGCAGCCAGCGGGTGCGAAGGGTGAACATGAGCACCACGTTGAGAAAGAATGGAACGGCCCAGTCGAGCGAGGTACCGCCGTGATGAAGGTCGACGATCGCGTTTGAAATCGTGCGAAAAATGCCGACTTCGGCCACCCCAAGCGCGAGTAGGAGTCCCCAGACAGCCACACGGCTGCGTCCGCCTCTCATTTCTCGCCACAGTGAGGCGAGCCCAGTCAATTCCTGGGTCTGGGCGGAGACATGTTGCCCTTGGCCCACTTCTCTCGGCATCGAGTCGCCACAGTAGCCAACACTTGGATGATGCTCAAGCTCGCAAGATCGTCAGCCTTGACGCGTGCATCGACGCGGGTCAAAGTGGCTCACTGTGCCACAGCCTCGAGGCATCGCTGACCCCCATTTGATTTTGCTGGTTGGTCTCCCTGGCTCGGGGAAGTCAACGCTTGCCCATGCCTTGCAAGCATTGCTCCCGAACGCACGACTGCTGACGACGGAGACCGTGCGCGCCACATTATTTGCCTACGAATCCGCACCAAACGATACCGACTTCTCGCCATTGGAATTAGAAGTCACCTACCGAGCTGTCACGTTGATGGCCAAGACTGCTCTCCAACTCGGTGGCAGGGTGATTGTCGACGGTGTGTATCGTTCCGCACAGCAACGCGACACACTACTGACTGCGTGCGCGGACTGGGACAGTGCCACCGTTTGCCTCCACGTCGACTGTGAACCGGAGGAGGCGCGAAGGCGGCTGATCGAACGCAAAAAAACAAACTCATTGGCCCCCGCTGGTGTCGTCACCTACGAACGTTTGCGCGAAATCTTCGAGCCCCCTGCGGCACGGTTCCAACGCCTCGACACAACGGGTGGCGAGGACCCGCTCGCACTTCTCAAAACAGTTGGCCTCAACGTGGGGCCAGTTGATCACTAAACGCTCATGTCATCACTCAAACACCTCGTTGCACCCGGTATCGAACAGGCGCTGGCGACCATCCAACATCACAACGATTGCGATCGGATCACACGTCTTGCCTTCCCGGGAGCACTTGTGTTCCCCAAGGGCCCGGTATTCGTCGCAGTCCACCGAATCGAGCACGCCGAGCCCAACCCGCGCCGCTACTGCGAGCCTCACCGTCACAATTGCGATGAGCTCAATATCTTCCTCTCCGATGAGCAACTCGTATATCGCGTGCAGGTGGGCGACGAGGTCTTCACAGTCGAAGCACCAGCTTGTGTGCGGGTACCGGCAGGTGCGGCGCACAGCGCCAATCTCATTTCTGGAAGTGGGCACTTCATCGTTGTGCTCAACACCAACTCTTGGGAAGACTCTCTGCTCCCGTCCGAAGACTAGGCCGCGGGTGGGAAAGTCGTTGTTTATACAACTTTTATGTCTAGACTTCGGCCTGTCGCGTTTACCTACTACGGGAGACCGAGCGCGGAGCGGTTGCGAATACCAATGCGGTGCCGTGATGAGCCGCGAGCACACCCTACGGGGACGCGATGTCGGCAGTACCCGACATCAATGTGCCTACATTGATGATCCTCTCCGTAAAAAGCCCTCGCGCCGGCGCAGGCAGGCGTTTTTTGCCAAACTCGCGGGCGAAAAGCGCGAGCTGTGGGTCGAGTCCGAGGGGCAGAACGGACTCGCGGTCCGCTGATTGACCGACTCTTTGCGGATGACGGTGGCGTTGGCCGACTCGCCGCACGGATGAACGACTGGCACCTAGAGAAACGACGGATGCCGGCTGCTTCGGTCGCTTTATTGCACGCGTCGGATCACATTGTTCATCGTGTCACACGCGAACATCGTCCCCGAAGGACCGTGCCAAGCGAGCCCGACCGGGCGGCTGAATTGCGTGTTGGCGACGCCCTGACCCTCTTGGTACCCGCCGGGACAGTTCATACCACCAGCGCAGTCTTGACCGACATTGGTCGTCAGCTCTTGTGTGGCAATGACGCCTTGACGGATCGTGTTTTGGTTGAACTCAGCAATGTAGATGCTCGTACCGTCCGAGGTCAATCCACGCGGGCGGTGGATCTGGGCATTTTGCCCGACTCCGTCGGTGTATCCCTGGATCCCATTTCCGACAAACGTGCCGACCATCGCAGTATTAACGTTGTATGTACGAATTTTTGCCCCCTGGGTATCCGAGATGAACAGGGTACCTGAGTTATCGGAGGTCATGTAGCGCGGACTGTTGAACGTCGCCTGGTTTGCCGGTCCATCGGTGCTCCCGGCCACACCCGCCTGTCCGGCGATGGTGGTCACTTCTTGGGTCTGGACATCAAACCGCCGCAACACGTGCTGGGAGCCATCGAGGATATACACATAACCGGCATAGTAGGTCAGGCCCCGTAGGCCGTCGAAAGATGCATTGACACCGATCCCATCTTGGAGCATTTGATTGCCCGAGCCGGCGACCGTTGTCACGGAGTACGGTGGCTGGGTGTCGACGGCCTTGATTTTGTGGTTCCCACCGTCGGCGACCCAAATGGTGCTGCCATCGGTGGTCACGGCCTCCATAAAATTGAAGCGGGCTTGGAGTCCAATTGGGTTGTCGATATCACCGGGACTACTACCTGCCACCGTTAACACGGTTCCCGAGGCGATGTCAATTCGGCGTAGGGTCGCACGTTGTGCGTTGATGCTATCGCCGAGCCACAAGTACGTATTGTCCGCCGTGATGACACACCAGCCGCCGAGCCTGGCCTGCATGCCGATACCGTCGAGTTGTCCCTGTTGTCCTGGAGAACCGACAAAAACAGATGTCGTATTCGTCAGGTTACAAGTCGGATTACAGGTGTCGCCGTTGTTGAGGTTGTTGTCGTCACAAACTTCGAGCATGTCGACGTTGCCGTCCCCACAGGTTTGCCCGAGTTGTTCGTACTGACAGTTGTCTGTACAACCATCTCCATTCGTTGTGTTGCCATCGTCACACTCCTCACCGTTGTTCGGTTCGAGCGCCCCGTTGCCACACGAACCGCCGACCTCGACTTGGCACCCTGCATCGCAGCCATCACCGTCGGTGTTGTTGCCGTCATCGCACTGTTCACCCTCGTCGAGCTGGGTGTTGCCATCACCGCAATTCGGTAGGTCGCCATCGCCGTCGCCGTCGCCGTCGCCATCGCCATCGCCATCGCCATCGCCATCGCCGTCGCCGTCGCCATCGCCAGCGCCATCGCCGTCGCCGTCGCCATCGCCC
>CAZUPD010000105.1:0-27696 GCA_964621785.1 uncultured Nannocystaceae bacterium
GCGACGGTGACGGCGACGGCGACGGTGACGGCGACGGCGACGGCGACGGCGACGGCGACGGTGACGGCGACGGCGATGGTGATGGCGACGGCGACGGCGACGGCGATGGTGACGGCGACGGCGACGGCGACGGCGACGAACTCACCTGCGACTTCTACTGTGGCCTGATGACCGCCAACTGCGACGACCAAGCGATCTACGCCAATGAGGCAGAGTGCTTGGCCCAGTGCGGTCAATGGCCTGAAGGTGCGCTCACCGACACCGAGGGAGACTCACTCGGCTGCCGCATTTACCACGCGACAGTTGCTGGTACGGATGATCCGATCGTCCACTGTCCGCACGCAGCACCCCATGGCGGTGGTGTCTGTGTCGCCGACGGAGCGCCCGATTGCGGGACCTACTGCACCGATTTCTTAGGTGTTTGTACGGATGATCTCAACCCGTATGTCGACGAAGACGACTGCCTCGCCCAGTGTGCCGACTGGTACCAGGGTTCGTCCGAGGACACGGCTGGCGACACCGTCGGCTGTCGGACGTATCACGCGATGGCAGCCCTGTCCGACGCGGATCTCCACTGCCCGCACGCCTCCCCCGGTGGCGGTGGCGTGTGCGTAGCGATGTAATCGACCCATCCTCCAAAACGCCGCTGGAGTTCCCGGCGGCGTTTTTTATTGGTTGTATCGACAATGAACCAGCGGTTCTACTCGACCAAGACATCCCCGCGGATCCACGCCAGCGTCCAGGTGTTCTGTCCGTGATTGTGTAGGTGTATATCCACAGGTGTTCCCGTCGGATAATCCTTCGACGCCTCCCATATCGGGTGGAGGACCGCCGCTGGCCCCGGAACCTCGATAAACGCCTCCCACACCAGATCGCCGCCGATCAACACGGCGACATGGGCAGTGGCCGGCTCCGGGGCGATCAAGTCGAAGTGACGCAGCTCGATCGACACCGGATCGCCTGTGTGCAATCCGACCAGCAGAGGTTGTGACGCGGCGTAGTAGTTGCACGTACCGGTGTTGATCTCGAGCGTGTCGTCTTCGACAAACGCACCTGCGAGTCCGCATTCGATCTCGCCCGGACGGTGGTCGGCAAATGGATCGCTCGCCGGGCCATGCTTTTCCCAGAGGTTGTGGTCGATGAGATCCTCGGTGACGCGCTGTGGCGGGTGACTCGAATCACTCTCCGAATCGGTATCCGAAGGACTCGCCTGGCAGGCGAGGCAAGTGGAGAGTACGAGCACCCGGCAAACGCCCATGCCAGCATCATAACGGGATTGCTGCGATGTGCCGGGCGGTCGCGGTCGGTACTCTCGCGCCCGTGGTCGAAGACTTGTTGGCAACCCTCCCCGCGCGGGTCGACATCGAGATTGAAGTCTCGCGGTTTGGCGTCATCAAGCAGCGGGCGGATGGCTCGCTCGACTTTATTTCGCCGCTGCCCTGTCCCTACAATTACGGTTCGATCCCCGGTAGGACCGGAGGAGATGGCGATCCGCTCGACGCCCTGTTGCTCGGTCCGCGGCGGCAAAAGGGTCGAGTCGCCGGTGCGACCGTGGTTGGCATTGTCGATTTTATCGATGCGGGAGCGGTCGATGCCAAGGTGATCTGCGCGACAAATCGGGTGTTCAAAGCCTCGCAAAGACGCGGCATAGAGCGGTTTTTTTACATCTACGCGGTGTTTAAACGCGTGCTCAATCGCATCCGGCGGCTGCCCGGTGAAACACGGTTTCGCGGGGTTGTGCTCCGCGATCACGAATAATTTTTACCGGCTCGCCGGCCGTGCTTGAATTACGCCACGCACCACCCGTACCAGTGAGTTTCCACGCCCGCGTTTGTGGCACATACATCTAGTTCTTTGGCAAACTTCCGGACCCCGAGTCCGAGCTCGATCTGTGGGCGCGACCACGGCATGCGGTCGCCTGGCCCGTCAAACTTCGATCGTCAGCTCACTTGCTTGTGGGTGGAAAAAATCTCGTTCCCATCTATAAATGACCTGCTTCCCACCCAAAGGAGCCTTCGATGGATATTCGTAAAATGTTGCCTGTTGCAGTCTGTGCCCTGGGAATGGGGCTGTTGCAACCTGTGGAACCAGCACAGGCTCGCGTCGAAGCCGAGACCTGGGCCCAGGTGACCACTCGGACAGTCGAGGTCGCCGGGGTGGGGATCGAAGAGGCCGTGCGACGGGCGGCTCGCGATGAACTCGGGGTCTATCGCCGGGTTCAACCGCGCAAAGCCAAGATCAGCAACCGCAAGTTCGAGTCAAAAGGTCCCGTCGACGGACAGCCGCGGCTCAGTTTTACCGCCCAGGGGCCCCTGCGAATCAAGGTCGACATCGTCACCGACTTTGAAATGAACCGCATCGAGTGTGCCGCCCCGGCGCGGAGCCAAGGTTACCAATACATCCTCGACCTCAAGGATTCCGAAGACAAGCTGCTCGACTACGTCACCGCCTTCGCGGTTGATATTTGCATTGTGCCCAAGGGCGACGATCAGGTCGATCTCGTGACGACGACCTACCTGCGCAAGGGTCCCAAGTACCGCCGCGGGTTCGTTTCGTTGATCCTACACAAAGTTGTCAAGGCGCAGACGGGGGAGCTTGTGCGGGTGTTGGCCGATCGCTCGACGGTCCGCTCCCAAGCCAGCGCGGGAGCCAATCGGGCGCCGGGTGACGGGTGAGCCGAACCGTCTGTTTGTGGTTGAGATCGTAGGCGTACAGGTCGGCATTGTCGGCAACCGTCGCCGACCACACGAGCTGGGCATCGCTTGCGATCCACACCGGCTGTTGGGCGACCTCGGACTTTTGTGAGAGTACAAGTTCAGAGCCGCGGGCGACCTCGATGCGACTGACTTCGGTCGCGTCGCGATCGTGGTGGGTCAGCGCCAGCCATTTGCCCGAGGGGGACCACGCGAGGTCGCGGTCGGTTCCTGTCTGTCGCGGGGTCGTGCGCAGCGGACGTTGCCCCGTGCCATCTGCCTGCATCACGTGGACCTCGCTACTTTGCGGGCCGGTGCGGACAAACGCGATCATCGATCCGTCGGGCGACCACACAGGCGACGAGCAATGACCCGGTGGCTCGGTCAACCGGCGGACATCACTGCCGTCGGGCTTCATCGTGTAGATCGCCGGGATGTTGGTGCGACTGCTGACAAACGCGATCGTCCCGTCGCCGCGGATGGTTGGCTCGAAGTTGCCTTCGCGGTTGTCGGTCAGACGGACCACCTCGCCACCGGTCACCGCAACTCGGTAGAGGTCGCGAAAGCTCGCCGAGTCGCTCTCAAACACCAGGGATGTTCCGTCGATTGTCCACGCCGGGTTGCGGACCTTGATCGATGTGGGACCCAACGGGCGACCCTCTTGAACCTTTCCATTTGACCAGGTGAGAAGATGCATCTGCTCGGTGTGGCCGGCTGCCCCGTCTTCGGAGCGCAGCATCAACAGTTGGTCGCCCACGGGCGACGGCGGGCCAGCGTAGTTGCCCCCTGGATCTTTGGACAGCCGCGTCAGTTGCGAGCCATCGGAGCGGATCGCATAGAGTTCCGGATCTCCGTCGCGTTCAGACACAAACACGATGGCGCCGGGTGGCAGCTCAAATGCCGTGTGCGGGTCCGACCTGATACTGGTTGTGGGCGGTTGATTCGGTTCGGTGTCGGGCTTGGTCGCGGCGGAGTTCGAGCACGAGAGCGTGAGGGTCAACCACAGGGCAGGGGACAATCGTTGTAGGTTCACAGGAATACCCACACGGTACCGCAGCTTTGCTGCCTGTGCATCCCGGCCGGCAGCCCGCGCACGCGGCTTTGTATTTGTCTCGGCGGTTTGGTATGAGGCGGCGGTTGTGGACGAGGTCTATCGCAGCGAGATCAATCGCGATGTTTTGCCGATGCAGCCCGGTGAGTTTGGCGGCGGCAAGCCGATCCCGATAGGTCCCTTACAAGTGTGGCCACCCGTTGTCCTTGCGCCGATGGCCGGGGTCACCAACTATCCGTTTCGCACCCTGTGTCGGCGGTTTGGTGCTGGGCTCTACGTCAGCGAAATGATCACGGCGAGGCCGCTGGCGGAGGGGCGCGAACGGACCCTCAAACTCGCCTCTTTCGGACCCCAAGAGTCTCCGCGGAGTTTGCAGCTCTACACCACCGATCCCTACTACACGGCCGAGGCGGTCAAGCGTTTGGTCGGTGAGGGGGCGGTGGACCATATCGACATGAACTTTGGTTGCCCCGTCAAAAAAGTCACCCGCAAGGGTGGTGGGGCGGCACTTCCCTATCGCCACCGTCTGCTTCGCAACATCGTCCGGGCCGCGGTGACCCATGCGCAAAACATCCCCGTCACCATCAAGTTTCGGATCGGCATCGACGACGAACACCCGACCTACCTGACGACCGGCAAGATCGCCGAGGATGAAGGGTGTGTCGCCATCGGCTTGCATGCGCGTACGGCTGCCCAGCTCTACGACGGCCACGCACGTTGGGACGCGATCGCCTCGCTCAAGCAGCATGTCACCCACATTCCCGTGTTTGGCAACGGCGACATTTGGGAGGCCGAGGATGCCCTGCGAATGATGCGGATGACCGGGTGTGACGGCGTGATCGTCGGGCGCGGGTGTCTCGGGCGACCATGGCTGTTTGCCGATCTCGCCGATGTATTCGCCGGTCGGCGGCCGCAAAACCCCCCGAACTTGGGCCGGGTGTTCGACATCATGCTGGAGCACGCGCATCTGCTGTGTGAGTGGACCGAAGAAGCGTTCGCCATGCGGGGCTTTCGCAAGCACGCGGGTTGGTACACCAAGGGATTTCGCGGGGGAGCAGCCCTGCGTACGCAATTGATGCAGGTCAAGACCTACGCAGATTTGCAGGCCATCGCCGCCACCATCGACCGAAGTATCGCATTTCCGCCGGTCGGGATGCGGGTGCCGAGGGGCAAGTCGGGCGGAACCCAAAAAGTTGTATTGCCACAGGGGTACCTCGACCATCCCGACGACGACACACCGCCGTGTGCTGCAGCCGAGGATGGTGTTTCGGGCGGGTAGGCCTCAACCGGCCGGAGCCATCGACGGACGACACACCGCCGTGTGCTGCAGCCGAGGATGGTGTTTCGGGCAGATAGGCCTCACCCGCCCGGAGCCATCGACGGACGACACACCGCCGTGTGTTTCGGGCCGGTAGACCTCAACCGGCCGGAACCACATCGACGACATCGACGACATCGACGACATCGACGACATCCCGGCCGACCCCACGGGGGTTGTTGAACGGATCGTCGGGTTTGTCCGCGGGTTTATCTTCCGTCTTGGAGTTGTCGGTCTCCGGCTTGTCTTTGGGTGTGGCGTCAGGTTTTGCGTCGGGTTTTTTCTTGGGTTTTTTCTTGGGTTTTTTGTCGGGCTTGTTTTTGGGCGCGGGCGTCGAAGTCGGTGTTGTCTCGCCGGTTGTAGGCGGCTCACTGGTCTCTGGGGATGGCGGGGTGGAAGGTGGATCCGTCGGTGTTTGTTCAGGCGTCGAAGTGGTGGCCGGAGGCGTGGTGTGGTTCGACAAATCTGGTGTATTTACACCGGACATGAACGTGTGTTCCGAAGGTTGGATCTGTGGCGGCAGTTCAACCGGGAGCGGAGCTTGTTCGACCGCTGGCGGACTGACTTCGTGCGCGACCACAGGCGCCACCTCGCCCTCGGTATCGGCCTCATCGAGACCCTCGGTGTCCTCGTCGAGTACGAGCACGTCCTCGGGCTCTGGACGCTCGAGTTCGGGAACTTGCGAGTCGATTGCTTCCCCGTTGTAACGAACTTCGACCTTCGACGGTGGGGCGGCGCGATAGACCAGGGTCGGGCCGTCCGGTTGAAGTGTCTTCGTGTGTTCGCGGATCCAGTAAAATGAGCCAGCCATCGCCACCGCGAGGACCGTTAGAACAGTATATGCAAATGCATTGGATCGCGGGGGGGCGGGCTTCGGTGTTGCGACGACCGGTATCAGGATCTCCGGTTTGACCTCGGGCTCGATCTTGAGGGGAACCACCGCGAGGGCATCAAATCCGCAACCTGTGAACGACGGCAGTTGATCGGGAACCTCGTGAATTGTTGGGTCGTAGGGCCCATCGAGCAGGGCGAGCATTGCAGGTACATCGATCAACTCGGGCGAGGTTTCGTACTCGTCGAACCCCGGAACTGCGGGAAGTTGAGGCGCTTGGCCACCGAGGTTGAACTCGGGCAGGGTGGCGAGGTCTGTCGACAGACTGCGGTGTGCGTACTCGAGGCTGGCATCGACTTGACCGGCGAGGCCCGACGATGCGGGCGTCATCGAACTGCCGGGGTCGGGCCCAGCGTGGCCGATCAACATTTCGATATTCCCGGCCGACTCCTCGGGTCGCAACAGGGAACCACTCTCGGGCGGTGGTGGAAGATCAATCGAGCTTGTGGCCGCGGAATCTTCAGTTTCGAGGGCATCTACCATGCCGTCACCTCCATCTCTGACACATGTTCACCAGGCACCGTCAGGTGCCTGAACCGATACCGAAAGCCATACGGGGTCGCGGTCGTCTTCCGCAACACCTGACCTTAAGTATCCAACATGTACTTGAGTTCAGGCTAATGAAATCCCAGTGGCCGCAGCGATTTTTGCGGTTTAGAACCGGGCAGCAGGTTTTTTTATGAACCGTCAGCGTTCGCAGGTTTGACCGGTGGGACACATTGGGGCGTGGTGTTGAGCGGAGCGTCGGGCGACAACAAATTGCCGGTTCCGTACATTTCGGTCAGCAACTGTCGCGCGTCCGTAGGGCCACCGACGCGGTCGATGGCTTCGGCAAAAAACTGCTCGCCATCCTGGCGTACGTGTACAGGAACGTAACCAACCCCTGAAACCACGGTACCGGTGGGCAGGCGTTTGAACGTCACGTAGAGGATCAGGGTGGTCCTGCGCGGGAGCTCGGGCTGGTGGCTGACAAAGTTTCCGAGCGAGTAGTGAATGAAGACATCGCGGTCATCTCGGGTGCGGAAGCGTTCCCAAGGTTGGGTGACATGTGGATGACTTCCGATCACAGCAGTCGCCCCAGCTTCGGCGAGTTTGTGCGCGAGCGTTTGCTGGCGCGTGCGCGGAGAAGGTTCGTACTGGCGACCCCAGTGGGGGGTCACGACTACAGCATCGATACCCTTGTCGCGGGCCAACGTGCGAACGAGCTTCAGGATCTCCTCGGTGTCCTTGTGGCAGTGCAGGACTTGGTGGTGATCGTCGGGAATCTGATTGGTCGTGATCGTACAGGCCAGCCACGCGATCGTCAGGCCCTTCGCGCGCGTCGTTGCGTACCACTTGCCCGCACCCGTTTGCACGCGCGTCCCCGTGAATGGGAGCTTGGCCTGTTTGAGTTCTGAAATCGTTTTATCTACACCGATTGCGCGGCGGTCGAGCGAGTGGTTGTTGGCGGTCGACACCACATCAAATCCGCTTTGGACCAATTCGTTCGCCAGCCGCGGGTGATAGTTGAACTTGGGATAGGCGGTGTAGACCTTGCCGTCGTAGACGCGCCCCGGATCCTGGACCTCGTTCCCCTTGCGGTCGATCCCCGCCGCCATGACCCCTTCGAGATTGCCGTAGGTGATGTCGGCGCGGGCCAGCAGGTCCTCGACCGCCTGCCACAACACGCGGTGGCCCACATCCGAAGCATGGGCCTGGCGTTGGAGTTCTTGATGCAGGAGGATGTCGCCGACGGCCGCGATCGTGACATCCTGTCCTGAGAGACATGCATCATCGAATCCGAGATAGTCGTCGGGCAGCTCAACCGGTGGCGGAGGTTGTATCTCCGCTTGGGGCTCGGGTTCCGCTGGAGTCTCTTCGACGGTCGGAGCCGCTGCGTTCATGTTTTTGGTCGACGGGGGCTCGACCACCGACATCGGCGGTTGCTCGGGTGGGGGGGGCGTGGTCGAAGCGGATGGGTCACAGCCACTGATCGCGAGGACCGTCAGAAGCGGGGCGAGGAGCAGTGTGTGGTGTGCCATCCGTGTCAGCGTACGCAATCTCGTGGGTGCACGTCGAGTTTTGGCAGGTGCGGTCCCCGTGGCGGCACCCGGTGACCGACACTTCGAGCCCATGCCCGACGCGTCATTGTAGCGCTCGCGCGTGCGATGGGCGTCGACGGTCGCAACGGACTGCGCTGCCACGCCACGTGAAACTCCGATGATCCGCAGCTCGTCATTCGGCTTGACCTGCCGCAGGTGAGAAAACCCGTCAGCTCGCTTCGCTCGGTCGGCATACTCTCGGTCGACACGCATGGATCTCAACCACGTACTTTTGTGGCTCGTCCCCCTCTCCCTGCTTCCGTGGTGGCTTCGACTCCAGCGCGCGATCGGGTGGAAGATCAGCGGATGGACCATCGTCGGTGGCCTGATCCTCGGCGTGTGGGGCTCGGGTTTGTGGCTGTTTCCCGACCGTGCCGGTGTGTATGCATTTATTTTGTGGTTCGTCCTGGTCGCTGTGCCGCAACTCGGCGCACGTCTGGTGTTGTGGCTCACCGGGCGTCAGCAGTTTCGCTGGGCCACCCGGGTCAGTCGCACGGTGGCCTGCCTTCACCCCGCCGACGGCTGGTGGACCCACACCCGTGCACTCGATGTACTTGCATCTTTACAGGGCGGCGATCTGCCGCGGGCAGAGGCCATGCTCGACAAGATCGGCCGTGGGCAGACCCCGATTGGGCGGTTTGCCTACCTCCAGACCCTTCGGGCACAAAACCGTTGGACCGATATCCTCCGGTTTGTCGACGACAGTCCCCGGCGCGAGGCCCTGCTCGCCGATGAAATGACCCATGGGCCATATGTTCGCTCTCTCGGCGAGCTCGGGCGCGTCGACGAGATGTTGCGACTTTGTGCTCCGATCGATCGCTACGCCTCCGGGGTGGACAGTCTGTTGGTCCTGCTTGGACTCAGCGGCCGGGTCGACGCGATCGAACAACTCTTTGCTGGCCCTTTGGCCATGTATAAACCAGACGTTCAGACCTGCTGGCGGGCGACTGTGTTGCAGGCTGCGGGTCGTGGCGAGCAAGCTGATGAACTCCTCGACTCCCTGCGCAATACGCCGGACGCACTGATTCGGGCCGGTGTCGACTGGCGACGGTCCCAGCCGCTCGCAGCCGTCGTCGACGAACAACTCAGCCCTGAAGCTCGGGACGTACTCGGGGCCCTCGAGCGTCGGGCAGCACGGGTGTGTGTGCAGTACCGGGCTGCCCAGGCCCAAGCGAGGCAAAATCGTCCGTGGATGACCTATGCCCTGTTACTCGTCGAGTTGTTGGCGTTTGCCTGTGAGCTGCCGGGTGGCAGTGAAAACCCGCTAAACCTGGTTGAACTCGGGGCGATGGTCGGTCCTCTGGCGCTGCTCGACGGCGAATACTGGCGGCTGTTGACCGCCGGATTTTTACACTTCGGATGGCTGCACCTCGGGCTCAATGCAGCCGGTATTTTCTTCTTTGGCCGCCACTACGAACAGGCCGTTGGCCCGTTGCGATTTGGCCTTGTGTACCTGGCCTCGAGTATTGGCGCGATGGCGATATTACTCGGGGTCAACGAGTGGATGTCCGGGGAGCCATTTTTAATCGTCGGGGCTTCTGCGAGTTTGATGGGCATCGTCGGTGGACTGTTGGCGGTATTCCTCAAACGCCTGTGGCACCGTCGAAACCGTCTGCTGTGGCGTCCGATTCTCAGTCTGCTGTTCGTGATCGGGATCCAGACCCTCTTTGACCTCAGCACACCCCAGGTCAGTATGGGTGCCCACTTGGGCGGCGCCTGTTTGGGTTTTGGCTTGACCCTCGCGTTCGTCAGGCTGCGTCAACCTCGTCAGGCGATCGAGGATGATGTACCAGCAACATCGTGAGCCCACGTGCGCGCATGTGCCCGGTGGTTGCGTCGATCCGCGCTTGACGATGCCCACCCGAGAGCGCTAGCGTGACCGCGCTTGTCGGACATGCAACCAACTCTGTCACTCGCGGACATCGAGGCGGCCCATGCCCGGATCCGTCCCTACATCGTACGCACGCCGATCCTCGCGCGACAGCTCCCAAACGGCGCCGAACTGTTGTGCAAAGCCGAATCGTTGCAGCCGGTCGGCGCATTTAAAATTCGTGGTGCATTCAACCGCTTGCTGACCCTGCCCCCAGGGACATCTGGTGTGGTGACCCATTCCTCGGGCAACCACGCCCAAGCCGTCGCTCGAGCCGGCAAGATCCTCGGGATTCCGACCGTGATCGTCATGCCCGACAACGCCCCGGCGATCAAGCGTGCACGCACCGAGGCCGACGGTGCACAGATTGTCGAGGTCGGGCCCGACAGCGACGAACGACGCCAGCGGGCCGCCGAGGAGGCTCAGGCCCGTGGATATACAATGATCGAGTCCTACGACGACCCGGTGATCGCCGCCGGACAGGGAACGGCCGGCCTCGAGCTCATCGAAGATGTCGGAAGTCTCGACCGTTTTTACGCCCCGATCAGCGGCGGAGGATTGATGTCCGGGTGCGCCGTAGCGATCGCAACCCGGTGCCCGGGTGTGGAAATCATCGGCGTGGAGCCGCGCGACGGCGATGACACCAAGCGCAGTTTGGCAGCCGGAGAGCTCGTGAGTGTACCCCCGCCCCAGACGATCGCCGACGGGTTGCGCGTGCGCCAACCAGGTGTACATACATTTCCAATCCTCCAGCGATACGTCAGCCGCGTCGAACTCGTCGACGATAGCGAATTGATCGCGGCCATGGCCTGGGCGTTGCACGAGTTGCGCATTGTCCTCGAGCCGTCGGGTGCGGCGTCGCTGGCCGTCGCCCTGCGCGAGGGTCAACACCGGTGTGGTGTATTGCTCAGCGGCGGCAACGTCGACCACGAGATTCTCCTACGAGCCGTCAACAGTTAGGGATAGGGAAGCCATGCAACAGTCATCATCATTTCGCACCTGGATCGCCGGACTCGGATGTGTCTTCGCAATCAGTGCATGTGCAATCAGCGCGAGCACCGACGTCAAGTCGGGCGATCAACCGGCCTCCAACGGTCGGGCGCCACAACCCGCTGGACAGCCGGCAGGTGAGACCCCGTCCACCCCGGGTGAAACGCCAGCGGCCAACACTCCGACGGAGCTTTCGAGCAACACAGCCGGGGGCAAGGCAGCCGTCGGGGCGGCGTGCACAAACCACGGCGACTGCGAAAGTGGTGTGTGCGAGGGGGAGGGCTGCGATGCCGGTGCCGGGCGCTGCGTTGAAAAAGAACGTGTGTGTACACGAGATCTAAAGCTCTACTGCGGCTGCGACGGCCAGGAGTTCCGCAGCTCCGGCTCATGCCCCGGGAAGACCTACCGCAACGCTGGTGCCTGTGAGGGCAGCAGCAGCCAACCGGTGGCTGACGGACAACCGTGTACGGCGGCCAGCGACTGCGTCAGCGGCGTGTGTGAGGGGGAGGGTTGTGGCGCCAACGCGGGAACCTGCCAGCCGAAGGTCCGCGCCTGTACCCGCGACCTCCAGGAGTACTGCGGATGTGACGACCAGGTGTTTCGCGCCAGCGGTTCGTGCCCAGGCAGATTGTACAAGCGCAAGGGTGCTTGTTAATCAATGCGCCTACATGAAATTGTCGTGCAGATTCACGGATGAATCTCTCACGGCCAACGCGCACAAACGACCGACGCGGCTCGACTCGACGGGCCAACCGATTACAAGGGGGCTCCCTCGTATTGAATCAGACGCAGGGGATAGACCGCCACGCCGCGGTCGACAGCGGAAATGATCTCGATCACCTCAGGGCCGCGCAGCGATAGTTGTTCGACTTCTGGAATTGTGCACCACTTGGCTCCCAGGGTTTCTTCGTCGGGGATCGACTTCGGCGGGGTGTCGTCTGCCGGGCGGGCGAGGTAGAGGATCCGCATCCGTGTAAAGTCGGGGCCAGGCGTGTGTTCGATCCGCAAGATGCCCTCGAGCACGATCGGGATTCCGGCTTCTTCGAGGGTCTCTCGCTTGGCCGCGGCAGGAAACGTCTCGCCCGGTTCGACGCGACCTGCCGGGAGGTACCAGTGTTGCCCGTGCTTGCGTTCGTGGACGACGAGGTACCGTGGACCAAGACGAACAACAACAAGTACAAAAGACCAGGTCGGGATTGCCTTGCGAGCCATGGCCGATGATACAGTACGCAATCGATGCTCTCGCAAGCCGCGAGGCCGCGGGGTTCAAGACAACCCAGGCTCGGCGATGACTGCGGTTTCCGAAGCGACGTTTTGCGCTGTTGGTCGCCCCGGATTGTTCGCGGTGTTTCGGGACCATGCATCGCCTCGACATTGCGCGGTCCCGTGGACTTCACCCGACCCGCTGACCGAGGCCTGAAACGCATCGACAGTGTCGCCTGAGATCGAGGTGGCAGGGATTGTTCGCGGTATCCTCGTGACAGATGTTTCGTTCGTTGTTCTTCGCCTCGGCAGTGTTCGCGTGGAGTGGTTGCAATCTCGGTGTACGTAGCAAGTGTGACCTGCCCAAAGTCCGGCAACTCGCCCACGACCTCGTCGGATTGGACTCCGAAGCTGCGGCCTCGCAGGTCGCTGACCGACTGGGAGCGAGAAGCTCGGGCTTCAAGTTCAAGGCTAGCCGATCGATGCAATCACCTTGCCCCAACGTGTAGGTGTGCCTGAGAAATCCGACTAGCCCGAGTGTCGAGGTGTGGTTTGCAAATTCACCAGCCTCTCGCTCCTGTTGAAGGCTGAGCATCGCCATCTTCGCGGGACTTTGCAGCGTGTATGTCAAAGATTGTGGAGGGAGAGCTGAGCGAAGATTTTACAATATATGTATACGCAATATGGGTGATTCCCTCCGTCAGAAGCGGACGGCGTGCGTCGGGTGTACGTCTTGCAGCACCGCAACCGCGATCGAGGTCCAGGCCATGCATGCGAGCCGAGTTTGTCGCCTCAGGGGGTTCGGGTTGCCAGGCAATGTTCGCCACATGTACAGGATTGTGCGGGAACACCCACCGCGACCGACCTGTCGCGGGCTTCAAGCGGGTGAAATCCCGACTTTCTTGGACCCCTGTGGCAGCCTGGGTAGCTTGCCCCCACGCCATGCAATGGTTGAATCGAATTCTGCTCTCGGCCCTGCTCGCCGGTGCCGTCGCCTTCGTGCCCCAGCATCTTTATACGGGTAGTGGCGGTGACGACCTCGCTCGCGTGCAGCGGGAAGAGGACGAGCTGCGCCACAAAAACACCGAGCTCGCTCGAGAAATTGCCATGTTGCGGGCCGAGGTCGCGGCGCTCAAGCGCGACCCTGCCGAGGTGGCTCGGATCGCCCGCGAGGACCTCAACCTCATATACCCGGACGAAGTCGTGTTCGAGGTTGAGGTCGCGGAGCCCTCGCCGTGAACCGTGAGGTGACGCAATGACGACAGCTGCCCGTGCCATCTTCCGCGTCCGCCAGGAACTCCGCACCAGTTGGGGACACCTCGTCGTCTTGGCTGTCTGGGTGCTGATCGGTGCGGGGACGATCAATCTCGAGGCGTTTTGGCGCGGTGACCTGTTGCTGATGGCGGGTTTATGTGCCTATACAATCGCCGTTGTTCGCGCCCTGCGTCGGGAACTTCAACGCGAGTCCGATGGCATCCCGCTGACAACCTCGCGAGCGAAGGCCCAAGAACTCGAGCACGGGTTGCTTCTGTTGACAGGTGGCTACCTGCTGGTCGCAATGACAGGTGGAATCCACAGTTTCCTCTATCCACTTGTCTATGCACTGGTTTCATTCCTGGCGGTCCTCCATCGCTCGCGCCGGGTGGCAGGGCTTTTATTGGTCGCCGCGCTCGCGCTCGAGTTGCTCACAGGGCACGCGAGTCAGGCTCCCGATGCCGCGCGGCTGACCGCATTACACGTGACGTTTGTCCTGTTTTTTGCCGCAGGCAATGGCCTGGTTTTGGCCAGTCTGGTGCGCCGGTTACGGTCGGAACACCAGCGTCGGGTCGACGGGGAGATCGCGCGGATGCGCCGAGAGGCCTGTGATTTTCGCCTCCTGGCCCGCGACTTGCCGAAAACACTGGTCCGCGATCGAAACGACGAAGAGACGCGGTTGGCCCAGGGAGCCGTCGAAACCATCCACCTTCAAGTTGGGTATACACTCAATTTATTGCACGCCGCCCATCGGTTGCAGACCGCAGCATTGTTGTGGGTACAAAAAACTCCCCAGGGTCAGGCAACGCTTTCGCTCAAGGCGATCACCAGCCACAGTGATCAGTGCTACCCCGAAGCGTGCGAATTGCCGACCACAGGCCTGTTGAGCAATTTGTTGGGCGATCCGCAGCCGCTCCTGCTGGGGCGTCTCAAGGGCCGTCGCCAGCCGCCGTACTACCGCGCGCCGACCGAGGTCGGGGCCCTGTGTGCCGTCCCGCTGTGCGAGGACAACCAGGTAAGCGCAATCTTATGTGTCGATCGCAGGGAGCCGCAGCCGTTTGACGCGGCAGAGGTACACAGCCTCGAAGCCGCGATCGCCCACATGGGTCGGGTACTGCGCCACGAACGTGTATTTACAGCGATCGAGCGCGACAAGTACGAGCAGCAACAGTTCTTCCGCGCCAGCGAGATGTTGGGCGAGGCTCTGACCCTCGAGGATGTCTACCGCAAAACATTTGCCGCCATCGCGATGATGGCCGGATACGATCTGGCGGCGATTGTCCAATACGACAACCAGGCCGGTCACCACACGGTCTTGGCCGTCGACACCGCGACCGCGGAGCCGGCGTGGCACGACGTCGCGGGGAGGTTGCGCGGATTGGTGTTTGACGACGGTGTTGGTCTCGTGGCGATGGCTGTCAAAAATCGCCACCACATGCCGGCCGCGGCCCAGACGTTCGAGCCCGAGTCGGTGGTGTTCACGACCCGGACCCGGCTGACCCGGGCGCGTTCACTCGTTGTACTACCACTGTTACGCGGCGAGCAGGTCCTCGGGACAATTGTATTGGCAAGCAGTGAAGCAGGTTGCTATCCGCAGGCGACCATCGAGATGCTGCGGGTGATCGGCCAACAGGTCAGCGTCAGTCTTCAAAACGCCCGGATGTACAACTCGATGGAGCTACGGGCGACGACCGATGGACTGACGGGGTTGACCAATCACCGGGCGTTTCAGGAACGCTTCGCAACGCTGCACGCATTGGCAGAGCGCTCAGGCCAGAAGTTCTCGGTGATCCTCACCGATATCGACCACTTCAAAAGTGTCAATGATACCTATGGCCATCCGGTGGGGGATGCAGTGCTGCGCCGCGTGGCAGCCGTGTTCGCCGGACGCTCGCGCAAGGTCGATATCGTGGCCCGCTACGGCGGCGAGGAGTTTGTGCTGGTGCTGCCGGGGACCGATGCAACCGGCGCGGAGGTGTTTGCCAACAAGTTGCGCGAGGAGATCGCAGGTCAGGTAATGCAAAGCGACGCCGGACCGTTTCATGTGACGATTTCGATGGGGGTCGCCGAATACCCGGGCGACAGCAAAAGCCGCCAAGAGTTGATCGAGAAGGCCGATCAGGCGCTTTATCATTGTAAACGCAACGGTCGTAACTGCGTGGTCCGAGCCGGGGAGCTCCCACAGTAGTTGCTCGGCGCACGTCGATACCGGACACTGGAAATTGTGTGTACAGTTATTTTTCTTGTAGTTGCATGATTTTGCATGTGTCTCACCAGCACAGTCGGCGACCTGCTGCGGGAGATCTGTGACTTCGGTTGTGTGAGTTCACACGGCCTCCGATTTTGAGGCCTCGAAAACCTGCGGGATTGAGCAAATTACCGTCTGTCGTTGCTTGACGCCTGGCCCGAGTTCCATAAACTCCACCTTCCTCCGTGCCCGGCGTGGATCCGGGTAGCCGTGGCCAGCTCGAAGGCCGCCGCCTTGGACGGGCGCATCGTCCCAGAGGTTCGAGACTCACGTGAGCGACCAACAACAAGCGATTATCCGCACCGGCGGCAAACAGTACCGGGTCGAGACAGGCTCCGTTTTGCGGGTCGAAAAACTCGACCGCGAAGTCGGCTCCAAGTTCGATATCGATGATGTGCTGCTCGTCGGCCGCGGCGACGATGTCAAAATCGGGACCCCCAAGGTTCAAGGCGCGGCTGTCAATGTCGAAGTTTTGTCCCATGGACGCGGCCGTAAACTCATCGTCTTTAAGTTCAAACCACGTCGCAACTACCGCAAAAAAGCCGGCCATCGACAGCCGTACACCGAGCTCAAGATCAACGCGATCCGCGCCTAATCCGCGCAGTTAGGGAGATCCAAATGGCACATAAAAAAGGTCAAGGTTCGATCAAGAACGGTCGCGACTCCAATGCACAACGCCGCGGGGTCAAGAAGTTTGGCGGTCAAACGGTCAAGGCTGGCAACATTCTCGTGCGCCAGGTCGGGAGCCGCTATCGCGCTGGCACCGGAGTTGGTCGCGGTCGCGATTTTACGCTGTTCGCACTGACCGACGGTGTGGTCCGCTTCTACAAGCGAGGCCGCGAGCGGCGCTCCTACGTCGCTATCGACCCGATCGCGGATCCAGCGTCCGCCGAGTAAAGCATGCGGTTCATCGATCAGGTTCGCATCGAGGTGCGAGCCGGGCGAGGCGGCAACGGAATCGTCGCCTGGCGGCGTGAACCATATGTTCCCCAAGGTGGCCCTGCCGGAGGCGATGGTGGCCGCGGCGGGGATATCTTATTGGTTGCCGACGACCACAAATCGACCCTGCTCGACCTCAAGTTTCGCCAGCACTACAAGGCAAAGCCGGGCCAGCCAGGAGGCAGCAAAGGCAAGAACGGGCGTGGTGGCGAGGACCTCACGATCCGGGTGCCGGTCGGGACGGTGGTCTACCTCGAAGGCGAGGCCGGTCCGCCAGGTTCTCCACCTCCGTGGAAAGATACCGAGGCTGACGGCGGGATGGAAATGATCTATGTCGGCGGCCCGTGGTCCGAAGTTGATGATCCTGCGGAGCAGCCTGAGATTTCAACCGTCGCCGCGGAGCTGGGAGCGGCCAAAGTCCCCGATAAACGCACTCGCGGACGCAAACCGACCTGGGTGACGCGACAGCCGGGCGATGCGATCGCCGACTTGGTCACCGACGGTCAAGAGGTTCGGGTGGCCGCCGGCGGACGCGGAGGTCGCGGCAATCTCCACTTCCGGAGTTCGACCAACCGAGCTCCTTCGTACAGCGAAGAAGGTCAACCCGGCGAAGCCCTGTGGCTGCGACTCGAGCTCAAGTTGCTCGCAGATGTCGGATTGGTCGGGTTTCCCAACGTCGGCAAATCGACCCTGATCAGCCGGGTCAGCCGCGCCCGTCCCAAGATCGCCGATTATCCGTTTACGACCTTGGTCCCCCAACTCGGGGTGGTGTCGCTGAGCGATGAACGGTCGATGGTGGTCGCCGATATCCCCGGCCTGATCAAAGGGGCGAGCGACGGCCGTGGACTGGGCCATGAGTTCTTGCGACATCTGGAGCGGACCCGGGTGTTGTTGCATGTGCTGTCTCCCGATCCGGCCGACGATCGCGAGCCGTTGGCCGACTTAGATGCCCTCGAGTTGGAGCTGTCCCGCTACGGGTCGATGTTTGCCGGGCGCCCAAGGGTGGTCGCACTCAACAAGGTCGACACTCCGGAGGGCAAGCAATTGCTCGACGACACACGCGCAGCGCTGCGGGCTCGCAACATCCCGTTGTTTCCAATTTCCGCCCACACCGGGGCGGGATTGCCCAAGTTGCTAGAGGCATTGTGGCGCCGGGTCGATCGGACGCGAAGGCAGGAGAGTGCGCCTGTCGAGGCCGATTGATTTCCCCAAAACCCAACTTCGACGTGGGTGAGTTCGCGTCACCAATTCGAGCTCCCGGAGCCAACTTCGATCATCACCGCCGCCCGACCGGCGAAATGGCGCAGGCGCCAGACTGCTGACAACTGGTGCGGTTGCGTGAGCCTTGGTAGCCTCGAGCGCGTGTCGAAGGTGCTGCAATTGAGGTCGAACATGAAATTGCGACACCTGTGGTCGCTTGCGGTCGCCGGGTGCTTGGCCGTGTCGGGTCCAGCGATAGCGCAGGAGCCCGACGAGGATGCAACTGCCGGAACTGCGGAGACGGAGGCCGGCGGGGGCGAGCCTCCCCCGGTCGACAACGGCGCGCGGGCGACAGAAGTCTACGGCGAGCGACTCGACAACTTGCAGACCGAGGTCAACACCCTCAAAGAACAGATCTTTCGCAGTAAGGCGCGGCTATCGGTGTTACGCGAAGCCGTCCGCGGTGCGATGGAAGGCAGCCGTGTGGTCCTTGCCCATCGCAATGTCATGGGTACTGGCTTTCGTCTGGTCAAAGTCGTCTACAAACTCGATGGCGCCCCGGTGTTTGTCCGCGACGACGACTCAGGAGCGCTCGACGAGATCGATGAATTTGTCGTCTACGACGGCAACCTCGGCGCAGGGCTGCACGCAGCGACCGTCGAGCTGACCTATCGTGGCCATGGCTACGGCGTGTTCAACTACCTGCGCGAGTACAACTTCAACTCCCGCTCCTCCCATGGGTTCACCGTCCCGCCGCGCGGGTCGGTCAAGCTGGTGAGCGTCGGGTTTGAAAGCGGCAACCTGACCACGGAGATGCAGGATCGGCCCGCAGTCGACTGGCAAGAGCAGATCCTCGATGCCGCCGGCAATCCGGTGAAACCCGGGAAGTCCAATCAACGCAAAGCCAAGGGCAAGGGCGAGGCAAAAGCCAAGGCTGAGGCGAAGGGGACCGCGGGCAAAAAAGCTGACGTCAAGGGACCCGAACCGAAGGTCAAGGGCGAGGCAAAGGCCGACGTCAAAGCCGGTGCGAAAAAAGATGCGCCTACATCGGGTGCAAAGCCGGCAAAGAAGTAGTCATCGGTGGGACGTATACGCAAATCGAGCAGGTGGGGCAGGGGGGCAACCTCCCGCACACTGCTGGTTGGTGCGTCCTGCATCGCCCTGACGTGCAGCTTGTGCTCGTCGAATCTTGTATTTGCATCGACGGCACCCGAAGCAGCGGCCGAGGTCAAGGGCAAAGGACCCAAGCCGTCTGGAGAAGCAAAGGGGCGCAAAAAACCGACGGCCAAGGGGAAGACGGCCAAGCCAGAGGCGCCAAAGCCATCTGTCCCCGCCGACCCAGAACTCGCCCAGCTGCACAAACGGTTGCAGTCGGTGGCTGCGACCGTCCAGACCGCCAATGCGATCGCCAGCAAGCAACAGGCACAAAGTGCCGAGTTCTTGGCCGAGCGTCTGACCCTGGGACAGTTGCTGCTACAAGAACATGCGGGCGAGCGCGCGGCGATTTTGTTTTTAGATATCCTCGAGAATTACCCGGACACGGTGGCTGCCGTACAGTCGCGGTTTTACCTGGGGGAGGCCCTGATCCAGCTCGATATGCCGGACTGGGCAGTCGAGTGCTTTGCCGAGATGCTGCGCAATCCCAAAAGTGCGGCCAAGCGCCTGCAACAAAAGAGCATCGCCCATCTCCTCGACCTCAGTTACCCCCGCCGCGAATCTGGGTTTGCTCGCAATCCCGGGGTCAGTGCGACGCCCGAACTGCGCGCCAGGTTGCGCTCGCTCGGGCTGCCGACGGTGATGCCACCTCCCAAAGGCGCGATGAGTCCGGACAACGCCCGCAAGTTGGTGGGCTGGGTCAAGTCGATCGCAGCCGAGAGCCGCGAGCCCGTGCTGCGCTACTCCTACGGCCGTTATCTCTACTTGACGGCAAACCACAAGGCGGCGATCGAAGAACTCGATGCACTTGCACCAAAAGGGCGTCCGGCGGCCAAGGTCGACGAGCTACTCGCCATCCGGGCCGGCTATCTCGCCGCCGCTTCGAGCTTGTCCCTCGGGCAATTTGAAGATGCACTGAGCCGATTTTCCAACCTTACCCAAGTGCGGGTCAAAGGCCTGCAAGCCCGGCGGATCGTCGAACTTGCGTGGATGGCGATCGGACGGGTACTCCACGATTTGGGCGACTACGAACGGGCGATGGCGGCCTACCGCCAGATCGGTCGCGCCTCGCCGATGTACATCGAGGCCAGCTATGAACTCGCCTGGACCCTGTTGCGCGCCGATCGTTTGGGCAGCTTGGATCATGTGCTGACGCTGTCCGACGAGGGTCCGATCGGCTCTGAACTGAAGTTGTTGCGCGGCAAGATCAAGATCCGCCAACGCGCGTGGAAGGCAGCCGAAGAAGAGTTTGAGAGCCTGCGCAAGGAGTTTCGCCAGAGTGCCGAGCGGTTGGGGCAGTCGCTTACAGTCGGTGAAGATGCAACTTCCTATTTTGCCGCCGTGACGGTGCACGAGCGCGATGCGTTTTCCTTGGGGAGTTTGCTGCCGGGTTCGGCCGTGCCCATCGCCCGCCAATTGCCGCGCACGCACCAGGCCGAGGTGCTCGCCCGCGATGTCGGATCGCTGCAGCGCGAGCTCGCCGAGACCGAAGATCTGCTCGCACGTCTAACCGAGGTCATGCAATCCCGCGACCGAGCGCGACTGTTTACCGACCTCGGTGCCCAGCGCTCATCGCTCGACCGCTCCGACGAAGAGCTGTTGGCGGTGGGCGAAAAACTGATCAACGATCGCGCCCGCAACAGCAGTGTGGCGGCAAATCTGCAGGGACAGCGCAGCAAGCTCAAAGGAGCTGTCGGCGACGAGGTCCGAGGTCGCCAGCGCAAGCAGCGGGCGGAGCAGGTGGAAAGCTTGCGTACGCAAATTGCGGAGCTCGATGCCGAGACGCTAGCGGTCCGGGCCAAGTTGGTGGCGACCGAACGCAGCCACCAACAGGCGACCAAGTCGGGCAAGGACAATGCCCAGGCGTTTTATGTCGAAGCTGCGGCCCTGCGAACGGCCGTCGCCGAACACGAACGCGTCGTGGCACTGCTGCGCAGCAAACTCGCCCAGGCCGAGACGGGCATGCGGGTCACCGAAGTCGGTCGCGAGCGACGACTCCAAGCGATCGATCGCCACTGGCTGTATTTGACCAAGGTCTATGGCGAGTTGAAAAATAAGCCGAGCCGCGATGGCGAGGCCCTGTGGAAGCGGATGCTCAAGCTGCGTGGGCAGATCCGGCTGGTCCGCAAGCAAATCGATGATGCTGCCGAGTTGCGTCTACAACGAGCTGCAGTCGTGTTGGCAGAGGAGCGGCGCAATCTAGCGAGTCTCCGCCAACAACTCGATGCACTCCAGGGGCGGGCGGGGCCGTTGCTGGGAGATGTCCTCACGGCCAGTATGCGTGACCTCGCCTCGGAGTTGGAGCATTGGATCGTGCGCAGCGAAGTCGGTTTGCTCGATGTGGTGTGGGCCAAAAAACGTCTCGAGACCGAAGAAGTCCGGCGTTTGGAAGCTCGCCGCGATCGCCGTTCGCGGGCGATCGACCGCTCGGTGCAAGAGGTGTTTGAATCCGGGAGGCCGCAATGACCGGCCGAAACCATCGTCGCGCCACCAGATGGGGGATCGCATCGCTGCTGTCGGGTGCAGTTTTACTTGTATCAACATCGACATCCGCCCTCCCGCGCGAGGGGCTGTGGAAGGGACGCGAGGGGGAGGCCGGCTCAGGTGTGCCGCGCAAAAAGGCCGGTCGCGCGAGTCAGTCACAGTTGCAGGCGCCCAAACCCCGGCGCCCAAAGTCGCAAAAAGAAGCCAAGGCGCTGGCCGAGTTGGAGGCGATTGGGCAACGCTACCGCGCGGCTGTGAAGGTCGGGCAGGATACCTTGGCCCAGGTTGTGCTGGTCGAGTCGGCCGCGGCCAAGCGCGAGCTGCAAGACCAGTTCAAATCCGAGATCAAGACCCACCAAGAGCAGGCCGACAAGTTACGGGAAGAGGCGATCGCCCGCTACGAAACGTTTCTCGGCGAGCGCCCGAGCAATCCGACGTGGACCCCGGAGATCATGTTGCGCCTCGCCGAGCTGCACTTTGAGGCAGAAAATCAGCGCTACGCCGAACAGGAAAAAATTTACAGCGCCAAGCTCGAGAAGGTCAAAGAGGGCGAACAACCCCCGCCGCCGCCGGTCGCGGAGTACGGACGCTCGGTCGAGCTCTACCGCGGTGTCGCAACCAGGTTTCCCCGCTATGCCCACACCGACGCAGCCCTGTACATGATGGGGATCCTGCTGTTTGAGGGCGAGAAGTTCGACGACAGTCGCCAGGCTTTTTTGGCCCTGACCTGTCCCGATCGCTATCCGATTCCCAATGCCGCCGGAGACAATGTCATCCCGTCGAAAAACGTGCGTGCGGGCGACTACACCGGTTGTGTGTCCCTGCGCGAGGGCTCGAAGTACGTCGCCGAAGCCTGGCTGCGGGTCGGCGAGGTCCACTACGATATGGACGAGCTCGACCCGGCACTCGAGGCGTATGTTGCAGCTGCAAGTGATAAAGATGGCCCGCTGTACGACGAGGCGCTGATCCGCGTGGCCTGGACGTTGTATCTCAAACGTGATTTTGCCAATGCGGTCGCCAAGCTCGACGAGTTTGTCATCTTTGCCGACCAGGCCAAGGCCGAGGGTCGTAAGGATGCCCAGGGCGCGGCGACCCTGCGTGACGACGCGGTTCGCTACATCGCCAAGTGCTACATCGAAGACGATTGGGATCTCGACCACAAACCCGATCCGGTGTGGGGTCTCGACCGCCTCGACCGCGATTACAAGGAACGCACCGGTGAGCGCCATGTGCCCGAAATCTACGCGGCGTTGGGCGAGCTGTTTTCCGAAGATACCCAGTACCCACGCGCCATCCAGATCTGGGAGTTGGCCCTCGGTCGTTGGCCGCTGTCGCCAGCAGCTCCGCTGTTGCAGCGGCGAATCCTCGATGCCCAAGTTGCGATGGGCGACAAGGACGGGGCCCGGGTCTCCCGCGAGGCACTGGCGACCAACTACCTGCGGGGCACCCGGTGGTTTTACGCCAACGAGGCCGATCCCGATGCCCTCGAAAAAGCGATGAAGCTGGTCGAAGAGGCATTGGTGGCGACCGCGGTCGAACACCATGCAATCGCCCAGGAACTCCGGCAAAAGGGCGACCCCAAGGCGACATCCGAGTACGAACAGGCGGCGCGGGCCTACGAGGCCTATCTCCAGCGCTATCCCGATACCCCGAGTTCGTACAAGTATCGGTTTGCCTACGCCGAGAGTCTGTTTTACTCGGAGCAGTGGCAAAAGGCAGCCGATGCCTATACACAGGTTCGCGATTCGCCCCTGGGCAGCAAGTACCAAGTCGACTCGGCTCGCGGGCTGGTGTTGTCGCTCGAGGCCCACCTCGAAGCGCAACAGTCGGCCGGCAGTTTCACGCTTCCGGACATGCCGAAAAAAGGCCAGGTCCAGGGTCCGTTTGATCCGCAGGAGATTCCCGAAGATGTCCGGAAGATGCAGCGGGCCTACGACAAACTGATCGCGCTCGACAGCAAGTCCGAAGATCTGGCGACCTACCGCTACAACGCGGCTGCGCTGAGCCAGCGGTACTTTCACTTCAGCGATGCCGAGCGGCGGTTTGTCGAGATCGTCGATCGCCACTGCGACAAGAACGTGGCCATCAACGCCGGGTTTGCCATCATCGACAGCTACGTGGTCCGCGAAGATCACAAGGCGACCCAGGAATGGACGGCGCGGCTGGGTGAAAAGGGTTGTGGCGAGGGGGAGCTCAAGGAGAAGTTTGCCGGTGATCTCAAAACCCTCGGGTTGGCGGCCCGCTTCCAAGAAGCCAACCTGCTGTTAGAGGCAGGTGAGTACGAGGCCGCAGCCGATCGTTATGTCGCCCTGGTCGAGGAGGAGCCGAAGGATAAAAATGCCGACCGCGCGCTCAACAACGCAGCCGTTGCATATGAAAAGATCGGGCGTTTCGGCAGCGCCGGCAAGACCTATCGGCGGATCTACACCGAGTACCCCGACAGCGAGTTCGCCGACGATGCCCTGCTGCGAAGTGGCCTCAACCACGTGCGGTTTTTCGAGTTCGATGAGGCGGTCCAGAGCTATCTCAAACTCGCCGAGGACGAACGCTACAAGGAGAGTGAGCACCGCCTGCTGGCCCTGAAGAACGCCGCCGACTTGCTCGACAGCTTGCAGCAGTACGACCGCTCGGCGGCCATGTACCAGAAGTATGCCGACAAGGCCGAGGATCCGGCGGAAGTTGCAGATGCAGCCTTTCGCCGGGCCAGCGTGCTGCGCAAAACCGACGACTACAAGGCGATCGAGGTGGCCTATGCCGGGTTTATCTCGCGCTACGGCAGCAAGGAGAGCCAGGCCGATAAGGTCGTCGAATCGTACCTGCGGATCGGCCAGTCGCGGGCGGCACGGGGCGATCGCAAGGGGGCCGAGTCGGCCTACCGCGATTGCATTGCCACGTTCTCGGCCCGCAGCCTGCAAAACGGGAGCGATGCCGCCGACTTCCCGTCACAGGCCCAGTTTTTACTCTCGGAATACGCGCTCGCCGATCTGCTGGAGTTTGAGCTCAAGGGTCAGGGCAAGGCGTTGACCAAAAGTGCGATGAAGTTGTTTGACCAGGTCGTCGAGGCGTCCAAGGCCTACGACTCGGTGATCCCCTACCGCCGCCTCGAGTGGGTCTTGGCGGCCATGTACCGCCGCGGCTACGCATTTGAAACCACCGCCATCAAGATGCGCAAGGCCCCGGTGCCGCGCTCGCTCAAGCCCTACACCGAGGTGTGGTTCGCCTATAAAGAAGAGGTGGAAAAGGGGGCTGCACGGTTCGAGGCGATGGCGATCCCGCTCTACGAAGAGACGATCAAGCGCGCCAAACAGTACGGTGTCGCCAACGAGTGGACACGCAAGGCGCTCGAGCGGCTCAATGTCTACAAACCGATCGAATATCCGACGCTGCGTGAGCCGGCCATCGAGCTGCAGGTGGAGGACCGGCGATGAGTCCTGGCAACAAATACGATGGAGTACTCGTAGGGCTGGGGCTCGCCGCGATTTTAGTTGCCTGTGCAAAGACTCCCGAAGCCGAGACCGACAAGCCGACGCAGGAGCCGCTGGCTGACCTCGACCTCGACCCAACCGCGCCCAAACGCAAGACGGCCAAACAACCACAAAAGCCGGGTGATGATGCCGACGCCCAAAAGAAGGCCGAGGCCAAAAAGTTGCTCGAGAAAAACCGCGGCCGCGATCGGGACCCCGAGGAGGAGCGGCGGAAATTAGCGGCCTCTCGCCAGATCAGTGCCAAGGCCGCACGCGCGCTCAAAAGCGGTGACATGGCCGGTGCGGTGCCGCTGGCCCGCGAAGCCCTGCGTGCCCACGAGCAAAACGCCGAGGCGATGCTGGTGTTGGCCGAGGTGTTTTACAAGCAGGGCAAGTATGAGTTGTGCCTGAGTGTGACGACTTCGGTGCAATCGATCGACCCCAAAGTGTTGACCAAGGTCGACAGTTCGCGGGCCTTCAACCTCAAGGGTTTTGCCCTGCTGGCGATGGGCAAACAGGCGCCGGCGACCCGGGCGTTTCGCAAGGCCGCCGAGACCGACGTGAAAAATGCAACTGCATGGAACAACCTCGGTGCCCAGTACATTCGCACCGGCAATATCAAGAGCGCGATCGATTGTTTTGCATATGCAACGAGGTTGGATCCGCGATTTTACAAGGCCCACCTCAACCTCGGCAGCGCCTACCGGGCGACCCGTGACTGGGACAAGGCCGAGGCGAGTTTGAGCCAAGCGTTGCGCCTACAGCCCAACTACGCCGAGGCCTACTTCAATCTGGGTGTGCTCTTCCTCGATGCCCAGCCCTATCCGAAGTTGAGTACGGAGGCGCGGCTGCAAAAGGCGATCGCCCACCTCAGCAAGTACCGCGAGCTGGCTGTGGCCGCCGGGGGGGCCGATGCCGACGTGGCGATCGGCGATGATGTGGCGCGGGTGAAAAAACGTCGCGGCAAGGGCAAGTCGACCCCCAAAAAAGACAAGGCTGAGGAGGTCAAGCGGATCGGCAAGGAGCTGGTGAGCCCGGCCCAAGCAGATCTCTATATTGAGTTGGCGAGAAAAGGCCTCGAGCGCGAGCGCCGACGCAGCGAGCGTGAACAAAAGCGCAAGCTGCAAAAAGCAGATGGGGATGCCGAGGCCGCAAGTCAGTCGCCTGAGGCACCCGAGCCCCAGGAGCCGGGAGTGCAGGAGCCGGATCCGAACAAGCCGGGAGCACAGAAGCCGGGATCGCAAAAGCCGGGAGCACAGAAGCCGGGATCGCAAAAGCCGGGAGCACAGAAGCCGGGATCGCAAAATCCGGGAGCGCAAAAACCGGGAGCGCAAAAACCGGGACCGCAAAAGCCCGGTGCACAAAAACCTTCAGGCGAGCCGCCGAAGTCGCAAAAACCGGCGGCCAAACCAGAGTCCAAAAAACCGGCAGCAAAGCCCCAGTCACCACAAAAACCAGCGAGCAAGCCTCAGTCACCGAAGTCCCAGAAGCCTGCGGACAAGCCCGCCGCGCAAAAACCGAAGGTCCAGCGTCCTGGCGGCTAGTCACGTATCGGCTCAGGGAGCTCGTTTTTGAGCCAGAACGAAAAGTGTGAGGTCCATAGACCCCATTGTTAGGATGGTGCGTTACGTCGCCGTCACATCCTCCGGGAACCGGAAAAATCCTCCGAACCTCAAAAAACCATGGAGTTGACGACCCGGATCACTGTATAAGGGGTTGGGTGCTCTGTGACCCACCGGGGTCCCGACACCACGAACGTTGAAAGCTTTCCGATGCGCAAGCTGAGCCGATGCCACTCCAAGCTGCCGAGGACTTCTCGGTTTGTCTGTGTCGCGGCTTCGATCTTCTGGGTGAGTTCGCTGTGGGCAGCATTGCCAGCAGCAGCCGAACCGCCGAAGCAACCGGCTGCCGAGTCGGGCTCGCGAGCCGAGTCCACGAGATCCCCCGACGGTCAAACCGAGACCCGGAATTCCTCCGGCAAGAAAGTCATTTCGCTGGATAACGAGTTTGAGATTTTCGGCAAACTCGAAAAACCCAGTGCTTTTTACGTCCTGCGCCGATCTTCTCTCGACTTCGATTGGGAGCGGTTGGACGCGCGGTTCACTCCGCTCGTGCTTGAATCTGTGCAGGATCCTCTGTTTTAATCTGCGTCACTTTTGAGAGACTCGAGAGAGTCACAACCCGAAACAAGCGCCCTGCGCGCGCGAGACGTTTGTTTCACAACTTGCAACCAACCAATCGACACTCACGTCAAACCCGATTCGGACTTTGTCCGGGGCTAAAAAAAGCGGGTGCGCCCGCAACTGAGGAGGATCATCAGCCATGGATTTCGATTTCGCGTCATTCTACCAAGAAGGCGGGAAGTTCATGCACTTCATCGCGATCTGCGCCATCATCGGTGTGGGCGTGATGATTGAGCGCTTCATCTTTCTGTTTTTCCGTTTCAACATCAACGGCGGGCAGTTCTTCAACCAAATCCAAAAGCTTGTAATGGCAAACAACATCGATCGTGCCATCAAGCTTTGCAACGCCGCCGATAAGGCAGCTCTGGCCCGCGTGGTCAAAGCTGGTCTTACCCGTGCCAACAAGTCCGAGGCGGACATCGCCGCCGCGATTGAAGAGTCGATGCTGGAGGTTTCTCCCGCGATCTCCAAGCGCGTCCCGATGATCGCCGCGGTTGCCAACGTGGCAACCCTCCTCGGTCTTCTCGGAACGATTTTCGGCATGATCGACGCATTCAATGCTGTTGCAACGGTTGCTGCTGACCAACGTTCACAGGCTCTTGCGAAGGGCATCTCCATCGCCATCAACACCACAGGCTTCGGTCTGATGGTCGCCATCCCGCTGCTCTCGG
>CAZUPD010000106.1:0-27518 GCA_964621785.1 uncultured Nannocystaceae bacterium
GGTACAATCGACATGTCCTTTTGGAAAGATCGTATCCGGGTGATCGATGCCCGCTACGATGGTCGATGGGAGCTTCCGGTCCTCGGAGAGGTCACCGCCCCCCAAGTGGTATTGGTCCGACCCGATGGATATGTGGCCTGGACAGGACAATCTAACGATACGAGTCTACGCGAAACACTTGAAACATGGTTTGGAGCCCCGCCCGGGAGGCCTTAACGCACAGCCTCCTGATGCCGTACACAATCGCAGCAACTTATTAACACTGTACGCTCTCCCGTGACCCAAGGGACTGATGCTACCGGCCAATTGGCCGGAACACTCGACTGTACAAACTGATAAAAGCCCCGTGGCCCGTTGTTCTTGTATCTGCTCGCGCAACCACAACAATCACGACCTGCATACCAGTCGTGCCCGATTAGACACACTCGCTCACGATGTTTCACAGCAAGTCATCACTGGGCTCTCGCTAGACAAACCCGGGCATCGTCGCGCTGCTCAAAAACGAATGTGATCCGATTGGCGTGCTTAGATACCCCTATTGAAATCTGTCAATACCGTTTCTCACTATCGAGCTACGCTCATTATTAACCTTTCTATTAAGACATATTTAATTGTAAGAAAACCCCGCCTCGAGTCCCGAATACGAGGAGTCAAAATATGCCCCTTCTTGCTGGTCGAGCGGTCATTGAGGCCGAACTCGACACGCTGCGTGATTTTTTTACGCAACATCCTGAATTCGATCTCCTCCATGCGCCACTTTGTGACGCGGTGGAGTTTCCACTCGCGCCAACTCTCGACCTCGAACTTCTGCGTGCTGCCCAACGCTTGATCCGAATCATACCGGACAACGATCGTACGATCGCACTCGAGCTGCTTCGCTCGGGTGTGCGTTCGGCGGTCGAGCTCGCCGACCTTTCGGCCCCGGAGTTCACCGACCGCTACGGAAAATTGTTCGCCGACGACCCTGTGGTGACCGCTGAGGCTCACCGCCGTGCGCGGGTGATCCGCGCCCATGTGCACCTACGTTACATGCAGATGCAACAACAACACGAGACCCGTCTTCCCCTGTCCCTCAACCCTATTCGACGCCGGAACTGATTCATGACAAACCGCCCGACCCTCCCGACCTACCGCGACCTTTTTGGTGACCTCGACCTTTCCCAGGCCGATCTGGGCCGCTCTGCGCTGTCGCCTGCTGCCTATCTCGCCGACCTGCTGCAGCTGCTCGAAGATCGTTTTGCCACCCCAGATTTCTTCGACCGCCGCCCCGATATTCGCTACCTTTTGCTCGACGGTGAACAAACCTTCGCGCTCGTCCCCTACCTCGAGATCGTCAACGGGGTTCTCTCCGCTCGGGCAGCCAAGACCAGCGGGAAGTCCGATGTAGATGCACTTCTCGCCGCCGCCGAACACCCGTTTGTGCTCCCCTTCGACCGCCAACACGCGCGCTTAGGCGAACTTCTAAAACTACTTAAGACGACTCCTGAGCAGCTCCACCGGCTCTTTACCCCGACCCCCGATATCGATGCACTCGCGCGTATGCGCCTCGGGCTTTCACAGGCACAAGCGGCGTTGCTGCTCCGGGATAACACCCAAGACCTCGCTGCATTGGCCCAAACCTACGGGCTGGCAGACGCGGGTCAACTCGCCTCGCTCGCCGATCTCGAGGTCTTTCGCGTAGCGACACAAATCGATGGTCCCGGGATTCATGAACTCCTCTACTTGCGCCTGAGCGAACAGGCTCTCAACAGTCAAAAGCAGTCCGAGCGCGAGGCCGCCAATCTTCTGTTCATCAACGCCGGCGCCGGGATGCAAGGGGGATATGTCCGGATCAATTCGGCTCAAACTCACCTCGAATGGTCGGTCGATGGTAAGGCTCCGCTGCCGGCGAGTTGGCTCGACCGCGCCCAGAGAATCTTGCGTCTATCGCGTTGGACAGGTATCGCGCTACGCGACATCGATATGGTCCTTCGGACATTGTGTGGCAACACCCTCAATTCCCTCGCCCTGCGACGTCTCGCCTTGGTCCGCGAACTCGCCAGCCAAAAAGGTATCGAAATCGAAATTGTCTGCAGTTTGCTCGGTGAACTCGATTCGCTAGGCGCCGCGCAACAGCTGTCCGCCGACGGTGAAGCGACCTATGGCATCGAGCACGCCGACAGTCTGTTCGACCGGGTGTTCAACGGTGAGCCGGCCAAACTCGCCAGCGCGTACTTTCCCTCATGGTACCCATATGTGCCGGAGCCCTATCAGGGGTTTACTGCCATTCACGTCGTCGGCGATCTCATGCTCGACGAACACAAGACCACACGCGAACGCATTCGCCGAGCGGTCGGACTGTCGACCAAGGAGCTGGAGGAGGTCGTCGAGAAACTGCGTGCGCGGGCCAAACTCCGCGGGCGAGACTCGGTGCTGTCCCAGACGTTTGGACCCCAGACCCTGTCGCTGTTTCACCGTATCGCCCGTTTGGCAGAGTATCTCGACATCGGCCCAGTCGAGCTTTTGCAATTGCTCGACGTGATCGAAGCCGATCCGAGCCTACGCGGCCTCGGGGCCCTCGGGCTCGTCGAGCTCCAAGATGCCCATGTCAGTGACGAAGACCTCTACCGCGTGCTCGAGTCCGGCACGGTCGACGAGCGTTCGTGGATGGTACGAACAATTGTAGCTGCAATGACCTGGGCGCGAGCGGCTGGATTGGGTGTCATCGATCTCGTGGAGATCTGCCTACCGCCACCGGTCGCCGAGGAAATCACCGAGGAGCTCAAGGCCGATACGCTGGCCCTCGCTGCCACCCAAGCTCGCCTGGCACTGTGTCAGGGCCTCGTCGAAGCATTCGCACCAACGGGCCTTACGGCCGCGGCTCTACAATCCCAAGAGGTCAAGGCGCGCGCGGCATGGGTCGCGTTTACCGAGTTGCACGAAGGTGGGCACGAGCTGCTCGCCGATATCGACACGCGCCTCGTCGAGTTTGAGAACGATGCTGCCCGCACGTGGGCGTTTGCCAGTATCGCCGCTCTCGATGTCATCCGCATCGACGAACTAACTACATTGGGATTGGGTGAACGCCATGCCGAGCTGCTGCATACGTCCCTGATGCGTTCGGGTGTCATTGACAGCGAGGGTGACCTCGTCGCGTCGAGCCTCGAGGCTGAAACCTTGGCGATCGAGCCAGCTCTCAAACACCACGCACCGACGATCTGCACGCGAATTGCCGCTCTGACGGCGGAAGCACGACAAAAGGCTGGCTCGGACGAATCAATCGAAGTCCACCTTTATCTCTCGGACCTGCTCGAGCTCGGAACCACGCGGGAAGAAGCTGCGGCGATTCTCACCAATCTGTACTTCCGCGGAGTTCTCGATGAACTCGGTCGCGTCGTCAAGCCCGACTTTTTTCAAGGCGACCACGAAGGCCCATGCCCCAAACTCGAATCCGGCTTGAACGAGTACGAGAGCACGATCCGAGCGTTTTTTGCGAAACGTAGCGAGACGTTTGCCGACGAAGTACTGACGATACCTGTAAGTACATTCGAGTCGCTTGCGCTGACCAGTCACGAACGGGAAGGTCTGGTCGAGAACCTGATCTTCAATGAAGTGCTCGACGACCAACGGCGGGTGGTCGACAAGCAGGCGATCCTCGACCTCGGCCCGGCTGAGCTGCGTCTGGCCCTGCCCTACCACCGCCACCGCCGTGCCGTGCTTTCGTTGCTGCAAACGCGGATCAAAGAGGCCCGGGCGAAGCTGCTGCGCTTTTCCACCGCCGAAACACTGCGTCCACTCGCCGACGAGATCGCGGCCCGACAACTCTTCACGCGGATGGACCTACTGACGGCGGTCGACGAACACGGCTCCCCCTCGGCACAGTTGCGTGCACGTGCACGTACTGGTGAGATCCCGGTCTTCGACCCAGGAGACGACTTTGGCGAAGCCCAGCGTGTGGTCCTCAGCAACTACCTCAAGCGCCTAGTTCAAGAACGCGATCTATTTGTGCTTACAGATAAATCCGCTGCAACGATCGAACTCGACGCTGACGGCGCCGAGGCACTGCGCGAACTCCTGATCGATCGTGAGGACCTACTGGAAGATGGTGGTCTCAACCCCGAACGCCTCGATGCCTTCCTCGATGTCAACGGAGCCGTCTCCTATGATCTTGAAGGTTCGGAAGATTACGCCTATGACGTGTTTTTCTTGCTCCACGACCTCGCGCTGCGTACGCGTACACGTGTAGATGCACTTGTGTCGGCTCTCGCCCACGCGGCGGATCGTCAACAAGATGCCGTTCTGACGGCACTCGCTGGTGGGGTGGAGCTCGGTATCGCGGAGACCACATTGGTGGTCCAACATATCCTGCGCGACGATCCACAGCCGATCAAGACCATCCTCTCCCCACTCCTCGCGGCCCTCGAAGATGGAGCGATCAGCGAGATTCCCGAACATCAACGCCTCGCGCGCCTGCTCGACCGCGTGGTTCAGTTTGCTGCATATGCACGAAAGCTCAACCTCGGTACCCGGGAGATTGAGCTCGCCTTCTCCGAACAGGGGCTCACCGACAAATTTACCGAGGCATTGCCCCTGCCCCCGGGTGTGGACAGCATCGATGCGATGTTCGAATTTGACGGCGAGCTCATCGTGTTTCGCGGCGGCAAACTATGGACATTTGTCGGCGATACGCTCGAGCCACTCGAGGTTGCCCAGCCCCTCTCCCTACTCTCGCCGGTGTTTGCCCAAGTCGGCGCAATCGATGCGGCTTATACCGACGACGACGGTGTCCACTGGATCTACGCGGCGGGCAAAATCTGGAACTACGAATCCGAGTCAAACCGCTGGACCGAGGTCGACCGCGTACTCGGCAAGGTCGAGAGCAACTTTACCGCACCCGAGTCGATCGATGCTGCCCTCACCGATCACGAAGGTGTCAGCTATCTGTTTGTCGACGACCAATACCTGCGGAGCACCGACGGGATCCACGTCGACCAGGGCTACCCGCGGACGACCGCCGACCACTGGCCCGAGGAGCTCGACACGCGCGTACCCAAGGCCTGCAACGAAGGCTTTGATGCGTCGTTCACCGACAGCGACCGCCAGACCTGGTTTTTCAAGGAAGAGCATGCCTACGGTAGCGACGACCCCGAGCACGCCATCACTATTCGCGAGCGCTTTGGCATCGTCCGTAACAACTTTGCCGACATGGCCCGCGTCGATGGTGTGGCCGAAGTCGACGGCCTGTTGTGCATCTTTGCCGACGACCAGGTAATTGTACATGCAGATAGTCTTGAGGGTCCGGACGCGCGGGCGCTGTCGGGGTACCCGACCACGATCGAAGCCTGGATGCCGAAGCTGCCCGCGAACTTTCGCGAGCAACTCGACGCAGGTTTCACCGACTGGTCTGGGAGCCTGCATCTATTCCACGAGGAGCGCTGTGTCACCCGGACCATGGGCGAAGGCGGATTTTCGTGGAGCGAGGGTGCCACCCGCGATCGATTTGGTCGCGTGCGCAACAACCTGCTGGAAACTGGCAGCGTCGATGCGGCGATGATGGGTCTCGATGGCCGTTTGTACCTGTTCTCTGGGCCACACTACTACCGCTACTCCGACCTCGAGTCCGGCTATGCCGACGAGGGGTTCCCGCGGACCATTGCCCAGGACTTCGGCGGCATTCAGAAGGTCGATGCAGCGTTTGTGATGGATGGCCGCACATATTTATTTGGTAGTACACAAAAAGACGGGGCGTTCTACCTGCGTTACAGCACCCGCGACTACGAGACGCCAGACGAGGGCTACCCCAAAAAGACCGACGACAACTGGTGGAACCTCCCGGCGAAACTCGTGTCTGCTGGGTTCTCGACACCGGATGCAGTCATGAATGATGGTACAGATACAGTCTATCTGTTCTCCGGCGATCGCTACATCTCATTTGATCACACCCACCGTCTGTGGACCGAACCTGCGCCGATCCGCGACCGCTTCGACGGCCTTCCGTTTGTGGCCATCAGTGCAGGTATGAGTGATGGAGATGGCCACACCTGGTTGTTCTCCAATCACGTTGACGAGGGTCTCGGCGACTATCTCGTGGTCCGCTACTCCGATGCCAACTTCACCCATATCGACGACCGCTTTCCCAAACCAGTGCGGCGCGACTGGGGACGGATTGTCAATCGCCTGCAGGAACATGGGCGGGTCGATGCCGCGATGCGGGTGATCACCCCTGTGATTGTCGAGGAGCCCGACGAAGATGAACTGGTCAGTAAGTTGCGCCAGGCCGCTGTCGAGCCGCCATTGGTCGAGACTGTCTACATCTTTAGTGGCGATCAGTTCTACCGCTATACCGGCAAGGGCAACGACCTGAGCTGGGTCGACGAGGGCTACCCGCGGTCGATCGACAGTGCGTTGGCCGACGAGCCGCGGTTCGCCGAACTCGACGGCGAGGTGATCGCTACGATCCGTGGTGGTATTGACGGCCTGTGGGCCGATAATGGAAGTGTATTCCTGTTTGCCGACGACACCATTTATGTATGCTCAAATCAATCGGACCGAACCGTTCCCGGTGTCGCTGGTATGCGTGCGGCAGCGGTCGAAACCGGTCGACTGCTGATTCGCGAGGGCGAAGCATGGCGTCACCTCCGAATGCCCGAATCCCCGGCATCATCGCGTGTTCCGGCACATCCGGCGTTCCTGCGCGGTGCTCCGACCGAGTTCCGGCTGCCCGAAGCGGTGCTTTTAGGTCGCGACAACAATGTCTACCTATTCAACAATGGTCGTTGTTGGGACCGTTCCCTCGCACGCGATTACCCGATCGCCGATGCCTGGGCGCGGGCTGAAAATGCGATCGTCGAAGACGAACGGGTCGACGCGGCGGTGCGCGACGGCCTAGGTCGGCTGTACCTGTTTCGCGGCGAACAGTTCCTGACCTACACACCCGTCGGACTCGAGCAGGGCATTCACGACGGCCCGCTACCGCCCGTTGCCGACCACGCGCCCGCGGCAATCGAAGAACGCTTTGGCGGGTTGACCAACGTCCATGTGGCCTACCGCAAGGGCGAGCAAACCTGGCTGTTCGAGGCTCCCGATGCCGAAGGGACGTTCCGTTACCAACGCTACTCCGGCGACGAACTCGAGGAGCCGGACTTTGACGAGCCACAAACCGCGGACATCTCGTTTTGGCAACTGCCCGACGAATACTTAGAAGATGGCTTTGACCGCATCGACGCGATTTTGGTCGAGGACGAAGATCTGTTTTTCATCCACGGACGCGAGTTTGTGCACTACGAGGCGGCGACCGACACCTGGACGTTTCCCCGCGACGTCGAGCTGTACTGGCCGGGCTTGCCGGAGAGCCACCCGAGTTTTGAGCACATTGACGCAGCATTCACCGACGGTCCTGTGACCTGGTTTTTCTCCGCAGGAGCTTGCTATCCGTACCAGCGCAAACAGCCAGGTCAACTCCAGGACATCAGCGACCGTTGGGGCAAGATCGACAACCGCATCCGTCGACTCGGACGCGTCGACGCGGTGCTTTCGATCGGCGAGCGCACCTATCTGTTCGCCGGCGATCAATACGTGCGCTACAGCGGAGACAGCTACGAGTATGTCGATACGGGCTACCCCAAACGCTTGGCCGAAAACCTGACTGAAGAACCATGTTTTGAGCACCTTCCCGATGAGCTCGCACATGCATTCGAGGCCCTACCAGAGGGTAGCCAAGGGCGTGTCATCGATGCGGCGTTCGCATCTGCGGGTGTGGTCTACCTCTTCACCAAATACGGAGACTTTGCATGTGCACGCGATGAGTCCCTCGCACGGACCTTCGACCTCCGCTCGCTCGGCCAGAACCGAAATACGTTACAAGAGACAGGCCAAGTCGACGCCAGCTTCGTCGACCACAAAGGTGCACTGTGGCTTTTGAGTGGCGACCAGGTCTATCGCTACAGCGAACGAGCATTTGAGGAGCTCGATGACGGCTTCCCGCGTTTGCTCAGCGAGCAGTTCACCGAGTCACTTGTAGGCACACCGATAGTGTTGCCCGAGATCTTCCACACCGATGTCGATGCCGCCATGATGCGACCTGATGGTGGGCTGGTGCTCTTGGCCGAGGATGAGTTCGTGCGTCTGTGGCCGCGAGACAAAAACCGTCCACTCGAGCGCGGGAAGATTTCCGCCCTGTGGCAGACTCCCGCCAATCCGTTTGTTCAGGTCATCGATCAACCACCGCCGCGAATCGACGCAGCCCTACTCGGTCCCGACGGCGAGCTGCTCGTGTTCAAGGGCGGTCACTACATCCGCTACGCCAGCCCCGAAAACGAGTATGTCGACGAGGGCTACCCGCGGGCGATCCGCGACGACTGGGGTGCATTGCCAGCAGTTTTTGAGGCCGCGATCGATGGTGCGTTCACGTTTGAAGGTCGTTATTTCTTCACCCGCGGCAGCCACTACGTGCGTTACTCCGCCAAGGAGCTGTCCCATGCGCCAGGAAGCTACGCACCCCTGCCCCTCGGAGCTCGCTCGTTTACCCAGCGCTGGCGCCATGCCAACGACTACCTGCTGCGCGACCTCCATCTGATCTGGCGAGCCGTCGACTTCGATCGCCGTCGCGGGGTGGTCGAGGCCCTCGGAGAAAACGGGACATTCGAGGGGTCCTTTCTCGACCTCCTGCTCGAGAATCTGCCCGACATCGCCGAACCCTATGCCTTGCTCGCAGCGCTGTTTGAGTGCGAAGCCGACGATCTCAAGTGGCTCACCCGCCGCGACAGTTTCCTGCGTCGGTTCGATCGCAACGTCGCCCACGAAATCGAGTACGACCTCGAACTGTTACTGCGGGCACACGATGTGATGGCGTTGTGCGGGCGTCTGGGCTCGTATCCCCGCGAGGTCTACGAGCAGGTGTGGACGCGGCTGTACGGGAGTTCCAAAGATCCCAAAGCCGCCACCGATACATTGCGTCGTTTACTCGGTACGTTGTACACGGGCGCCAATTGGCTGACGATCGAGCGACAGCTCATCGACGCTGACCATACTGCCCGCCGCGACGCACTCGTCGCCTGGACGGTCTCCCAAGAGCCAGCTCTCGCCCACCCCCGCGATCTCTACGAAGAAATCCTGATCGATGTCGAAGTCGATCCGTCGATCGACACCTCGCGGATCAAAGAAGCCGCGGCTGCGATCCAGTTGTACTTTCACCGCTACCTCGTCAACTTGGAAGCACTCGCACCCAAGCACGATGCCGCGATCTCCCCGCTGACCGCCGATCGCGAAGCCCGGGCGACGTTCAAGCACCAGTGGACATGGTTGCAAAATTACCGCGTATGGGAGGCGAACCGCAAAGTCTTCCTCCATCCCGAAAACTACATTCGGCCTGAACTTCGGGACACTCAAACGCCGGTGTTTCAAACCCTACAAGACGACCTGCTCCAGGGTGAGATCAACGATATTCGCGCGACCGAGGTATTCAAAAAATACCTCGACGAATATACCGAGGTCTCACGACTTGCGATCGCCGGGGGCTACATCCGCGAAGGCAGTGCCCAAGCTTCGGATCGCGAACTCATTTTGTTTGGACATACACGTACCGATCCGCGTCGCTACTACTACCGCACGGCGACGTTCATCGGTGGCCAGACCAATGCTGCGACCTGGCAGGCCTGGCAATCGCTGGGGCTCGAGATCGATGCTGACCGCGTCTATCCAGTCGATGCCTTTGGCCGCCTGTTTGTGTTCTGGGCCTCGGTCGAAGCGGAATCCCGCGACACCAGCTCGACCACCGTGAGCCGCAAAACGGTCAACGGCAATGAGCAAATCACCGGCTCGACCGGCACCCTGCGTCGTCTGCAGGTCTACTTCTCGTATTACGACCTCAACCTGCGGTGGGTCCCGGCACAAAAACTCAACCTCAGTGGATTGGAATCACGGGGGATCGATGGGGTGCAATTGGTGGTCGAACGCTCGGGTAGCCTCGGTGCCGAGCAACAGGAGAACATCATCGTCGGACTGAGCTATAGCGTCGGAGGTCAAGTCCGCAGGCTCCACGCATCGCTGACGGCCGACCTCGCGACCCATCCGGCGACCCGCCCACCAGCCGACTCCGCCGGTATCGAGCTGTTCGGCAGCCTGTTCGCACCGGGTGAACGCCCGCAACGGATCGTCCGTCTCAACTCCTCGGCCGACTCCTCGGAAGGCCCTTGGTACAGCTTTGACCTCAAGGGCGGCAGCTTTTTGTGCAAGCCAGAGGTCGGCTCCCTCGACCCCAATCTCGTCACCCTGCGCCCACTCGTCGGCAACCCCCACAACCTGCCCGAATGGGATGGCGTCGATGCCGGGTGTACGGCGACCGACGGCAATACCTACCTGTTCCATAACCCAGGTTCGCGGTTTGCCACGATCGACGCCAGCGGCAACACGACCACCACGCCAATCCAAGATCGCTGGGGACATATCGACAATGCGATCCTGCGCTCCGGCGAAATCGATGCCGCTTGGTGGCAGGGAACGAAGCTGTTTTTGTCGAAGGCCGGTGCGTACCTGCGCTACTCCAATGGGACCCAGTACGCCGATCGAGATGGGATGCTCGCGCTCTCGGGCAACTCAGACAACCTGCCTGAATGGTCACGTATTGAAGGCGCGTTTACGGACGTGACGGGCCGCGTGTGGTTTTTTGGCAACGGCAACTACACGACCAGCGACGATGTCAAGCAATCGCTTCCCATCCGCTCGCGCTTTGGTCGGGTCGGCAATGAGTTCACCACACCGACGCCCAATCAAGAGGTCGTACGCGCGGCGTTTGTCGATGGCCAGTACACCTACCTGATTGGGGCGACAACCTACCTTCGCTACACCGGCTCGAATTACAGTGTGTGCGACGCTGGCTATCCCAAACCGCAAAACCTCTACGAGCTGCTCGCGGAATGTGGGTGTACCAACAACAAATCGGATTACCGCGACCTCAAGATTGTTGCCGTTGTCCAGATCAAACACCACACCATGTTCCTGGTGGAGGGTGGCCGCACGTTCGCGCTCAAGAAAAATGACAAGGTCAAGGAACTCGACGAGGAAGGCGAGCACAAGTTCTACAAAAATGGGCGGACAAGTGCCCGTATCGGCAATCGCGAACTCGTGTTCGGCCGTGGTCATCCAAACTACCTCCACGATGGGAATCATAAGATCAGCCTCCCCCGCGCCGTCACAGCTGCGGTGTTCGGCCTCGACGGTAAACTCTATCTATTTGCCGGCGATCGCTTCCTGGCCCTTGGTGGCAACCCGAGCGTGGCCGATATCCACAATCAGATGACTGCGTGGGACCACAACAGCAAACTCGTCGGTTCGAAGTGGGGCTCGGTCGAAACTGCGATCATTCGCCACAACCGGGTCGACGCAGCCGTGCGGATTGGCAATACGACGTTCCTCATCTGCGACGGCGAATATGTGCGCTACACCGGCGATGCCTACCAAACGTGTGACATGGGCTACCCCAAGTCGCTCCAGGGCAACCCCGACGGTCTCCCCGAATGGACCACAATGTCGGCAGCGGTCGAAAGCCTCGGCAACCAGGGTCAGGCGTGCTTCTTCCGCGGCACCCAACACACATTTGCAGGCACACTGACCTCACTCACTGCAAATGCGCCGCGGTTTGGCCTGATCGACAACGAGATGCTCAGCCGCGGCGTCGATGCGGCGTGGGTCGAGGGCAAACAACACCTGTTTATCGCCGGCCAGCAACTGATCCGCTACACCGCCGACCAAAACGGTCAACTCGGCCTCTACATGGACGCCGGGTATCCCCAACAACTTGCACTTGCACGCTTTGGTCAGGTCCGCGCCGCGTTCGTCGTCGGCAATGACTTCTATGTCGTCGGCGAAGGGGTGTTTGTCTGTTGCCCGGTGGCTACGCCCGAGAGCATCCGCCCCGGTTACCCGAAAAAGGGCCACTTGGGCGCGCTCCTGCATGATGTCAACATGCGCCACGGGACCAAAAAAGCCCTCGCTTCCTCCGGTTTTGAACACTTGGCGATCCGCGGCGCGAGCGTATCGGGCAACCGCCTTTCGGTCGACATCGACGATGGCAACAACTACTACGGCGCCACGCTGCGCGGGCATCTCGATCTCAACAACGGCCATTTCTACGTCGAATGGATCCACCAACCCTGGAACCGAATCTGGGGCTGGGGAGGCTTCGGCGGCTGGGGTTGGGCCCAAGAAGTCGTCCAGGCTGTCGAGGAAACCACCGAAGTTGAGGTCGTGGTCAACAACGTCCGCTACCGTTTCCGCGACAGTCAGTTCATGCGCACGGCGGCGAGTGTGCCGGTCGATCCCAATGTATTTACACCGGACTCCCGCAGTGTCGACCAGGTCTGGGGAGCAGGTGCGATCGATGCGGCATTGCGTCTCGATGGCAAAGTCTATCTGTTCCTCGGTGACCACTATGTGCGCACTCCCGGCCAAGGCCAACTCGGCGACCTCTCACTCGCGCGTGCGATCGATGGCGCTTGGGGCAACCTACCGGCGAGTCTGCGGGAGGGTGTCGATGCGGCGATGTACAGCGGCGGTGCCCTGACCCTGTTCCGCGGTGACCAATACGTCCGGTTTCCGCAAAACTCGCCCGAGCCGTACGAGATTTCTTCGGTCCGCTACGACATCGTACGCCTGACAACCGCGACTGCGGCGACCCTCAACAAACGCCTGTTTACCGGTGGACTCGCAGGTCTACTGAGCTTGCGTACGCAAGAAGTTGACGAGACGCCGCGGTTTTCCGCGACCCGGTTCTCGACCACGACCATTCAATTCAATGCGGCCCGCGTCGGCTCCTACCCAATCGGTTCCCACCTCGACTTCAACAGTGCCAACGGTATCTACTACTGGGAAATCTTTTTCCACGCACCGTTTTTGATCGCCCAGTCGCTCAATGTCGGCCAGCGGTTCGAAGAGGCTCGCGAGTGGTATGAGTATGTCTTCGATCCGACCGAGGCTCCTGACCTGTGGAAGTTCCTGCCGTTTTTGGCGGCAGATGTTGAGCAGCTGGCCAAACGCGTCGCCGATCGACTCACCCGCCTGAAGCAGGGCAAGGTCGACATCAGTAGCGTCGAGACCGAGCTCAAGGCGATCGTCGCCGCACTGTTGCCGATGGACAAGGCGTTCCAAGGAGAACGTGTACTTACAAAGGATGAGCTTGCCAAACTGCAGAGCTATGGTGATCTCTCGGCCCTGCGCACCAAGGTGGACGGTCTCAAGACCCTCGATACGGAGAGTATCCATGCCCGCACCGACCTCGAGGAGAGTGTTGGGATCATCGAACGTCTGGCCCTGACATGGGCAGCCATGCAAAGTACAAGTGCTCAGCTGCGGGTGTTCCTCGACGACCCGTTCGACCCCCACGCAATCGCCAGTCTGCGGCGACTCGCCTATCGCAAGGCCCTGTTGATGCGCTACATCGACAACCTGCTCGACTGGGGCGACATGCTGTTTTCGCAGTACACCCGCGAGAGTATCAACGAGGCACGGATGCTCTACGTGCTCGCGTGGGACCTACTCGGGCGTCGTCCGACCCCGCTCGGCCGCAAGGTGCTCCCCGATGCGCGACCGTTCTCGAAGCTGCGCGATGCGAGTGATCGCTACGACTTTTTGCTTTACCTCGAAAGCGGTCTCGACCCTTCGGCACTCGACCTGACCTTTGCCGCCGAGGCTCCACAGACCATGACCTGGCCGAGCTACTTCTACCTGCCGGAGAACAGCGAGCTGGTCGCCTACTGGGACCGCGTGGAAGACCGCTTATACAAGATTCGCCACGGCCTCAACCTGATGGGTGTCAAACAACCGCTGCCCCTATTCCAGCCGCCGCTCGATCCGATGGCGATCGTCGCGGCCCTGGCCGGAGGGTCAGGTCTCGCCTCCGCCATCGCCGGCGCTGCCCAAGTGAGTGTCCCGCACTACCGCTTCAGCTTCCTGCTCGCCAAGGCCCAAGCGCTGGTCAGCAAGCTCGACCAGTTTGGCGGCGAGCTGTTGAGCACCCTCGAAAAACGCGACGCCGAGCAACTCAGTCGCCTGCAGGGCCGCCAAGAGGGCGAAATCCTGACAATGACGATCGATGTGCGCAAGACCCAGATCGAGGAGGCACTCGCCTCCGAACGCGGACTCAAGCAGGCACACCTCGGGGCGCTCGAACGGAAAAAAGTGTATCAGCAATGGATTGACCAGGGCTTCAACGGATTTGAGATCGCCCAGTTGTCGCTGATGTCTGGCTCCGTGGTCGCCCATATTGTCTCGACGATCGCCCGCATTGTCGCCGCCATCGGCGGTGCCGCTCCAGACGTGATGGTCGGCCCGTTTAGCGCCGGTGTCCAAGCCGGTGGCGACACAGCCAACCGTTCCGCCAACAGCGTGGCTGAAATCGCCTCGGGTGTCGCAGAGGGTCTGAGCATCTCTGGCGAAATCCTCGGCATCGTCGGGCAGCATGAGCGGATGAAACAAGAGTGGGAACTCCAACGCGACTTGGCGACCTACGACATCGGCCAGCTCGAGCAGCAAATAATCGGTGCACAAGCACAGATTGCGGGTGCCCGCCAAGAACTCGCCATCGTCGAACGTCAGATCAGCCACAGCGAGGCTGTCGCCGACTTCTACCGCAGCAAGTTCAGCAACCAGGAGCTCTACCAATGGATGGCCGACCGCCTATCGACGCTGTATTTCCAGACCTACCAACTGGCTCTTGACTACGCCCGCGCGGCGGAGAAAGCCTTCCAGTTTGAGGCCGGCGAACCTGTCCAAAACGTCCAGTTCATCAATGGCCAGTACTGGGACAGCCAGCGCAAGGGGCTGATGGCGGGCAGCCAGCTCGGCCACGATCTCGACCGCATGGAAGCGGCCTACATCAAGACCGACGATCGACGATTCGAGATCGAAACCCACATCTCGCTGCTCGAGCACGACCCGATCGCATTGTTGAAGCTACAAACAGATGGTCGCTGCGAATTCGAGATCGGCGAGGCCGTGTTCGACTACGAGTTCCCCGGCCACTACCGCCGCCAGATCAAGACGATTTCGCTGGTCATCGACGCCGGCGAGGGGGTGACAATCAAGGCTGTCCTGACCCAACTGACCAACCGCACGGTGATGCATCCCGACTCCAAGGCGGTCGGCTTTTTGCTCAATGCCAAGGGCGAGGCTCCGGTATCGCTGCGCAGCAACTGGAAACCGCACCAACAGGTCGCCCTCTCCCACTTCCGCGGCTTTGCCCGCAATGACGGTATGTTTGAACTTCGGTTTGACAGCGATCGCTACCTTCCGTTTGAGGGTACCGGAGCCGTCTCGCGCTGGCGTCTCGAACTCGCCGGGAAACCGGGTAGCTACGATCCTCAGAACATTCGCGACATCACCGTTGAGCTCAGTTACACGGCTATCCAAGGTGGCGAGGCGTTTGCTGCTGCCGTCCGTGGATTGCTCAAACCCTACGACGCGTTGCGTCACTTCGACCTACGGTCGATGTTCCCCGAACAGTGGCAGGCATTCCTCGAAAGCTCCGACGATACACTTACCTTGCCCTTGAGCCAGGCTATGTTCCCCAACATCGCCAGCAGTCGGATCCGCTCCGTGCTCGCCCACTATGTGCTCAACAACAGTAGTCAATCGGCGGTCTCGGTGAGCCTCGATCTCGGCGAACGTGTCACCTTGCCCGAAGGACGCCTCATCGACACCGCAGGACTGCGCGTGGGCCAAAACGGTTCACAGCTGACCCTCAACGTTCGAGGTGATAAACGCCGCCTCGACAACCTCGTGCTCGTGATGAGCTATCGCGCCGCTGTGCGCTGACGCTGGCCCCAACCTATCTATCGACCCCGAACCGACTAGGAAGCCTCCCATGCCCCCAAAAAACAATAAACTCGGAAACAAGCGGCAAAAAAAAGTCAACGCCCTGAAGGCTCAACACACAAAACTCAGCCCCAAAAAACCCCCGCTCGCGGTGAAGAACATCCTCGGCAAAAACGCGGTGCAGGATATCGCTGGTATCCGGTTCGGCTCGTCGTCCAGTGTACAGTGGTCGGTGAAAAACGAGGCGAACAACCGCTACGCACTGTGGAACTCGGTTGGCAGAGCCACGCAAGAAGTCGACGCGATGCTCAACCATCTGACGAGTACACGCGCGGCCAATCAACAGACGGGCCGTCCGGCGACCTCGCTGCAGTTGACGATCAATCCGAATGACAACGTTCCGTTGGAGATGGTCGATCACGCGATTACCAAAATTAACTTGTATAATCAGACAGCTCCGTCGGGTGAAAAAATCGAGATCGTCAGTGACTCGGGCAATGTCCTGGCGCTCAAGGGTGGCTGGGCCAAACTCAAGGAACTCAAGGCGCTTCGCGATAAACTTGGCGCTCAGTCGGTGAGTGAGCAGCTCCACAATGCCATCACCACCGAGCATCCGTCGCGGGTGCGGACGATGATCGAGAACCTGAACAACGCTCCTCACGTCGACCTCGGAAAAAATGATGCGATTATCCTCGGTGATTCGGCGCGCGCGTGGGGTCGTGTCGACCGCACCATCGAGGAACTGCTGACCCCGCCGAAAAACGACCTGACCAGCCTCGACCCTCCAGAAGGTGCCTTCAATCAAAAACGCGATGCTGTGTGGCTGCGCAAACAGGTCCGCAATGAGCTGCGAAATCTCAATCCGGCGACGGGCGATACGCTCAAAGTACTGCTGCAACAAGTCGCCAATTACGAACGCGGTCTGATGGCACCACTCCTCAATCGCCTCGGGTCTGCGTACACGGACAATGAAACTACTGTCTCCGTGTTTAAGAATACACCCCTCGAAGTCAACCTTCCCTCCGACAGTATACTCGACCAAGCGGCACGCTCCCTCGGCCAGCTCGAAGGCAAAACCCCCACGCTGTCCGTGCAGACACTGGCCGAACAGGGCTCGGGATTGGTCGAGCAAGCGATCAAGGTCCCCGACCGCAACACCAGAGACTATCGAAATCTACTCATCACACTCGAGCGTCGGGCGATCCGTGCCAAAGTGGAACTCGACGCAACACGGCTCACTGAACTTGCGGACATCTTCTCGGAAGCCCGCCGCACCAAACAAAAACCGCGTGTGGTGACGACCGATTGGGATGTGATGCGTATGCTCCGCGGTATCAGTCCATACAAAGATCCGCTCGGTAAAAACGAGAAAGAGCGCAGCGATACCGTCACCGTCAACGGGATCCAGCTCGACCTGCGTTCGGTTGCATCGATCAAAAACGAGTTGGCGCCGCAAACCGAGGTCGGTGCCCTCGGACTGGCGGCGAAGACCCTGAACTTCGGCACACCTGTGGTGATCAGTCGCTTTGATACGAGTGTCCAACCGAAGAAAAAACTCGGCGAACAAAAGGGGTATATCTATGGCTATACACCCGAGGGGCGCGCCCGCGTGCTTCTGCACGAGGACAACGCGACACCGACAACTCTGTACACGCTCAGCGATCAAAACAACATCCAAGAAGAGGTCAGCTTGGGGAACTTCCCCGCCCTGAAAGAAGACGCCATTGGCGGAAGCTCGCTGACCAAAGATTGGGAGCCGCGGACCGAGGACCTCAAGCAACTCGAAAAGGGCCAACGCCCGAACGACCCGGTCAAAGCGATGCTATACGACAATATCCAGCGGATGCGAGAGCTCCATACGCGCAAGGTTGCCGGCAGCAATCTGACGGCCAACCAATATACCGACGAAATCGCCAAGGGCGGCTTCAAAAGCTACATCGTCGGCGGGGCCACACGCGACATCCTGCTCGGCAAAAACCCCCAAGATATCGACTTTGCGTCGACCATGCCGGCGATCGATAGCTACAACGCAATCGTAAACAAAAAGCTCGCACGCAAAAACCCCGATCCGAATAAAAAAGACGACCTCGCTATCCGCAAAAACGTGCCCTTTGGGGCGGTTCAGGTGGAAGCCGACGACCCCACGGGTCTCGACATTATCAGTACCCACGATGGACACAACTCAGCTCTTCGGCTCGACCTCGATGCCGCCGCCCGCGACTTTACGGTCAATGCTGTGTACTACGATATGACGGGTGACAAAGTAATCGATCCGACTGGGAAAGGCTTGAGCGACCTGCAGTCGAAAACCGCCCGATTCGTACAAGGATCGGCGGACAAGGTCCTCGAAAATGATCCCATCCTCGTCGCCCGGTGGATGCGAATGATGCAGAAAGGTTTCGCACCCGCCTCCGATTCCGACACCCTCGCCGCGCTCAAGTGGCTCGCGCATCATGCCAACAACATGGAGGAGCCGGTGAAAAAGCGCTTCGTCGACCGGTTGAAGACCTCAAAAAATGATGCAGATACACTCGTCGAGCAAATCTTTGGGAACTTTAATTCTCCCAAGTACCAAAACCCAGTCGAGACCGCAAAACAAGCGATTGCGAAAATCTTTGGGTAGCCCGGATCTTCGCACAGGGATGTAGGGATGTAGCTATCCGGCGTGCGGAGGCGACGTGCCCCATACAAAACCCGCCCAGCATCTCGATAGACGCGCCCTCGTTTCACGCATGTCGCCTCGTACCGACATGCGTGAATGTACAACAAATGGCAGCAGGGAACTCATTTCACGGTGCCGCGTTGCGGTAAGGTGCGCTGTCGAGGACAGGTGGCGACCTCACCGGTACTCGCCCACCGTCGCGCCAACGTTGGTCAAGCGACGAGGCCTCATGCATCGAGCAAAAAGTCGGCAACCTTGGACCAAACGGTGGCAAAGGTTCGGTTGTTAAAGCCACTTCCAGAGCGCAACCAATCGCGGTGAAAGGCTCGACCTTTCGCACCGTCGAAGTGTCCCAATAGGTCTAAGTGATCGCCCCAAACTGCGAGTCGAATAACCCCGAGCTCTGGGACGGGGGCTTGGCGTGCAATAATCGAGAGAATTTTCTGGATCGGTTCCATGACCGAGACTGTCGCATTGCGGAAAAAATTGTCCATACATCTAATAAAGTGCTCATGCATAGAAACCGGTGGACTTTTTCGGCGTCGATGGCAGTCTCTGCCCAATGGCACGGGCAAACGAATCATTTTTTGATCGGCGTGACGTCCGAACAGGCGTCTACAATGCCGTCTTGACTCCCGACGTTGAGATTGACGTCGACGACCCAGGAGCGGTTGACTTCCGTCCGACTCCCAACGTGGAGATTGGTGACCCAAGAACGGTCCGGCGGCGCCCTGGCCAGCCGAGGCCGTCGCGTCGGTGGAAACTGGACGAGGAGTCCCCCCCTGTGGCGTCTTGGCGCCAGGAACCAGGAGTTGGGGATTTGGCGTCCCCCCCCGACCGTGCATCACCTTCAGCACACCCATGCGACTTTGGCGATAGTCGGCTACCTTTTGATGGTCGCTGGGCTTGTGCTTGGGTGAGATCGGACTCACTCACTGTTTTTTCAAAAGCGTTTCAAACTTTTTCGCAAGTGGAACAGTTGGATCGTCGATCCACTCCTATACTTGGGAGTTCAATGGAGCCGTGCTCTTCGCTCGGTGAACACCAACTAGTAATCATCGCATCAGGAAAACTCCACGTTTTCAGCAACCCACCCCTCATGCTCGCTGAACATAGGTGGAATATACTGGTCTTCAGGTGCCCACCGAGGCATTGTGATTATACTGAAAACCGACTTGTATTGAAGCTGATCCCATACGTCTGTCCCTTTGCCAAACTGTGAAGCTAAGAGAACAAATACACCGGCCAGTGATCTGACCGCATTGTCAAACCGAGATCTCTCAAAATTTCCTACCCGATCATGCTTCGTTGCGTTGTAATCGTCGTACCAACCGAGCGTTCTCGTGGGACTTGAAGGATCCCACCCCTCGAAAGGGAGAATACTGGGGTAGTTGGGGTAATTGGACAGTCGCACCTCCCATGCGTCGAGACGGAGTACGGGAAGAAGTTTTACGTAATCATTTGTAGTGAATCTTCCTCTACTGTAGCCGTTCGCCGTCAACGCCTGTCGCATCAGAAGTTCGGCCTCCATCGAGGCGAGCAAAATCGACTTTCTAACGCTGTGACCGTATACATCCCGATTCGTCGCTACCGGCTCGATAACGCGAAATAACTCGATCACGTCGGCCTGAAGGTTCGAGAAAGCAACAAGAGCATCCGAATATTCCACATTGTACGTTTCGCTTGGCTTTGGTCCGCTATGTTGGCGCCATACCCGAGGGTGAAAGCAGCCAGGGCGAATTCGCGGAATACCTATCGACTCAACATTAGAACTGGCATTATACCGTATCGCATGCTCGACTCTCGCCCTGGGAGTCCAAGCATCATCTTCCTCGTACGAGGCAACGAGTCCCCTGTACCAGTAGTTTCCAAACTTGAATCGAATCGGGGGATCGCTGATCCCGGGTAGGATCTCTTCGATCTGTATCACGTACTCGGATTTTTCGAATTCCGCCATTACTGTACCTTGGCGTTCATCGCTTAAGCGAAACCGAAAGAAGACTGGATCCGCGGAACTCACTACCCGATTCTACCGGATCCCTAAGCGATCTTGGAGCCGAATATTGCCCCGACAGCAAGTAGCGCTCCCTGCTAGATGTACGGGCGCCGGGTAACACCCCGCCGAGTCTCTCGCCGCCGCCGAACCCATTGATGTCGCAACGCTAGTCATCGCTCAGCGTCCGTCGATTGCCGGTGAGCCGAATGACATATCAAACCAGCGCAGCGAAATAGTCCGAGAGATCATCCAGAGTGTCGAGAAGCTCAGGGTTTTCCGAGCCAAACAGGTTTTCCTGAAGCTCTAGGGATTTTAACATGGTCGCGGTCGCTTCCCGAGTGTTTCCCTTGCGCCAGAGCGTCATGCCTAGCTGGAGTAGGAGCTCGGCATTATCGGGGTAATCTTCCCCGAAGGCATCGACGAAGATCCGCAGAGCATCCCGAAAGTAGCGCTCCGCACGATCGTATTGACCGGTCTCAAAATACAGTTCAGCGATTTCGCCAACTGTAATCCCGACTTCAGGGTGGGAATCTCCGAACGCGTCTAGCAGAATCGAATGTGCGCGTAGAAATTGCTAAAGCGCTTGCTCGTACTGCATCTCCACAGCAAGCTCTTCCCCGAGCTCACGGCATGTATCTGCGACGTCCGGGTGACGTGGACCGAGTGTTTTCTCCTCGATCGCCAGCGCCCGCCGAAGATGCTTTGGAGCCTCGTCTCGCTTGCCCATCAACCTCAGTGTGTAAGCGATTTGCTTCTCGTCCTCAGCGGTGCGAGTGTCGGGATCCTGCTTCAGTTGTATCTCGAGTGCGTCTTGGAAATAGCGGGCAGCATCTTCACTCCGTCCATCTGACTCCAGCGTGATACCGATTGACCTCAGAGTGTGAGCGACTTCAGGTGCATCGGGGCCAAACCTGTGCACTCGAATTTTGAGCGACCTCAAATAATAGTCCCGAGCTTGTTCGTTACAACGCTGCCCCTCAAACGTATCTCCGATGGCAGAAAGGGCCTCCGCAACCTCGGCATGATAGGGACCGTAGATACGCTCCTTGATCATGAGCTCTCGTTCGTGATACCCGCGGGCGTCATCGTGTTTTTCTTGAGCGCCTAGGTTCATGCCAATGAAGTGGAGAAAATCGACGGTATGCTTGTCATTCAACTTAGCGAGCATTTGCTCTGCGACGACATTGGAGAGGTTAAACTCGGCGACGTACTGGAGGTGCATCATGAGGCACTTGGCGATGTAGATATGTGCCTCGGGAGCCCCTGGCTCAATAGCACTCACCGCCGCGTGGAAATGCGGACGCATGGGTGCCAATTTTAGCAGGTCGTGTAGGTCGTCTGCATGATTTGCTTCTTCCGCCAACGCATCAAGGGTCGCGGTTCGAGCCTGTTGCCCGCCTCGGTGACGTGCGTAGGCTTGGACAAGGCGGTGAAATGTTACCTCTCGGCTCTCGGCTCTGGCTAAGCTCAAGCGTACCAAGCGGGCAATGGCGACCGGAGCGAAAACACCGATTTCTGTTGCGCGTAGGTAGAGCGCAGCATTTGTCAGCAGGGCTCTCGGAACACCCACCGGGGCAAACCATCCACCCGCCCACAATAACGCCTCTGCCCACGCATCAACTTGTTTACTACGATCAAGTTGGCGGACGCTCGCGTCGAATAGCCGTATCAAACTCGGATGTTTTTCGAATACCGGTTCGCCAATCGTCTCGAAAGTCTCCACAGGGCCAGCTTCACGGATTTGCTCGAGGAGCGACGCGGGAGTGAAGGCGCCGTCTTGGAGGAGTCCACGTGCAACGGCGACAGCGAGTGCCAGAAACCCAAGTTCTCGACATAAATCGAGTGCGCCTTGTCGATCCGAGCGGGCGTCAAGTAACTCGAGTGCCGCCTCCTCGGGGAGTACAGGTACGGCACCGACCGTCGTGCCTGGGATACTCGTACACCGCGTCGTGATGAGTACTTTCGCGGAACCGGTGCGGGGCAGCCACCTCTCGATCGCGGGTGGCATATCGACGTTGTCGAAAATGACCAGGTATGGTCCTCCGCTTTGGAGCGCGGCGAGCACTTCGGTGGCCCGCTCTTCGGTTGTCATTTGCTTTGGGAACGAAAGTGCAAATAACCGGGCCAATCCCGCAAACCCAGCTGTTACATCTGTGCCCTCAGCATCGATCCAACACACCTTCTTGTAACCTCTTAGGTGTCGATACGCGTACTCGAGAGCGATATGGGTTTTCCCGACGCCACCCATCCCGGTCAGTACGTACGGCTTGACGGAGGAGGAGTCCTCAGCGGTCAGGTTGCCCGGCGCTAGTTGTTCGTAGATTCGAGTTAGGTCCTCGTCTCGGCCGACAAAGTCGGGATTTCGTCGGGGTAGATTGTGCCGAGTTTGGCGGAGTTGAGCGCTCGCTGGTCGGTCGGTAACTGCCCGTTCAATACGGCGGAGTTGTTTGTCCCTGGTCGAGTCGCCAAGTGCGTCCGATTCGACACAAGCTTCCCGAAGACGGTCGGCAAAGACCTTCAGCCACTTGTCGACCAATTCTGGGCTCGCGTTCATGAAGGCGGGAAGATGACGGTCATGTCTCTTCCCATCGCTTTGAATCATGTGGAGCCGGTGTTTGAGCATCGAGAAGAACTCTTCGGGAAGGGGGCTTTCGCGATTCCAAAGTTTTTCCGCGACGTCCCGCTCCGACTGGTGGTTTTTGTCAATCGCAATCTCTGAGATCCAGAAGATTTGAGGATCGAAGTCGGCACCCCTGAACTCATCGGGGAGCATTGACTTCCATTTTTTCGTCGCCGCCATCAGCCGCTTTTCAAGGTCGTTCTCAGGGCCGAGAGCTCCTACCGCAGCATCTTTCGCCCAATTCGCAGCCCAACCCGCGGATTTTCCAAGGACGAACTGAAAGAAACCCGCAAGAATCACGGCAGCAGTCACGGACATGCTTCTCATCTAATCACGGACCGGATTCTTGTCTAGGTGGCGGTCCCGTAGTGTGCTGGCTGAGCGCTGGGTAGATCTGCATCGCATGAGGAGAAATGGTACAACGATGTCTCATGACTCTAAATATTTTGATAGATAGCACATTTTAGTTCCAAAGATTTGGATCGAACGAATACCGAGGTGGTAGGAGTGATGCCGGCTCCGACGAGTCGTAGGAACAATTCCGCGACCTCGACAGCAGCGACGGGCTCATCCTTCGCTACAACTTCGACGGAGCCGGCCGCGGAAACGCGAGCGAGGGCAGTAAGTTCGCCGAGCAAGTCCGCGCGACGCAAACGAAACGGCCTCACGGACACAACCTTAAGGACATGTAACTTAAGACATGTTCCATGTAAAAGTGTGATGTTCTCCAAGTTGCTCAAGATAAAGACCTTCCGCGTTTGAGGGCGCGAGATCACTCCCGCAATTTGTGGAAAATCCTGTATTTTTTTGGGTGGCCATCTCAAAACCCCTCTATCTGCCATTCTGATAGGCCTGAGACCGTAATCGTCGCTACGGGGATGGTGACGGCGATGGTGATGGCGATGGTCGTCTTCATTGAGCGAAATGCCACCTAGAGGCCCAACGCTGGCAAATCCTTGAGAAATCACCTATCCTTTGAGGCAGATCTTTTTGGCAATTTTGGTGGCATGGTGGGGGTATGGCGATGAGGGCGAAAATTACCGAAAGGCTTGTGCAGTCATTGACGCAACCGGCTGTAATTATGGACACTCGACTGTTTGGCTTCGGTGTTCGCCGGTTCGCGAGTGGGCGTATCAGCTTCTTTGTGCGGAAAGTTTGCGGCGGGCGAGATCGGCGTAAGGTGATTGGTACGTATCCCGACGACCTGTCTGTTAGGTCAGCAAGAACGCGCGCGTCGGCAATCCTCTCCTCCTTGGCCGGACAGGTCGAGAACCCGTTAGCAACGCCCCCGATGGAACGGGTCGAATTCTCAAAGCAGCTCAGTCGACTCGAGGCAATGCTCTCGCGACTAGCCCCGCCTGAGCCTGCTACTTGCCCGTTGACGTTCGAGCAGGTCTTGCTCGAAGTTCATGACGCCTACTTTGCAAAGAAAAAAGAACGCACACGGATCACCTACCAGCGATATATCGACTCAGTTCTTTTGCCCGAGTTCGGCGAGCTTCCTATGGATCAGTTGACTGCTGAGCGTATTGAGGACTGGCATGCCAACTACAAGGGCAAGGCTGGCGGGCGCCCGACACAGCCGCGAAAAATCTTGATGTCCATCCTCCGGCTGGCAAAGCAACGCCGGATCATCCGGAAGGTACCGGCTCCGGAGCTTGTCGAAGATTGGTCCTCGGAGATACGAGAAGCTTTCGATCCCGAAACTGCGGAGCGCATCGACGCGTACTACACACGCCGGATCTCGTCTCCCGATGTCCATGTCTCGGAGCTGGCGATTTGGGTCGGGCTGCACACCGCAGAACGAGCCGAGTCGCTCGTATCCTTAGCGATTGACGAGGTGAACTTTAAGACTCGTGAGGTGACGAAGAAGCGCAAAGGGAAGAAGGGCAAGGATGTATACACATTGGTCTACAACAATGAGGTTATCGGTGTCCTCCGGCAGCTGAAGCCCGATTCCGGACGGTACTTCTTTCCTCGGCCAAACTATCCGGGAGACCACGTCCAAGCGCAGATGGTTAGGCGGCATTTTCAGCGGGATTGCGAGGCGAACGGATGGGAGCTCCCGAAAGGAGGCAAGCCATGTCTGCATACGTTGCGGCACACTTTGTTGACGTACCTCGGAAACAAGGGCGTCGCGGTCCCTGTAATCGCGGCCTTGGCCGGACACCGGCACGTGCAAACAACGATGCGGTACATCCATCCAAATGAGAAGGCGGCTCGGGAGGCGACAAACCACAGCTCGATCGGTGCGCGGCGACGTAAACGCCAGCGGCGTTCTCGTTCTCGGGAATAGGAACGACTACTTCCTATCCCGCCGGTATCTGGAGTCTTGTCGAACGCGAAATTTTGGATTCGAGAGTTCTCGCTATCGCTTCGAATTCCACGTTTGCTTTCGCCTTTAGTCCGAGTGCGGAGGTAAGTCCGTCCTTATCCGTACTGATTCTATCAGTCAATGAGAGAAGCAAACTTGTGTTGCTACTCTCTATAGAGTACGCGTGAAAGTGCATTGAGTCGCCGTTGCGGGCAGGATTGTCTAGATGCCCGAATTTGAACTCGCGTTGCATGTATTGTAAAAGGCAATCTTGCATCACAAGTACCAACCTTCGGTTGACGTGCTCAAACGTTCCTACTTTATGGTGAAGCTGAACGAGAATCGTCTTTGCCGTCATCTTCCAGTTCATCCCAAACGGTTTCGTCGATATTCGATCGTCTTCAACCACTGGTAGTCCAACAGTATGTAGGAATCGCTGTCTCTCCGGCCAAACAGTCCCCGTGGTATCAAGAGTCTGAAACTCAATACCCACAAAGTCTTTCACTTTACCGCGGCGGACAGAAGTCAACACATAATCGACGCTCCCGCCCGGGATAGAAACCTCCGGAACGATGTGCAAGTCGTTGCCAGGTTCGTGCCGCGACAGCAAGTGCAAACAATCGAGGAACGCCTTATTGCGTTCGAGCATTCTGTTCGGACAAATTACTATCGGCGAGGGAGATTTGCCGTAATTGACGATGCACGTGCCAATCGCAACGCTAGGCTCACTCTTCCGAACCTTAAAGCAAGGTTTGCCTGTGAATGGGCAGCCCTGCTCGTCTACAACGCGGTGCCAGTCTTCTCGGCTTTCCTTCGTCGACAAGCCGAAGAGTTCAAGAACTTTGGTCATCAGAATATCCCCGAACAGCGCTCGCGGGCAAGCTTGATATAGTCAATCCCGAGGTCAATTCCGACGGACCTGCGCCCAGCAAGTCCTGCGGCGAGCATAGTTGTCCCCGTCCCGCAAAACGGGTCTAAGACGATCCCCTTGGGTGGGCAGGTGGCGAGCACAGGGATCCGACAAAGGTCCTCGGGATAGGGCGCAAAATGTTTGTCGCGTTTCTGGGTGTCTTCTGGGAGGATTTCCCAGACATCGCTTGGTTTAGCACCCTTAGGATGGTAACGAAGAAAGTAGAATCCCTTATCTCGAAGTTCTTTTGCGCGGCCAGACACTTTTGTCGAGTTAGAATGGGTTGTTCGTTGGCGTCCGCGAATGACCATTCTGAAGTCCGCAATTCGGCCGGCAGCAACATCTGCGAGCATATTGTCCAGGGCATGAAGAGCCGTCGTTTTTTCGGTAGTAGAAAGGTCTTCGGACAGCTCTATTTGTCGCTTGTACCGAACACCTGTGACACCGGTGGCGGAAACGATCGCTCCATTTTTGACCTTTGCTTTCCTTGGTGTGCTCCGAATCGCGTCGGCATCATAGTAGTAGTTGCGCTTTTGCTTCACGAAGTGGAATACATGCTCGTGGATGTTCCGAAGTTTATCAATCGAGTTGTCAGGAGCCCCCTTCACCTTGTGCCAGATGACGTCGTTGCGAAGGATCCAGCCCTGCTTGTCGAGCAGGGCAAGAGCAACACGCCACGGCATCCCGAGCAACCCCTTGTTCACATAAGTGTCCCCGATGTTCAACCAGAAGGATCCTTCTGGCTTGAGTACTCGGTGCACTTGGGAGAAAACGGCTAAAAGTGCTCGCAAATATGCTTCGAACGAAGTCTCGAGCCCAATTCCATCTTCACTGTACTGGCGCTGGCCCCAATATGGAGGACTTGTCATACACATGTCGATGCTTGACGACGGGAATGTGCTGAGTACTGTTGTAGCGTCGCCGTGCAGAAAATAAGGTCGCAGCCCATCGCCCCTGAGAAAGTCCTTTATGGTAAAAGACTTCTCGACGACCCTCTTGACCGCGGTACCGAGATTTAGTTGGGAAGCGGTTCTCATCCGTGCTCCTGTTTCTTTGTGATGACCGTTCGCGGATCGAGGAAGATCCAGCGGCCTACGGACCTCGATTGCTCGATGTGGATGCTGGCCTGCGTGAAAGCGGACATCGTTCAACCTCCGGTGGCCACCTACTCAGGCGGCCTGAAGACAATCACAGTCCCGTCATCGAGCGTGATCCGAGTGACGCCCGTCC
>CAZUPD010000107.1:0-13439 GCA_964621785.1 uncultured Nannocystaceae bacterium
TCGCAGCGCTCGAGCCGGATGTCGAGCGGGCCTCGTGTGGTGCTTTAATGTTCTGAGGAGTTGTCAGCCGCCGGTGGAGTTCGGCCGCCGGACCGAGATTTTTGGCCACGAGTCGCCAGCGACGGCATGGATCGCGTTGACCGGCCGACCCGAGCTTGTCGCGGGAAATTCGAAACCGATGTGGGTTTGACCGGGAGCGAGGGGGCCGTGCTCTGCCGGGCATTCGAGCACCGTATCGGCGCTGTCGACAAGGCAAAATTTGAGTGTGACAGGTAGGGACGAATTGTTGATAAGATCGACAATATCGCCCGTGGAAGCCTCGATTTCTCGGGTTGTTGTCTGTAGTTCGGTACCGACATTGATGACCGTAATACTGTGATTGCGCATCAGCGTTCCTTGTGAGATGTTCTCATCTTCTGGTGTTGGGGGTGGGTGTTCAGTAAGCCAGTTTTCAATCTTCGTCGTGTGGACCTGCCATGCCGGTCCGAGGTCGGTGTATCGAGTGAGTGCCGTTTTGGCAAACACGCTGGAGCGTCGGTGATTACCCGCGCTCCATTCTGCCTGGGCACGCAACCACAGTGTTTCGGCCTGTTCGCTGGCGTGCTGTGATTCGTCGAACAGTACCAGTGCTCGTGCGAATGGTGGGAGAGCCTTGTCGGGTCGGTCGAGGCCGAGCCAGATTGCACCCTGGGTTTTGTATGCATACCCGAGGTCGGGGTGATCGGAGCCAAGTGCACGGGTCAACACGGCAAGTGTCGGCTCGATGAGGCTTCGTGCACGTCGGTATTGACCGTCGGCAGCGAGGGCCTCGGCGAGGTTGCTCTGAGCGAGCGCTCGGTCGATCGGGTTGGGAGCGTCGTGATGGTCGAGAATGTCGAGGGCGCGTTCAAATGTTTTGACAGACGTCGCAAATTGACCTTCGCGATAGGCGATTGAACCGACAGCCGACAGCACATCGGCCCGTTCGAGGTCGAGGGCTCCGAGCGTCACCGGGGCTAACATCCGAGCATGTTCGCTGTGCAACCGTGCGGCGTGGAGGTCACCTCGTGTGTCAGCAAGTAAACTAAGCGCGACGTGGGTCCGTAGCACGTTCCGACCGCGTGGACCCTGCTCCGCAGTCGACAGCTCGAGTGCGCGATGCAACTCTTGACGGGCATCGTCGAATGCACCGGCGTCGAGATGCATCAGACCAGTATTGAGGGCGTTGGCACCGGACTCTGGTGGTAACGAGCGGGCGTCCCGAGACTCGGGTGTGCGCAGCTCCAATTCGAGGTTACGAGCACGGTCAAATGCTTCTAGCCCGGCTTGCGTCTCACCCTTTCGCATATACAAATTTCCTAGGTCGCGAAGGACTCCCGCGTGTTCCCAGGCCGCGAGCGATCCGATCCGCTCGAACGATTCGTCAGCCTCTTGCAACAACGCTATCCCGGTTTGGAGGTCGCCTGTGAGGCCCCGTAGAAGACCCCGTTCGGCGAGCAGACGGGCTTGCTGCTCAGGTGCCTGTCCCAGTTGTGACACGAGTTGTGTGCGGCGAGCGAGGGACCAGTTGGCCTGCTCAAAGTCGAGTTCGAGGTCGCGGGCAACCGCGCAAAGCCCTGTCCAACTATCGGCTTCGAGTTCGATATCACCAGATTCTCGGGCCAGGTCGAGGGCATGGCCAAAGGCTTCCTTGGAGAGCTGAGCTTGACCGTCGCGCATGAGGAGCAGCCCGCGGACACGGGCGGCCTCCCCCTGAAGATGCGGTTGGCGAAGTTGTTGCGCCCGCGATTCGATCGATTGTGTAGATGCAAGTCGATCTCGGTATCTCATGTGCCCGGGCGTACCGAATTCTGCACGTGTCAATTCCTGTCGCAGGTTGTGCAGCTGTACGACCACTGTCGGAGATTGTGGGGGTCCGTGGCCCTCACCGACCGCAGGGCTGAGACAGGTTTCGGGGGGCCGCAGTGTAGCGAGCCATGGGCCAAGTGTAGATACATCAATATGTTCGCCCGTTTTTCGCAGATGATCCTGCAAAACTGCAAGTCCATCGAGACGTCGTTCGAGGCAGGTCATCCGACGGTCGTGGACCTCAGCAGACCGGACATGGTCGACCAGGGATGCACGACAGCTCGTCTCGGCTGCGTCGGTCCATCGGCCACGCCATTGCTCGATTGCCGTTCCTACCCACGGGGTGCCTGCATCATCGAGGTGTTGGCGTAGCTCTGCGAATTGTGAAGGGGGCCACATTTCGGTCAAGCTCACATCGATGCTGGTACACGGGTTCGAGCGTAGGCCGAACCCGACAGCGACTGCAATTGTTGTGCTTACAAGTACTGCCGGAATGAGCAGGCGCCGGTGTCGAGGTCCAAGTGCGGCCAACAGCGCAGACATATCTGGAAACCGGTCCTCGGGGGACGGCGCCATCCCGCGCACGAGCGCCCGGTAGACCCGGCGTGGCATGTGTGATGGACGGGTGGACAGGTTGGGAGAAAACGGGTCGGGCCGGGTCCCGGAGACGGCTTCCCAAACCGACACACAAAACGCAAACTGGTCTGCCTGTGGCCCGACCTCGGCGCTTTGACGAAACTGCTCAGGTGCTGCGTAGGCCAGGGTACCCGCAAATCGCAGGTATGGGTGCGGTGCTTGGGTCGCTTCGTGATCGCCTCGGGTAGGTGTTGTTGCAGGTGATACTGTTGTGTATACAAGTCCAAAGTCGATGATGCGCACACGACCGTCGTCGCCACGGAGTACGTTCGCCGGTTTGATATCGCGGTGGACAAGGCCGGCGGCATGCATCGCTGCGAGCCCTTGACCGGCGTCAAGCCACCATCGCAGGCGCGCTTCGGGGCCAGTGTCGACCTCGCTGCCGACGCAATCGCGCAGGGTTTTCCCCGCAACGTTTTCCATGGCAATCCATATTGTTCCCTCGTGGACACCGACATCGTAGACTGTGATGATATTGGGATGATTGAGTTTGGCGAGGCTTCGGGCCTCGTGGAGTAGAGCCATGGCCCGATGGGCCTCGCGGTCGCGGAGAAACTTGAGGGCGACCGGACGCTCTAGTTGTTCGTCGTAGGCCGCCCATACCGTCCCCATTCCTCCCGAGCCGAGTTGTGAATCGAGGCGAAATCGTCCGACCATGACCGGAGGCTGTTCAATGCTGAGGAGACTGGCAAACAGCCGACGGCGAGCCAGCGCGTCGTCGATGGAAGCCATCGAAAACCTCGCCGGGTTGGTGTCCTCCCGGATTCGTGACATGTCTCGAGTTTGGTCTTTCATCCGTCACAGCGTCGATGGGTGACGATCATACGAATCGAAGCGCCTGTCAATGTCGATGGTGGGGGCGGACCGTCAGGTCGCTCGGATAGGCTTCACTCCGGTCGATGGTGCACGCGCACGCCCGGTTGAAAGGCCTCTGCGAAAACGCAGACTCAGGAGTTCCGGCGCTAGGTTGAGCATACGGTAGCTTCCACCAAAGAACATACGCCACATCCACCGGCGCAGACTTTTGGGAGCACCGAAGTCGCCGAGCATGATGCGATAGTAAGCATTTGGGATGAGGCGATAGGCGAATGGATCGTCGTGGATGACTTGTAACCCCAAATTTTCATAGTACCGTGTCAGACTCCCGAGCTTGCCCGCTGCGAGCACGCGATGGGCTCCGAGGCGAATAAAGGTACGGAATAGGCAGAAAAACAGCTCTCCCGAGGCCTGAAAACTCCGCCACTTTGGGAGGATCATCAACCGTGTAATTTCGCAAGTTGTCGCGCGTGGCCATAGGTGACACCCGCCATCGGTATAGGCTTCGAGCTCGAGCGCGCCGTCACGTGCACATGTGACTCGTGCCGTACCAGCAACTTCATCGCCGGCGAGCAGAAGGATTTGCGTGGAGTAGGCGTCGTAGGGATCGATGAGTTGGTCTCCTACGACATAAGGATGGTCCGGTGGAAGAATTTTTTTGTGGTCGACATAGATGCGATAGCGAAGCCGATAGCAGGCGTCCTTCTCGTCGCGGCTCGTGGCACAAAATGCGCGGTATTGAATATTTTTTTGCTTATACATGTTTACCTCCTAGGTCAGCTCGAGATGTGTGTAGAATGGGATGGGTCAGCGCGGCTCCCGGCGAAAACTCCGATAGAGCATCCGAACCATCAGTTGATTGGCAAATGTCCGTAGTGGTTGTCTTCCGCCGGTGAGCTGCTGCATCAAGAAATGCCCAAACATGAGTGCGCGGCTCGCCGGATAGGTCGATGCTAAAGTAAAGAGGCGGTGGTTCGACCATGACGGCGACCGGCGAAATGGGGCGGGGAAATGACGGACCGCACAACCGACGGTAAAATCATCGAGGTTGTCGACTTCATGCCACCACCACGGGGCGTTGTACAGCAGGTCACCTGGCTCGAGGATCACTTCGTAGTGGGGGAGTCGAGTAAAGATATTGTCATGCATTGCACGGGCCTCGCTGCGGTAAAAGCCGCCACAAGCCGACCGCACGTATTGAAATGGGCGGGCCGTAACCGGGTGGAGCAGTGCACTATGTTCCGGTGCGATTAATCGCCAGCGCTTGCGGCCCGCGAGGTTGAGAAAAAAATTACCACCAAATGCTGCGTGAATTGAACTCCGAACGCGACGCGAGCCGATAAAAAAGTTGGTGGTGAGGAGCTCATCCCACGTGTCACCCGGGCTGGTGAACTGGCGTAATGTCGTGAGTTTGAGATCTTCAAGGAGTTCAGGACAGGTTTCGACAATCTCGGTGGAGTTGTTGAGATAGAGGTCTTCGTCCGCCATCCGTTCGAGGAACGAGTCGAACGTCATCTGGTTGAATGTGACGCCGCTGTCCCAGGCTCGCATTCGGCTGTTGTCATCGAACGCGACGACTGCACAGGTTTGACCGCGCAAGCGTGTGGCGAGTTGCTCCCTGGTCCAACGGCCAGATCGGATGAGCGGTTCGCCAAACCGACGGACCACAACGGGTCGGGAGTACCCGTCGCTCGCCCGATAGAATTGTTCATAGTCGAGCCCTTCAGCGCGAAAGGTTGGGAGGTTGCCAGCGGGTCGCTGGGTTTGAAACTCGCAGTTTCGCTGGAGTTGCTCGACGATTCGCAAGCGCTCGGGAAACCGCGGCGACTCCGAAGGTGTTCCGTGCCACAGGTAGCGATCGGCGAGAATGAGGGTGTAGAGCCGGCGTTCGAGATGGGTCTGAGAGTGTGTCGTCATTATCTACAAGCTGCCTCCGCGGCAGGTTCATTAGGGCCCTCCCGGGCAGTGGCACCCGCACGGGAAACGATCAAAAAAACCTCCTAGTAGCGTCACAATCGTAGTTATCGGGGAAATTGACGTTGAGTGACATCGCGGCCCAGTGTGGGGAACGGCCTCACCGGATGGGATGAGCGAGGTGCGAAAGGGCGCGGGGACGACTGATATACTCCGACGATGTATAAAAAATACGGGCGCCCGCTCCTCGTGCTGTTCGCTGTGCTCGGGTTGGGTATTTCGCTGTGGTGGCTGTGGACACCCAAGACGCGATTTATCTTTGGGCTGCAGCCGATCTCGGAGCACGAGGCGATCATGCTGACGCGCCATAATGCCAATGATGCGACGTATTTTTGGATCGAGCGGGTCGCAGATGATGGCACCTCGATCTGGTCGACCGAGGTCTCACCGTTTCGGGTCGATGATTCCCTCGGGTTTTCCGGTATCGCCGCAGATGACAAGCAGATCGTTTTGCTGGGTGGCGATGAGGAGCAGGGGGCGACTGTGATGTCGCTCGCGCGTGACAGTGGTGAAAAGTTATGGGAGACAACGCTCGCACCTGCACCGTTTCGGTCGCATATCGGGCGAATGTTGCTGCTCGACGAAGATCGTGTGTATACAATTTTCGAACAGCCGAAAGGCGAAGATCGACTCGAAACTGTTGCTCATGCACTTTCGCTGGACAGTGGCCAGGCGCTTTGGTCCTATTCCCTACAAGGGATTGCGACAACTCGATTCACACCGTCGATTCTCCGACCGGGTAAGCTTGTTTTGCCCCTTCCCGACGGGGGATGCACGGAGCTCGAAGGCGCGACGGGCCGCGTTGACCGTGAGGTGCCCTTCGAATTCTTTGGTTGTGAAATCCCGGGGGGGCTCATCGGCTATTCGAACCCCGATGTTGTGCGAATCTCGCCCACGGGTGAGCCGCTTGTTTGGCGTTTACCCCCGGACCTGTCACCTTCTTGGCACGGGCCCTGTGGTGTCGTCGGGACCGGGGATGGCGATATCATCGTCGGCTTTCGGGTCGCCGATCGTGTGGGCGTGGCGAGGTTGCCAGCGACTGGAGGTGCACCGGTGTGGCGTCTCGATCTCGGGGGCCTCATGTTCGAGGCCGGGACGAGCCAAAACGGAGTGTTGCCGCGATTTTTGCCGGTGATGGTGTCAAAACAGGAGGGCAACGAAGTCGTCGTAGTCGACCTCGAACAGGGCAGTATCGTGTCGCGCAACCCCCTTGCGCTGGGCTCGTCGGTGTTTGTCAACGCGGAACGGGCGTATGTACTTACATTTTTTTCCACACTTTTTACCCTCGACCCTAAGGATGGCTCGCTCGCAGATGTGACCCAGTTGCAGGGGCTCTCCTCACGTGACGTGCGCCCCGAAGATTATCGGTTTGGTAAACTTTGGCTCGAGGGGGACGGGTGGGCGACGCCGGATGAACTTCCGTGGGCGATGGTCGACCTCGCTACGGGGAAGGTTTCGCTGCGACCCCCGGTGCAAGCGATAGATCGAACCCAATCGGGCTGGGAGACCGCACAGCCTTACTAGCGTTAGCTCCATCCCTCGCGAATGCGACGGGCCCAATCGTCCAACATCTCGAGGGTGGTTTCGCAGGCATGTCTTGTATTTGCAATATGATTCGCTTGGGCTTGGAGCTCCTGCTTCGCTTTGCGGATTCGGCTGCGGACGGTTCCGATGGGCAGGTCCATGACCACCGCGATCTGCTTGGCTGGATACTGTTCCCAAAAGTACAGCTCGAGGACGACTTGCGACTCAAACGGGATGGCGCGCAGGGCCTCGAGCAGGAGTTTTTGGTCGTGGTGGTGCGCGAGGGCGGTGCTCGGGCCAGGTGCGAGGTCGGCTGCACTGACGGTATGAAACTCGATCCGTGTATTGCGTTGTTTTTCGCGGAACCAGTCGCGCAACACATTGTGTGCGACTGCAAATAACCATGTGCGAAATGTTGCATCTTCACGAAATCGGACGATCCCCTCGACGCAGCCGACAAACGTCCGTTGCAGCAAATCATCGGCATCGTTCACACTCGTCACCTTGTTGTGGAAAAATCGTCGCAGGGCACGGAAGTGGCGATCGATGAGCTCGCCACCCGCTTGGCGATCGCCGTCGCGCCATTGCGTTAGAAGCTCGTGGTCGTCTGGGGTCATCTCGCCGATGGTAGCGAAATAAAAAGCGTGCTCGCGGGTGTGCGGGCACGCAGGGGGGGACTTCGATGAGCAGTGGTGTTATGCGGCCGTCTGCGGACGCCTATTTGCGTACCCCATTTCCCGGAGTGTGTTGCGAATGGCCTTCTTCTCGAGTGAGATCAATGCTGGTGAGAGTCCGAGGGAGTTTGCGATTTCTTGGCCCGTGTAGCCCGAGGAGAACATTCTCGCTACCGCCCGCTGGCGGTGTGTCAGCTGCCCTTCGACATCGCGGACAAACACCACCGTCGCTCCGTTGTGGCTGCGATCTGTATTGCACGGGGTGGCTGTGTGGATGTCCCGATCGGTTTCGAGGGTACACTCGCGGATGCGTTTGCGCCGGCGCAGCCAGTTGATGTGTTCGTTGCGTGCAATGGTGCGGACCCAAGCGTTTGCGTTGGACGAGGGACCCATTCCGCGCGCACTTGCGCGGAGAATCTTTTCCATGACCATTTGGGCAACATCGTCGACATCGGCAGTGTGTAGCCCTCGCATAAACAGGATCGCGCGGACGTTGCGATAGAGCGTGGTGTACGCGGGTAGGTTTGCAAAACTCGTAGTAGGTGTCGTCAATGAAGTATCCCCCGTTGCGGTTCCGGGGTGCTCCAACCAGCAACTCCGACAACCGTACTAATTGGATTACAGAGAAAGGCTTCCGCGATCCACGCGAACATCGAGCGGGGTTGGACAAACATCGTCTCGTCTCTAAAACCTATCGGGAGGCCAGTAAGGGGCGATTGGAGAATGGACTGACCTCAAGGGTGTTCAGGAACGATGTTATTGGGCTTATGCTTGAAAGGTGGTCTTTGGGGCCGGTTGTCCAAAGTTTTGCTCCGCTCCTCGAACTTGGCCCTCGCACGGGTGCACGCGTACACTGGCTGCGATGTCGCGGGCGGCCAACAATCAGGTATTCGAGCTGATCTTCGGGTTGCTCGAGCTTCATGGATTTCACACCAACGAAGCCCAAGCGTCGATCATTGGGGTGACCGCGACGACCATCACCAACTGGAAGACGGGCAAAGTCAAGGCGCTCAACAGTGGCAAGCTCGACGAGCTCATCCGGCGGATCCACTTTCTCAGCAAGCGGCGCGGTGTCGACTTGGTCGGTGAACCGTCGCTGTGTCCGATCGTGATCGAGGAGGGTGCCGGGCCAGCCGATATCGAGCGTCAGTTGCGGGAGAAGTGGGACTCGGTCTACCTCGGGCACAAATTCCTCTACTACCACCCCGCCGGGGCGATGGCGTGGAAACAGTTGCTCGATACCGGTTACGGCAGCGCACAATTGGCCAAGGGCTTTGCCTCCGCATTTTCGACCGCACTGCGTCGGGAATCGGTGGGCAAATCGAACCTCGCCACGCTGCTGCGCTGGAGCGAGGGGAAGTCGTGCGGGGTCGACCTGATCGGACTCGGCCCGGGCGACGGGGCCAAAGAAGCTGCTGCGATACAGGTTTTGATCGATCATGCCGGGCCCAAGCACCGACTGATCGACTGGCTCACCTACACCCCCGTCGATGTCTCGATTCCGCTGTTGCGGATGGCCTCGGAGCAAGCTCGCAATCTCATCCGCGACCGACTTGAAAAAGAGTCCTGGCCCCATTTTTTGGTTCGCCCGTCCTGTTCGGATTTCGAAGACGGCAATATCGGATTCGCCGGACATCTGTCCGACAACCCGAGCGATCGACGATTGGTTTTGTTCTTAGGGGGTACATTTGGCAACCTCAAAAGTGAAACCAAATTTGTCGAACATTCATTGGATCGATTGCTGCGACGTGGTGATTTGCTATGGCTCGAAGTCGGCGTTCGCCAGCCGAGAATCGAGGATGATGGTTTGTATGCCCTGTCGAAGGGACCGATCGGTGATACCCAGGAGACTGTCCGGCGAAGCTTGGTCGAAGGTCCTCACCGTCGCTTCCGGGCTTCGGTCGGCTCTCCGCTCGACACGAGGATGCGGATCATTCCCCGCGAGGGCGGGGCGACGTGCGAGGTTCCGCGGTCGTACAACTTTGTCCACGACGTCGATATCAACCCGTCCGGGCAGCGCTGCTCGGTGATGTATTCGCGTCGTTACGACATTGGTGCCCTCATTCAGTGGTTTGCCGACCACGGGTATGAGACCCGGTTTGAGCACCGGGTGAAAGACAGCCACGGACGCGACCGGACCGTTCACCTGTTATTGTTTCGTGCGCGTGACTCGTGATTCAAAGTTGACTAGAAAATCATGCAACTGCATCAAGATCGAAGTCGCGCGCGGGCACGACTTGTGGTAGGTGTCGGGTCATGAATCGCTCAGGCAAATGCATGTGTGGGGCTGTTGTGTTTACCGCCGAAGAAACTGGCAACGAGGTGGCCGCTTGCCACTGCGGGATGTGTCGACGCTGGTCAGGCGGGATCTGGGTGGGCGTCACCGCTAGGGCACTTGCGTGGGAGAACGAAACGGCCGTACGCACGATCCAATCGTCCGCGTGGGCCGAGCGGGGGTTTTGCAGCCGCTGCGGATCGGGCTTGTTTTACCGGGTCACCGCCGAGGGCAAGCACCACGGGCATATCTCGGTCTCGGTGGGGAGCCTCGAAGACACCAGTGGCTTGAAGATGGGGCAGGAGTACTTCATCGACAAAAAACCAGAGGCCTACACCTTGGTCGGCGAGCACAAAAAGCTGACCGAGGCCGAGGTCATGGCGATGTTCACTAGCTGAGTGCGCTTCCTCCATCCCTGCTGTCAAACGCAGGAGTATCCCGCAGTACACTTGCGACCATGCAGGGAAACGTTTGTCTGGTGACGGGGGCGAACTCCGGAATTGGTCTCGAGACCTCGCGCGAGCTAGCGCGTCGCGGGGCCACCGTTGTGATGTGTGCTCGTGATCGCAATCGCGGCGATGCGGCGGTCGCCGATATCAAGCAGAGCACGGGCAATGACGCGGTCGAGTTGTTAGAGCTCGACCTCGCCTCGTTTGGTTCGATCCGAGCAGCAGTCGCCAACTTCCTCGACCGCCACGATCGGCTCGATCTGTTGATCAACAACGCCGGACTGGTGCTCGGCGATCGCCGGACGACTGCAGAGGGTTTTGAGTCGACCTTCGGGATCAACCATCTCGGGCATTTTTTGTGGACGACACTCCTGCTCGACGTGCTCAAAGACAGTGCCCCGGCACGGATTATCAATCTGGCTTCAGATGCGCATCGGATGAGCAGGGGTCTCGACTTTAACGACCTGAACTACGAGCGTCGTGAGTACAAGGGATTTCAGGTCTACGGTGACAGTAAGCTGGCGAATATCCTGTTTACCCGTGAGCTCGCGCGGCGGCTCGAAGGGACAGGTGTGGTGGTGCACGCGGTTCATCCAGGAGTCGTCGCCACTGGTTTCGGCCGCGACGGAGATGTCAAAGGTGTGCTCGGGTGGCTGGTGAGGGTTGCGGCTCCATTTCTTTTGACATCGGCGAAGGGTGCGAGGACCACGATCCACGTGGCGACGAGCGACGCCGCGAGCGACAGCACCGGCCTGTACTGGGCCAAGTCGCGGGTCAAACAACCGACGGCGCATGCCCGAAATGACGAGGCGGCCAAGAAATTGTGGGAGTGCAGTGAGGCGCTGGTGGCAGGCGTGAGTGCATAGACATGGAAATTCAGTGTTGATACATGTACACTTCAAACTCCATGTCGATACATTTTTGGGGCCTCACGTAGACCCTGTTCGGACGTGATGACCCAGGAACGAATCTTCAGCCTCGAGCGACAACTCGAACGCACGCGACGCGAACTCGAGCAGACCAAGGCTGAGCTCGCGCAGCTTCGTCGCCGACGGGCACGGGGAAAGGGAGAGCATCCGCCCCTTGTGCAGGGCTCGACCCATGTGGAATACCGCATCGAGGGCCCGCCGGAGCAGCTGGCGACCATCGACTTTCTCCTGCGCCATGTCAGCACGGCCTGTAGAGTCGGTTCGACAGCGTTTTACCAGCTGATGGTCGACGGCGACGGTGCGGCCTCACTGACGATCACACGCAACGGTGAGCCGGTGGGTGTCACCGACGAGGAAGATGCGTGGCTGTTCGGTGAGGGGAGGCGACCCGAGGGGATGCCCGAGGTCCATCTGCGCGATGAAGAAGTGTTGGAGCTCGAGATCGTTTGACCCCCATCGGGTGGGGCGGTTACTATCGGTACAACGGCGGCGCAGAGAGCCGCGGAGCTCGACGTGATCGAAGTCGACTATCTCGTTATCGGCGCAGGGCTGTGTGGCATGGTTTTCCATCGCTTTTTGGGCAGCGAGCGCTGTGTCATCGTCGACGCGCGGCCGGGGCGGTACAAGATCGGTGAGTCGATCATTCCCGAGCAGTTCCGACATCCTGAGCTGCAGGCTTTATTGCCCGCCATTCAAGCGTTGCCGTCGTACTCGCGCAAATACGGCACGACCTTCATCAGCGAGGGACGGGTGGCCTCGTTCCCGCTGCCCGAGCAAGAAATCGGTCAGGCGATGCACTGCTCGCGCCACGAGATGGAAGCATGTATCCGCAACGAATGGAAGCCACCCATCCGCACCGAGCGAGTCGTCGCGATCGACTTCGATTCGAAGCGTGTCACCACCGATAAAAATACCTACAAGGTCGCCCGTCAGATCATTGATTGCTCCGGGCCGGCGATGGTTGTCGCCACGTTGGTCGACGACATTGAACAACTGTGGCCGGTATTCGCAACCTGGTCCTATTACGATATCGTCGACAACGATCCGAAGCGGTTTTTTGAGGTCGCACGCGAGCGGGGATGGACCAAGATGCGCTATGACTCCCAACACCGGAGGGTCTTAGCTGGCGATGAGATTCCGGGGTGGGAACCGGGTCGGACCACGATCCTCACCCGCGTGCGAGATGGTGTCTGGACCTGGCAAATCTCGCTCCACGATGAAAAACTACTGAGCTTTGGGGTTGTCTCGAGGCATGGAAAAGTGTCGCACGAAGCGCTCGCCGAGCTGGCGCGTCAGCCTGCGCCAAACTATACACTCGAGCCACGACCGCACGATAAAAGTACGTATTACAATCGGCTACACGTCCGCAACTACTTTGCCCGGAAGGCGAGAAAGGCGGCAACGGCTGATTACATCCTGATCTCCGACGCATTTGCCTTTGCCGATCCGGTCTACTCTGTGGGAACAGGGCTCGCGGTCAACAAGGCGATCGAGGTGGCGAGCGTCATCCGCGAACAAGGTTGGAATCCTGAGATTGCGGCGACTTATTGTAAACACTATGACGCGCAAATCGACCGTGCGATCGCAGGCTTTAAGTTTTGGTATACCGGCGAGGTTTTTGACGACGCGACAGCAGCTCGAGTGCAGGATAAGTTCCTCGTTGGTGACGAGTTTCAGGTCGGTATTTTAGAGCACTACGGAACTGCGGTCGCCGATGCCGATCTGTCAGCCAAGGTTTTGCAGGCCGATCCGTTTTCGATCGACTGGACCCGCCCGCCACTCGATCAACCGGTCGCCGAAATTTTACAGTTGCAGGACGGGTGCTTGGCCACGTGGCGGTTTGTCGGCGCTAATGAGAGTGCTGGCGGCATTGTTTCGCGGTGGACCCACGCCGACTGGCCCGATCTGTCGATTCTGGTGTCGCGCGGAGCGAGGGATGGTGATTCGAAGTTGCGAGTTGCCTACATGAATCTGCTTGAAGGGACATATCCAGGTTCGGCCGAGCTCCGCTCGCTGCTCACCGAGGTCCGACGCACGGCGAAGATACAGCGCGAACACTGGCTGGCGATTCTTCCCCGGCCGGGGTGATGCGGAGTGTTGCCTCGCAGACAGGTCTCCTTCGCTCGAATGTCAGGTGCCTGACACAGGGCGGGGGGTTTTGGCTCCGATTGCTCTTTCATGCGGTCGACATGGATGTTGATACACCGGGACTGCGAGTTTAAACGCGCAGTCGAGGTTGCGTGGCCGGTTGGAACTTTGGTGGGACCGCGGTGTCTCGTGGGTATGCACAGGGTCATCTTCGGAAGCCTCGGTCTCCTTTTCGCGTGTGCCACGG
>CAZUPD010000107.1:13449-27494 GCA_964621785.1 uncultured Nannocystaceae bacterium
CCGACTGCTGAGCCCGCGACACGACCTGCCAAGGTGCAGGCTCCGACTGTTGAAGCCGTGCCGGATCACGCGGATGCATCCCCCGATGTGGCCTGTTCGTACACGTCGATGCCTGCGACTGATCCGGGTGAGCTCAACCCCCCGGCAGCTGATGCGGCGTGTCGAACCACGCCCGGCCGTGTCGCTCGTCGACTTCGCGCCCAGGTCCGAGAGCGTTGGCACCGTCAGTGGGAAAAGGGGACGCTCACCATCAACCCGGGTTGCGACCGACTCGACCCGCAACTAGAGACCATTGTGTACCACGGAAGTAGCGGGCACGGGGGGTCTCTGACGCTGGCGCAGTTCGACCGCGAAACAACAGGTGCCTATACATTGACTCTACTCGAGTACAATCACTATTACGGGACCGGCAAGCGCGACCCGGATGATCCGTGGCAGCAGGATTCGATCGGAAAGCTCGAGGGGTTTCGCGCTCCAATCGATGCCGCCGACATGAAATCCGTGCTCGAGCAAGTACGCGCGGCCCTGTTTGTCGAGGTTGACGAGCGCCCACCGCCGCCGCGCCCTGACGGACTCGGGCTCGGGGGGATCTCGATGTCCTCGCGCGACTTTCATGCGACGCTGCGGTTGATCGGGAGCGATGGGCGAGGGGTCGAGCGTCACTTTGCCGGCTATGAAGGCAGTGGCGACGGCCAGCGGGATTCCGTTTCACTCGACTTGGCCTCGCGACCGCTGCGCGAGTTGCTTTACGACGATACCCGACGGGCCGCGTTTGCTCCGCTCGATCTCGATGGCCCGGATGCACGTGCGCTGTTTAGCCGCAGTTTTTGGCAGGCACACGCCCGCGGCGAGGACTTTGGCTATTGGTACATCGGTGAGCGATTCCTCGGTATGACGGCGCGACTCGGAGCGGCCGAGCATGTTCCCGTGTTACTCGACCAATTAGGCCGCAAAGGCGACACTTCGGTCGCGCGGATGAAGATCCTGTCTGTCAACGCACTTGCTTCGCTCGTCCAGTACGATGTGCGCTATGACGATCAGGGGGTCCCGCGCGCGCCAAACGTCGTGATCGACGAAACGCTGTCGGCCTGTGGACAGTGAATGCTTCTCGTCTGATGTGGCGATCACCGAGTGACCGAAATGACTGGGACCTCGGGGTTACCCTTCGTACACCCGTGGGCCGGGATCGACGATGGCTTCAATGCGCTCGGCCAGCGCGAGCACGCGGCGGTCGTTCCAGCGGCGGCCGACGAGTTGTGCTCCGATCGGCAAGCCTTCGGGCGAGCGGGCAATCGGGAGAGCGACCGCTGGTACGCCGAGGAGTGAAAGTGGACAGTTGTAGATACCGATCGCTCGGCCGTAGGACTCCCGGCGGCCATCGATACGTAATGGGCGTCCCATCTGTTGGTGTGGGAATGCCGGGATCGGCGAGACGGGGGCGATCCAGAGGTCGAAGCGCGCGAGGAAGTCGTCGAACACACCTGCCAAGTCGTCGCGTCGGGCGAGCGCGTGCAGATAGCCCTGTCCACGCCCGAGGAGTCCCCTTGCTGTCCCTCGGGACATCTCGTTGAAGCCGAGCCAGCGGGGGTACAGGGCGGCGGCCAACCAGCGAAGCGGTCCGAGCTGCCAGGGTACAAACGCGTGCCAAAATTCAAAACCCTGGATACGAGCCCAGAGGTGGAGCGCTGCTCGGGCGTCGAGAACTGGGTCTAGTGGTGCATCTACAACTTTTGCCCCGGCGTCGACCAAGCGCGTGCGCAGATCGGTGAAGGCCGTAAGCACGCTGCTCGAAAGTTCGACTCCACCGATATCTTCACATACACCGATCTCGAGACCCCGCAGGTCGCCGGGTTCAGGGGCTGCACCGAGTTGGTAGGGTGTTCCGGGCAACGCCCCCGGGGTCGCAAGCGACCGTGGATCGGGGCCGAGTAGGACTTCGAGGAGCACGCGGACATCAGCGACATGGCGTGCCATGGGACCACTGACCAGCATGTGTGGCGTCGGATCGGCCGGCGTCCGCCCCAGCCCCGAAAGGGTCAACAATCCTTCGCTTGGGCGCAGTCCGACCACACCACAAAAACTCGCCGGGACGCGTATCGAACCAGCGATATCACTCCCGAGCTCCGCCGCGGTCAAGCCCGCTGCAAGTGCAGCCGCAGCTCCGCCCGAACTCCCCCCGGCACAATGACCTGCGAGCCACGGATTTTCGGTCGTGCCATACAGCGGATTACGAGCCTGCCAATCGTAGCTCATCACCGGGAGGTTGGACTTTCCCCACACAATCGCTCCTGCCCGCCGTAGGCGCGCGACGAGTGTCATATCGTGGTTGGCGATGTTGTTTTGCATCGCCCGGAGGCCCATTGTCGTCGGCATTCCCGCGACGTTATGTGCGTCCTTGATGGACATGGGCAATCCGTGAAGTACACCGAGTGGCGCCCCACGTTCACGCGCAGCGTCGGCGGCATCCGCCTCGGTTCGAGCCCTATTTGCATATACAGCCGGGATCGCGTTGATGCGTTTGTCGAGCCGGGCATGAGCCGTGAGGGTACACTCGAGAAGTTGGCGGGCGCTCACATGACCATCCCGGAGTGCCCGCAGTTGGGCATGCATCGAGTCGCGGCGGAGTTTCTCGAGGTCGGATTGCGGTGGCATCGACCGAGGCTAACGCAGCCACTCACCCGATCGCTAGGAACCGAGGTCTTTCTCGAGCCGCAGACTGCTCCGACCGATCGTGACCGAAAGTTGCGCGCGATTCGACAACGCCGCACGTGACGTGCCGGACTCTATGCCGCCTCACCGGTCTGAACCCGCCACAACGATGCATAGACACCATTTTTTGCCAAAAGCTCCCTGTGGTTTCCACGTTCGATCACCGTACCGTGTTCGAGCACAAAGGTCGTATCGGCGCGGCGGATGGTCGACAGACGGTGGGCGATCACGATGGTGGTCCGTCCTTTCGTGATTTTTTCAAGCGAGCGCTGGATCGCCGCTTCGGTTTCATTGTCGACACTCGAAGTTGCCTCGTCGAGGATCAGGATGGGAGGGTCGACCAAGAGCGCTCGAGCGATCGAGATCCGCTGTCGCTGGCCACCTGAAAGTTTCTGCCCGCGCTCGCCCACAATCGTATCGTAGCCCTGCGGTAGGCGCAAAATGAAGTCGTGGGCCTCGGCTGCCTTGGCCGCCTCCATGATTGCCGCATCGGTGGCGTCAAAACTCCCGTAGGCGATGTTTTCGCGAACTGTCCCGTGGAACAGAAACACATCCTGGCTCACGAGACCCACCGCCCGTCGCAGGCTGGCGAGATCGAGTTCGCGTACATCGATCCCGTCGAGGCACACCCGTCCGGACTTGACGTCATAAAATCGTAGTAAGAGTTTGATCAGTGTACTTTTGCCCGCACCGGTCGCACCGACAAAGGCAACGGTATGCCCCGCAGGAATATCGACACTTAATCCTCGGAGGATTGGCACCGTTTTTGCGTTGGGGCGTGTCACCGAGGCATCGTAGTGAAAGTCGACATTCTCAATTTGGATCTCACCGCGGACGTTCGAGCGCGCAAGGGATTTGGACCCGGATGTGACCTTGGCTTCGGCGTCGAGCAGGTTTAACACCCGAGTGGTGGAGGCCATCGCCCGCTGGTACTGGTCGAGCACGGCTCCGAGTCGCGTCAGAGGCCACAAAAAACGTTGTGTCATAAATACCAAGACACTGTAGAGGCCGACGTTGAGCAGGCCGTCAAGGGCCATGTAGCCGCCGTATATGAGGATCGCTGTGAATCCGGTGACAATGAACATCCGGATCACAGGAACGAATGCGGAGCTGAGCCCGATGGCGTGGCGATTGGCCGCTTCGTAGGCGTGGCTGTGGGCTTCGATGCGCGCGACTTCGTGGGGTTCGGCACAAAAGCTTTTGATCGTTGCAATACCACCTAAATTGTTACTCAACTGTCCATTGAGTAGGGAGACTTGCTCCCGTACGGTCGCGTAGCGGGGCTCTAACCGTCGCTGGACGCGGATCGAACCCCAGACCACAAACGGCATCGGGAGCATCGCCATCCAAGCCACCGATGGGATCGCGGCGAAAAACAGCCCGCCGATGACCGTGATCGTTGTGATGAGTTGGATGATTTGGTTGGCACTGTCGTCGAGGAAGCGCTCGAGTTGGTTGATGTCGTCGACCAACACGGCCATCAGTCCGCCGGTGCTGCGATCCTCGAAGTAGGCAAGATCGAGGTCTTGCACATGGCGGTAGACATCCATCCGCAACTCGTGCTCGACTGTTTGGGCGAGGCGTCGCCACTTGACTGCATATGCGTATTCAAACACAGACTCGGCGCCCCAGGCCAACAGCGTAAACCCGGCGAGGACCCACAGCTGCGTCTCGACCTCGGGCCATCCGAGTTGCGCGAGGAACGAGTCTTGGCGCGAGACCACGATGTCGACGGCCGCACCGATCAAAAGCGGCGGAGCGAGGTCAAACAGCTTGTTGAGGATCGAGTAGATCGTCGCCACGATCATGGTGCCGCGGTGACGTGCGGAGTAACGCAGGAGTCGTGTTAGCGGACGGGCGGAAGAAGGTGTGGGCGCCATATTCGATTCCTATACATGGATGCGTTGCGTCGGATTCCTGTGTAGGTGCAATCAATGGGCGCCCGGCACCTCACCGTCGAAACAGCCGCGGGAGCAGGCGAGGTGTTGCCTGCTGGTACTCCGCGTACTCCGGATATTTGCTCAGCGAGATCGACTCCGTGAACGCGGTCGACCCCTGAAACAGGAGTGTGAGCAACACTGGACCGACGATGGCGAAGTTGAGCCACTCCCCGGTGGCACCGACGGCAAACAGGTAAAAACTCCACCAAATTGAAATCTCGCAAAAAAAGTTGGGATGCCGGGAGATGCGAAACAGGCCGGTCGTACAGAACTTTGGGCCATCCTCTCCGCGTTGCTTCCGCGCCTGTTTTTGTTGGTGAAATTGCCACTGCTGTTCGTCGGCAAGGGATTCACCGACGAGGAACAGAACAAATAGACAGGTCGCAAGCGTGTCGATGGGGCCCCACGGGGTACCCTGTTCGACGAGCGCGACATAGGCCGGAACGGCGAGGAGGAAGAGCAGGATGTTTTGGAATGCCGCGATAAACACGAGGTTGAACACGTGGAACATCGCGGGGCTGATCCGCTGACGCAACACGGCCCAACGGTAGTCCTCACCTCCGCGTTGGTACCCACCTTTCCGGGCAAAGTTGTATGTCAATCTTCCACCCCACAGCGCGGCGAGGATCGCCATCGTCAGCAATCGGGGATCTGTAAAGTTTGTTTGTGCGGCAAACCAGGCGACGTACACTGGAGGGAGCAGCGACCACAGGCGATCGACCCAGGAGTGTTCGCCGGTGATTTCGGACACGAGCCAGCAGAAGGCAGCGGCAGCCGCGACCGCGAGGAAGGCAATTTCGAGCGGGGACACAGGGGCTTCATAGACCACAACACCGGCGGCTGTCATCTGCGTCGAGGCGGTCGTTCGCGAATTGTAGCATTCGGGCTCAGACGTCACTGTGTGGGGTTGCGGAGGCTTCACCAGCGTTTCACGACACCCGAAAGCAAGAAAAACCTGCGCGAGCGGAGCCACGGCCTGTCCGGCGATCTGCGACCTAGTACAGGGTCGCCACGGGTCGTCGCGTGTTTCATCCGCCTTGGCGCAGAGGGATGCTCGCGCAGGTTGTGGGGCCTCGTGCAATCGTTACACAACCTCACCTCGTGCCCGTGGGAGATGGCCGGCGGGCTCTCTGCCGCGGGCGGACACTGTCGTCGAGGTTGTATCATCAATGAATTTTTTGGATGTGTTTACAATTATTTTGATGTGTCTACATTTTTTTTTTGGTTGCGCACAAACTCTGTTCCTGTCGGCGTGCGTCCCGTGGCGGATTTGGTCGCTTGGCAACGGGCCAGATCTATGGCAAAACGGGCCTAGGAGCGCGATATGCAGTCACAGCGATTTTATCCGATCGGTACACCGGGGCAGCCTTGGAGCGGCGCAGACAAAGCGGAGTGGCTGCGCCGGCGAGATGTCCAACGCAGCTACCAGGAGGAAGTCGTCCGCAAGTTGCAGCGCCTCGACGACGCGTTCGAGGTCCAGCAGTATGGAGCGTTGAGCATCGATCCCACGCGCTACCCACTGTTTGCGGTCACCCACACAGGGGCGGGGGAGGGCAAGCCGTGGGTGCTGGTGACCGGTGGCGTGCACGGGTACGAAACGAGTGGTGTCCAGGGAGCGCTTGAATTTCTTGCAGCGAAGGCCTGCGACTACCAGGGACGTGTCAACATGGTGGTGGCGCCCTGTGTGAGCCCCTGGGGGTACGAGGTGATCAACCGCTGGAACCCCCGGGCGATCGATCCCAACCGTTCGTTTGTTGAATGCAGTCCGTGCGAAGAGGCGGCTGCACTCATGACGTTGGTGCGTCACCTCGGGGACAGCTGGTTGGTGCACATCGACCTCCATGAGACGACAGATAGCGACGAAGAAGAGTTCCGGCCGGCCCTGGCAGCCCGCGATGGCAAGATGTTTGAGCCGGGGATCATCCCGGATGGTTTTTACACGGTGGGCGATAGCGAAAACCCCCAACCAGAATTCCAGGCGGCCATCATCGCCGGAGTCGAGGCGGTGACGCATATTGCCCCGCCCGACGCCCATGGTGAGATGATTGGAGTGAAGGTCGTCCAACGCGGAGTGATCAATTATCCGTTTCGGTCGTTGGGTCTGTGTGCAAGTGTGACAGGTGCAAGGTTTACAACCACAACCGAGGTCTACCCAGATAGCCCAGAAGTTACGCCAGAACAGTGTAATGGGGCACAAGTGGCGGCGGTTTCGGCGGCACTTGATTTTGCCCTGGAGTGTATGCAAACCGGATGATCGAAAAGGTCGTCAATTGGGGCATTCGGTGGGTGATCGGTCATTGACCGTGTAGTATCAAGGGGTCAATCGTAGCAGTTTGTGTAGCATTTTGGTGCGACGCATGACCTGAGAGGGGTCACACGGGAAACGAATCTTCGCGAAGAAAATCCGTGAGATGCCCCGCCCGCATTTTTGTAAGAAAATCCAAAAGGTTATCTATCTGGTGTCGAAAGCCAGTGCGAATCGGCGCTTTGCAAGCGTGTTACCTTCGTTTCCAGACGTGGCGAGAACGAGATTATCCGGTAAGTTGGCAGAGGTGGAAGGCCTTTCTCCGAAAGAGACGGTCCGCAGTTTGCCGGCTCAGGGCTCCGGTCAATTTTCGCGAGCCGAGCAGGACCCCGCGACCGTGGTCGTAAACGATACGGTCCCGCGCGACGATTTGGCCTATGCATTGGCGAGGAGTCGGTTTGAGTCGCTCTCCGCCGTCGATGTCACCCCGGGCGAAATGGTGGGGTGTTATCTACTCGTTCGTGAATTGGCCGAAGGGGGGATGGGCGTTGTCTACTTAGCGAGGGATACACAGCTAGAGCGCGAGGTCGCGATCAAGTTCATTCGCGCCGAGCTGAGTAGCGACCCGATGATTCAAGAGAAGTTTCGCACCGAAGCCCGGGCGATGGCACGTGCTCGTCACGAGAACCTTGTGACAGTTCATGCGCGAGGTAAACATAAGGGGATTCCCTATGTGGTGATGGAGTACATTGAGGGAACCAACCTCGAGGACCTGTTGGCGAGTGCAGGGGGTGGACTCTCACTCGAAGAGGTTTTGCGGGTATTTCGCCCCTTGTGCCAGGGAATCACCGCAATTCATCAGGCGGGTGTGATTCACCGCGACATCAAACCGAGTAATATCTTGATTGGCTCGGGCTTCCGAATCGTGATCACTGACCTTGGGATCGCACAATTGTATGGTGACCCCAAGGAAAATGTCATGGCGGGGACACCTGCGTACCTCGCTCCCGAGGTGATCCAGCTGGGGGACCTGACCCACTTGGTCGATATTTATGCACTTGGTGCGCTTTGTTTTGAGTTGTTGACGGGCCGCCCTCCATTTCTTGCAGAGCACACGCCCGAGGTGTTGCGACAACAAGTCGAAAAGCCCCCCCCCGCTCCGAGTCTGTACCGCGCAGGCCTGCCTCCTGAAGTTGATCGGGTGGTCCAAAATGCACTCGCCAAGGACCCAAAAAAACGGCCGCAGTCGGCACAGGAATTTTTGGCTGCGCTCACCGGAGCACTTGAAGCACCGGGCCGCGGGACGCACCCGACCTCGGCCTTGGTCGTGGACGACGATCCCTCAATGTGTGAACTTGTACAAGCAATTTTGCTAGATGTCTTCTCAGACATGTCTGTAGAGGTTGCCTCTTCAGGAGAGGATGCACTGCGTCGTTTGCAACGCTCGGTTCCTTCACTTGTGGTAACCGACTTGCGAATGCCGGGGGTCAATGGATTTGATATCACACGCTACCTCCGAAGCCTCGATTCCGACAATCAGGCGGGGATCATCGTGATGACTGCGGTCGGTGGTGCCGGCGACTGGAAGGAGCTCGCGTCGATCGGTGCAAATGCATTTTTGGTCAAGCCGTTCTCCCCCGGAGACCTCGTCGCGTCGGTCAACCGACTGTTCGGGCTCCAGTCACCGGTCGCACAACGTGCGCACGTTTCGTCCCCACAGATGGGAGTCGTCGTCCCCAGCACGCTACCCTCGGTGACCCCCCCCCAAGATGGTGTCGGAGTGGCGCGATGGGCTATCATTACGCTCCTACTCTTTGTTGCTCCGGTCGTGATGTATCTGATTTACACGCTCGGGCAGTCTGAAACGGTTCCGACCGAGGTGACTGCGAACACCCATGCACACATCGAGTCGCTGAGCGCTTTGAAACCAGCGGATGATGAGACTCCGAAAACCGGTGGTGGCTTGGCAGAGACAACCACATCCGGAGATCCTACAACAGCTGCGGGTGACGAAGTTGTCACGACCACCGACGACTCGACCGACGAGCCGACTGGCGAGAGTGCTCCGGGCGACGAAGTCGTGGCACATCAGGCGACGTCTGGTAGCGGTGGCGCAACGGAAGCAAAAAGTCCCCCCAAACGCGATAAAACTCCAAAGACTCCAAAGACTTCAAAGACTTCGTCCGACAAGGCGCAGCCCAAGGCCCTCGACCCTCGGTGCGAACGGGTCCAAAAGTCGGCGGATCAGTCCGCGAGGCACTTGGATTGGAACGGAGTCTTGAAGCAGGTTGCAAAAAAAGAGTGCTGGCCCAACAGACTCGATGCGATCCGACTCGAGGTTCGCGCGCTCAAGGAGCAGGGCCGCTTTCAAGCATGTGTGGCAGCGGGCAAGGGGATCCGCGATGCAAAGGTGCGCGCTGCCGTATCGTTGTGCCAACAAAGAGTTTCGGGATAGACTCCCGTTTGTATACAACCTATACGATAGCGAGTTGGATGATGGCTCAAACCGATTTTCAAAAAAAGTTCGCCGCGATGCGTAAGGACTACGGCGACCGACTCCCCGCCAAGCTGGCCGATCTCCAACGGGCCTTCCAGAATCAAGATTGGGTGTCCGTTCAGCAGCAGGCCCATACGATCGGCGGGTCTGCGGGGTGTTTCGGCTGGGAAGAAGTTGGCAAACAGCTCCGGACCTTGGAGCAGGTTGTGAAGGCTGGACAAATCGACCGCGCGAGATCAATACTCGAGCGAGTCGTTGGACTCGCCGCTCGCGGGGAGCCCTCTTGACACGATTTTTTTCGTACCATGCCCCATACTCTCAAGATTCTCGCCGTCGACGACCAGCCCGATATGCGGATGTTGCTCGGATTGTGTTTGGGTCAGGTCGAAACATGGGACGTCTCCCTCGCCGATAGTCTCGCGTCAGCCCTTGCACAGGTTCGGACGTTTGGCCCGGACGTCATCCTCTTGGACAATCTACTGCCGGATGGGCGGGGGACGGACTTGCTGGCACAGTTGCGGAATGAGGAGCATCCCATCTGTGATACACCAGTCATTTTTCTGACGGGAGATAGGGACGTGCGTGCTTTGAAGGCGGCGGGCGCACTCGGGGTGATCGCGAAACCATTTCGCTTCGAAGATCTCCACCTGCAGATTCAGGCAATCCTTACCCACGCAGGCCTGTCCTAAGCGCATTGCCGAAAATTTGTTTTCAGGTTACCTTGGCTACGTTCGGGGGACCTGTGACCGACAAACCAGACACTATCATTCAAGGAAACGAATCTCAACCTCCGCGGTTTGTCGTCGGCGTCGGAGCGTCTGCTGGTGGGCTGCAAGCGCTGGAAGAATTTTTCCGCCACATGCCCGGAGTGGATGACATCGCGTTTGTGGTGGTCCAACACCTCTCTCCGGACTACGAGAGCTTGATGGCCGAGCTCCTCGGAAAGCACACCAAACTCCCGGTTCGCAAGGCAATCAATGGTGTTACGATCAGCGGGGGTGAAGTTTGGGTGATTCCCCCGCGCAAGAACATTACAATCGTCAAGGGAAGGATCGTCCTCACCGACCAACCGCCGTCGCGAACGTTTAACCTTCCGATCGATGTGTTTTTACGTTCGCTCGCCCGAGAGTACGAAGAGCGGGCAATTGCTGTCATTTTGTCAGGTACCGGCAGCGACGGTACGCTCGGGATCCGCGAAGTCAAGGGCGTCGGTGGATTGGTGTTAGTTCAAGATCCAGAATCTGCGCGCTTTGACGGGATGCCGCGCAGTGCTCTTGCAACCCATATCGTCGATGTTGTGGGCCCTGCCGAAGAACTGGTCAAAAAGATCGTCCAGTTTGTGCATCCGTCGGTGACCCCCGCAATCCTCGTCGGTGAGCAGCCAGGTGCACTCGAGACGATTTTTCGCGAGCTCAAGGCCTTTAGCGGGATCGACTTTACGGCCTATCGTTTGGGGACACTCATGCGCCGGATTACCAAGCGCATGCAGATGGCACAGTTGAGTGAGCTCCCGCGATATGCAGAGTTTCTCGCCGCGAGCTCGCGCGAGGTCGAGGCCCTCTACCGAGATGTACTCATCGGTGTCACAAGTTTCTTCCGCGATCGCGAAGCCTTTGAAGCCCTTCGAAGTCATGTGGTTCCGCTGCTCTGCTCGGACCTACCTGTGCGTTCGACCGTCCGTGTTTGGTCGGTGGGGTGTTCGACTGGTGAGGAGCCCTACTCCTTGGGCGCGCTGTTTCTCTCGGAGTTTGAACGGCGGGAGCGGCCCGACCTCAACCTGAAAGTCTTCGCTACAGATATCGATCCCGACGCGCTGCGCATCGCCGCAAATGGCGTCTATCCCGTGACGGCGCTTCAAGATGTCCCCCTCGATTTGATCTCGCGCTCCTTTGTCCACGAAGGTGATAACTATCGCGTCACGGAAAAACTCCGGCGTTGCGTGATCTATTCGCGGCACAACATTTGTAGTGATCCGCCATTTAACCGCATCGACCTCATCGCCTGCCGCAACATGCTGATTTACCTCAACACCGAGGTACAACGTAGAATTCTCGAGGTATTCGGATATGCGTTGAAGCCCGAGGGGTGCTTGTTTTTAGGTCACAGTGAGTCGTTGTCCGATGACCTCGCCAACTATTCGACGATCAATCGGCGGTGGAAGATCTATCGCCGCAAGTCTGATGCACTGCGGCCGAGCCTCCGGCATCTCATCGTCCCGGACAGGGATTTTTCGGGGCAGCGATTTGAGTCAAATCTGAACGTGAAGCCCGTACACACGGCCAACCGTGAAGCCCGGCTGTTTCGCCAGATCATGGCCCGGTACGCACCTCCAAGTGTCGTCTTTGATCAAACACTACGGGTACTCCTCTCCTTTGGACCGATCAGCGACTTCCTTCAGCTACCGGTCGGAGAGTTTGACCATGACTTGCTCCGACTCGCGTTGCCGGAGCTGTCGGCTGTCCTTTCGACTGTCACCCATCGTGTGTTCAAGACACGCGAGCGTGTGACGTACCGGGGAGTCACCGTCGAGAGCGAGGAGGGAGGGATCCGCCATATTGATATTTTAGCGGAGCCCCTGAGCGAGCGTGGGCAAAGCGAGCGAGAACAGCGAAGGGAACTTTATGTCATCGTTTTTCACGAGGGCCCCCAACGGAAACTCGTCACCGTCGAAGATGGTGCCGACACAACCGGCACAACCGACACCATCCGCTACGACACGGGACAGCATATCCAAGACCTCAAGGCCGAGCTTCAGTACACCAAGGAAACACTACAAGCGACGATTGAAGAGCTCGAAACCTCCAATGAAGAGTTGCAAGCGACAAACGAAGAGTTGCTCGCAAGTAACGAGGAGCTGCAGAGCACCAACGAAGAGCTGCAGAGTGTCAACGAAGAGCTCGTGACAGTCAACACGGAGTACCAAGAAAAGATTGTTGAGATTTCCGAGGTCAACAACGATATCGAGAACCTTCTGTCCAACACGCGACTCGGGGTGATTTTTCTCGATCGGCGGATGTGTGTCCGGCGGTTTACCCCAAGTGTCCGGAAGCTGGTCAACCTGATACCGAGCGATGTGGGCCGACGACTGACAGACCTCTCTTTCCGCACGAAGCCGTCCGATTTTGTCGAGCTGGCGCATCAGGTACTCGAGACTCTCATCCCCACAGGACGCTTGATTCGCGCCGACGACGGCACGATGTATCGACTCGATATTGTCCCCTACCGGACAACGGACGATATCATCCAGGGCGTTGTCCTACTGTTTGTGGATGTTTCCGAAAACCACAAACTCACCGCACAGCTCGAGCGCACCGAGGAGGCATTGAGCAAACTGAAGGCCAGAGCTGCACTTCATATTTTACTTATCGAGGACAATCCCGACGATCTTGTGATGATTCAGACTGCCCTCAAACGAACCAAACTCCACTGCGAAGTTAGCAGTGTTGGTACGCTTGCCGATGCACGGGCGGCTCTGAAATCGCAGCCTCTCCCCGATCTCATTCTCCTCGACGTCGGGTTGCCAGATGGCAGCGGGCTTGACCTGCTCACAGAAATCAAACACGACCCGAAGGTCCGCCACATACCAGTTGTGATTGTTTCGCAGACTGCGGAGAAGAACATGGTGAAGGAAGCCTACGGGAAGTATGCATCATGCTTTGTGTCCAAGCAGGTTGATTTGGTCACCCTCGAATCGATCGTTCGCAATGTCGCGGGGTTCTACTTCACGATTGTCAACCTGCCTCAAAGGGAAGATGCGTAAGGGGGAGGGACGTGTCCGATTCTGATAAACTACGAGAGCTCGCGCTCGCTCGACTTGCGAAGTACCGGTACTCCAAAACCGTCGATGAATCGAATGCGACCGAGATATTGGAGGAGCTACGGGTGCATCAGCTCGAGCTTCAGATGCAAAACCTCGAGCTGCATCGAGCCAACGAAACGCTCCAGGCTGCTCGTGAGTGGGCCTATGCGATGTTTGAAGCATCGGCAGTACCCCAGCTGCTCGTCGCGCGCGAGCTCCTTGTGGTTCGCGATGCAAATCTTGCGATGTCAAGCTTGTTGGGGTGGGGCCGTCGCGCACTCTCCCAACAACCGATGATCAAGTACTTTCCGCCGGAATCGCATCGCGATGTCCTCGCGTTTCTCGAGTTAGCTTGGAGCGCGCCGTCCAACCAGCGGAGAACCCTTTGTACGCAGATTTTTGTAAATGGAAATGGTGTGAAGGAAGTTGAGATATTTCCATCGCGGGTCAACGCTTTGGAAGTAGATGCACTCCTTATTTGCCTCACGGATATCAGCGAACGAGAGAGTCAGCGGCGCCAACTCGAGCAGGCCGCCAAAGAAGCGAAGGCTGCAAACAAGCAGAAAACGCAATTTCTAGCCAATATTTCCCATGAGTTACGGGCCCCGCTCGCATCCATCATTGGCTACCTCGACCTTGTGCTCAAAAATGACGAGCCTGAAAAGGTGTTTGAGATGGTGCGGATCGCCCGTCGAGCCGCTGGTCTCCTTCATTCGACGGTGAACGACTTGCTCGATCTTGCGCAGGTTGAAGCCGAGCGGATGAGGTTTAAGGAGGAAAGTGTTTCGGTCGGAGCAATCGGTCAGGAACTGATCGACATGTTTCAAGAGGAAGCTCGAGCGAAAGGGTTGAGTT
>CAZUPD010000108.1:0-27414 GCA_964621785.1 uncultured Nannocystaceae bacterium
CAACCTGTTCAAGTCAATGGTGTTGTACCTGTTCGGCGATCACGATGAAGCCTCGCGCCACTTGGAAATCGTCGAACAACGGCTCGAGACAATGATGGCGCAGCCGGTGTTGGCCGATTTTCATTTCTACCAATGCCTCAATGCTGCGGCCCTCTACGGGCAGATCCCCCGGGACCGCAAACGCCACGAGAAGACCCTCAAGTCGAGTTTGCGGCGGTTGGAGAAGTGGGCCAAGTTGTGTCCGCAAAACTTTGAGCCGCGGTACTTGCTAGCCGCGGCTGAGAGGACTCGGCTCGATGGTGAGGCCGGCACCGCACTTGTGCTCTACAACCGGGCGATCGATGCGGCACGTTGCCACGGGGCGATCCACTGCGAGGCCATTGCGTTTGAACGGGCAGCCCGGTTTTGCCTGGCCTCCGGGCAAGTTGTGATCGGTGAGTCCTACCTCCGCGAGTCGCGGTCGGCATTTCGCCGCTGGGGTGCGGTGTCCAAGGCAAACCTCCTCACTGCCGAATTCCCCGATATCCTGCCTGACGAGTCGATGACCGGCGAGTTGCGGATCGATACCGAAGGACTTTCCCCGCGGATCACCCAGGCGAGCAGTGCCAAGGTCCTCGACATCGATACCGTGATCCGAGCCTCCCAGGCCATCTCGTCGGAGATCCAACTCGAACGTCTCTTGCGGGAGCTTTTGCGGGTGGTGATCGTCAACGCCGGGGCCGAGGTCGGATTTTTGATTCTGATCGATCAGGGCCGCCTGCTGATCGAGGCGGAAGGGGGCGTCGACCCGGAAAAGATCCACGTGCTGCAATCGGAGCCGGTGGCCGCCTGTCCACGACTTTCGACCACGATCGTCAAGTTTGTCGCCCGTACCGGCGAGGATGTGGTGCTCGACGATGCGGTGCACACCGGCAACTTCACCAAGGATCCGTATGTGATCAGCCGCGGGCTGCAATCACTTTTATGTACACCGATCGTCCACAAGGGCAAGATTTCCGGTGTCCTGTACCTCGAAAACAATCACACCACCAGCGCGTTCACGGCCGATCGTCTCGACCTGCTCAAACAGCTTGCGGCCCAGATCGCAATTTCGGTGGAGAACGCCCGACTCTACGAGAATCTGCAACAAGCACTTGAGGATACATTGAAAGCCGACCGGGCCAAGACGCAGTTCTTGATGAACATGAGCCACGAGTTGCGCACGCCCCTCAACGCCGTGATCGGCTACACCGAGCTCATCGAGGAGGAGGCCGAGGACGGGGATATCGAGGAGTTTATCTCGGATCTCGGGAAGATTCGCGTGTCCGCCAAACGCTTGCTGCGGACGCTGACCAGTATCCTCGAGCTGTCGCGGCTGCAGGTCGGCGACTCCAAACCAAACATCGTCGATGTCGGGATCGACGAAACCATGCGCCGGGTACTCGACGAGATCGGCGAGGCGGCAAGCGACAATCACAACAACCTCAAGGTCGAAAAAGAGACGCAACTCGACAAGATCCGCAGCGACCCGTGGATGCTCTACTACTGCCTGATGAGCGTCCTCGACAACGCCTGTCGGTTCACCAAAAACGGCCTTATCAACGTCAGGATCACAACCTACGAGCGGGGTGGGGCGACGTTTGTCCGCTTTTGTATCCGCGATACCGGGATCGGGATTTCCGAGGAGGATATCGCCGGGTTGTTCGATGCCTTCGACCAGGTCGACTACTCGACGACCCGCACCTACGAGGGGTCTGGTGTCAGCTTGGCGGTGGTCCAGCGGTTTGCCAAGATGCTCGGCGGCGACGTTGAGGTCGAGTCGACACTCGGCGAGGGCTCGGCGTTTACGGTGGTGGTGCCGGCCGACCCCGCTTGATGTCGCTACATGTTTGTCGCCCGAGCGAACTAGCGGATCAGCGGCAACATCTCGATGATCCGCACCAACAACTGGCGCTCGTCGGAGGTGATCCGTCCGTCGGCGAGGGCGCGGTTGAGGGTGTGTTCGAGGATTTGCTTACGGGCTGCTCGCATGCTCAAAAATTCATCAAAATCGACGACGTTGTCGAGGTAGACGTCGTCGAGCAGCAGCTCGAAGCGGTCGAGCTGTTCTTTGAGTGCCTCGAGCAGGGCGGCTTCGTCGTCGGTGACTTCATTGTCGAGCAGGGCGATCGCCCACAGCTCGTCGAGGATATGTTGGCGATTTTCAACTTCCACGTCAGTCCTCCAGCGCGAGGGTGTGGAAGTCCGCGATCTCGTAGAGCCGCACCACACCCATGACCGCGTTGACGAGCACCGACTCAAATAACCCGCCCTCGCTCTTGAGGTAGGCGAGGCACTCTTTGAGGTCGTAGGCCTCGACGATCATCATGGCGCGAATGATCCGCAGAATGTCGCGGCGATTGAACGGGATCTGGCGGTTGCTGATTCCGAACTTTTTGGCGGCTAGCTGCAGCGAGGTGATGTTGCCTTCGATCAACTCGCGTTCGTAGGAGCGGATGTCGTTGGAGTAGCGGATGATCGAGGCGACGATTTCGAGGCCGACGCGAATCTCGCGGGTACGGTCGCGAACCGAGGTGTCGCCCAACACAATCAGGGCACCAGTCAGGCCGAGCGTGCTGCCGGTCGAGTGGGAGGCGTGGAGCATATACTCGTCTAAGTTGGCGTCGGAACGGTCGCCGCGGTAGCGGTACTCGACGACCATACCGGCCAGCATACTGGAAAGCGCTTGCTGATACACCGATTCGTAGACGGCGTACCCCGGGTAGGCGCGCAGCATATCGGTGACCGTCGAGATGTAGCGGATCAGGGGCTCGTCGGTGACCCGCGGCGGTCGCTTGCAGGCAGCGATCAATTTGTGCGTGTAGGCCTCGACCTCGTCGGCGGTGACGCGCTCGGGATCGAGGTCGCAGTCGATGTGGTCGTCGATGATGAGGACGAACAGGGTCAGCAAAAACACGACGTAGACGTCGTCGAGTTGCAGCCGGTCGGCGGCGACACAGTCGTGCATCATGTGCTCGACGATCAGGGCGACGGCCGGAATGCTCTGGCTGGCGCGTTGCAGCGACTGCGCGGTGTCGTAAAAGAACTCGTCGCCCGCAAGCCGTTGTACGAGGAGCCCGACCCGGCGGTTGAGGTGGTGAAGATCGGGTTCCTCGACGCCGAATAAGTCTGCGAGATTGGTGTCGACCACGGGACGGCGACCTGAGCGATGGGTGCGAGAGCTAGCCGAGCCTCGGACACCCAGACGCGAGTAGCTCTGTGAAGTGGATGGATGGTGGGCGATACGGTTCATATATCCCTGTCAGGCGCGCGCAACCAAGGAAGCCCCAACCTCGACACGTTCGACAGTACAGGAAAGCACAGGTTAGGGGTTTTGAAAACGTCACGTCACAGCCTCTCAATCGATTGATCTAGTTGTATGGTGAATTACATTAATTTCTTGCAGCTACAGGAAATATAGTCACTACCCGTGAACAGCGTGCACAGCATGACTCAAACGTAGAAGGTTTCAAGTCTGTACCCAGCACTGGCGTGGCCGGATCTCCCCCTCGCAACAAGACTACTATTGGGGTGCGTGGGTGCTGACGTATGTGGAGGTGTGTGTGGTGGCGGTTGTGGTTTGCAAATGCACGGAACCACCGTCTGCATTCGTTGCACATCGGACGATTTTTTGCTCCGGCTCGGTGCGAGCGCATGTCCCCTTTCGGAACGAAGAGATGGTTCGGACCGGTTACACGCCCGCAAATACGTCGGCACGGGCGGCATCCCAGTCGCGTTTGTAATGCTCGGGAATCTCACCCCGCGACAGACAGCCTTCGTCAATCAGCGGATAGAGCTCGTCGAGACGGGCGACCGCAGTGCTGCCGACGCGCCGGAAGATCATCCCTCGATGCAAAAGATCAGGGTGGGTACACCCCATCGCCGCCATCATTTCGAGCATGTGACGGACTGTGTTGCGCTGGAAATTGGCAACGCGTTCGCGTTTGTCGGACACGATCAGCCCGCTGATGAGGCGGCGGTCTTGGGTTGCGACTCCGGTCGGACAGGAGTTGTTGTTGCAACGAAGTGCCTGAATACATCCGAGGGCGAACATCATGCCGCGGGCGGAGTTACACAGATCGGCACCTAGGGCGAGGCGGACGGCGATGTCCTTGCCGTCGATGACACCACCGCTGGCAATGATCTTGATGCGGTCGCGCAATCCGACCCCGCAAAGGGCGTTGTGCATCAGACACAAGGCGTCGTAGAGAGGTGAGCCGAGGGCGTTGGAAAACTCCAATGGAGCAGCTCCCGTACCCCCCTCGCCGCCGTCGACGGTGATGAAGTCGGGGGTGATCCCGGTCTCGAGCATCGCCTTGCACAGGGCGAACACATCGACTTGACGGCCGATACACAACTTGAATCCGACCGGCTTTCCCCCGGAGAGTTTGCGCAACTTGGCAACGAACTCGAGCAGCCCTATCGGGGTTGAAAACTCGGCGTGGGCCGGCGGACTCAACACATCTTTGCCCAGTTGGACCAGGCGGATCTTGGCGATTTCCTTGGTGACTTTGGCCGCCGGCAGGATCCCACCGTGACCCGGTTTGGCCCCCTGCGATAACTTGATCTCGATCATGCGGACGTTGGGTTTGGTCGCGGTTTGGGCGAAGGACTCGGGGTCAAAACGGCCGTCGGCTGTGCGGCACCCGAAGTAGCCGGTGCCGATTTGCCACACCAGATCGCCACCTGGCTCGAGGTGGTAGGGACTCACGCCACCCTCGCCGGTGTTGTGAAAAAAGCCACCGTCCTTGGCCCCGCCGTTGAGCGCCCGGATCGCGGCGTCGGACAGGGAGCCAAAGCTCATCGCACTGATGTTGAGCAACGACGCGGAGTAGGGCTGGCTGCAATCCGGGCCACCGATGGTGATCCGCGGTGGTTCGTGCAGGGGCTGCGCCGGCGCCAGTGAGTGCCCCATCCACTCGTAACCCAATGCATATACATCGTGTCGGGTACCAAAAGGTACCGTGTCGAGCTCGCGTTTGGCTCGCTGGTACACCACCGAGCGTTGCTCGCGACTAAATGGGCGCCCGTTGGTGTCGAGCTCGATGAAGTACTGTTGGATCTCCGGGCGGATGCTCTCGAGCCAGTAGCGGACGTTGCCGATCAGGGGGAAGTTGCGGCGGATCGTGTGGCGCGTCTGCATCATGTCCCACATGCCCCGCAGGACGAGTGGAACAACCACGATGAGGGCGAACAGCGCGGGGCGCCACAGGTAGCTCAGCCCGACGATGGACGCGAGCGTAACCAGCGAGATGAGGACAAACAGTTGCCTGGCCATGGGGATTGTGCGGCAACCATAGCAGTAGTTGCGGACGGCCATCGTGTGATTGCAAATGCCCTCGGCAGGCGCGTCGATGCACGACGTGGTTGGACGGTCCGGACAGCCTGTGGTTTTCGCCCGTGCGTCACCTCGTGCCGAGAGATTCGCCCGAGTCTCGGTTGCAAATGCACGTGACCGTACGATGGGCAGGGCGCTCGTTCTGAACCCAAAACTCGAATGTTGCGCATACCCGGCGAATTGCGGGCGACAGCGCAATGTATGATAATTGCGTATACAATGACGATAGATGGGCCTGACGCGAGCAAGACCGGGGCTCGTCAAGGCTCCGTGCGTGTCAGCGTTCGCTCGCCCGGGCGCGAAATGGTTTGTGTATCGACAAATATTCCCGGGACGAGGGGAGGTGGACCCGCAGTCACTTGTACGGAGCTACTCGGCGATTCCCGGCGTGAGCATTCTGGCGACATCCGGTTTCGGGGCCGGCCACGGGGTCTGGGTCGAAATTGAAAAACCTAGTTCACCCGAAGGTCCGAGGTAGGCGTACAATCTGCGTATGACTACTAACTTAACTTCGACGAATCTTTTTTTGCGCCTCCACGCTACGCAGTTTCGCACCCAGTTGTTGCGCACGCTCGGCGTGACGGCGGCAGTCGGTCTTCTGTGTACGGCGACGGCCGCGTGTGACACGGGTGGCAAGACCAGTGATTCCCAGGCGAGTGACTCCGAAGGGAGCGGCGAGACGTCCGAAACAGATGCGTCTACAAGCGGATCCTCGGACACCAGCACGACGGGTCAGGAGACCGACGCCACCAGCGGGTCTGATAGCGAGGGGATGACGGACGGGACGACTGAAACCACGGACGGGACGACCGAAACCACGGACGGGACGACCGAAACCACGGACGGGACGACCGAGGGGGGAACCGAGAGTACAACTGGCGGAACCGACACCGACGGGACGCTGTGCGATGAGCCTCCGCCGGAGTACGAAGTCGCGGAAGCGTGCTTTGAGATTCCGGAAGGTCTCAACTCCTGTGACGAGTGCGACGAAGAGTGCGTGAGTTACAACCTCAACGCCGCCATCACCGGCGATCCCGATTTTTGTTGGGCCGAGAACCTGATCGTGATGTGTGGCCCCGACGATGGCGTGCCGCAGATGGAGGGGATGTGTTGCTACGTCGGTGCCCATCAAGGAATTTGGTGCGAGGGCCGTCCGTACTTGGTCGAAGGCGTGGCCCGCGTGGCACCGCTGCAAGCGCGGCGCGATTGGAGTGCGTTGCAAACCCCGGATGTTGCGTCACTCGATGAAGTCACGCGCCGGGCACTCGCCGACGCATGGCGCGAAGACGCGTTGATGGAGCATGCATCAATCGCCGCGTTTAGCCGCTTCATCCTGCAGATGATGGCGCTCGGTGCCTCCGCAGATCTGATCGATGGCGCACAGCAAGCGATCGACGACGAGATCCGCCACGCGCGTCTGTGCTTCGGCCTAGGGGATGCCTACGACGGTACACAAGCACTCGGCCCCGGGGAGCTGGTGATCGATGAGTTGTCCGACGACGAGTTGACGGCAGCGTCGATCGCCGCGGCCACGGTCCTCGAGGGATGTGTGGGCGAGACTCTGGCAGCTCTGATGGCCCGGGCAGCCCGCGATCGTGCGACCGATCCACAGGTCCGCGAGGTCCTCGAGCAGATCGCGGAGGACGAGATGCGGCACGCGATGTTGGCCTGGCGGTTTGTCCAGTGGGCCATCGACAGCGGTACGCCCGAGGTGCGCGAGGCGGTCACCCAGGCGTTTGATGCCGCCCTGTCCACACCTCCCGCGCCGAAGACGTGGGCCGAGGATGTGGATCCCGAACAGATGGGCAACCACGGGCGGCTGACGGTGGAGGAGCAACGGCAGGTGATCGAGGCCGGTCTCGCCGAGGTGATCGGGCCGTGTGCGTCGGCCCTCCTCGACCCGACGCGCCCACACGGACAGGCCCAAACCGCGATGCCGTTCGCGCCCGGCCCCGCGCACTGATTGTTAAAGTTCGCAGTGCTGACTCGCAGGGCAAAGGGTTCGGGCCGCGACAGGCTGTCGAGGTCAGCGCATGGATTCTCCTGGCATCGAGGTGACTGGCCCGGACGTTGTTCGTCCGGGCTCGCTCCGAACGAACGCCATCGAGCAAAGCCGCAGCTGAAAGCTCGGTGAGATGTCCGGGGGAGAAAAAATGTACGTACACTTAGATCCGCGCCGTCGAAACGAGTCAAGGACTTCTACACCTGACTGCTGATGACGAGGAGGCGCTTGCCAGGTTGCGGGCGAGCCGAAGTCGCATGTGCCGAGAACCGAAGCCGGAGGTCGCCCAAGGCCACGTCGACGGAGGTCGGAATGTCGGGTAGCTTGTGGTCCGTGGTGAGCCGTGATTTTGAGGCTGCACTTGCCCGGCCCCGGGCCTCGACCCAGTCCCCGCTCGGTCGCTTGGTGCTGATCGCTCAAACCGAGCTCGCGGTCCGCAGCTTGCCCGGCTTTGACCGCCGTTTTCATCGGATCCCCACACGAGTGACTCCTTCGGCCGTCAGTTTTGTCGCCGCGATCGGGGCCGCGAGTCGACGGGACCAACTCCACATGATGCGTGCGAGGGTACGCGAGCACTTCGGGTACCGCCGTCGTCAGCTCAAAAGCGGCGAGGATCACCTCTCGACTCCTGACTTTGATTATTGCCTCGAGCACCGGCTCAACTCCGAAGATCCGTCGACCGTGTTTTTGCGTGCTGAAGTGTCCGAGTTTCGCGGTTTACAACTGCTGTCGGCACCGGCGTTTGTCGCCGCCATGTGTGGCCCCGGCCCAGGCGCGCACCGCTTTGACCGGATCCGCATCGAACACCGGGTCCCCTGCGAGATCGAGGTGTGCATTGACGAGCTCGAAGATGCAGGGCTTCGCGTCGACTACCCAGAAGATTGTGCATACATGATGTTGCAACAGGCCTCCGCCACCCTGCGGGTCGACCCGTGCGCGGTCGAGTTGCAAACAGCTCCCGGGGAGCAGCCAGGTGCACTGCTCGAACAATTACTCGAGGCCATCACACAGCTGGCCCTGCGCGGCGTCGACGTGGTGCCGCGGGCGAGTCGATAACCGCGAAACTTCCAGTTGTTTCGACTGGTACGCAGTCCTGGACATGCGTCGGGAAGCAATCGCCACGCGGTGTGCCAGTCCGTTAGATGATTGCATTTGCAATCATCAAGTCGATCAGAAGTTCCGACTAGCGATAGGCAGCCGGTGCGTAACTCGACAGGTGTTGGAGTGCCTGGGCCAGGTGGACCTTTGCGGCCGCGAGTTCGTAGCGATGGCTGTCGGGGTGTTGGTTTTCGGCGTCGAGATCGGTAGCCAGTAGCGCGCAAAGCGCGGTTTTTTGGATGCCGAGTTGAAGGGCGATCTCGCGGCCGCCGAGATCGAGGGAATCAAAATGAGAGATCCACTCGCGAATTGCTGTGGCCGCTTGTGCGACTGCATAGTCGTAATTCGCGCCTTCAAGTCGATTCCAGAGTGGGCGTCTTCGCGGTTCATCAACGGACTGCGCAAGAACCGCGACTTGCTCGTGATAGAGACTCAGTACGTTTAGTTCGTTTAGACAGCTTTGTGTTAAATGTGCGAGATGTTGTAGCGCGGGAGTAAGGTTCGCTTGCGAAGCGGGTTTGAGCTGATGGGTTGTCGCCTGAATTCGCCGTAGGCGATACGCACGGCCACGTGTGCGCGTATATGCAAACAGGCTCATTCCCGCGGCCATCAGGCCGATTGTGCACAGAATTGTGAGAATGAGCGCGGCAGACATGAGCGGATGTGGACGAAATCAAGGGCGTTACTTGCGCGTGATTGTGAGTTTTAACGGAGAGTGTCTTCACAAAGTTTGAGACGTGTGACCAGCGCAATCTCCTACCATCGTCGCCATGCGCCTCGAACTCGTTTCACTCAACCTCGCCGCGGCCGAAAAACTCCTCTGCGAGACGGCTCTCGTTCAAGCTGGAAGCATCGTTGAAGCTGCCAACCTCCTCGGGATCACCCGTCACGCATTGAAGCGCCGCATCATCAAACACAACATCCCCTGGCCCCGGCCCAAGAACCGCCCGGTGGTTCAGCCGGAGACCACGCAACAACAGGTAACACCTGTGACTCCGCTGCTTGCAGCGAAGTAATTTTTGTAAGCTAACAAACACTTTTTTTTCAAAAGCTGGGAGCGCACGACCGCTATGGTCGCGCGCTCTCGGTCGTTTCGAAGGCCGGTGAGCCGGCTCAGAAAGTCTCATGGATCGGCCGAAATCAGACGCAGACGAATGTGTTCGAGGATGGGTACAGGAGGTGGACGTCCTCCAGGGGGGACGTCAACAACCTGGGTGAAAACAGTTGCTACAGCAATTGTATCTGCAGGTGTCCACGCGAGGGTTGTCACGCGGATATCCCCGGGCCAGAGGTCGAGGTGGAGCGGCCAGCGTGTCGCACCATCGCTGTCGATGCGGACAAACACCGGAAGGGTTGTTGCGACATCCGTTGCATAGCCAGCGAATAGCAACTCCCCGTCTGCCCGCAGGTCGATGTGCTCGAGATGGAGTTCGCTGCCCGGCTGCCCCGTGGACCACTGCCACTGCGGAGTGCCATCGGCCGACAGCGAAGCGGCGTACAAATCTTGCGTACCGGTAGCGACGAGTTGTCCATGCCCAAGATCGAGGGCAGTCGAAAAACTGCCGGCAAACACAATGTCGCCCGCGGCCGAAACTGCGATCCCCGTCAGTGTGCGCCGGTTCGTTGCATCACCAAATGATCGGTTCCAACGAACGTCGCCATCGGTCGAGATACGCGCGACAAACAGGTTGGGGTAGCCGGCGTTGACGAGGACAGGAAGTTGACCCGGCGGCCGGGTGTGTTCGCGGGTGGTCGTCGCATCCCGCTTGTCGGCAACGCCGGGTTTCGGAACCGTTCGGGCGTCCATCGCAATTTTCGGTGTAGAAGCATGTGATTGACCACGGAGGACGGGCCCTGGGGGACGTCGAGCGTCGTCCGACGTGCTTGTCGATGGTATTTTCTGTGTAGAATCACGCGATTTGCCGGCCGTTTGTGGAGCGGAACCCGTGCGAGTTTCGGAGGCCTCCGCCACCCCTGGCTCCCTACCGGCTCCAACATCCGAAGATGGCCGGCGCAGATCCAGCTGGTGGTCGAAGGTTCCCGCGAGTACGAGGTCACCGGACGGATGGGCCGCGAGTCCGAGGATTTTTTGGGTCCCCTCGCCACCGTAGGCACGACTCGATAGGTAACGCCCGTCACCGCCGAGGGTGGCGACAAATCCATCGACGTCGTCGACTGCCACAAGCGGGGGTCCACCGAAGTCAAAACTCCCTGAAAACCAACCTCCGACGGCGATGGTGCCATCGGCCAACGCGGCAAGTCCGGTGAGGACCTCTGTCTGCGAACCGCCGAAGGTCTTGCTCCACCGCAGTTCACCAGCGGGGGAGAATCGAGCGACAAACAGGTCGAAGCGGCCCTTGGAGCGGTGGTTGTCACTTCCGAACGAAAGGAAAAACGCGTACTCACCCGCGATCACAACATCGCCGTCGGGCGCAACCGCGAGATGCGTTCCTCGTTGGGTCGCCTTGCCGCCAAACCGGTGACTCCACCGCACCGCACCGTCGGAACCCAAGCGCGCGAGGAAAATATCGTCGCCCCCAGGTGAACGGAGGGTCTGGTCGCGAAGTTGGATACCGCCTGTAATCCAGCCGAGGGCGTAGAGGTCGCCGCCGTTGGCCATGGCGAAGTCCCGGAGTTCTCCGCGGTGCAGGGTCGGGAAATCGAGGTTGAGGAGCGGTGGAGAAGGCCGGGTGGAGGGTGCTTTGCCCACGAGTTCCGGCACCGACTTGTGGTCGCGTCGCGGTGTCGACTCTGATGTGCATGCAAATACAATCAAACCACCAAACACAGCAGGGCGCATCCAGCTTCGACGAAGAACGACCATCAAAGTCTCCGAATGCGTTGGGGCCCGATACTGATGACACTGTCGCCCTTGGCGACTTGAAGTTTGTCTTCGGGATTGAGACGGGTATACCCGTCGCTGCGAATGCCGATGGCGATGTGGCTGTGCGTATGGCAACGGTCTTGGATCAGCTTAAAAACTGTGTCGCCGCCCGTGTAGGGGGTGACGTAGATCTGACTGCCCTCGAGGTTGGTGGTTAGCTGGGCGATGACTTCTTGGATCCCGGGATTGAGAAGTTCGTGGCTGACGAAGTGGGCATCGAAGCGCGAGTTGCAGACAATCCCGTCGCTACCGGCCTTGCGCAGGAGTTCTTGACTCCCGCTGTCGACACACTCTGTGACCGTAAAGACATGTCCGGCTCGAGCCTCGATCGCCAGCGCGATCGCGATGTTGAGGTTATCGGATCGGGCATTGCCGGGTTGGCGCACGAGGATCAGCGCATACTCGGCGGAGTCGAGACTGGCCCGGGTGAGGGTGGCGTCACGGGTCGGATTGCCGCGGATATAACGGACCCCACGCTTCCGCAGCGAATCGGGAAGCTCTTCGAGCTCCTCGTCGATCAACACGATTTCCCGCGCGGCATCAAACGCAGAGTCGCGTTCGAGTTCGTTGAGGACCTGCAGGACCTTGTGTTCGCTGGGAAAGTTGATCAATACGAGATGGTTTTTGAGCTTGAAGTCGGCCATGCCGCGGAGCTCCTTGTTTTTGGCTTCGACCAGGGCGGTCGCCAGCAGTGACAGGACATAGCCCAAAAGACCGATGCCGAAAAACATCAGCGGCATGGCGACGATGAACTCACCACCAAAACTCCGGGGCGAGAGGTCGCCGTAGCCGACGGTCGTGACCGTTACGACAGCCCACCAAAAGCCGTCGAGCCAGGTCAAGTCGGGGTTTTGCGGAAGTTCGTAATAGAGGAACCCCGTGCTTCCGTACAGTAGGACGGCGACGATTAAGATCGCCACCCGGAAGGCCGCGGGTGGGTGGACAAAAATTCGCCGGCTGATCTGGCGAATCATGGACGATACAACGATACTCACGCCGGTTCCTCCAGCGAGGAGATGATTGCATATACACCAAGTGAGTGCCGGGAGCTCGCGTGCATCACGAGCGGCCGACAAACACCTTTCCAACGCGTGTGCACGGGCTAATTGTTCTCCTTGCGCCACTTGCGGGCGAGCGCGTCGGCCTGGGCGATCGCCTCGGGATCGGACCACAATCCGCGATGCGCTTCACGGGCGTTGGTTTGGGCGTCGAGGTAACTGCTGAGGGCTGGGAACGGGACGCGTGTATCTACAATCGCCAGTCCCTGTTTGATGAGTGTCAGGCCGACGTTTTGATCATCAACGAGCAATTCGGCGACCACGCGACTGCGTTTTTTGTCGTCGTTGCCGGCCGCTGGCAGCAGCACACGCATGGGTTTATTGGCCACCAAGCTGCTCAGCACCTCGACCGCGAGAGTTCCGTGCCGCGTTCTTCGTGGGGCGAGTGCTCGCAGGCCGAGGAGGTGGATCACGACGCGTGTGCCGTCTTCGGTCCGTGTCATCAAAGTATCCCCCGTCAGCACATGGATCAGGGTGACGTGTGCCCCGGACTCAACGGTGACGGTGTCGCCCTGTTGTGCCTTGCGCCGACGAGTCTCGGCCCCCAGTCCCCAAAACACGGACGCACCGAGGAGAATCGCAATGATCGTCCAAAAAATCCGCGTTTCGCGCTCCACGAGCAGGGACGCTACCAGACTTTGTCGCGCCGACAAACGCTGTCTGGAACGGGGAAGCTGCGGCAATCGCGTGAAGTTCATGTGACAGCGCAAGTCGGGGACCCGACAGCGACAGCGCACCGTCGCAACCTCAACCCGCCTTCTTTCGCCAGCGGGTTGCAAATGCACGCAACCGCCATCCCGTCTCCGCGGCGCACGTGCATCCAATGGTTACGCAGGTTTGCCGCCTCGCGGGCGGCAATCCCGGTTGCGCCTGGGTCGAATGAAACGTTCGCTAGCCGCACCCTGGATGTTGCGCGACTTGAGCCCTCGCCAGGGAGATTCGGCGACGACTTGCCACGTTCGCCGACCCACGCTACCCCCGCGTCCAGACAGCTCGGAGATGGCCGAACCGCAAACACAACCCGAGACCCGGCGGGCGCCGCTCGGTGTCATCCTGCTGACCGTCTTTGTCGACTTGGTCGGGTTCTCGATCATCTTCCCGCTTCTGCCCGAAATGCTCGACCACTACCTCGGGTTGGAGGGCACCCAGGGGCTGCTCGGGGGATTGTTGTCGGTGTTGCGGGCGGCCGCCGATGCGACTGGAGACCAGGCAGACTTGTACACACAAGTACTGTTCGGCGGTGTCCTCGGATCGCTGTACTCGTTGTTACAATTTATTGCCGCACCTGTCTGGGGGACCATCTCCGACCGGATCGGTCGCCGGCGCGTGTTGTTGTTGACGACCGTGGGCATGGTCGTCGCCTACGGAATGTGGACCGCCGCCGGTACATTCTTGCTGCTGGTTGCCTCGCGCGTCGTCGGCGGGCTGATGGGGGGCAACATCTCGGTTGCGACCGCAGCGATCGCGGATGTCACCGACGCGCGCAACCGGACCAAGGCGATGGGCATGCTCGGAGCCGCGTTTGGCCTCGGGTTTATCGTCGGCCCGGCGATCGGTGGGGGCCTGGCTGCGATCGATCTCACCGACACACTCGCGTTTGTTCCCGGGATCAACCCCTTTTCGGCAGCTGCCCTCGGGGCCATGTTCTTGGCCCTGTGGAATGTCGTGTGGGTGGTATGGAAGTTTCCCGAGACCCTGTCCGACCAAAGCCGCGAGCACAGCAACCGCGTCAAGCGTCCGCTCAATCCCGCGGCGCTGCTGCGACCGACAGCGATACCGGGGCTCGACCGCACCAATCTGATCTACTTCTTGTATATACTTGGATTTGCTGGGATGGAGTTCACCCTCACGTTCCTCGCCCGCGACCGTTTCGCCTACACCGCCCAGGACAACGTGTGGATCTTCCTCTATGTCGGCCTGTTGATGGCGGTCGTCCAGGGAGGTGTGGTGCGACGACTCGCCCCCAAACTCGGCGAAAAACCACTGCTCGCAACGGGTTTGCTGATGGTCATCCCCGGACTTGCGATCCTCGGGATCGCCGGAGCCCCGCTGTGGATGTACATCGGTCTGGGATTGCTGGGCGTCGGAGGAGCCCTGGCGAACCCATCGCTGACCGGCCTCGCATCGCTGTACGCCCCCGAACAGCGCCAAGGGGAATTGCTGGGCGTGTTCCGCTCGCTCGGCTCGCTGGCGCGGGCGATCGGTCCGCTGGTGGCGGCAATCCTCTACTGGCGATGGGGCTCGCAATGGTCGTACTTCGGCGGGGCACTATTACTTGTATTACCACTTTTGCTGGTGCGACGGTTGCCTGCCGCTCGCGACGACGGGTAGTTCGAGTGTCTAATCGCCCCTGAGTACCCTCAAAACATAATCTTCGTATCGACCAGCTCCCGTGTCAAACGCGCGCGAACCTCTGCGGTGAGCGGGTTGCCGTCGAGTTCGAGCTCGTCGAGCTTGAGGTCATAAAATTCGTCGGGCAGCGTCTGCAACTGATTGTGGGAAAGGTCCAGCACGCGAAGATTTTTGAGCTGACCGATTTCGGGTGGCAGCGACACGATCTGGCTGTAGCCCAGTTTCAGAACACGGAGCTGCTTCAACGTACAGATTTCAGAGGGCACGGTCGTGATGTGGTTCCAGCTGGCATTCAGTTCCTCTAGCGACTCTAACTGGCCGATCGCGGGTGGTAGCGAACGCAATTGATTCGAGTAGATCTCGAGTGTTCGTAGCCGTCGCAACTCGCCGAACTCCGGGGCGATGACGGCGATCCGGTTGTAGCCCAGTGACAGGTGTTCGAGTTGGTGAAGTCGGCCGATCGCAGGCGGCAGCTCCTTGATGTGATTCCGGAACAGGTAGAGCTTGCGAAGCTTGGCAAAACTCCCGATTTCTTCGGGAAAGTGTGGCAGATCGTTTTGTTGTAGGGCCAACAACCGCACCTCCGTAGGTGCCTTGCTGGCGGCCTCGAGCGATGTGTAGCGCCCGTCGATCTCGAGCTCGACAAACGGCCAAATCGACGCAAGCCCGGCGAGCATCAGACCCATCACCCACCGGCGGCGCAGATTTCCGTGTGGGTCAGACGTGACGTACTTCAGCGCCGGCAACTGGATCGCGGCGTAGAAGATCAGGAAGAAAAATCCACAGATCATGATCTCCATGACCAGCAGCACGGTGCTGTAACTGGAGAACTGGGGGTTGTGCATCATCAGCCCCCAAAACCCGGTATGCACCAGGCAGCTGAAGACGAGGAGCACCGCCTGCGCGCCGTAGAAGGAATATGCTCCGAACGCTCGACCTTCGTCGGCCGCCAGCAGAAACAGCATGTAGAGTTCTTTGATGACGAGCAGTGGCATCAGCCACATGGGCCAGCCGCCGTTGAGTGCTTCTTCTTCGAGACCCAGGGCACGAAGTGCCTGCATATACATGATAATGACCACGATCATGTGCGCAAACCAGGCCAGGATGGGGAGATTTATCTGCTCGACACCCGGTTCGGATGTGAGACGTCGGGTGATCGCCATCAACAAAATGTGTAGGGCCGGTATCTCCAGGATGAGCGCACCGAGGATCAGCCAGCCGACTGTACTCGCATCTTCGACTGCACCGCGTTCGAGCCCGGCGATCACGTAGGGCGCGAGTAGCAAGCTGTACAACACAAACAGCAGATGCTGGAGCAGGGGCGCGAATGCTTCGCGCCATCGAAACAAAGGCGGCGGGGCAGCGGAGGCTTGCTTGTCATCCACAGCACGCCGTCCAACAACACGAACCGTCGTCTTGCCCGCAGTTTTGCCCACCGTTGGTCCAGCTGCAATCACAGTTATCCATCTCCTCCTGCGTACAGCTACCGCCTCCTCCCATGCACGCCTCGACATCGTTGAGTGGGCCGCGGTCGATTCCAGAAAGGGCCACCAGCGCCGCCGGGCAGGGGACTTCTTGATAGCGCAGGTTGGGATTGTCGGCGACCTCGTACCACTCGACATACCAGGCGCAACCGTCGGCCAAGTCTGCCAGATGCGGTTCGTCGAACACCGCGTTACAGCGGTCCTGCACACAGTTCTTGAGTACCGCGTGGTTGTCGTATCCGTGTTGTTCTTGGCAGTGGGTCATGAACCCGCCGTAGGTCGCTCCGAGTTCGGACGTCTCGACATCCCACTGGTATGAACAGGCGTCGAACAGACCCACACCCCCTCCCGGGGTCAAAATATCGAATTGACCCCCGCCGACGTCGTAGCCGATGTTCGTCGCTTGTACAATCATCTTTTTTCCCGACAGCGCGTTCGAACCCGGGTCGGTATCGCTATAGTGTCCTGTTCCTGTGAAGTCGAGTTGATAACAACGCCCGCAGATGTCACCCTGGGCCGGAACGGCAGCAAATCCGTAGGCGAGTGTGTCGCTGATCGCCCACGGAGCTAAACTATAACATGTATACGCACTCGAAGGTTCGAGGGCATCACAACTGCTTGGGACATTGTAGTCGCCACCGTGACTGACATCGTCGAAGTTGCAGCTCGTCAGCGGTTGGGTGTCCGGATGGACATTTCCCGGCCAACCGCAATGGGCCTTACAGCAGTCCCAGTAGCGCGTCGCATACCCCTGACACGCATCATCCCCGAGCGGTGGCGGTTCACCGTCGGTATCCGATCCGGTGGTTGGATCATCGGTCGTATCCGTGTCGCTCGTTGTGGTCGGGTCTGTCGTCGGCGTCGACGTGGTGGTGGGTGTCGAGGTGTCCGATGTTCCGGGCCCGGAGGTCGGATCTGTGGAGCCGGCAGTTGTCGGTTCATCTGTTGAATCCGTCGACACACTTGATGTTGAGCTGGATTCACCCGTCGTCGGTGTTTGACTTGTGGTGTCGTCCGAGGTGTCTGTCCCGGCGGACTCGGAGCCCGAATGACAGGCCAGCGCGCCGGCGAGAACGAACGAAAACCAAGGGATGTGTCGGACCATGGACCCACTGTACGCGATTGTTTGCGGGTCGACGTTCGGGTCGCCACGTTTCGGAATGAACAATTGTTTATGACTGTTCAGACATGTCAAAGTGGATGCCGACACATTGGCGCCGCGCCTCGAGCTAGCCGGGTCGGTGATTCATTGCCTCGGCACTGCGATCGCCCCGGTCGCACCAGGTCCGGGACGGGCCGAAAAAGGTCGTCCGCGCGATTGTTGTGGACGAATGGGGCGATCGGAGCACGGGACATCCGGCACCGACGCATTCAGTTTTTTCGCATAGGCCTGGGTTCGCGGATGTTGACTGAGCGCCGCGACCAACTCGACCGCATCGTCGGGCTGGATATTTGCATGTCGATCGACCTCGACCGCACCTGCGAGTTGCACCACCGCATCGCCGGCAGTCGTCCATAACGTCAGCGACGTGATCAACTCGCCGCCGACGACTTTGCGCGACTGGTAGTCGGTATGGACCACAGCCACGACATCGCGGGGCGCATGTTCATCGACAACGACCACGTAACCCGCCTTGACGAGTGCTTCTTGGACCGCACCGCGGACAGCCATCGTGTACCCCGTCACGGTATCTTCCCCGTCGGCCCGCGCAGCTTGGTTGGTCGCGTTGTGCACGTGGATTCGCATCGCTCGGAGGTTGAGTGGCGCTTCGGGAACGGGACCCATCGGCGGCGGTTTGTGAACGCCGGAACAACCCGTGGACAAGGCGAGAAGCGAGGTAATGACGAGCAATAGGGAGCGCATGACATTCGGCGAACGCCTGTGCGTCGCAGTTGCTGACACTTCGGATCGAATTTTTTTCGACGCGTCCTGCACCGGTCGCGTGCGCGATTGCGAAACGCCGCTGTGCATGGGCGCAAGCGGAGCGGTATAACTCGCACCTCCCCAGCGAAAGCGATCGAATGCCGTACGACTTCCGTGACAACGGTGCCGCTCGAGATGCCGACAACCTCGCCACGGCCTGCGTCCTGTGCAGCCACAACTGCGGCCTGCGGGTCGATGTCCGCGAGGGTGCCCTCACAGCTGTGCGTGCCGACCCAGACAATCCGTTTACCGAGGGCTACTCGTGCAACAAGGGCTACAGTATTGGTACATACATCGATCATAACCAACGCGTGACCGAGCCCCTGCGTCGACGACCCGACGGAACCTTTGAACCTGTATCTTGGGACACTGCGATCAGTGAAATCGCGACCAAGCTTCGCGACCTGCGGGCAGCCCACGGCGGCAAGTGCCTGGCGATCGCCGGGATCGGAGGGCAGGGCAACCACCTCGACGGACCCTACGCGAGCGCCTTTATCAAGGGGTTTGGTTCACCCTGGGTGTTTAATGCGTTGGCCCAAGAAAAGACCCAGCACCCGTTGGTTGACCGTTGGATCTTCGGTGCCCCGAGCACGGTCTATCTCCACGGTGATGTCGAACACGCCGAGTATGTGTTGGTGTTGGGGACCAATCCCGTTATCAGTCACCGCGGGATGCAGGCCACCCGGAGCTTTGGTGCCCTGGCAAAAGATCCTGCCCGCACCCTCGTCGTTGTTGACCCGCGGGCCTCCGAGACGGCCCGTCGCGCCGACCTCCACCTCGCGTTGCGACCGGGCACCGACGCTGCATTTTTGCTCGCCATCATCAAGGTGTTGCTCGACGAAGACCTCGGCGACCACACGTTTTTGCAGCGCGTTGATGGCCTCACGGTCTTGCGTCAACAACTTGAAGATACAAAAATATCCGAACTCGCCCAGCGCTGTGAGCTCAGCGAAGATGCGATTGTCGCGGTTGCTCGAGGGTTTGCCAAGGCATCGTCGGCCTGCATTTTTTGGGACCTCGGTGTTGAGCAATGCCCGTACTCGACCCTGGTCGCCTACCTCATGCGAGTGGTGTTGGTCATCACAGGCAACCTCGGCAACCCCGGTGGTAACGGCTTTTTGAGCACGTTCTTACCCGGTCCGGGGCCGCGGAGGCCGTCCAAGCCCTCGCCACTAGCCCCCGAATCAGGGATTCCTGCACTGCCCATGTTTGGTCAACTCGGCTACTACTCGCCCAACCTCATGGCCGAGGAGATTCTCAACGAGCGCGCCAATCGGATCCGGGCGGTGATCGTCGAGGGGTCCAACCCGATGATCCAATATGCTGATACAACGAAAGTTGAGGAGGCTTTAAAAAGTCTCGAGCTGTTGGTGGTGATCGAACCCGCCATGACGGAGACGGCTCGTCTCGCCGACTATGTGTTACCGACCCCGGTCGGTTACGAAAAGTGGGAGTGGTCGCTGTTCCCCAAAGGATTTCCCGAGGTCTATGCCCAGCTGCGACCGCCCGTGGTTCCTGTCCGAGGTCAGGGCCTCCCCGAAGCGGAGATCTACTACCGCCTCGCCCGAGCCATTGGCCTTATCGACCCAGCGCCGCGGATTCTTCGGCGTCTCACGCTGCGGCGGCGGCCCCAAAAACTTGTAACTGCATTTTTAGGAACGTTGATGGCCCTGTCCAAGCGCAGTCGTCAGCCGGCCAACCTCCTGTTTTGGATCTACGAGTTGATCGGCCCCCATCTCGAGGCACCTCCGCTGGCCGCGATCTGGGCGCTTTGCCATCTCGTCACCCGCTCGCGTCGCGAAGATGTCGTGCGTGGGACGGGGCTCTCGGGGTCCACGGTCGCGATTGCCGAACGTCTCTTCGACCGGATCATGGCCCATCCGCAGGGGGTCGTGGTCGCCAAGGTCGATGCTGCGCGCAACCTCGACGACAACTTGCGAACCGATGACAAACGGATACACCTCGCCCATCCGGCAATGCTCGCCGAATTACGGCGGGCCTTGCTCGACCCTGTGCGCCCACCTCCCGATCGCCCGCTGGTCCTTCAAGCTGGCCGGAGGACCATGTGGAATGCGAACACCGTCCACCGCGATCCGCGGTGGCGCAAGGGCAAACGTTCGGGTTGTGCGTTGTATATTCACCCGGATGACGCCAGCGAAATCGGTGTTGCCGACGGAGAACGGGTTCGTGTGCGCAGTGCTGCCGGATGTGTGCAGACCGAAGTCCTCCTTGACACGACACAACGGCCGGGGCACGTGTCGTTACCCAACGGTTTTGGCCTGACCTACGAGACAGTAGAAGGGGAGCTCAACGTCGATGGGGTCTCGGCCAACATCCTGACATCCGCCGGTGCCCGCGACCCTTTCACTGGGATCCCGCATCACAAGTGGGTGCCCGTCGCGGTGACCAAGGTGGAGGGATAAGTATGCAGTACGAACATTTCGGTTGGCTCGTATCTCCGTATTCGGCCAAGACCCGGGCCTACTTGCGGTACAAGAAAATTCCGTTTGAGGACATTGAGATCGGTGCCGTGCGTCTGTTTACAATGGTCAAGCGCGCGGTCGGGCGGCCGGTGATGCCGACCGTCCGCCGTTCGGATGGCACGTGGATGCAGGACACCAGCGAGATCATCGACACGCTTGAACGGGATCATCCCGAGCCCACGGTCACACCCACAGGCCCGTGTCAGCGCGTCGCCAGTGCACTGCTCGAGCTTCACGCCGACGAGTGGTTGCCCATCGTCGCGATGTACACCCGCTGGACGATCCCCGAAAATCGCGAGTTCGCGGTCGACGAGTTTGCCCGCAGCGGGTTTCCCCGGGTGCCGCGAACGATCGGTCGGCGGCTGATCCGGCCGGTCGCCAACAAGATGGCAGCCTACCTCCCGATCCTAGGAGTTCATGCACATACACGGGCTGGTATCTCGAACTTTGCCGAGCAGTTGATCGCGCAGCTCAATCGACATTTCTCGCAGCATCCATTTTTGTTGGGCACACGCCCATGTCTCGGGGATTTCGCCATGTACGGTCCGTTGTGGGCCCACTGCTACCGCGATCCGGGCTCGCGCTATTTGTTTGCAGATGCACCCGAAGTCGTGGCGTGGTTTCAACGACTCGCGCGTCCCCCCGACGAGATAGGTGCGTTTTTGCCCGATGATCGTGTGCCCGAAACCCTCGATCCGATTTTTGCCGTCCTGTTTGCTGAGCAGTGGTCCTATATTCGCAAGTTGGTCACTGCGATCGACCGCTATCTCCAAGGCCATCCCGAGGCCCGACGCGTGCCCCGAGCCCTCGGCGATTGTGAATTCACGATCGGTGGCGCCAGCGGCCAGCGGCGGTTGATCACCTTCACCCAGTGGATGGCCCAACGTCCACTCGATGTCTATACAAATTTGTCTGCGGACGAGCGCGTGCAGGTCAACGCCTGGCTCGGGCGCGTAGGTGCTTCGGGGGCCCTCGACCTCGAGGTTTGCAATCGCCTCGAACGACACAATTTTAAGATGCGGGTGGCGGCGCGAGTGTAACGACGCGGTTTGCGTCCATCACCGAGGTCTTCCACCACCTCCCTCCTCTGGCGAATCTCGGTGGGCCAAGACGTTTCGACGTCGGGATCTTCGTCGGCCTCGAGGCCGGCGAATCAACTCGGGACGAGTCATCCGCCTCCTACTCGGAGTTGTCAGGCTCGCCGAAGATGCGCCAATCGGTGAAGCGTCAGCGCAACCGTGGCCACTAGCCCGAAGATCGTTGCCTTGAGTTCAGGGGATTCAAATCCACCTCCGCTCCACACAATCGGTCCCAGAAGCAGATAGTACGCGTACCATACGAGCACCCACATAAAAATCCCCTGGGCGACCCGGCTCGCAGGCTCGCGGTTGGGTGTCGTGAGCACGAACAGGCCCGCGGTGGCAAACAGCGTCACCGTGAACACACCATCGGTGAATCCGAGGGCGCGAAACAGGTGAAACGGCATCATCACCAGGATGCCCATGACAATGCTCAGCAGTCCGAGAAGGGTGGTGACCGGCAGTGCGCGGGCGAACATGGGGAACCACCGGCCGCGGCCGATTGTTGCTGTTGCACGCTTTTCGTAGTGCGCGGTGACACTCGCAAGTGCGCCCGTGAACAACAGGTGCCAGCAGTACGAAGAGACCGGTACGCCGAGCCAGCGATGCGCGACGAGGCCCCATGGATCTTCGCCGCCTGTGTGCCACGCCCACCAGCCGCAATCCGGGCCCATGATGTCAAATGGCACATCGAGCAGCACGGCCAGCAGCCCGGCGGCAAAAAAAGTCGCGACCGGGCCGGCCTTGAGCTTCCTGGCCGCGAGTACAGCTGTGTAGATGAAGGTCGGGTACAGCAGCACCACATAAAACGGCAGCTGGTGGTGATAGAATTGCACCGTAAACTGCGCATGCGTAAAGTTGTCGACCGTGTTGTAGCTGAGCACCTCCATCAGTACGCCGTACATCAGCGCGGTCAGCCACAGGATCAGCCCCCCTAAATGTCCGCATTTGTACTCGGACAACGCGTGGCGCAGGGTCAGCACAAACCCGAGCAAAAACACCACCTCGAGGCTGTGGAAGTTGGCCGAGATGGTGCTCGGGTCGTAGATGGTCACGAGCCAGCTGTCGAATAGAACACGTGGGGTTGCAAGGTCCATGGCGAGCGCATTGTACACGTGGGATTGCGCAACCTCGAAGGGTCAAAAGATTCCCAGCGCACGGTTGATCACAGGCCGCCCGCCCGTGAAACTGGGCGCGAAGTGGAAGCGACTGCAAGCCTTTGGGAATGGATGGCGATGCCGGACACCGGCTGGCGACTGTGGGCGTGTTTGGTGACCATCTCGGTGCTCGCCGGGTGGCTGCTCTACTTCGGCTTCGGCGGTGCGCTCTATTATTGCTTCTACATCCGTCGCCGCGACCAACCCGAGACGTGGAAGATCCAAGCCAAGCGGTTTGTTCCCGACAAACTCCATCGCTGGGCAATCCGGATCGCCGCCACCAACCTCATGCTCGGAGGTCTCCTCTCCGGGTCGTTTATCTACTATATGTTGGAGGGCGGGTCTGTAGCGTTGTACATGCAAATTGATGACTACGGTTGGGGCTACACCCTGTTCAGCACGGTGGTCGGGTTTGTGTTCATCGACGCGATGGCCTACTACACCCATCGACTACTCCACAACCGTTGGCTGTTTCGCCATGTGCACCGCTGGCACCACCGCTGCATCGCACCGACACCGTTCACCGCCACGACCCTGCACCCGGTCGAACTCGTGTTGTTCCAACTCACGGCATTTTTGCCCGCGTTTGTATTCCCCATGTGGATTGGCTCGTTTTTCGGCATCCTCATCTACGTGTTGCTGTTCAACATCATGGATCACTCGGGGATCGACATTCGCCACCGGGTTCCGTGGCAGACGTCGAGTCGCTACCACGATGACCACCATGTCCATTTTCACTGCAACTACGGCCAAAACCTGATCATCTTCGATCGCATGCACGGGACCCTGCGTCGGCAGGGCCGGCGATACGGTATCGCTGTCTTCGGTGGTCGCGGAGCCCAGACAGGCGAGGAACATGCCGGCCCGCCACCATTCGTCGACTACACATAATTGCTGCTACACATTCTACGGAGTTTGCCATGCATACACCCCTGCCTTTGCCACACCGTCCGAAGTCTGCCGATGAGCGCGGACTCCCGCCAATTCCCTGGGGCTGGTTTATCGTTTGCCTCAGCGCCGATCTCGGTCCTGGCGAGGTGAAACCGCTGCGATACTTCGGACGCGAAATGGTCCTGTTTCGCACCGAATCGGGTCGTCCAGTCATGTTCGATGCCCATTGTCCCCACCTCGGTGCGGACCTCGGCTTGGGTGGCAAGGTGGTTGGTGAATCGATCCAATGTCCATTTCACGCCTGGAAGTTTGGTGCCGATGGCGGGTGTGTCGAAGTACCGGAGTGCGAGCGGGTTCCTCCCAAGGCGCGGGCCAACGTTTGGCATACGCGCGAGCGCAATGGTGTGATCATTGCCTGGTTTCACCCCAAAGGGATTGCTCCAAACCACGAAATTGTGCCGTTGGAAGATGAGGGGTGGACGGAGCCAAAGTCGGTCGTGTGGCGGGTGCGGACGCATCCGCAAGAGGTCTGCGAAAACACGGTCGATACAGCCCACATGCGCCCGGTGCATTCGACCGAGACCTCGCGCGTGCTCACGGGTCCGACGTTTAACGGCCCCGAGATGAACGTCGTGCTCTCGTTTGTCGCCTCGGGTGAGATCGTCGGTATGGACGGGGACAACGACGTCGAGCTCGACATCCTCATGTATGGCCTCGGGCATATTCAGGTTCGCAGCAGTATCCTCAACGCCGGTTTGTTGGCCCGCTACCGCGTTTGTTGTACACCCATCGATCGTGAATATACCGACATCTACGGACTCGTCAACGTCAAGTACGGTGATGATCCTGATTTCACCCACGAAGTCGCCGACATTTTCTACCAGGCGTTTACCTCCGACTTTGTCAAGGACTTCCCAATCTGGGAAAACAAGCTCTATCACCAACGACCGATGCTCTCGGCCGCCGATGGCCCGATCGGTGCCTACCGCCGGTGGGCACGGCAGTTTTATTGTGAGCCTTCGACCGCGGCCAAACCCGTCGAGTCGGGACAAACCAAACCGCGTGGACGCGTCAGTCAGGCCCTCCTTTCAGCCAAGGGCCTGCTTTCACGGGTGCGGGCAGTCGTCCCCCGGAGGCAGGGAGCACAGCCTCCGAGTCAGAGCAATGGTGCGAACCGGCAAAATGGAATGCACGGGGCTACGTCGCACCAACAAAATGGTCATACAAGCAAACCGCGCGTTAAGCCTGCGTCGGCGAATGGTCCGAGTATGCGGGTCGACAGTGTGGCACACTACCGCGAAACACTGGCTACGCGATTTGTCCCGAGTGCAGCGAAGGGGGTTGACGCGGTGTTTCAGTGGCAGCTCAGTGGAGATGGTGCGACCACCTTTCACGCGATTGTCACCGACGGTGCGATTGAGATCGTCGACGGCGAGCATGCTGCCCCAACGGTCACCCTGTCGATGACAGCCGACGACTACGTCAAGGTTGTCAACGGCGAGCTCGACGGCACCAAAGCGTTTACCAGCGGACGCGGCAAAGTCTCAGGCAAGATTCGGATGGCGATGAAGATGCGGAGAATCTTTCCCCAGTAGGATAGATCCGACGATACTCATGTCCTCATCGAAGGTCGGGCACGGCAAACTCGTAGGACCTTGGTAGTCTCGCGCTGTGTCCGAATATGGCCCCGAAAGCATAAAAATTCTCGAAGGTCTCGCAGCGGTTCGCATGCGTCCGGGGATGTACGTCGGCGATACCCGCGACGGTTCGGGCCTCCACCACCTCCTTTGGGAAGTGGTGAGCAACAGCATCGACGAACATTTGGCTGGATATGCAACAAATCTGGTCGTCGAGATCCGGGGCGAGACCATCGCCGTCGAGGACGACGGACGCGGGATTCCGGTGGAGATTGAGCCGCACTCTGGAAAGCCTGCGCTCGAGTTGGTCATGACACGCCTGCACGCGGGACCGACCCGCGACGGCCATACGCCCCATGTGCACATCGGGTCCCAGCTTCACGGGGTCGGACTCGCAGCTGTCAACGCGCTGAGCAGTCAGCTCCAGGTCGAAATTTGGCGCAACGGTCATCACTACGAGATGGCGTTTGCCCGGGGCGAGCTCGTCAAGACGCTGACCGAGTTGGGCCCGAGCGCCAAGACCGGGACCAAAATTGGATTCACGCCGGACCCGGTTATATTTGCAAGTACATTGTTCTCAAGTGCGATCGTTTCCGAACGCCTGCGTGAGCTCAGTTTTCTCAATCCCAGCTTGCGGGTCCGCTTCAACGATGCTGAGTTCTGTGCTCCCCGGGGGGTCGTCGACTATGTACAAGAGCTTGTTGAAGCCCCTCGCCAACCGGCGATCGCCCACATCCGCGGCAAGTACGAACGGGTTCACGTCGATGTCGCGCTTTGTTGGGCGGGAGAGGGGCCAGCGCAGATCCGGTCATTTGTCAGTCAGCACCGCACCCGTGATGGGGGCACCCATGTCGCGGGGTTCTGGGCGGGCCTACGGACCGTGTTGGCAACGTTGCATCCCGCGATCGTCGGGATGCCGACACAACGATTTCGCGAGCGCGCCGGGCAGGGCCTCATCGCCGTGATTCATGCCGGTCTGTACGATCCAGTGTTCGGTGGTCCGACCAAAGACCGACTCGCCAGCCCGGAGGCAAATCTGGCCGTTCGTACAGCTGTGCAGGAGCAACTTTCGACCTGGCTGAAACACCATCCCGATAGCACCCTTGAACTCTCCGGGGTTGCGAGCTAGCAGGGCCGAGGTTTGCTGCGTGCAACACGAGCCGTTCGCGGAATGATGACCAGCCGTCCGGAGTCGCAACCTGATACGCTTGGTAGATGAAAGCTGCCAAGCGCTCGATCGCTGCCTTCTTCGTGGGCCTGCTGGTCGCCTGCACCACGGGGCCGGTGCACAACGGAAACTTTATTTGTGACGATCGTGGTTGTGTATGCAACGATGTGTCAGACTGCGCGATCGACTGCCCGGATGTCGGATGTGTGGTCGACTGCGCATCCGCTAGCAATTGCGACGCTGTCTGTGGTGATGCCTGCACCTACGACTGCACCTCGGCCAGCGAGTGTGATGCGAGCTGCGGAGTCGATTGCGAGGTGACCTGTCGAAACGTGAGCAACTGTAATGCCGACTGCGGAGCAGGTTGCCAATACGTTTGTGAGAGCTCTGGCTCCTGCACCGTGACCGTCGGTCCAGACAGCAACGTTCAGTGCTCACAGTCCGGAAGTTGCAACGTGACCTGTCTCGGATCTTGTATGGTCAACTGTACACAAGGTGGGTGCAATATCCAGTGCCCAGGCGGCCCGGCCGAGGACCTAGGCGAGGGTATATGGTCTTGTTGAGGGAAATTGAGATACCCGAGCGGGGAATCGAACCCCGATGACTGCATTGAAAATGCAGGATCTTATCCGTTAGATGACTCGGACGATGAGAGGGCCTGGTGGGAATCGAACCCACATCGACAGGTTAACAATCTGCTGTTCTAACCGTTGAACTACAGACCCAAGTTTTATTGAGAAAAGATACCCGAGCGGGGAATCGAACCCCGATGACTGCACTGAGAAGGCAGGATCTTATCCGTTAGATGACTCGGACGATGAGAGGGCCTGGTGGGAATCGA
>CAZUPD010000109.1:0-164 GCA_964621785.1 uncultured Nannocystaceae bacterium
CGAAGGCGAAGCGTCGGACGAAGGCGGTTCAGACGGAGCGCCGGACGACGAAGCGGACGAAGGCGAAGCGGACGAAGGCGAGGCGGACGAAGGCGAAGCGGGCGGTTCAGACGGAGCGCCGGACGACGAAGCGGAGCCGGACTCAGAAGGAGCGCCGGAAGCAG
>CAZUPD010000109.1:264-19138 GCA_964621785.1 uncultured Nannocystaceae bacterium
CGGACGAAGCTGGTGAGGCAGACTCAGACGGAGCGCCGGAAGACGAAGCTGGCCAGGCGGACTCAGCCGGAGCGCCAGAAGACGGGGCAGAAGCAGCGGACGAGGGTGGTTCAGACGGAGCGCCGGAAGCAGCGGACGAAGCTGGTGAGGCAGACTCAGACGGAGCGCCGGAAGACGAAGCTGGCCAAGCCGGTGAGGCAGACTCAGACGGAGCGCCGGAAGATGAAGACGGAGCGCCGGAAGTCGGTGACGAAGACGGAGCCACCGAAGAAGCAGGTGCAGCCGGAGACGAAGCCGCGGACGAAGCCGGTGAGGCAGACGCAGACGCAGGCGCGCCAGGAGACGAATCAGCCGGTGAGGCAGGTGCGCCGGAAGAAGGTGACGCGTCCGGTAGCGATGTCGAAGATCCAGCGAGCTCCGATGCGCTAGGCGAACACGCAGGAGACGACGAGGTCGGGTCCGGAGGGGCAGCCTCAGGCGGAGATGAAGATCCAGCGAGCTCGGAAGGATCCGGCGAGGCAGCAGTGTCGGACGACGAGGTAGCCTCAGGCGGAGACGAAGATCCTGGAGACGAGGCAGCTTCAGAAGGGGCCGACGAGGTGCCGGTTGAAGGAGCCGTGTCAGACGGGTCAGGCGAGGAGGCCGCAGCCTCAGCTGAGTCGGCGATTGGGAGCGTTTCAGCCGATCCAGTCGGCGACGGAGCGAATCCCGGCGGGGAGTTCACTGCGGGTGACACTGACGATGCGCCCAGTCTGCAGGACAGCGCCGAAACGGCCCCGAGTGCCCCAGAAGGGTTGGGAGCTACGACACAGGCGGAACAACCGCCTGCTCGCACGCCCGAACAGGTTGCGGGCGCGACGTTGACACCTGTGACCGTCGGAGGGTCGTTTGATTCGTATGTAGATGCATCCGACTCGGACGAGGAAGACGAGGAGGAAGATGAGATCGAGGCCGACGAGGCTTCCGACGAAGAGGAATAGACGACCTCCTGAAAGCCCGGGCATCTGTTGCCCGGGCTTTCATCTGGAACAAGAAAGTTCCTGTTCGGAGGAACATGTCACTTAGCGCGCGCTGGCGTTGGCGATGACGGACGAGAGAACCTCGTTTTTTCAATGTATTTTCGGGAAAAACAGATTTCCCTGAGAAAACTTTACGAACGGTTAATCCGATCCGGGGGGACGGGACGCTCACACACCGAACCCGAAAGGAAGCCAAAACTTCCCGGGTCGAGCAGGTCTCGCCCTGCTGTCTCATCCCCCACTATCTGTTTGTTCCCCGTTCGTAGGAGTTCACGATGAAGTTCCAATCGTTCCCCGCTGTCACAATCGTTTCCCCCGTTTTCGAGACCCCTTGCACCGCTTCCACGCGCTTCGGGACAAAACCGGACAATGAGCGCGACGATGACGATGAAGGTTAGTTCGTGAGTCCGCGTTGTCGGCGGCACCTCTTTATTGTATAGACATATCTGTCGCCGATTCATCCCCCATCCAAAGCCGGTCCCCCCACGGACCGGCTTTTTGCTCGAGGGCGAGTGGCCCTTGCTCCGGATGGCGCCGATGGAGGAGGGGCCACAGTCAAGACCACGAGCATTGTGGTCGCGGGCGCAACTGACGAAGACGCACGTGTGGCACGTCGAGGAGAAAATGCGGAGCACGTCCACGGGTTACGTGCATTTGCAAGTGTCGACTTCCGGGTTACGAGAGCACACCGGCGCAGGCGGGTTCGGGGATGTTCTCCAACGAGTCGGCCAGTTGTTTGCGCAGGGCCAAGGCGAGTTTTTTTCGACTGGCCTTGAGTTTTTCCTCGTTCATCCCCGAGTCGCGGTGGGCGTCGTACTCGTAGCGCGCCATCTCGAGGAGTACGGTTGAACCTGGCTGATAGGACAGTAGTGGCCAGATGTAGCGCTCGACGCTGTGGTCGACCGAAGGCGCGAGGCGCCAGCGGTTTGCCAACATAAATCGATCGTGGGCCTCGAGTGCCGTCGACAAACTGGGGCCTAGCAACTCGATCACAGCATCGCGACACTTGAGGAGACGTTGTCGGACCTTAAAGGCATCGAGACGTTCACGCCGATCTTTGGCCGGATACCGGGCGTCCGCGCGGCGAAACCCCAGCCACGATAAAAACTCGTGGTTGTGTCGCCAGGCCAGTCGCTGGACTTCGATCTCGGCCACCATTTTGGCCAGATGGTTGGAGTTGCGGCGTTTGAGGGCGACCCCGGTCTCCGTCATTTGATTGCGAACTTCGCGACTGAACTGGCTGATCGACGCCCCGGTTCGGGCCTCGTCGAGGGCCTCTAGGGCGAGACCGACTGCGAGGCCGACATGGGCTGCGATCTGGATCGTGATGACGACGATCTTTTGGTACAGGCCGGGCATCACCTGTCGAAGCCCGTCCTCGTCGAGGTCTTTGACCTGCTTGAGGGCTTCGAGTTTGATCTCCGTCAGGTTGCGGCGGAGGTTGTCGACGGTTGGATCAAAGCCCTGGGCGTCCGCGTGTGCGAGAAACGTTTCCTTGGGCGAAGCCATTGGCCAGCCCAGGGTAGGCAGCAATTCGGCCGTTGTCATAGGTTTTTAAGGAGCGTATGCGATCTCGCACAGCGCGGTTGATTCCCGCACAGGTTGTCTCCGCAATCGCGGAACTCGCTCGGCGTCGCACACAGACGCGTTTTTCGCCTGTAAGTGGATTCGGTTCGGCGGCGTTTGGGGTGCAGTACCCTGGGTGCGCACGTTGTCGTGCACCTGTGGAACGAAATCGGCGGGAACTTGTCAGGTAACGAGCCTGCGCAGATCGAAGTTGCCTGCGACCCGTTCGGCCCGAAGACCCTTTGCATCCACAACTGCCATGAACACAACGACCCGCCTCCTCCCCTGTTTTTGTCTCCTCGCGGCGGTTGCGTGCACTCCTCCGCCCAAGCCGGATCCCGCATCCGCACCTGAGCAGGCCACGGCAGGCCAGGTCGACGAGGCGGGACAGTCCGCGTCTGGCGAGTTACTCGTCAAAAGTGTTCGCGGCGTCGGTGGGGTGGTGACACCTGACCTGCCCGAAGGTGCGTTTTTAGGAGCCGGAGCCCACGTCCCTATCGGTCAGGAGCTCGAGCTGCCCAAGGGGGTCCTCGCCGAGTTGAGTCTACCGGCCGGCGGCACCCTGCGGGTCAACGAAGATTCGCGCCTCCAGGTCGAAGATGACGGTTCGGTGCAGATACATCGAGGTGAGGTCGTGGTCCTCGTCCCGCCAGGTTCCGCCCAGGTGACCCTGCGCGGTGCCGAGGGGGAGGCGCTCGAAGTTGTGTCCGGCGAGGGTCGGATGCTGCGCCGCGGCGACCGGCGTCAAGCGGCGGTGGTCTATGGCCAGGCGACGGCGATCGTCGCCAGTGCGCGGACCGACCTCGGGCCGGGGGCATCGCTCGATCTCGCCGCGGCACACGTTGCAGATACACCCAATCCTGAGAATCCGACCCCGACCCCGACCCCAACCCCCCGACCGACCTCCGAGATTGCCGTCGCCAGCCTCGCGCCGCTCGAAGACACCAAGTGGTCGCGGAGTTTTGAAGTCGCCAGCCAACTCGCCGCCGATGTCCCGCTAGGCGTCGGCAGTTTGACGGCTCGGCGCGCCGGATCCAGCGTCCATCGCCAATCGCTCGAGATCGTCGATCAAAAGGTGCATGTCGCGATCTCGGGGCGGATGGCCCATACCCAAGTCGAGCAGACTTTCTACAACAAGGTTCCAGCTGTCCTAGAGGGCACCTATCGGTTCCCACTGCCGACCGACGCCTCGATCTCCGGACTGTCGCTGTTGGTCGGGGCTCGCTGGATGGATGCCGAAATGCTCGAGAAAAACCGTGCTGCCCGGATTTTCCGCAGCATTGTCGAAGCCACCGTCCCCCGCGACCCGGCGCTGTTGCACTGGGAACACGGCAACATTTTTAAGCTCAAGGTGTTTCCGATTCCCGGTCGCGGCGAGCGGAGTATTCGCCTGTCCTATACCCAGATGTTGCCGGTCACCGGCGATCGCATGCGCTACCGCTACCCCCTGAGTGGTGCCGGAGGTGGGGCCACGGGTACCCGGATCGAAAATTTTGAGTTCAAGCTCGACCTCGACGGCCGCGACTTGCCAACCGACGGGGTCGAGGGCGTCGACACGTCGATGATGGAGTTTGACAAATCGGTCACCGGCGATCGTGTGCAGCTACATGCAACCCGGCAGGATTTTCGCCCGACCTACGATATCGGCGTCGACATTCCCGTGACCACCGAGGAGCGCCGCGTCCACACGGAGACCCACCTCGACCGCGACGGTCAGGCCTATTTTATGGTCGACTTCAAGCCCGAGTTTACCGGTGGCAGCCCGGCGACTTCTGTCAGCGCGCGTCCGCCGACCGACTACGCGTTGGTGCTCGACCGCAGCCACAGCCAGACCTCCGAACTGTGGAACGTCGCCCGCGGGTTGTTGCAGGCGATGGCGACCGATATGGGCCCAGACGATCGGATCGTCGTGTTGGCCTGTGACACCGCCTGCGACGAGGCGCCAGGTGGGCTCGCGGCCGCGAGTGCGACCCACGTCGAAGACATCGAGCGGTTTTTAGATGATCAGACCATGGCCGGTGCCAGCGACCTCGGCGGGATGTTGACAACCGGGGCGCAAACACTTGTAGGTGCACAACATTCGGCCGGCGAGCGTGAGCGGGTGTTGATGTACTTCGGTGACGGGGCTCCGACCGCGGGTGAACTCGACACCTCGCGGTTGCTCCGTCAGCTCAAAACATCGCTGCAAGGGGTCCACCTGCAAATGGTCGCACTAGGTGCGCGTTCGGACATGTTGGTGCTCGAGTCGCTGGTCCACAACCAGGGGGGCGACCTCATCCGCGCTGACAGTCGCGACCGTCCCCAAACATTGGTTCGCGAGTTGCGTCTGCGGGCTGCAGTCGAACCGGTGCGCGAGGTCGTCGCCGAGTTGCCACCGGGAATGGTGCAGGTACATCCAAAACAACTATCGGCGGTGCGCCCCGGTGATTCGGTCGTGTTGCTCGGCAAACTCTCGGGTCCGGTCAATGGTCCGATCACGCTGCGTGGTCGCGACCCTGGTGGCCAGCCCGTGTCGGCGACGGTTCCGGTGGTGTTGGCGGCCAATCCCGGAGGGGCACGCAGCCGTCACGCCCACCTCCCGCGCTCGTGGGCGGCCGAAGAAATCGATCACCTGACCGCGACCGAGGGAGACACCTCGCGCAAGAAGATCATCAGTCTGTCGCGCGAGTACAACGTCCTGTCGCGCTACACCGCCATGTTGGTGTTGGAAAACGATGCGATGTACCGCGAGTTCAATGTCGTTCGTGCATCTGGTCGCAAGGACCGTTGGGACGGTTCGATCAATGCCGATCCTCCGGCGCCGACCGGCACATCCGTACCGATTCCGATCGGAGGTGTGACGACCAAGGAGACCGAGGAGCAACCGATCGATGAGGCTCGTAGCGAAGACGCAGAGCGGGAGCCGTCCGAGGGACAACTCGGTATCGTCGGCACGGGTCGCGGTGGCGGAGGTGCGGGCAAGGACATCGCCGGCGCAGATGTGTTTGGTGAGTCGGCAGAGTTCGGGGGTGGGGGTCTGCCGGGAGGCGCTCCGACAACTGCACAGCCCCTCGGTCCGCCGCCCACCGACAATGCGCCGTTTGGCGACGAGGAGGCAGATGCCGCCTACGAGGGCGAGGCTTCGTTGGACGATGACGACGCCGACGGGGCGGAGAACGTCCCGATGTCCGAGCCGAAGGCCGACGCAAAAATGCCGACCAAGAAGAAAAAGGCTATGAGAAAACCGTCTTCGTCCGATCCGTTTGACAGTAGCGGTTCGCTGGGAGGGAGTAGTAGCAGTGGTGGATGGGGACCGCGGCCGCGGCCCCGCCCGCGGACGGTGTGGCAGATCGCCAAGGCGAGTGCGCCGTCGTCGAGTAGCCTCAGTCAGCTGCTCCATCGACGCGCTGCTCGGGATGCCAATCCCAGCGATCGGCGTTCGCACTACCGCTTGGTCACGGCCGCGATTCGAGCCGGTGCTCCGGAGTCATTTGCAGATGCACAGGCTTGGGCCGACGCCGATCCCGATCACGCGACCGCCCTGTTGGTACTTGCCGATATGTTGGCCGCCCGCGGAGATGCGGGGGTCCTGCGCGCCTACGGTTCGGCGGCCGAGGTCAACTCGCGCAATCGGGTGTTGCAGGAGCGGCTCGCCAATGCTTATACAAGTAAAGGTGATTTCACCCGCGCCTGTGCACACCGGCGGGCAGTCGTCAGTTTGGCGCCCACCCGCGGCACTTCTCATCTCGCACTCGCCCGGTGTCTGTCGCAACTCGGGGATACGGTCGCGGCCCGGGAAGCGGCACTCGACGGGGTCGCCCGCGGCAAAGGGGAGAGCAAGTCGCTGCGGGCACTGGCCGACCAACTCGCCGCAGGACTGCGGGCGGTCGTCAAACCGGCCCGCCTGCACAGTGGTGCCGAGCTCAAGGCGACACTCAATTGGACCGGTCGCGCAGACCTCGATATCGCGCTGGTCGATAGTCGCGGGCGCCGCCTGTCTGCGTTGCACCCCCGAGGCGTCCGCGTGCGCGAGCAGGATGGCCACGAGGAGCTCACGTTCCCGCGGGTCAGCGGTAGCGTCTTTATCGAGGTCTCCCGTCTCGACGGCGGTACGGCAGCGATTCCGGCTACACTCAAACTCAAGACCCCGACGGGCACACGGACGTTCCACCTGACAGTCACCACGGCGACCCAACGGGTTGCCCGCGTTCGCAAGCGAAGGATTCGCAGCTGGCGCTAACCCCAAGAGCTCATCAAAGGCCGCAACTGCGGCTTGCACATGCACACAAAGATGGCACTCGCCCGGACAATTCACGTCGCTTCCGGCAACGGTTTGCATGTGTATCGAGATTGTCAGGGCGTTTTGCCCGCATGTCGAGGCGCCCGCCCGCTGAGCCAGTTTGGCGCCCCCGAAACACCAACACCAAGAGCCGCGCAGATGGAGGAAGCTTGTGCCTGAGTTTACGTCGGAGCCCCCTTCGTCACCAAAGGTGTTGTTGAAATTAATTGGTGATACAAGTATATTTCGGGCCGGTGTTCTCGTATGTGTGGGTGTGGGCCTCGCAGCGGTTTCCGGATGTCGCCACAGCCAGGTCAATCCCGCCGCGGTGGCCGTCGCACCGGATCCCGAGTCCGATGGGCAGCCGCTCGCCGATATCAGCGACCTCGAGGAGCTGCGCAACCGTGCGGCCAAAGGAGAGGTGACGGCGGTGCGCAACGAGTTGGTGCCACGGCTCGATCGGCTGACGCAAAACCGTCCCGACGCGGGTCGCGATGCCCTGCGGAGATTCGCCATTGAGCTCGCTCTCGTTCAGGGGGACACCGATGTCGCCCGCTATCAACTCGGGGTGCTCGAAGCGGATTTTCGCCACCGTGGTGAGGCCGCACTTCCGCGGGAAGCGGCGGTGTTGTTGATGCTGGGCGCCGAGTTGCGGTTGCGTGACGGCGACGTGCAGCAGGCCAATCAGATGTGTCTACATGCATTAGAACTCGTCGGCGATTCAACCTCGGGCATCCGCGGAGATGTCCTGCGGGTGTTTGCCCGCGCCCAGTTGGCGTTGTCAGACCCCGACCAAGCGATGCTTGCCGTCGAACAGGCTCTCGTCGACCATTCCCGAGTCCTGCGCCACGGCACTCTGATCGACCTCCACGAGGATCAGTTGTTGCGGGTCGAGGTCCTGATGGCCCAGCGCCAGCCGGTCGAGGCCGTGATCGCAGCCGGCGATCTCTACCACGGGGCGGTCGACCTGTTTGGCCCCGACACCTTGCCCCACGCCGAAGCCCTGGTGATGGCCTCGGCCGCGAGTCTAGCCAGTGGCGATCGCTCGGCGGCGCAGACGTTTTTTACCGACGCCGAGGCGATGTTGCGTGTGTTGCAGTTCCGCCAGGGCGGGAGTCCGTTTCCGGTCAGTCAGCGTTTGCACGTACGGATCCAGGAGCTCACGGCGGCGTTGGCCGAGAAATTGGGTGACGATCGAGCCCCGTGATGGGGCCGACACGCGGGCCGTGCGGGGCCGACAGGGTCACGTGGGACATACCACGTGGCGAATACAGCCGTAGGGTCCACAAAGCCGTCGCCTTGATACATGAGATGTGTACTTACAAACGGTACGCCGACCCACGAAGACGAGACCGATGGTCGGAAGTCGACGTGAGATGTATTTACAAGGGAGATGCCCGCCCACGAATGTCGACCCGTCTTTGATTCGAGGAGTGTACCTACAAGCGAGACACCCGCGAACGTCAGAACCGGCACAGGTTGAGCTGTTGTGTACCGTGGTAGCCGAACGATTGTTGTAGTATCATCGCCGTCGATGAGCCCATCGGGAGTTGATCCTCGGCGAACGAATCGCCGGACCGGTCTCGACCTGCGCAAGCACAGCCCGTGGCTCGCCGTCGTTTTGATGCTTGTCGGTATGGTCGGGGTGGTTGTGCTTCCGGGTGTGCCCCCATTGTTGGCGAAGGAGGGGCCTGTCGAGGACGTGTCCCACCTCCTGTTGGCTGCGGGCACGCTCGTCTTCTTCGGCAGGGGTGTACAACTGCGCAAACTGGGCCCCTGGCTCGTCGGCGGGTTTTTGCTTGTGCTGTTGCTCGAGGAGGTCGACTGGGGTCTTGTGTACGGTTTCGTCCAGGTCTCCTCGGCGATCAGCGATGTGGTTGGCGAGTCCAACCTGCACAACTCGGTCGGAGGTCACTCGTATCTGCTCTTTGGAATACCCGTCCTCCTGTTTGCGATCGTGGGCCTACGGATACCGCGACTTGGGTCCCGAATCGTCGAGTGGCTCGCCCATGTGCCGTCTCGCAGCGCGAGTGTTGCGCTGTTCACCCTCCTCGGGCTGCATGTGCACTGGGCGCTCGGTGTGTCGGAGCAGGAGCGAGACGAGCTATTCGAGACATCCCTGTACGGGTGGTTTGTCGCGGTTGGCCTGGCACGTCCGAACGGCCGAAACGACACCGAACGGTAGGAAACCGGTGAAATCTCCCAGTACGTGGAAAAATCCGGCGGACGCGGGCGGTCTATGCACACTTGAACGCGATGTGGTCCGGGGAGAACATATCGCCGTGCGCTTTTGTTTGCGCCGCCACCGATGACACACTTTTTGCACCCCTCGCCACAAAAACTTGGTGAGATACCCCGGACGAGCAGGTTGCTGTCGGTCCGTTGGAGAGACGCGATGAAACTATTGTTGGCCACAGACGGTTCAAAACACGCACAGGCGGCGGAGCAGTTGCTCGACCGGCTTCCCCTTCGCGGTTCGCACGAGGTGGTGGCGGTGCACGTCCAGACCCCGATGCCCAAGGCGACACCCGAGGACAATACCCACCGGGCGCAGGAGGCACAGGAGATCCTCTCTGGGGTTGTTGGTCGGCTCACCGCTCCCGAGTCGGTGATCCATCGCTGGCCCGTCGAGACAGCCGTCCGTGAAGGGCATGTCGCCAAGGAGTTGATTGCTGCAGGTGCAGAGCTCTCGGCCGATCTCGTGGTCGCCGGAGCCAAGGGGCAAAGCGGGCTCACCGAATTTCTCCTCGGAAGCGTGAGCGAGAAACTCGCGCGCCACGCCCCGAACTCTGTCCTGATCGCCCGCGAGTTTGGACCTCAAACGCCGCTGCGGGTGCTGGTCGCCCTCGACGGGACAGAGGCCTCCCTCGGTGTGTTGCCAGCCCTCAAAAAACTCGAATTAGGTGCAGGTGCACAGATTCATGTGGTCACGGTGGTCACGGTGGTCAAGCTGTTTGGGATCGATTTTTTGGAGCACAACAGCCGCCCGTGGCTTCAGGCACGGGCACGCGCCAAACGGGCGGTCGAAGACAATGCCGAGATGTTGCAGGAGCTGTATCCCGAAGCCGAGGTGACGCCGCACCTACTCGAAGCCGAGAACGTCGCAGAGGTCCTAGTCGACTTTTTGCGACGTCACGAAATCAAACTAGCGATCGTTGGAAGCCACGGAAAGTCGAGGTTGGAGCGGGTGTTGCTGGGGAGTGTCTCCGAAAACCTGTTGCGCCATGCTCCGTGCTCCGTCTGGATCGCCCGCTCGCCCGTGAGTGTCGGGTAGCCTTCTTCGGTCATCGCGGGAACGATTGCTGATACAAAAAACGGCTACCGCGTCGCAGCGGCAGCCGTCTTTTGTTGGTGAGGAGCTCAGTTGGCGAGCCACTTGATTTGGTCGAACGCGACCGGGTGGCGCACACCCTCGTCGGCGATCCGCTCGACGGAGTTAAATGCACCTACATCTTCGGGGAGTTGCACCGCGATATTGAACGTGTCGGAATCGGGGCGGCGGTTGTAGGCCGCCGGCAGATTCGCCAGGACCTCGCCGTTGTACTGCAACTCGAGGCTGTGGACCGTGCTGAGCGGTTCTCCTGCGAGCGATCCGGGGGTGGTCCACCAATCTTCGGTGCCGTCGGGGTACAGCGCACCGACCAGCAGCGTTCCCATCTCCCCGCCGTCTTGGTCTTCGAATTCCCACGAGCTCAGCTCGGTGATGATCGGATAGACCTTGTTCCAGCCCCAGTCCGAGACCCACGTGCTTCCGCAGTAGGTCATGTAGTCGTGGTTTTCCGGCGGGTGGACGGTCCAGCTGATCACGCCAAAGCCGTACACGCCGATGTCCCCGCCCGTGTAGGGATAGCTCGGGTCGGTGCCGGCCTCGGTGCCGTTACACGCGATGTGGTAGCGGCCTTGGGTGTGTCCGACTTCGTGCACAAAGGTCTCGGCCGTGCTGCCGTTGGATGCGTACCGGCGCCCGATCGACACCCGTTGGTAGGCATTGCCCTTAATCGGATTGGTCGGGATGCCGTAGGCCTGACCGCCGACCCCATCGGCACCGCCGTCACAGGGGCGTGTGAGGCCGTAGAGGTACTTCTCGGGCGGCGTGTCGAGGGTGTTGCGGTACTGGCTCATGGCGGTCAACAGTGGCCCAAACGACTGCATGCTGCCCTCGAAGGTCATGGTCGGTTCGATCACCATCTCGACCTCGTCGACGGGGTTTTGCATATACAGCTGATCCTTCATCACCTTCATCAGGTTTTCATCGATCTCGGGGGCTTCGCCGCAGTTTTGCCCGTCAATCACATGCTTGATCGGTACCAGGCCGACCTTGAGGACCATGTGGCTATCTTCGATGCCGACCGCGGCCAGGCTGCCGTCGAGCGGGAGCATCGGTTGGGGATCGGAATCCGGGAGGTCGTTGTAATCCGGTGTCGTCTCCCACAGGGTCACGCTGTAGGACATCCCCGGGGCGACAAAGTCGGCTGGGATGAACCACCAGATGGCGGAGTCGAATACCTGGCGGTCGGTGTCGCCGGTGATCATCAGGGTCTTGGATGAGACCTGTGGTTCCTGGTCGGGCGGCAACGTCAGCGTGAGATCTGCGCGAATCTCCCGCGGGGTCCATCCATCTTCGACATCGACTTCCACGCGGATCAGCGTCTCCCGGGCGTTGATCAGGTACGCGTTGCGGTCGCCCCCACCCACGCCTCCGCCGTTGAGGCCGATTGGAACTTCGACACCTTGGTCGGCGGTGACTTTGGTGATGTGTATGCCATGGGCCATCTCGGGCTCGGGCTCAGGCTCAGGCTCACCAGTGGTCGGCTCGGTATCGGTTCCGGGACCTTCGGTGGTGTTGACATCGGTCGTCGACTCCGAATCGATCGTGCCGCCACTGGTGTCATCCGTTCCGGCGACGGTGGTCTCGTCTCCGGGACCGCACGCAGGCAAAAGGAAAACAAATGGGAGAGTCAACAGTAGATGTTTCATTGCTGGCAGCCTGTGGATCGACTGTACTGCAGGTAGAAGTGATATGGTCGAAATGACAGATTTGGCTTTGTGAGTTTTCACGCGGTCTCTTCAAGAGAACGTTGGCAGTCACGAAATTTCGCGGTCGGTGGTAGCGCATGCGCAAGAATCGAGATCCCTTGTCGCTCGGCGCGACTAGAGCCACTGGCAACCGATGTATTTGCAAAGGGCGGGATGTGAGGGTTCCCGCAGGCTTTCTGTTCTGGCGGCCTGATGTAAAGTCCCGGCGCTATGGCCGACAAATCTGATGCTCCGCTTTCCGCCCTCTGTGAACGCGAACAACTCGCCGACCATTACTCTGGACCGCAGGCCGTCGGTCAGGCGCCCGATGTCCGCGAAAAAGTGATCGCCAAAGCCGAAGCGGCTCGCGGGCGCTTGCACGAGGCAGGTCGTGCCACGGCCCGCGAACGCATCGACCTACTGCTCGACCCCGGCTCGTTTGTCGAACTCGACCGGTTTGTCACCAGCCAGTGCCCCGACTTCGACATGCCCCGCAAAAAAGTTTACGGCGACGGGGTCGTGACCGGCTACGGGACCATTGAGGGTCGAAAAGTATTTGTATTTGCACAGCAGCCGACCGTGTTCGGCGGCAGCCTCGGGATGGCCCACGCACAAAAAATTTGTAAGATCATGGATCTTGCGATGTCGGTCGGGGCTCCGGTGATCGGCCTCAACGACAGTGGTGGTGCACGCATCCAAGAGGGGGTCGCCAGCCTGGCGGGCTACGCCGAGATTTTCAAACGCAACGTGCTGGCCTCGGGCGTGGTCCCCCAGATCTCGGTGGTGTTGGGCCCCTGTGCCGGTGGAGCCGTCTACAGCCCCGCCCTGACCGACCTTGTGTTGATGGTCGAAAAAAGCGCCTACATGTTCATCACTGGCCCGGAGGTCATCAAAACCGTGACCCACGAGGAGGTCACCAAAGAGGAGCTAGGCGGGGCGATGACCCACAACGAAAAAAGCGGCGTGGCCCACTTCGCCTGTCCGAGCGCGGCTGCGGCGATGGCCATGGTGCGCGAGTTGTTGGGGTTTATGCCGACCAACAACATGGACGATCCGCCGCGTAAATCCACGTCTGACCCCAAAGACAGACTTTGCCCCGAACTCGAAGGCTTTGTTCCGGTCGACGCCAGCCGGCCCTACGACATCCGCACGATCATCACCTCGATCGCCGACCACGGCCACTTTGTCGAGATCCAAGAGCACTTCGCCGGCAACATGGTGATCGGGTTTGTCCGCATCGACGGTCGCGCGATCGGAGTGGTCGCCAATCAGCCGCTGGTGCTCGCCGGGTGCCTCGACATCGACGCCTCGACCAAGGCGGCGCGATTTGTCCGCATGTGCGACGCCTTCAACATCCCGCTGCTGACCCTGGTCGACGTCCCCGGATTTTTGCCCGGCACCGACCAGGAGTACGGTGGCATCATCCGCCACGGGGCCAAGTTGTTGTACGCGTTTGTCGAGGCGACTGTCCCCAAGGTCACCCTGGTGACGCGCAAGGCCTACGGCGGTGCCTACGACGTGATGGCCAGCAAACACATCCGCGCCGACGTCAACCTGTGTTACCCGACCGGTGAGATCGCGGTGATGGGAGCAGAAGGGGCGGTCAACATCATCTACCGCCGCGAGTTGATGGGCGCCGAAGATCCCGAGGCCGTGCGTGCTGAGCGGGTCCAGAGCTACCGCGAGTTGTTCGCAAGCCCCTACAAGGCCGCCGAACTCGGATTTATCGACCTGGTGATTCGGCCCGAAGAGACCCGTCAGCACATCAGCCGCAGCTTTGATCTGCTGGCCAACAAGCGCCAGGACAACCCGGCCAAAAAACATGGCAACATTCCCCTGTGAGCCCGCGTCGCGTCCAACAGCCGGGTAGAGACCCCCTCCGGAAGCAATCGCCTACGCGGTCGCCGCGTCGCACCCGTGTGGCCACAGGCCGATGGGGCGACCGATACCTGCCGGTGTTGGCCTGCGTCGGGTTGTTGCAAACAAGTGCATGTGCAATCCGATCGGCAAGCACAACCGGTCTGCACTACGTCGACCAAAAACTCGTGTATAGTCAACCACCGGACCACCGGGCCTACTCCGCCTACCTCGAGGCTCGGCTGGAAATGGAATCCCCGACACCGGACTTCGAGCGGGCGTGGGAGGCGATGAACCGAGCGCTTCACTACGATCGCCACGATCCCCACCTGTGGACGACCCGGGGAGAGCTGGCAATGATGCGAGGAGACCTCGACGTGGCGTTTGCCTCGACTCGCCGGGCGCTCGAGCTACAGCCGGGTTACCCACCGGCGAGACAGTTGATCGTGGAGTTGCGAGCGCGGACGCAGACGAAGGCGACAGCCGATCGCGCAGGCAACCCGGGCGGCTAGCACCGGCTCATGCCGCGAGCCCGCGATGATATCCCGGGAATCGATTCCGTAGGTTTTGGGGGGCCAGTTCGCCTCACCCGCCCGACTCGATCACCAGCTGCTCGGGAATCAACGCACTGTGTGTACCAGCACAGACCAGCCACAACTGGTGGGCCGCCCGTGTCACCGCGATGTGCAGCAGGTGCCGCGACTCGACCACTTCAGGATAATTTTGGTTGGTCGGATCGAGCACCACCACGTAGTCGAACTCGAGGCCCTTGACCTGGCGGACGTCGGTGACATCGATCCCCGGTGCAAATACAAAGTTTTGTCGGGCCACTCGGCGCAGGCGCGGGACCTCGGCGATGCGCAGGGCGTCGTAGTAGATATCGGCCTGTTGCGGGTAGCGGGTGATCAGGGCCACCGATGCCGTTGGTTCGCGCTGCATCAGGTTGCGCAGTGCGTCGGCTAAAAACGCCACCGCTTCGCCGATGTCGCTAAATCCGTAATACCCGACCTGGGCGCCGTCGCGGGCGATGACGTTGTCTTCGGGACGGGCCAGCGGACCCAGGATGAACTGCGACAATGCCATGACCTGACGGGTCGAGCGGTAGGTGATCTTGAGTGGTTGAATCGCCACGTGCGGGAGGCCGGCATCGGCCAGCAGCTCGGGCCAGTCGCGAAACCCGTTGTCGAAAATCATCTTCTGTGCCCGGTCGCCCGCGATCGTCACGCTCTTACCCTGGCTGACGCAGTCGAGCAAAACCCGGACCTCGAGCGGGCACAGGTCTTGGGCCTCGTCGATCACCACGTGTTCATACTCGAAGCGCCGGCTGCCGAAGAAGATCCCACCGTGTTTGAGCTGGCACAGGCGCATCAAGATCGCATCGTCCTCGGGGTCGAGCCCGACACCGCGGCGCTTGGCCTCCTGCAGACGGACCTTGGCCTCCTGTCGCCGTTGCTTGCGCTCCTCGGCGTCGAGGTCCTCGAGCAACTCGGCGCTATCGACCTCGTCTCGATCTTCGAGCTCGGCCTTGCGTGCGCACCAACGGATGATCGTGTCGACTTCGTTGTCGGTGAACGCATCACTTGCATGTTCACTGATGGCCGCGCGGATGGCCTCGCCGTCGCTCATCAGTTCGATCCAGTCGCCGCACAGGTCGCGCAACCCACTTTCGATCGAACGCAGGGCGGTGTCGGCGAGGGTGCGGGTGGCCGGCGGAATCTTGCCGCGGGCCTGTTTGACAGCTTGGCGCGCGCGGCCGACTCGGATCACCGGGGGTAACTTGGAAAACGACTGCCAGATCTCGACGACCTCGGCGTAGCCGTTGCGCTCGCCGATCCGTCGTTTGAGGGTGTTGGCTGCATCCTCGAGTTGCTCGGCGATCAACCCCTCGATCATTCGCATCGCCACCGGGTGCTTTTTGAACCGCGAAACAACTTCGGGTGTGGTCTCGACGTGGTCGATCGGCAACCTGAGTTTGAGGCGTCGCAACAGGCCATCGCTCCAGCGGCGATAGGTCGTGACCTGTACGCCATCGACTCCGAGCGAGGGCAGCACGTGGCGGATGTACTCGACCAGCGCATCGTTGAAGACCACGATCAACATGCGCTTGGGGGCAAAGCGTTCCGGATCGTTGTAGGAGAGATAGGCGACCCGGTGCAGGGCCACGGTGGTCTTGCCCGAGCCCGCGCCACCTTGGATCAACACGATTCCCGATTCGGGTTGGGTGATCAACGAGAACTGTTGCTTGTCGATCAGCGCGGTGATTTCTTGCAGGTGTTTGTCGGCCCGCGGGAGGTCGTCGTCGCCGTGGATCCCGAGTTGCCCGCGCGGCACCCGGGCCGCGGTACCGACCCCGCCCTCGAGTGTCGGTTTGGCTGAGCCGACCGCCTCGCGCCAACGCCCCGCACGATCTGAGACAAACGTACCCTGGGGGGCAGACACCCGCCGCAGTTGTTTGTCCATGATCGCAAGCGATCGCCGGATGAGGATCACGCCCTCCAAGTTGCGGTCGTCGAACTCCTCCTCGTACTCGTCATCTTCTTCGTAGCGGTAGTACAGGCGGCTCACCGGGGCGTTGCGCCAGTCGACGATCGACAGCCCGTCGCCGTCGTCGAGCATGGTGTGTTTGCCGATCAGGACATCCCGCGGTTTTTGTGACCGGTTTTCTTTGAGTCGAAGATGACCGAAGTAGGGGTTTTTGGGGTCGACCGGGATATCGCGTCCCTGTCCGCGGGTGCGGCTGAGGGCGGCGACCTGGTGCATCTGGTCGACCAACGAGGCCACGTCTTCTTCTTTGGCTTCGGCGATGGCATCGCGTAGCTCGATCAGCTGGGCGTCGAGGTTTTCGATCTTCTGGGGCGCGAGCGCGGCATCGCGGCGAAGTCGGGCCTGGACTTTTTCGAGGATCTGGCACTCCTCGGTGACGATTGGGCCGGCTTCCTGCGACAGGTCGTCGAGCACCGGATCCCGCTCCTGGCTGGCTTGAGACACAATCGATGTGCATAGCAAACCATCGCCGACCGGGCTACTTTTAAGATCGTGGGGTCGCGAGGTTGCGACTCGGGAGCTTTGGGCCGCGACTGGCTGGGTTTTTGTCCGCTGGAGCTCTCGTCGCGTCGTGGTCTTGTTGCGTGTCGTGGTTGCTTGTCTCGGCTGGAGGTCGGGTGGAACTCGGGTCTTGTGCGCTGATTTCGCTAGTGTGTGAGAAGGGTCAAGAATTGCGTCGGTGGTGCGCGTGTCAGACGACGGATCACAATCCGCTGGCGACTGTGGTACTCGAGCCACAGCTCATGCCGGATTCCAACCAGGGCGCGCGCTCGCTTCGCCTCCGCGACATCGACCCCGACGCGATCAAAGTCGTCAAGAAACTCCTCGCCAACGGACACGAGGCCTATCTCGTGGGCGGGTGTGTTCGCGATCTCTACCTCAAGCGTCGACCCAAGGACTTTGATGTCGCGACCTCGGCCACACCCGAAGCGATCCGCAAAACCTTTCGCAACTCCCGCATCATCGGCCGGCGATTCAAACTCGCCCATGTATTTTTCGGGCCCAAGATCATCGAGACCAGCACGTTTCGCTCCGCGCCCAAGCGCAGCGATCAGGATCCGCTGATCACTCGCGACAACGAGTGGGGCAGCATCGAAGATGATGCGCGGCGGCGGGACTTCACCATCAACGGTTTGTTTTACGACCTGCCCCGCGATGACATCGTCGACTTTGTCGACGGCTTGCACGACCTAGAGCGCGGTGTGATCCGCACGATCGGCGAGCCGACTGTGCGGTTTCAGGAGGATCCTGTGCGCATGATCCGGGCGATCAAGTTCGCCGCCCGGCTCGGGTTCTCGATCGAAGAACGGACTTGGGACGCACTGCTCGAGACCGCCGCCGACATCACCAAGTGTGCGCGCGCGCGGTTGCTCGAGGAGCTCTACAAACTTCTGCGCGGCGGCGCGTCGCGGCGAAGTTTTGAGCTGATGATCGAGACAGGTCTTTTAAGACACATTACAGAGCACTTCGCCAACTACCTCGATGATCCCCAGATCCGCACAACGTTCTTCGGCTACTTGGACGCCCTCGATGCCTACACCTCGGGAACGCGGCAGACCGTCAGCAACGGTGTGATTTTGGCCGTACTGTTTGCCCCTTTGCTCGACGACCTGTGGCCCGTGGCCACGCGTCAGCAGCTCGACGGTCGGATCGAAGAGTTGACGGTCGAGATCTGTGTGCCGCTCGGGATGGCCCGGCGCGACCGCGAGCTCTCGCGCCAGATCCTAATGGCCCACCGGCGGATGATCGACATCCATCGCCCGCGAAGGCGTCGGACCACACTCATCCAGCGCCAGTACTTTCACGATGCCCTGGTATTTTTGGGCCTGTCTGTCCGGGCCCGTGGCACCGACGGAGGCGAGTTGCGGGCGTGGCAACAACTCGCCGCGCTCCACGACGCCGCCGCCAGTCAACCCGCGCCGGCACGTCGGCGAAAACGCAAGCGGCGCAAGAAACCCAGCGCGCGCGAGCCAGGGCGTACGGGAGCCCAGCAACATGCCCGGCCACCGCGGGGGGAGCAGGTCAATCGCCCTGGTCGAACCGGGCGGGACCGGGTCGGCCAAAAACATGTGCGTACATCAGAACGACCACGGCCCAGCCCCGACACGAACCATAGCAAGTCGGCCGAAAACGTCGACTTGAGTCAGGTGTCGCAACAACCAGGTCCGCCGGACAACCAGGGGGGCATGGAAAATCGACGCGCACAACAGCCCAAGGCGCCGGAACACAAACCGGTGAAGATGGGTCGAAACCCTGCCCAAGACGCGGACACACCGGTGACCGAGGCTGCGAACAACCTGTCTGCGACCGAGCCGAAGGTAGTAGCGAGCGAGAGGCATCAAGCCGCACGTGCCGAGAAGGTAACGGCGACCGCTGACAAGTCGGTCAAACCGTCGGGTGTCGAGAAGTCGACCGAGATGAAAGACCCCCCGACCGGGGGGACGGAGACCCAGTCCACTCGTGTCGAGGCCCCGGCACACACTGAGGGCCCGACAAAACCGCCGAGCGAGAAGCAGTCGAACAAACAGGCCAGCGCAAACAAAGCGACAGCCAAGAAGACGACGAAAAAAGTGGCCAAGGTAGGCGCGAAGAAGACGACGAAAAAAGTGGCCAA
>CAZUPD010000109.1:19238-27384 GCA_964621785.1 uncultured Nannocystaceae bacterium
AAGAAGACGACGAAAAAAGTGGCCAAGGTAGGCGCGAAGAAGACGACGAAAAAAGTGGGCGCGAAGAAGACGACGAAAAAGGTGGGCGCGAAGAAGACGACGTTGAGCTCGAAGAAGACGGCGAAGAAAACGACCAAGAAGAGCGCGAAGAAAGTCGGGGAAAAGAAGTCGACGAAAAAGGTGAGCGCGAAGAAAACGACGAAGAAAGCCGGGGCAAAGAAGTCGACGAAGAAAGCCGGGGCAAAGAAGTCGACGAAGAAGGTGAGTGCGAAGAAAACGACGAAGAAGACCGGGGCAAAGAAGTCGACGAAGAAAACGACAAAGAAGACCGGGGCAAAGAAGTCGACGAAAAAGGTCGCAAAGAAAACGACAAAGAAGACCGGGGCAAAAAAGTCGACGAAAAAGGTGAGCGCAAAGAAAACGACAAAGAAGACCGGGGCAAAAAAGTCGACGAAAAAGGTCGCAAAGAAAACGACAAAGAAGGCCGGGGCAAAGAAGTCGACGAAAAAGGTCGCAAAGAAGTCGACGAAGAAGGGCGCGAAGAAAACGGCCAAGAAAACGACGAAGAAGAGCGCAAAAAAAGCGACCAAACGAACAACCAAAAAGACTTCCAAGCGGAGGTCTCGCTAGACGTTACCGGTGTATGGCTATGGACCGTACCACCCGTCTTTCGGCTCTCCTCCAACACGGTACCAGCGACCACTACCTCGATCCGGTCCTCTACGATTTTGAGTACAGCGATCGCGTGGAAGATATCGCCTGGTACCGCGAACAGGTCGGTCCGAAACCCTGCGATGTCCTAGAGCTCGGAGCAGGTTCTGGTCGCATCTCGCTGCCACTTATCGGCGACGGCCATGTTCTCACCGCCGTCGACCGTATGGGTCCGATGCTCGAACATCTGCAGACAAAACTCGCGCAGCAGATCGACGCCGATATCCTGCCCGTGGATGCGCATGAACGCATCAAAACTGTCCTTGCAGACATGCGTAATCTGCCGCTACCCGACAATCAATTTTCGCGGGTGCTGGCCCCGTTCAATACCTTGATGCACCTGTACAAAACCGAAGACCTCCAGGCCTGTTTCGCCGAGGTCGCCCGCGTGCTGCGTCCGGGAGGACGGTTTTTGTTTGATGTGTGTCTCCCCGATTTCGATTGGCTGATGTGGGACCCGGACGAGCGCCACAGCGTGACTCCTTTTCTCGATCCACACACGGGCCAGAGAATGATCTATTCGACCAATCACACCTACGATTACGCGACCCAAGTGTGCCACATCCGAATCTATTATGATCCGGCACCATCGAAACGCAGGGCGTTTGTCCCTCCACGGCAGTCCAAAAATGTCGTGCACTTGGCCCACCGGCAAATCTTCCCCGAGGAATTGCGAGCATTGTTGCCGGCTGCCGGGTTGCGGATTGAACAATTAAAAGGTGGATTTACCGGCGAGCCCCTGACGATCGAGGCAGAGTCCCAGGTTTGTGTGTGCAGTAAGCCGGGCTAATTCTTCGCGCTGCGAGGCGAGGCGAGCTTGGCCACAAACCCGTCCCGATCACCGACGGGGTCGAACTGCCATGATTTCAACTGAAACGGGTCAGGTGCCTGCCCGCACATCAGGACACTGTCGTGGCGATCGAATGCAAAATCGGAAATGGAACCCGCGAGCGGAATCACCGTGCCCGGTGCGCCGCGATGGTCGAGTTCGACTAGGAATTCCCCGACATTGTATGCATTTGATTTCGGCGCGGTCAGATGGTGTGCACCGATGGTAATCTCCTGTTCATAGTCGCTGGCGAGCCAGAGGTGCCCACGCGAATCCAGGGCCAATTCAACAACGACACCCTCGTCGACATGCCCACCCATGACGGTCGCCCACTCGACTTTGCCGGACTTGGTGAATTTGCTGACAACGAGGTCGCGTTTGCCCTTGGCATGCACGGTATGGTTGCCCAACTTGGCACGGCCCTCAAATCGGCCGACAACAAAGATGGCACCCGTCGCGCTGTCGACAAGCGTTTTCCGGTGCAGGACATCGTCGAATGTGTGCAACCAGCGAATGCTTTGACGGGTATCGAGCAGTCCAATCGCGGTGGCAACCCGCGGGGTTTTGGTGTGCGGGGTCGGAGGTTTGAGGGTCTTGCCAACGACGTTGACGACGCGATCAAAAAAGCCTGAAATGACCATACCGCGCGGGTGTGCCGACACGGTTGTCAACATCCCGGTAGTTGGTAACACGAAGGTCGCAGTCGTGTTGCCGTCGGGATCGACCTGTGCGAAGTGAGAGAGATAGTTGGATTGGCGCGAGTCTTCGATCCGTTGGGTTTCAATCCACTCTACCCAAAATCCGCGGGAGAACTCAGAAGCAGGATCTGCAGACGGTTTTGTCGGGGACTTCGCGGCAAAGTCATCACGTTCGAGTGTTCGCACCCACTGGCAAGTTCCATCCCGGTCCAGCCGCATCACAAACGTCGTCGGTCCGTTCGCTGTCGTGGCCGTACAGCGGCCGAGTGAGAGGGACCTGTAAAAACGGCCGGCGAGCATCATGCCACCCTCGGGCAACAGCTGGAGTTGTTCGACGATCGTGTCGCCTTCGCCCGCGAGCATCTGCGTCCACACCGGCTGACCAGATGGGCTGTATTGGACGACAAACGCATGGTCGTGCGGTGCGGTCAATGTTCGACCGCCGACATCGATCTCTCGAGTGAAGCTCCCTGCGACAATCACTGCACCGTCGCTCCGGATTGCCAAGTGACCGGGTAGTTCCGTTCCTTCGCCAGTGATCTGTGCGAGCCAGTCCTCGCCGGCAGTTTGGGTCAGCGGTGAGGGGGTCTTTGGAGCGTTCGGAGTGTGGGCCGAGGATTCGGCAGGCGGACGGTAGGAGGGTTGTTCGCCCGCGTGGGCGACTTCGGTGGGTGACTCGGGGAGTGGATCGGGAGTCGGCCGGTCCGTGCTGGACGGTTGCGATCGGCTGATGTCGGGGCGTGGCTCCTGAACGACGGGTTGTCGACAGCCCGCACCAAACATCACCGCGAGGTATGCGAGCTGTAGCGACAGGTTGCGAGTGCCCGATGAGGCTGGCATGCGGCAGCTTTGCAGGAAGCTGTGCGGGTTGCAACCATTTCATCCACAGTTCCGCCCGATGCTGCCGTCATGACTGGCCGCGGATTGCAGATACAGATATCACCGTGCTGCGGATATTTACGAAATTGTATATGCAATAAGTAACCGGGCCTTGGTGAAATCCGGGCTAGTACGGCGAGTCTTGTTCGCGCTCGTCGTCCGCCCGGACTTCGGCCTCGTACTGCTCCTGTGCCTCGACAGTTCGCCGGGCAGTCGGCACGTTCCACAGGCGGGCGAACGGAATCTCATCCCCCGAGTCCTCGCAAATCCCGTAGGTCCCGTGTTCGATGCGCTCGCGGGCAGCTTCGATTTCGTCGAGCTTGCGGCGCTCGTGGTCGGCCATAAGCGAGAATCGCCCCCGCATCGCCTCGTCGGCGGCAGCATCTTGGCGGTCGCTGGTGTCGCGCCCGGCACCGTCGCGACCCGGTCCTTGGACCTCGCCAACCCGCGAGGTGGCGGCGCGCAGCAACTGGTCGCGGGCCGCGGTCAAGGCGTGTTGCAGACGTTCGAGTTGCTCGGCGCTGAGGTGGTCCACGGACCCGGGAGTGTACGGTCGAGAAGGCAACAAGTCACCCGGCGTCTGTAACTTCGTTCGATGTCCCATTCCCCCGCCGGCGAACACGTCGCAGACACCAGGCGCAGCATCTTCGTCGGGAAGGGCCTGCGAGCGTCGAGCGGCTGCACCGGATCGTTGGAACCTGCTCGTACAGATGCGTGCAGGTTGCTTGCTCGCGGCGATCTTGCGCCCGGAACACCCCACTGCCGTGGTAGATCAACTCTGTGGCAGCGACACAGGACAACTCGGGCGGCAACTGGGACTACGACTACATCGTAATCGGTTCGGGCTTTGGCGGCAGTGTCAGTGGTCTGCGACTGACCGAGAAGGGCTACCGCGTCCTGATGCTCGAGAAGGGTCGGGAGCTGTTGCCCAAGGACTTCCCGCGCACCAACTGGAACCTCAAACGCTGGCTGTGGATGCCGTGGCTCGGGTTTCGCGGCCTATTTCAAATGAAGTTTTTTCGCCACGTCACCGTGCTCTCGGGTGTCGGTGTCGGCGGGGGATCGCTTGTATATGCCAACACGTTGCCGATCCCCAAGGACGGGTTTTACAACGCGGCGTCGTGGAGTCACCTCGCCGACTGGAAACAGGAACTGCGCCCGTTTTACACGATTGCCCGCAACATGCTGGGGGCAGTTCCCAACCCGACGTTCACCCCGGCCGATCGGGTCATCCGCGAGGTCGCCCGCGATATCGGTAAACCGTTTGAGCGCACCCATGTGTCGGTCTACTTCGGCCAGCCGGATGTCACCGTCAAAGACCCCTATTTCGCCGGCGAAGGTCCGGACCGCACCGGCTGCAACATGTGTGGCGGGTGTATGCTCGGATGCCGGTTTGGCGCCAAAAATACGCTCGACAAGAACTACCTGTATTTCGCCCGCAAACTCGGCATGAAGCTCCAGGCCGACACCGAGGTCACAGCCGTGCGTCCGCTGCCGGGCGGAGGCTACCGGGTCGAGACCAAGGTCGGAGCCTCGGTCCTCTTTCGCCGCCGTCAGGTGTTCACCGCCCGCAATGTCATCTTCTCCGCCGGTGTGATGGGAACCGTCGAGCTGTTGTTACGCCTCAAACAAGACCCAAGAGGTCTACCCAAACTCTCCCCCCAATTGGGCCACCGCGTGCGCACCAATTCCGAGTCCTTGATCGGGGTGATCGGCAACCAGCGAAAGCACGATCTCTCACGGGGGATCGCCATCGGTTCGATCATCCAAACCGACGAACATTCGCACCTAGAGCCCGTGCGCTACCCGGCAGGCTCGGGGTTTTTCCGCACCCTGATGGCGCCGCACGTCTCCGGCGAAAGCGGGCCGGTCAGACTGCTGCGAATGATGGGAGCCGTGGTGCGCCAGCCGATCCGGTTCCTCAAGGCCATGACGGTGCCCGACATGTCGAAGTACAGCATGATTTTGTTGTATATGCGAAGCGCCGAAGGAACCCTGCGGTTCCGCCTGGGCAAGGTCCGCAAGGCGCTGGCAACCGGGCACGAGTCGGGCAAGTCGCCGACGTCCTCGATCCCCGAGGCGACGGACCTGGCCGAGAGGGTGGGGGAAAAGATCGATGGGATGTCGTTTTCCATGGCAACCGAGACCCTGTTTAACATTCCAACAACCGCCCATATTCTAGGAGGTTGTTGTATGGGCAAGGATGCCGAGGAAGGCGTGATCGACCACCGCCACCGCGTGTTCGGCTACGAGGGACTCTTTGTAATTGACGGCTCGGCGATTTCCGCCAATCCAGGGGTCAATCCGTCGCTGACCATCACGGCATTGGCCGAGCGGGCGATGTCGATGATTCCGGCGGTCGATGACCAGCCGCGGCGGATGATTCAGGGCCAGGTCGGAGAGCTCCCGCCGGGTCGGTTGTAATTGAGCGGCGCACAGATAGGTTGGTCCGCGGCAGGCTGAGGTCGTCGGCAGCACGACAGCTCGGGGAAGCGATCGGTTATCCTCCCGGCAATGGATCCCGTCACCCAAGGAGCCCTCGGGGCTGCGGCTGCCCAGGTCTGCATCGGTCACAAACTCGGCAAGCGGACCTGGTGGCTCGGTGCCCTCGGCGGGATGGCGGCCGACCTCGACATTTTGATCCGCAGCTCCTCGGACCCGTTGCTCGGCCTCGAGATGCATCGCCACTTTACCCACTCGCTCGCGTTTGTCCCGGTGGGTGGCCTCATCGTCGCCCTGCCGTGGATCCTGCGTAAAAGGCATCGGGACAGCTGGCGTTTGATTCTCGCCGCCACCACGATCGGCTACGCCACCCATGGCCTACTCGATGCATTTACAACCTATGGTACCCTGTTGTGGTGGCCGTTTTCACGGGCCCGGGTGGCCTGGAACACGATCGGGATCATCGACCTGGCCTACACCCTGCCGCTGCTCGTCGGCGTTGTCGTCGCTCGTGTGCGTGGACGTCGACGCCCGGCAGCGATCGGGCTCTTTGTTGCAAGTACATATATGTTGTTGTGCGGTGTCCAGGCCTACCGCGCCCAGGCGGCGGCCCACCGTCTTGCCGCTTCGCGCGGGCACCAGCCGACACGCGCCGAGGTGATGCCGACGGTGCTGCAAAACAAGACCTGGCGTTCGATCTACGAGGCCGATGGGATGGTCTATGCCGACCGGATCCGGGTGCCGTGGTTTGGCACACCCCTGGTCGATGACGGTGAATATGCACCGACCCTGCGCCCCGAATCCCTCGACCCGGCCCTGCGCGAGCACCCGGACGATCGACGCACGCTCGAGGTTCTGATGTGGTTTAGCCGCGGATGGCTGGCCCAACCCCCCGACGACCCGAGCATCATCGGCGATGCCCGCTACTCGCTCGACCCCGGCAAACTCCGACCGATCTGGGGCGTCAGGGTCGATGCGACAGCCCAGCCAGGTGAGCGGGTGCAGTGGTTTCGCGGGATGCGTCCGCGAAGCTTGGGCAAGGTGTGGGAGCGGACGTTCGAAGATAGTGTAGATGCACGGGAGATCTGAGGTGGCGTTCGAGGCACCGACTCGTAGTCGCGGGTGAGTCCACTCCACGCGAGCGCGAAAAACCGAACCCACTGCCGGAACTCCAGCTTCCAAAACCGGCTGCGAGTACGGTTTCGTGCCCGTCGGGTGTGCTGTCGAATCGACAACATCAAGTCCGCTATGACATTTGTGGCATAGCGCCGGACCTCAAGCGCGTTTCACAGGCTCGTGAGTCGAGCGAGGGACCCTCCTCGTGCCAGCGAGAGAAAGGCCCGAGGCCGGACATCCGTGTCTTCCATGCATACGCGAACGGGCAAAGATGTCGTGAGTTCGGCTCGCCCGGTGATTTGATTGAAACGCAATTGTACGACGCTGCCACCGACACCTTGAAATAGGAGAAACAACAATGCGCTTTACTTCCTTATTATTCTTGAGCCTCGGTTTTGCACTTTCCGTCCCATCGGGGTGTACCAGCAACAACCCCGGCAGCGATGCTCCCGAGTCAGAGCCCGATCTATGGAACGATGGTCGTGAACTCGACCCGCGGCAGCTGTACCAGTTCGACAGTTGTGAAGACATGATGGGCTTCGTCAAGACGATGCACGCAAACAGTGACTTGTACGAGGACATTCCCGACAGCGGTGGTGAGGTCGATGATGGTGGGCAGTCCTATTCGGAAACCAACATCCAAGTGGAGGGGGTCGACGAGCCTGACACTGTCAAAACCGATGGGCAGCGTATTGTCGCGCTCGGTAGCCTCGATAGCCTACATGTCGTGGATGTCCGTGGGGATAGCCCGGCGTTGCTAGGTTCTCTTCCCGTCGACACCAGTTTCGGCGCGGAGATGATCCTCGTCGGCGACCGCGTATTTATCTTTGACCGGGAACGGATCCTTCAAAGCGACGACCTCGCCGAGTGGCTCGGCGCATCAGAAGTCACCCGGATCACGGAGGTCGATATCTCGGATCCGACAGCTATGAAAATCGTCGCCAACCTCTATGTCGAGGGGGAGTTTCTCACCGCGCGTCGCCAAGGAGATGCTGGGCGAGTGGTCCTGCGTGGCGAACCCAAGGTCAACCTCTACTCGAGCTCGAGTGTGAAGGATTCTGTTCCCAGCGATTGGCTGCCGAAATATGTTTACGAAGACCTGTCCGGGGAGACACCCACCTATACGGACGGGCTGTTGATCAACTGTGAAGATGCCATGTATCCAGGAAGCTTTTCGGGGTTGAGCATGCTGACCGTCCTCAGTCTCGACTTTGGCGCCAAGCTTACGCTCGGGCATGCTGTCGGTGTGTTTACAAGCGGCTCGACCAGCTATGCTTCGGAGGACAACCTGTATGTTGCCACGACACCGGACGCCACAACTAGCTACATTCACAAGTTTGATATCACCGATCCGAACAAGTCGGCCTACGTCGCCTCCGGTGAGGTCCCCGGGTATTTGTTGAGCCAATGGGCCATGTCCGAACACGAGGGGGACCTGCGTGTGGCCAGTACGGCCCGCGAGGGGGGAGTG
>CAZUPD010000110.1:0-27176 GCA_964621785.1 uncultured Nannocystaceae bacterium
TGCCGTTTCGAGAGTATCCCGAAACGCAGATCACGATCGCTGACTACCTCCCGTGTAATTCGCTGCTGACCAACTTAGATGCACAGGAACCGGCGGTTGCGGCCGCGCTCAAAGCTGCCGCCCCTCCCCTGCCTGCGCAGTAGCGGGTCGAGGTGATTGCAACTACATTTCATTTCGAGGTTCGTGCGAAGGCCTGGCGCACGTCCGACCGGGCTTGCAAGTACAACCTCATTGACAGCCGCTCGTGTCGGCTGCCCTTGCCGACGCTCGCTCGACCGTGTGAGCGACGCAACCGAATCGGGGCGCTCCGCCAAAACCAACGCACGCGTCTGGGATTCGCGCCGCGGTGCCGCGGAACCGGAGTTGAACGCCCACCCGTCGTGCCCGTGGACCGTCCCTGCTCATAACTGACGCAATCAGCTCCCATGACTCGTGCCGGTCTCGCCGACCCTCGACAGCTGCCCCACAAACACGCACTATCCCGCCGTGCCCAAACGCGCCGCGGTCTCGGTTTCCAACGCACTGCTTCCCCATATCAAGGGCGGACATCCGTGGATATATGCAGATGCAATTAAAATGCCCGACCTCGCCACCGGGACATTTGTCAACCTCGTCGATCGCCGCGGCCAACGCATCGGCTCGGCCCTGTACGACCGCGATTCTCCACTCGCCCTGCGGATCGTGGGGACCGGACGCGAAACACCGGGCCCCGGTTTGTGGGCCGCCCGCCTGCGCGCGGCCTGGGATCTGCGCCAGAGCCTCTTTCATCATGCAGATACAAACTGTTATCGCCTCGTCAATGGCGAGGGCGACCGGCTGCCAGGCATCATCGTCGACCGCTATGCCGACGATCTGTGCCTCAAACTCGACACCCCAGCGTGGATGCCCCACCTCGGCGATATCGTACGCGAGCTCGTCAGCCTCGCCGCGCCCCGGGGAATCTATTTCAAAGGTCTGATCGGCGAGCTCCCAAGCCATCTGACAGCTCCGGTGTTCGACGCTTCCCCCCGGGTTGTGGCCGGGCGTGCGCCTCCGGACCCCGTGGAGGTCCGCGAGCATGGAATGGTGCTGTTGGCCTCGCTGCAGCGTGGGCAAAAGACAGGTCTGTTTTTGGATCAGCGCGAGAACCGAGCACGTATCCGCTCGCTCAGCCACGGCCGCAGTGTCCTTAACCTGTTTAGCTACAACGGCGGATTTTCCCTTGCCGCCGCCTTGGGCGGGGCGACGCAGGTGACCAGTGTCGACTGTGCCGCGGCAGCTCTCGACGATGCGCAGGCAATCTTTGTCGCCAATGGTTTGGATCCCGCAGCCCATGTCTTTGCCGCACAAAATGTATTTACATTTTTATCCGAGTCCCGCGCCCGCTTCGACCTCGTGATCTGTGATCCGCCCTCGTTTGTCCCCCGTAAAAGCGCTCGGCCACAGGGGCTTGCCGCCTACGTCAAACTCCACCGCGCAGCCATCCGCGCCGTCCGTCCCCAGGGATTGCTGGCCGCAGCCTCGTGCTCGAGTCATGTCGATATGGAGGCGTTTACCGAGACCCTGCGCGAGGCGGCTGCCCGGGAGCACAAAAACCTGCGCCTGCTCGAGCGACGCGGGAACCCGGCCGATCACCCGAGTCCACTGCGATTCGAAGAGGGCCGCTACCTCAAGTTGGTGCTCGCGGTCGTCGACTGATCGGCGCTTCGTAAATACTTGTACGCGCAATCAAAAAACGACCGTTCGCCCGCTTTCTCACCATTTCCGAGGCGAACGTCCCGCTAACCGAGGGCTTTTTCGATCTCGCCGACCAGTTGCATGGGTGACTTTGCAGGGGCGAACCGAGAGATGACCTGACCGTCGCGACCGACCAAGAACTTGGTGAAGTTCCACTTGATCCCACGGGTGCCCAAAACCCCCGGAGCCTCGTTTTTAAGGTGCTGATACAACGGATGCGCGGCCTTGCCATTGACCTCGATCTTGGCGTGCATCGGAAAACTGACGCCGTAGTTGAGCTGACAAAATTCGCCGATCTCGTCGGCGGTCCCCGGTTCCTGTTTGCCAAACTGGTTGCAGGGAAACCCGAGGATCAACAAACCGCGGTCGCGGTAGGTTTTGTAGAGTTCCTCTAACTCGGCATATTGGGGGGTAAACCCGCACTTGCTGGCGGTGTTGACCACGAGCAAAACCTTGCCGCGGTACTCCGACAGGTGCTTGCGGTCACCGGTGAGAGTCTCGACTTCAAAATCGTACAGCGTACTCACCCGCCCGTGATCGCATACAACTCGCGCGCGCGCAATCCCGGGCATCCCTGCACAGGACGTGTGGCTGCGTTGTTCGAGCGCCTGGACCTACTCGACCGATTCGCCGCTGACTTGTCGATACAAGCCTGTGAGGCACAACATCGCAGCGGTTGCGAGGGGCATCCAGAAAATCGTTTGTGTAAGTGATTCTACCATCTCGTGACCTGTCACCGATCCGACAGAAGTAGCAAGTCCCGCGCCAACCAAACGCCAGAGCTGGCTTGCCCAGTTGTCAACGCAGATGCCCCACAAACGGTTTACGACTGCGAGCCATTCCACAACCGTCGCGGTCCCCCGGACATTTGGATCACAGCTCGGGGCACATCTGCCCTGGCGATCGATGTACCGAGAAAAACACCGGTGGCTCGGGACGTTCGTCGTACACTTCGGCCGTGGAGCAACTCGGCGAGTACCTCATCAAGCGCCTGATCGGCGAGGGAGGGATGGGCAAGGTCTACGAGGCCGAGGAGCGACTGTCCAAACGCAAGGTCGCACTCAAGGTCCTGCATCCCAACCTCGCCAGCGACGAAAATGGCCGGGCGCTGTTTATCAACGAGATGGCGATCCTCGCCCGCCTCGACCATCCCAATGTCGTCCGTTGTCTTTCGTGTAGTGAACACGACGGCAAGCTGGTGATGGCACTCGAGTACTTGGAGGGTCAAACCCTGCGGGCCAAGGTGTCGGACGGTCGGTTGATGTGGGACGAGGCAGTTGCAATTGCGACCGATGTCGCCCGCGGTTTGGCAGCTGCCCACAAAGATCCGCCGATCATCCACCGCGACCTCAAACCCGAAAACATCATGATCGGCCCCGACGGTCGCGCCAAGGTGATGGACTTTGGGGTCGCCAAAGTGTTGCAGTCGATGACCCGGCACACCACCCAAGCAGTGGGTACCTTGCAATATATGAGCCCCGAGCAGATCGACGCCACCGGGCTCGACCCGCGCTCGGACTACTACTGCCTCGGGCTTGTGCTCTACGAAATGCTTGCAGGTACACCTCCGTTTCAGTCGGAGTCGCCCCGCGAGTTGCTCAACCTCCAATGTACCGCCGAGCCCCCTCCCCTGCCCGACGATGTTCGTCGCGGGCTCCCGCGCGGGATCGAGTCGCTACTTTATCGCCTGCTCAAAAAGTCACCCGACGATCGACCTGCCAACGCCCAAGAAATTCTCGACGTCCTCGAGGTGTTTGCCGCTGCCGATGGTTCGAGTGCCCAAGGTACGTCGACCGTGATCCCAGTCGATGGCGGCTCGGTGACCAACAACACCCAAATTCCCGAACTGTCCACGCCGCCAGCCCAGCTCAACACCGTGCAACTGATGGAACGGGCCCGCCAGCAATCGCGCGATGTGTCGGGGACAGCTGCGATCGCGGTCGTGGTCTCGATGTCGCTCCTCGCCGCTGTGCTGACCTATGTGGTGCGACTCGTCAGTGGGTAGGCGTTGCCCGGTCCTCAACCCATCGGCGACGACTTGCAACTGCACACGAACTGTGACCGGTCGTGCTGGCGCGCCGGTTTCTCGACCGACTTCGTCGACGCGGGACGTCGATCAAGCATTGTGCCCTCGCCGGCCACGCGCTAAAAACGGCTACCATGTCCGCTCGTCCACTCCTCGCGTTGGTTGCAGTGTGCCTCTTGCCGGCTGTCGGTTGTGCCACCCCGGCTGACAAAGTCCTCGACGAAGTCGATGCCCGTGTGGTCGAAGAGTGCGACTGCTTTTACGACGCCGCCGGGTACAACTACGACTCGGTCGCCGAGTGTGTCGAGGACCGGAGCGTCTCAGAATCCGAACGCGGTTGTGTCGACGGCCTCTACAAAGAAGAGACCCAAGCCCTCGATGCCCACCTCGAATGCCGGATCGGGGTCGAAGAGCGGTTCACCGACTGTGTCCGCATGCTCTCGTGCACCGACTTTTTGGGGCTGTTGAGTTGTAGCGAGGACTACGGAAACGGCCTCAACGACTGCCCGCAGCCGCCGGCCGACGTCAACGTCAAGCTCGCAAACTGTTTCAACTGACGACGTTCGCCCACGGACCCGCGATTTTTCGTATCATGACAGGGTTCGATGTCTATACGGATCGAGGGCGCCTGTCTTCTCGGACTTCTCGCGCTGGCGAGTTGTGCGAGCGATCGAACGTTGTCGACCCGCTGTGGCGATGGGGTGTACGAGCGCGGAGAGGTCTGCCTCGGGCCAAAAACCGTCGAATTCCAAATCCCGTTTGAAGTCCACGCCCTGCGCGTTGCCGACTTTACGGGCGACCAAGTCGGCGACCTACTGGTCCTCGGCGTCGGCGACATGGGACTGACGAGCTCGATGTTTCTCGGCGACAAAGTTTCCCCGCTCGTGGAACAACGCGATCCACTGGTCTCGGGATGTAGTGCCCACCCGGTGACCGGCTCGCTCGACCCAGATGACATCACCGACCTCTTGGTCGCCGCCTGTGAACCTGCACTGATCGTGTTCCACGGATCGTCTTCGGGCCAATTCGAGCTCGGCGAGGTGTTTGATGTTCCCGCGGCCACCCGGACCTCGAGCCTGCGCGATGTCGACGACGACGGGATCGATGACCTCGTCATCCTCGGTGGCATGCCCGAAGAGACATCCTCACTGTCCGTCCTCCCCGGGACAGGCGATGGAACCTTCGGTACCGGTGTCCGCACCGACCTCACCGCGGATGTCAGTTACAGCCCGCGCTCGATGGCCCTGACCGACCTCGACGGTGACGGCCATACCGACGCCATCTTGATGCACGCCGAAAGGCCGGCCGGACTCATGATCGCCCGTGGCCAACCCGGCGGGAGCTTTTCGGCCCTCGAACCCCTCGCCAGCGACCTGACACCGCGCTCGATGACCCTGGCCGACCTCGACGAGGATGGCTGGGACGACCTTATCGTTGCAGATGCATCGACGGATCATGTGGTCACCCTGCGGGGCGACGGCACGGGCCTGACGCTCGCAGACTCGCTCGCAGCCCATCCCCTTCAACCACACACCATGACCCCGTACGACCTCGACCGCGACGACCACCTCGATGTGTTGGTGACCGACCCCGAGCTGACCTCAGTCGTCGTGCTCCAGGGTGGCGAGGGAGGTGTCTTTTCCGGTGAAGTGTGGGTCCTGTGGTTCGATGCCCCGGTCGACCAACTGGCGGTTGCCGATGTCAATGCCGATGGGGTCCGCGATCTGATCGCCGGGACGTTTTCGCGAAATTCGGTGACGGTACACCTGAGTTCTCCATAGAAGATGCTCACTACGGACACACACTCAGCGCCCCTGCCCCGAGGTTGTTGCCCGGATGACAATCGGCCAGGGCCCCTTCGGGATCGATCTGGACATACAATTCGCCGCCGCCAAGATAGTTTCCTGTACAACTGATTTGGCTACACGCGGTTGGCTCGAGGATCTGCCCGGTGGCGGTCTCGCAGATCATCGTCGCCTGATCGAGGGGCGCGTCGACCTCCGGCGTTTCTAAGAACGTCACCGACGCTCCGGCGGGTGCGGGTGCGGTCCCGCGGTTGCACACCTCGGCCGTGAGCGTGACCTCGCCCGGATCGAGCGCGCACACCTCGGGCACGGCGAGCTCAACCGTCAGGTCGGCGACTTCAAACAGGCCAAATGGTCCCTGGGTATTCTGGCGAAAATTGTTGAGCCCAGGCACCAGCCAGTTCGGTTCGACCTCACTCGACGCGGGAATACGGGCGTCATCCGTGACATTTGTGACCGAATAAACATGTTGGTTCCACACCGGACGCGAGGATGCCCACCTGTCCTCTGGGTCACGCAACACGACAAATCCAGTCGCCTCCTGCGAGGGCTCTCCCTCGGGAAACAGCGGATCAACCTCCGGGCATTGAAGGTCGATATCATCGCCGCCGAGCGGGACCACGATCTCGGTGGCGAAATCGGCATCGACATCGGCGATCACCGGGTAGTCGAGACCGGTTCCACTCCATGCAGGTGCACTAAACATGACATCCCCCGTCGCCCCGTCGTAGACTCGCAGATAACACTCGTCGCGGTAGACCGCCTCGCCGGCCCCGTCACCGTCAAAATCGAAGATCGACGAACCGGTGATGTTGGACGAATAATCCTGCGACGGCTGAGCCCACAGGACACCCTTCGGCAAATTCTCCATCTCCGGAGCGCGGTCACAGGTGCCGCCCGGACGCTCGGGCAGCGGATCGGGGCCACAGTCCGGATCGTAGACGGCATAAAAATAGGCTCCGGCGGCTGCAAACTCGACCTGGCCATCGCCGTCGAAGTCCGAGATCGTCGGCGGGCCGCCACGGCCGCCATACTGCCCATCGAGGTAGTACAGCGGGACCGGACCCCATACGATCTCGCCGTTGAGTGCCTGTACACGGATTGTCCCCGAGTCCTCTGCCGGTGCGTCCTCACTCGATGCCGAAACCAGCACAACTTCGGGCTGGAGTTCCGGCATCACCCCGGGGATGTCGCTGTAGAGCCCGATATCCGCCACTCCGATGTGGCCGGCGAGCTGCTGTTCGTCGGGGATAAACCACTCTTTTTGCACCCACTTCCCGGCCTGGCTATCCCAGGAAGCGACCGTGTCGTGACGCACGAGGTCGGGCAGGCCATCGAGATCAACATCGAGTACGGCCGACATCATCCCGAGCCCGACATCGGTGTAGATAAAATCATCGTAGGGACTGAGGAGGCACCCTTGGGCGTCAAACACCAACTTGTCCATGACGATCTCGGGGATACCGTCGTCGTCGAGGTCGACGGCACTCGGGCCGTGGTTGGCATGGGCGGTCGAAAACTTGATCACCTGCTCGTTCTCGCAGTTGCGTCCGTACCACTGGCGCACGAGCTGAAAGCTGTCCCCCACGGATTCAATTGCAAATGCATAGAGATTGACCGGTTCGGTGATGTTCTCGGGATCCATCCGGTGAAGGCCGATGATCTCGGGATGCCCGCCGGAGCCGACATCACCGTCGAGATCGGCCACGACCCACTGGGTGCCATAGCCAGGCATATCGGCGATCCGTTGCGCTTCGGGTAGGTCGAGTCCGCCGGCCCGGAGCTGCTCTTTGCAGGTATACCCATCGAACACCCGCAACATCCCGACACGCCCAGGGCCGCCGGCGTTGTACCAGGTGGTGACAACAATCGACGGAGCCGGAATCTCCGACGGGCCTGCGAGATGGAGGTCGGCGACCACCGGCATCGAGTAAATATGGGTCGACGCCGCCGTCGGGTCGCCGGGCTCCGGACCACTCCAGGCACATTGAACGGTCGGCGCAACACCGTCCGGAGGCGTGGGCTTGAGGCATCCAGGGTCGTTGTCGGTCCCACTCGGAATGTCGTAGGGAATGCACTGACCGTCGGCATCGCAGTAGGAATCGCCGGGGCAGTCGTCGTGGGTTTCACACGTCCCGAGGTCGGGCAGGCATTGTTCGTATTTACAAATAAAATGCTCGGGGCAGGTGTCGCAGATGTGATCGGTATCGCTGCCGGCATGTGTCGAAGCAGCGGACGCACCGGTGGTTTCCAGCGTCGTGCTTGAGACCTCGCTTCCACCCATGGAGGGATCGGCCGAAGTTGTGCCCGTCGAGGACGCGGTGGTGATCGCGGTCTCACCCTCTTGGGGGTCGGACGCGCAACCAGTAGCTGCTGATGCAGCGAACAAAATGTACAGGCACAAAGGTTGTGGGTTGGCAGTGCGAGACATCGACGCGAGTGTACGCGATGATGGCGAAGTTGGTGAGACTCGGCCTACCTCTGCGGGACACCGTAGGTTGCATACACAAACGCACAATCCCGACGGATCTGTTCGGCCGTGAGACCAAACTTCGCCAAATCGTACCTGTGCTTGCTGCTGTAGTTGCGCTGGGCCTCGGCCGTGGACGCGATTGCCTCGCGCTGGGCTGCGGTGAGGTCGATCCCGGCATGGGCGACGATCTCGGCCATGACCGTTTCAAACTCCGCCATCATCCGGTCGTAGCGGACGATCAAGACCCGCTCCCGATCGATCGCACCGGACTGCCACTGGCTGTGGAAACGTGACAACAGTTCGACAAATGCGGCGTACAGCCGATCGATGTACTGCTGGCGGAGGTCGGCGGGGAGGTTCCAAAACCCAAACCGCTTGTCGAGGACACCGGTGACCAAGCTCAGACCTGAGGGGAGAACATCGACGGGGTCGCGGACCATGTAGAGGATCCGGGCGTCGGGGAACTCGCGCAAGAACGCGGGTAGTCGCATGCTCAGCGAGAACATTTTGGCGACCACCCGGCGCTGGTCGGTGCCCGCCACGTTGCGTCGCCAGACCTTGCGCAGCCAGGCAAAATCGCGGTCCGCAGTGTCCCGAGCCGCGGGGTCGACCACCTGACGCAGGTCGTGTTCGGCCCATGCGAGCAAAAACCCGTAGAGAAAAAATCCGTCGAAGTAGCGCAGAAACACGGCGGCGTCGTCGGTCTCGACCGAGGTCAGACCGGTGGCGTGGGCAGCCGTGGAATGATGCCGCGCCGGACTGACGCGCTCGAGCAGCGGAAGCAGCGGTCGGATCAATTTTTGTAGCAGCAACGATGGGTAGAGCATGCGCCACAGCTCGACGCCGACGCCAAATTGATGCTTGTGCAAAAATCGCTGCAAAAATGTGGTCCCGGTGCGGGGGGAACCGACGATGATGAGCGGCGCTTCGATCGTGGTCCGTCGCAGCCGCGGCAGGAGGTTGTCACACACCATCCCGACGGCGACCGAGACGCGCAACCCACCAAACAAAACCGCGGTGACCAACGGCGAGAAGACCTTGCCAAACGTGCGCCGCACAGCTGCGTAGGCGAGGCCCATCCGCCCGGGCATGGTCTGGGCGCGGGCGAGTGCACGCGCAACTTCCGGCGAGGTTTCAGACATTGGTGGAGGCTAGCAAAAACGACGGTTCGTTGCAGTGTCATTTGCTCGTCGAAGCCCGTTCAGAAAATTGATGATACATCCAATAAAACCATCGTCGATGATCGCGGCTTACCAGGTTAAAATCGCCGCAGCCATCGACAGACCAGCTCCTGTACCGAGCAAGAGAACCTGATCACCGCGTTGGATCCTTCCCTCCGCATGGGCGTGGGCCAGGGCCATGGGCACGCTGGCGGCGATACAGTTGCCGTACTCGGCCAGGATGTTGACGACTTTTTCGCTCGCAAATCCCAACCGCCGCAGCGAGGCCAACCCGAGGGCCGAGGCCTGGTGGGGAATGACGAGGTCGATGTCGTCGGGACCCCGCAGCCCGGCCCGTGTGTAGGCTTCGTCGAGCAGTCCCCCGAGGTGGGTACGGGCGAGCTTATAAACGGCTGGACCACTCATGGTGAACTTGAAGTCAGATGCTTGGGCATCGGACCGCAGCGGGTGGCAGTGCTGGCCGGCTCCGCGGATCTGGGTGAGCTCGGCCCCTTCGGGATAGGTCCGCATCACCCAGGCGCGGAGTCGACTTGTGCTGTCCTTTGGCGCAGCTTCAAGGATCGCCGCACCGGCGCCGTCACCCAGTAGTGCCGCACTTTCGGGTTCGTCGAAGTTGCGCCCCAAACTGGCCACCTCGGCCGAGACAACCGCCACCCGCCGGTGGGCTCCGGTTTCGATCAGGGCAGCCGCGTGACGCACCGCCACAAGAAACGAAAGACAGGTCGCGTGAATGCTGTAGGCCGGCACCCCCGACCACCCGAGTTCGCGAGCGATAAACACCGAGGTGTCGGGCACGGCCTGGCGCGGCGTGAGTGCAGCGGACAACAACAGGTCCGGTGTTGGTCGCTCACCCAGAGCATGTCGCACAGCCTTGGCAGCCATGCACTCGACTGGCTCGTCCGCGATGTGCCGATGCACCACCCCCGCGCGCTCGATGATCCAACGGGAATCTCTTCCGATCCGCGGGGCGAGTTGTGCAGCCGTTTCGACATTCGGAGGTGCATAAAACCCGGTAGATACGATTTGGATGCGCACGCCCCGAGAACACCACGGCTTCCCCGGCTCCCGTCAACCGGTCGGCTTCGGAATTTGCCGATCTATCCGCATATGCATAGGCAATCGGCGCGAGTCCACTTGATCTGCTCGAGATAACGCCTTGGCCATACGCTCTTTGGCATGAAGATGCGCCTGACCATCAACACCTTCGATCTCGCTTCCACCGAACGCCTCCTGTGCTGTGAGGCCCTGACCGCTGCCGGTTCGATTGTCGAGGCCGCCAAGCTTTTGGGGATCACGCGCCATGCGCTTAAGCGTCGGATCGTCAAGCACGAGATCGAGTGGCCGCGGCCGAAATTCGGTCCCAATTCCCTCGCTGCTGCCCAGGCCGACCAGGCTGCCCGGTTGGCCCAGACCACCCCGGCTCCGAGCCCGGCACCCCAGGTGAAGCATGTGACCATGCGGCCCACGATCGCCACGCGCCCCACGGTCGCCGCCCCGCGGATCAACACACCGTTTATCCCCACCGTTCCGCGATCGTTCAAGGCCGACTGAGCACGGCCGATCACTTGCATCTACACCCGCGGATCGACGCGGGTGTTCACGCTTGTAGCTTGTACTGGTTGTGAGCGGTTGAAAATCGCGGTTGGTGACTGAAGGTCCCGGGCCCTGTCGGGTCTGCATGTACCTACATGTGTTGAGACATACTTCGGCATCGGCGCCTGCAAATGTACGTGCACCTGTGAGCACACGGTGAACGCGATTTGCGGGTCACACGCAGGCGTCTTCGGATGAACCAGACGCCTACGTGTGCCTTCCTCTACTCCGTTGAACCGTCGGATGTCGATGCATCTGCAACAGCTTCGCCCGATGGGTCCCGCCCAGCCTTTGTCTCGTCGAGCGGTGCCACGGTCTCCTGGTTGGCAGGCTGACCTGTGCCAGCGGGTTCACCTTCGGTCTGATTCGACACGTCAACCTGTTTGGCCGGCTCGGCCGGCTCGCCCACTGGCTTCGATGCGTCGGCCTGTTCGCCCTGCTCCGATGCATCCTCGACCTCGAGCGGCGTCTCGCGCTCGCCTAAGACAAGAATCTTCGGGGCCTCGTCGGATTCTTCCGGTTCTTCGCTCCCGGGCTCGGGAGACAGGCGGGCCTTGATCGCTGCGGTCCGGGCATTGAGTCCACGCTCAACCCGGCACTCGTCGCACAGTCGGTCATCGGGTGGATCTCCGGTGCCGTCCCACACCTCGAGTTGCTGACCGGGGACAAACAGCCACGTCCCCGAACATCCGCGTGTCGAACAGGGCATGCACTCGAGGACAGGCACCGCCGACGACTTGGAAGACGGTTGCGGTGCCGGGGTAAAGCCGCCGCGGATACACGCATCACACAGGCGATTGGGTTCGAGGGAACGTCCGGCGAGGTAATCCTGCAGCTGGGCTCCTGTCTTGTAGACCCACTGCTTGTCGCAATCTGGACGCCCACAGTCGAGGTCGCGGTCGGGGTGCTTGCGGCAAAACTCCCGGCAGGTGTCACACATTCGCCGCGGGGCCGTCGGTTCCACACCGACCTCGTCGGTGCCGAGATGGGCCCACGCGCGCAGCTGGCTGGCCCGGTCCCACGTCCAACTATTTGTACAGCCATGGACTTTACAACCGACCTGCACCGGCTTGATCGCGGCGAGTTTGGCGGCGCAGATGTTGCACATCCGCTCCGGTGGTCCTTCGCTGACGACCCGTTTGCGTTTGCGCTTCGCTCGACGTCGACGCTTTTTCTTGGATTTACCCTCATCCGATGCTTCGTCGGTCGCGGCAATCTCCGCTGTCGGGGCCCCTTCGCCGGTTTGGCTGTCGCCCGCCGTCGCTTCGTCGGTCGCGGCAATCTCCGCTGTCGGAGCTCCTTCGCCGGTTTGGCTGTCGCCCGCACCGTCTCCGGACACTTCACTCGCGCCTGCGACCGCGGTGTCGGCTGGTTGTTCAGCCACTTCGGACACTTCACCAGTGGCCTGACCGGCTCGCGACGCGTCGATTGCTTCGCGCGGTTGCTCTGATGCGACGCCCGTAGCGTCGACACCCTCGGCAGCGGATGTTGTCTGTGCTGCCGCCTCGTCCCGCGCTCCCGCAACTTGCTGCGAATCGACCTTTTTGGTCTCCTCTGCAGCTTTGAGATGCTGTCGACGGACCCACAGGCGGTGCCGCAACTGTGCGTCTCGGGACCATGTCCAGGTCCGCGCGCATCCCTCGACTTTGCAGGCAACTTCGCTGTCACTGACTTCGCGTTCTTCGGCGGCACACGAGGCGCACAAACCCGAGGGCGAACGCAACTTGCCGCCGCGCAACAGCTGGCCGAACTGCGCTCCCCGCTTCCAGATCCAGGCGTTTTCACAACCGGGGGTCCGGCATTTGATCTCGCGGTCGGACAGGGCGTTGAACTGCTCGAGGTGCTTGTCGCACATCCGCTCTGGCGCCTGCTTGCCAAATGACCGGATCTGCTGCGAGCCGTACCACAACCATGTGCTCGTACAACCTTTGATCCGACAGGGCATCTCCTTGTCGGCCATCGAGCTAAACAGTCCGGCCGTCAGCGGCGAGGAACTGTCGCGTCGACCTCGATTCCCGCCCCGCCGGTCGCCCCGTGGACGATTGGACTTAGCCCCCTTGTCGTTGCCAGATCGCGGTTGCCTGGCCCCTTTCGCCTCGGACTTGTCCTCCGAAGCTGAAGCGGGGTTTTGTTCATCCTTCCGGCCACGGCGACGTCGCTTGCGCTTGCCTCCGCCCCGGTCCTTGCGGGACTGCCCTGCCGCAGCCGGCGATCCCTGTGTGTTGTCGTTGGCCGTGTCTGCCACCCGGGGAGTATCCAGCCCTGACCCGGGGACGTCTAGCCCGAACTTCCGACCAACCTTCCGGGTGCGGTTGGCAAATGCACGCGCCTTCGTCGTTCGCTTGTCCGCGCGTCCAGATGGCTGCGCACCCTTGTGCGAACAACTCGAGACAATGTCGCGCTAGCTGGCAAATCTACGCATCCGTTGCCCCCGCCACGCCTTCTTCGTTCGTAGATTCCACGCATCCAATGGTTCCAAACCTTTACGGGCCTCGTGTGTGTAGATGCAATCACACGACGGACGGACAGATGGACAGGCGCGCCGAGCAAGCTCGTGCATACTCAGGCAGGTCTGTGAGCTTTCGTGCCCCGATCTGTGCGTTTTCATCACATCAAAAACCACATTTAAGCGATTTTCACGCGACAACTGTTATATTCCGCCCCATGCACTTCCCTAGGCACGTTCTTCCTGTGTTTACCGTCCTTGCGCTGGCACTTGGTGCCTGTGGGGGCGACGATGACGCGACTTCGACCGATTCCGAGACCGGCACGACGACCGACCCTACGACGACCACCGAGACGACCGAGGAGCCGACCACCGAGGAGCCGACCACCGAGGAGCCAACCACTGAGGAGCCGACCACCGAGGGCCCAACCACCGAAGAACCGACCACCGAAGAGCCGACCACCGAAGATCCGACCACCGAAACGGATACCGAGGGGCCGGTCTTCTACGAAGATCCGTACCGGATCAATAGTATCGAAATCGCGGATCCACACTTCTACGACCCGATTGTGTGCATCGCCGACATTACCGGCATGGTCAATTCCCAGCTCAACGACGGGGCGACCATGGATACCGACAACGACGGGTATCTCGACCTCAACCTGATGCTGCTGTTCAACCCGCTCGACCAGGCCGGTGCAGGTGGCGATACCGAGTTTGCGACCGGCCAGTGCACGGTCCCGCTCGACGATCCGTTTTGTAACTTCGGCGACAACGGTTCCGCGACCCCGACCACCTACACCAACGGCGACGGTTGCCTGACCCCCGATCCGAATCACCTCGACCACGGCGACATTCCCCAGGTTCCCGGGCCCTGCTACACCGCAGGCATCCTCGAAACCTACACCCTCTCGCTCGGCGACTTCTCGCTCCCGCTGCAGATGCTCGAGATCTCCGCCACCTACGACGCCGACCCGGCGGACAATATGCTCAACGGCATCATGCGCGGGTTCCTGACCGAGGAAGATGCGATGAACACCGTCCTCCCCGAGGACATCGAAGTTGTCGGCGGCCGCCCGATCTCCGACCTCCTGTGCAAGGACGGGGAGAAAGACGACCTCGACGGAACCTCCGGCTGGTGGATGTACGTCCGCTTCACCATGAACGCCGCGACCTGGGTTCAGTAGATTCGACAGGTCAGTCAAAAAGGGCGCCTTCGCGGGCGCCTTTTTGACTGGTTCCGACACTCCGCGGGGCAGTACCGCAGCAGGTCGACGTTACTTCTCGGACGCGTCTTCCTTGGCCGCAAACTCTGGTAGCTTCGCCGGTTTGCCGTCGGCATCGATCACCTTGATCCCGCCTTTGCCAAACAGCTTTTCGTCGGCGATCGCCTTGAGGTCGTTGTAGACCACCTCGGCATCGCCGACCACCAGCACCACATAGTCGGACGCGGGCAGATGGTCGGTGGCCGCCTTTTGGATTGCAGCGGCGTCGAGCTGTTTGAGCTGGGCTTGGTAGGTCGTGTACCAATCCAGTGGCAACCCGTAGAACACCAGACTCGCGTAGGTCCCCAGGGTTCGGCTGGCAGTCGAAAAATGAGCGGGCAGGCCCAGCAATGCCCCCTCGCGCTCGCGCGTCAACTCCTCGGCGGTGACCGGAGCATTTCGCATCCCCGCGAGCTCCTTGGCGATCTCTCGCAGGGATGGTCCGGTGGCATCGGTCCGCACCGACGATCCGGCGACAAAGTGGCTCCCACCTCGGTAGTAGTGAAACGACCCGCGTCCACCGTAGGCATAGCCCTTGTCCTCGCGCAGGTTCATATTGATCCGCGACGAGAACGACCCGCCGAGGATCGTCGCCATCATCTGGGTCGGGACGTAGTCGACGGCGTCGCGACGGGGACCCGGGGTCGCCACCGAGATGACCGATTGAGCAGCTCCGGGCGCGTGCACCAAATAGATGTTACCGGCACCCGGTTTGGGCTTGGCGATCTTCTTCGACGCAGGTGCTTTCCCCTGCCAGAATCCAAACTTCGAGCCAAACGCCTGTTTGATCTCGTCGGCGGTCACGTGGCCGGCGACAAACATCCGGGCCCCGTTTGGCTTGAGTTGGGAGACGACTTTTTTGCAATCCGCGAGGGTCACCGAAGACAGAGTCTGGTCGGTCGTGATCCCGCCATAGGGGTGTTTGGCGCCCCATACCAGCGACCCGAGGACCCGCCGCGAGATCGAGCTGGGCGAACCTTTTTGCTGGAGCACCGAGGCTTTGTTGCGGTCGCGCAGGCGGTCGAGATCTTCGGCCCGCAAACCTGGCTCCCGCAACATCTCGGCCAGCAGGTCGAGACCGGGGCCGAGTTGATCTTTGAGTGCCGAGAGTGCGACTGAGGACGACTCGGTACCGGCGTAGCTGTAAATATTGACCGCGTGATCGGCCTGTTTGGTCTCAAAACCGACCTTGTCGAGGTTTTTGGTGCCCTCGCTCAGCAGGTCCAGACAGATTCCCGTGCGCCCCCGTTTCTTCGCGGGGTCGTTGACCGAACCGATGTCAAACGCGATGTTGATCGTCACCGTCGGCAGGACATCTTGACGGACCAAATAGACCTCGAGCCCGTTGTCGAGTGTGAACTGCTCGGGCTTGGGTTGCGGGGTTTCGGGGACCGGACCTGGCTGGGGTCGCTCGGCTCGAAACGGCTCGTCGGGCCAGGTCACCGCAACTGGGGGCGGGGGGTCATCGGCCTTGGCCGGACCCACCATATCCGGCGGCCGGGTATCGGGTTTCTTCGCGTCACAGGCGACAAATGAGAGGCCCACCACACCGGCGGCCAGCCACGAACATGTACGTACATTCAAACCAGCCATGACTATTTCCCCCCCTTGGCCGCGGGCGCTTGGCGTGTGCCCCCGCGCGGACGTCCCTTGTGTGGCACCGGTTTTGCCGGGCGTGTGATGATTTCGGCCCGCGGAGTCGCCAGCCATTTTTGTGCCTCGCGCTGCACCCCGGCGACATCGATCGCACGCACACGGCTGAGGTAGGTGGTGATGTAGCCCGGGTCGCCGGCGAAGTGATTGAAGCTCTGCAGGCGGTTGGCCCGTCCCATCAGTTCCTCGAGACCCCAGACAAACCCCGACTCGATCCCGATTTTCACCCGGTTGAGTTCGGCCTCGGTGATCGGTTGGGTGGTGATCTTGGCGATCTCTTCCTGGACGATGGCCTCGACCCGCGCCGAGTCGGCTCCGGGTTTGAGGCGCACGACCACGTGGAACTCACCGCTCGCCTGTTTGCCGTGATTGTAGCTGTAGGCCGCCTGGGCCAATTTTTCGCCGACAACCAAGCGTTTGTACAGCCTCCCCCACCCCTGGGCGCCGAGCACTTCGGATGCGGCGTCGAGCTCAAACGACCCTTCGCCGAGGTAGGCCGGTGCGTGCCAGACATAGTGTACCTGCACCAACCGCGCAAACGTGTCCTCGAGTTCACGTCGTTCCGTCTTGGCCAACGCCGGCGGCACGACCTTGACCCGGGCCGGTTGGGCAATCGCGGGGAAGGTGCCGAACCACTTTTGGACCAGCGCCTTGGCCTGGGCGATTTCAAAGTCACCGGCGAGTGTCAAGGTGGCGTTGCTCGGCACGTACCATTTTTGAAAAAATGCACGTACATCTTCGAGTTTGGCGGCCTCGAGATCCTCGTGGCGACCGATGGTGAGGTAGCGATAGGGATGGCCCTCGGGGTACAAAATCTCGGCCACCGCAAAGCGGTCGCGCCCGTAGGGTACGTTGTCGTAGCGCTGGCGCCGTTCGTTGCGAACCACTTCTTGCTGATTGGCCAGACTCTTTTCGTTGAGCAGGTCGAGCATGTAGCCCATGCGGTCGCTCTCGAGCCACAGGGCTGTTTCTAAGTGGTTGCTCGGCACCATCTCGAAATAGTTGGTGCGATCGGTGTTGGTCGTGCCGTTGACGTAGGTGCCACCGATCTGTTTGAGGATGTCGAAATGGACATCTTCACCGATGTGCTTGGCCCCCTGAAACATCATGTGTTCAAACAGGTGGGCAAACCCGCTGCGGCCGACGACCTCGTCGCCCGAACCGACGTGGTACCAGACGTTGACCGCAACCTGGGGAGTACTCGGGTCACGGTGGAGGATGACCTCGAGGCCATTGTCGAGTTTGTAGCGCTCAAAGGCGATGTTGGCCGATGCCGCGGGAGCGTCTGCGGTTTTTGCCTCGGACACGGTCGGGGTCGAAAGACCACACACCGCACCCAACATCACCGCGAGCCCCGACCACCGACGACGGGAGGTTCGCTTGACTTGACTCATCGCTCGCACAATCGCAGGACGACCCGACAAACGCAAGCCAAAGACCCGTGCCTGCGAAACATTCCCTCGCACAGGCGTTTCAAACCCAGCGACAACCGGTTTGTGGCGTGAGGGTTCCACATCGCGAACGTCCTATCATCCGGAACGTTCGCGGAGTCATCCATCTCGACTTCTCCCCGCGTCGGCCAGCAAACGCGGTTGCGTGCAGTTGCAAACGGAAGTGAAGCGTGCATTTGCAACACTCTGCGGCGAGTATCGAACCGGTCGCCAACGGGCGGGGATGGTCGCTACACTCCCACCGTGGTGTCTCACACAGGAACTTTTTACTTCGATTTTATCTCGCCCTACGCGTTTTTGGCGTGGCGTCGCCTCCCCGCGCTCACACAGGCCCACGGCCTCGACCTGCGGTTGCAACCGGTACTGTTTGCCGGAATGCTCAACCACTACGGGCAACTCGGCCCCGCCGAAGTCGAACCCAAACGCCGGTTTGTGTTTCGCCAAGTGTTTCGCCGGGCCCATCGGCTGGGCATCGCCCTGCGCCCGCCGCCTGGCCATCCTTTCAACCCCTTGCTCGCCCTGCGCGTTGCATGTATCAACACCGATCTACCGGCACAGCAGCAGGCCATCGCCGCGCTGTTTGAGGCTACCTGGACCCGCGGTACCGGGATCCACACCCGCGAGCGCGTGGTCGAGACACTCGACGCCGCCGGCCTCGACGGGGCCAAACTCGTGACCGAGGCGACCACACCCGCAATCAAGGCACGCCTGCGAAACGCCACCGACCAGGCGATCGAACACGGGGTATTTGGAGTTCCCACGGTGGTTGTGGACGACGAATTGTTTTGGGGCGACGACAGCATCGCCGACGACCTCCCACCGTTTTTACGGGGCACAGATCCCCTCGATCACGAGCTGCTGGCCGAGTGGTCGACGACGGCTCCTGCCGCGGTTCGCCCCGGCTCGAAACGTTGACTCTTGGGCACACAATGATCTCCGGGGTTGCGGAAAATATTTTGCACACACAACTATAAACATCCGTAGCTTCGACCCCCGAGAGAGAAGCTCAAATGACCGTCTGTCGACCCCACGCGCAAGCCGGCTCGGCTTCGCTGCGACGCTCGCACTCACTCACGTGCCTAGCAGGGCATCGAGTTCGACCCACATTCCGTCGCACACTCCTGCAACTCGTAACGCCTCGGCAAATGTTGGGTGCTCGCGGCGGTAGAGTGCGAGCAGACGCTCCGAACGGGGGACTGCAGGATTGCGCCCTGCCGAGGCCATGACATTGGCGAGGCGGTCGGCGACCTTCACCCGAACTGCGAGACGCACCCACGGCTCGCCTTCGACGACCTGCCGCGCCATTCGGGCATAGGTCGCACGCTTGCGTTGTTTTCGCGTCTCGCCTGGCTCGTCGCTACAAAACGCAACCGCCTGCACGACCGACGCACCAAACGCAGCCAACATCTCGCGGGTTGCCTCCGTGTCCTCGAGGACATCATGCAGGTAGCCAGCGGCCAAATGGTCATCACTCGCATACCCGTGTCGCCGCAGGATCTCGACCACGGCATCGAGGTGCACGGCATAGGGTACGGTTCCGTAGCGCTGTTCACCATGGGCACGCAGGGCAAACGCCCGCGCTTCGGCGACCTTCGCGGTTGGATCGTTCATGGCGCCGTAGGAGTGTCCTTTGGTCTCGGGAGCGCCGCCGCACAGCGAAATCCGATACCGTGTGTATGTGCACTATTATCCATGGGGAACCGCAACGCGGGATTGGCATGGGTCGACTTGGTACTGTTAAATCCACCGCCGCGAATCATGTGTTTGCTGTCGTCGTTCTGCCCCGGTTCGGGGTAGGTGCGAAAAGGGTCGGCTGTCCACTCAAACACATTGCCGACCATGTCCATCAATCCACTCGCGGTCGCTCCCTGGGGATAGTGGGCGACGGGTGCGGTGCCGGGAAACTCGTCGGTCTCATCGTAGAACATCACATCCTTGTCGAGCTTGTGCGCGACACGCCACTGTTCGCACTCTTTGCCACACAAATTGCCGCGGGAGGTGTCCGCAGGTTCATCACCCCAGGGAAAGGTCCGGCCGTCAGAGCCTCGGGCCGCAAATTCCCACTCGGCCTCCGTCGGCAGGCGATACCCCTGCTGCTTGCAGTAGGCATCGGCCTGGACCCACGTCACACAGTTGACCGGATGCTCGTCGCGGTCGTCGAAGTTCTCGTTGCACAACTCGCTGTAGGCCTTGGCCTCGCGCCGGTATTTGTCACTTCTATCTGTCGGTGCCCACTCACTTTCGCGAAACGCCCGCTTGCACTCGCCGGTGGCGGAGCAGCGGCGATAGGCACCCAGGGTCACTTCCGTCTTGTCGAGGCAAAACGTCGCAACTTCAACTTGATGAGAAGGATTGGCGAGGGCCAAACTCGGCTCGTCGCGATCGTCGGTGCCCATGTAGAACTTCCCCCCCGCGATCTCGACCATCCCCTCAGGACAGGTCGGTTTGGCAACGAACTCCGGAGGCGTGGGCGCAACGTCCGGCTCCGGCTCCGGCTCCTGCTCAACGATCGCCGTGGTATCGCGCGCGACTGGCAAACTATTTGTATGAGCATCAGTTGAGAGGAAGACAAAATAGGCCACACCGCCCACCGCCGCGAGTACGAACAGGCCCCCGAGGGCCAACCACACGCCCGCCTCCTTGGGCGGATCCATGACTTCAGGCAGCGATGGGACCGTATCTGCAGTCACAACCGCCCCTCGCCCGCCCCGTACCGTGGCGCCGTAGGCCACCGTCGCCGGATTGTTCGCCCGCGGTTGACCGGGTACGACCACACTCGATTCACCTCGGATCCGCGTACCGCCACCTCCTTCGCTGGGCTGTAACGGCCCGTCCGCCTCTGGCATCGGCGGGTAGTCGCGCAACTCCAAGGCCTCGGCCAGGGCGGCCCAAAACTCGCCGACGTTGCGGTAGCGGTCGACAACTTTGACCGCAAGTGCCTTGGCAAACACAGCTTCGACCGCGTCCGACACATCGAGGTCGAGGGCCCGCGGGGTCGGGCGACGCTCGGGGTTTTGGCTGGCAAAGGCGAGCTGGAGAAACTCGGTGCCGGAAAGTGCTGATGTCCCTCCAGACATGACTTCGAGGACAACCAAGGCGAGGCCAAAGACGTCGGTCCACGGCCCGGTCGCCCCATGCACGCGATCGAATTGTTCGGGTGCCCCGTAGTTGGGCGTGAACGAAGAGATCTGGGTACCGGTAGACGCCATGGCCGTACCAGCTTGAGACTGCATCACCTTGGCGATACCAAAGTCGAGCACCTTGACGACCACACCGGGGGCGAGTTTGGAATCACAGACAAAGAAGTTATCGGGCTTGATGTCGCGGTGGGCAACGCGATGGGCATGGGCCAATCCCAGGGCCCGGGCCGCACCATCGAGGATCTGAAACGCTTCGAGGGCACTGCGTTTGTGGCCCTCGTCGCGGCGCAAATATTCGTGCAACGAGGCGCCCTCTAGCCATTCGAGCACCATGTACGGCAGCCACGATCCGGTCGGACTGGTCAGGGTACCGATATCGCGTGCCTGTACAATACCGGCTGTCCGACTCGACAGAGCGCTCAGCAACCTGCCCTCTTGGACAAATCCTTCGAGCAACCCTTCGCGCAGGGCAACTGGCGCATTGGACAGCGCGGTAAAACACTTCACCGCCACCGGCTGCTCCCAGATCTGGTGACGGGCACGGTAGACAACACCGAAACCGCCGCTGCCAACTTGGTCTTCAATCAAGTACTTATCGGCGATCAGGGTCCCAATCAGTCCGTACTCATCAGCCACGTGGGTCACTCCGGGCAATCGGTAAAGTCAACACGCCCCGTAGTATCAACTCCTACAGGTCTGCGGTAAAGCATTCCGCAGGTCGCATACGGACAACGTCGCACATGAGCTCGATGTAACATCCGCTGAATTCGCGCGCGCAGATCGGGATACACTTGAAACGAGTTGGGTGGCAGGAACTCGGATGACCGACGCCAGTGAGAGCAGCCGGAACGACACCGCGTCGACGATGTTCTGCGATGTCCCGGGACGTGGATTCCAGGGTCTGTGGTGGATCGTTCTCGCGTTGACATTGGCGTCGGGATGCTTCACGGACCCGGGACGCAACGATACGACGGGCGAGACGACTGCCGCCGAATCGACCCTGACCGAAACGACTGGACCAGACCCAACGACCACATCGACCACAGCGACCACAGTCGAGACGACAACCGACCCAACGTCCGAGTCCGACACCGCCACAGACACAAGCGGTCCCATGTGCGACGACGATGACTGCGACGATGATGGCGTCCCGGATCTCGAGGAACTGATCGACGGTGTCGACTGCAAACGATCCAATCCGACAACTCCCGACTCCGACGGTGACGGGCTCTCCGACCTGCTCGATCCGCGACCGCGCGACCCCTATCCGCCGTTTTTGTTGTATCGAAACGAGGTCGGTACGATCGATCTGATGCTGCAAACCACGGATGGAACCTTCAATGCGCCGGTCGAGATCGGAACCGTCTACGGCGGCAGCGGAAATGAAAATTACCGCTATACCTTCATGATCGTGTCGGATTTCGACAACGACGGGAAACTCGACTTCCTCGCCCTCGGCGATCCCGATCCCGACGTACCCATGGACAATGAGCTGTGGTTTTTTACCCGTACGGGCAACGATACCTTTGGACAGCAGTTGATCGACACGGCCTTCAGCTCACTCCCGAGTACTGTCATCGATGTCGACGGCGACGGTTATCCCGAACTCACCACCCTCGAGAAAACGCCGTCGAGTGGGTACATCGAAACTGGTTCGATATACACCTATCTCAACCACGGAAATGCCGCCACCGCCACCTGCGGTGTCACCGAGGACTCGACCAATCCCGAGGAATGTCTGTTTGTCCGCTCGCTTGGAGTCGACATCACCGCGTGGGTCGAGGGTCAATGGGTGCTGGCCTTCTCGCGCTATGCCCACGACAGCAATCGCGACGGCCTCCCCGATTTGTTGATCTCTCGCACTTCCAACGGCGGCAACGCGAACTCGCCGATCGCCGCGATCCCGGGCTACGGCGATGGCACCTTCGATGTGCCGGGCGCGACCATCATCGATCACAACGAAGGTCTCGATGCCACCCCGGCCCGCGCCCTCGGGCTCGGCGATTTTAATGGAGATAGCTTTCTCGACATCTACGCCGGGCTCGACGAAGACGATGGCGATGTCGGCACGTTGTGGCTCTACCTCGGCGGACCAGATCCCGATTTCGGTACATCGTGGACCAGTCCGCCGACCGAGATTCTCGATGTCGGCACCGGGGGAAATGCATCCGCACTCGCGCCCGGCGATTACAACACCGATGGCAACCTCGATCTGCTCGTCGGCTATAGCCTCAACGCCGCTGGCACCGCGCCGACGCGGACCGACCTATTCCTCGGCAACGGCGACGGGACGTTCCAAGATGCGCAGCTCGTGCGCACGTTCCAAGATTCGCTGCTCGGCCTGCGGTTCTTCGCCCCGATCGATGGCTGTGTACCCGCCATCTAACATGTATGAACATGTTTATATCGGCGCAGGTCATGTCTCAAATGCCAGATAACCTGCTTCGGAGAGCGAACAACAACCCGTGTCGGTAACGATCACATGATCGAGGACGGGAATCCCGAGGATGTCGGCGGCCCGACACAGGTGCTGCGTCATCTCGATGTCGCGGGGGCTCGGGGTGGCGACCCCACTGGGGTGGTTGTGGGCCAAAATACATGTATGCGCACCTGAACGAATCATCGGAGCAAAGACCTCCCGTGGGTGCACCGCGACGTGGGCGACCGTTCCACGACCGACTTCCGCGACCCGACACACCTGTTGACGGGCGTCGAGACCGATGACCCAGAAGACCTCCTGGGTGGCGCCGCGCAGGCTCGCCCGCACAAATCTGGCGACGTCTCGGACGTCGGCCATCCGCTTGCGCACCGGCAACCGCAGGCGTTCGAGTCGACGGGCAAGCTCGAACACCGCACAGATGGCCGTCGCCGAGGCCGTCCCGATCCCGTCGGCGGCCATCAACTCGTGTGCACTCGCTCGACTCACAGCATCGAGTCCGCCACAGGACTGCAACACGGCGATCGCCCGCGGGACCGCGTGCCCGCCTCCGAGGACGAGTGCGAGAAGCTCGACGTCGGAGAGTGCGCTCGGCCCAAAGATCGTCAGACGCTCGCGCGGGCGATGCGAGCGGTCGGGTTGTGAATCGATGGTTTCAGACATGGGCCCGCGCGATTCAACCCCCGTACCAAGTCATCGCACGAAACCTGCGCCCCCTCCGCGTGTTCCAAATCGACGTGCTGGGTGGCGCGCCGCAGTTCCCAGGATTTCTCACCCCGTCTGCCAACACCCCACAAAAACCCCCGCGTTTGCCCATGGTAATGTCCCTCGCTGTGATTTCCATTTCTACCCGACAGCTCCGGGTTGCGCTTTTGTGTCTGTGCGGACTCGGCTGCGGCACCGAGGCTCCACCCCAGACCGGCGCCGAGCAAGCGCCACAGTCGGCACCAGCGACCCAACCCGCGACCCCCGCGGCCAAGCGGGTAGCCACAGCCCCCTCCCACGGGTTCAACGACGACATCGCTTGGCGCGGACTGGCCGAGGGATTTGCCGAGGCCAAGTCGACCGGGCGCCCCTTGATGCTGCTGATCCACGCCAGTTGGTGCCCCAAATGTAAAAAGCTCAAACCCCAATTCCACAGCCCACCACTCGCCGAACTCAGCGAGCAATTTGTGATGGTCAACGTCGACCAAGACCTCACCCCCGAAGTCGAGCAGCACGCGCCCGACGGCAACTACGTACCCCGGATATTATTTTTCGACGGCGACGGCCAGCTCGATACCACCATCCAAAACCCGGGGCGCGATCGCTACCACTACTTCTACATGCCCAACGACGACCTGATCGGTACGATGAAGCAGGCTCTGCAACGCCATGCAAAAAAACCGTGAGCACTCCCGTCTGCGTCGCACCTTCGCAGCGGCGATCACCCTCGCAACCTGCGGGCTGCTGACCGCTGCGATCGCCGGGCTTGCGATCAACGAATCCTCGGCGGCCCCCGGTGGCACCCCGATCATGCCGCTCAAGGACATCCGCCCCGGCATGAAGGGCTACGCCGTAACTGTCTTTTCAGGCACTAAGTCGGATCGCTTCGAAATCGAAGTCATCGACATCGTCCGCGACTACCTCCCGCGGCAAGACACCGTCCTGTTTCGGTCCAACGATCCCCGCCTGATGCACGCCGGGATCGTCGGCGGCATGAGTGGCAGCCCGATCTACATCGACGGCAAATTGATCGGAGCTCTCGCCTACGGCTACAGCTACAACAAGGACCCAATTGGTGGCATCTCGCCGATCGAGAACATGCTCGACGTCGACGCCCTGCCCTATCGCCCCGGGGTGTTGCCCCACCACAAAAAGACCGGCGAAACGCAGGGACGTGCGCGGGCCGGTTCCCGCGGGTGGGCCGATGCGATGTTGGGACTCAATGTCTCGCCCCTACCTCCGCGGCGACGTCCCGGCGACCTCAATCCGAGCGCCGGGCTCGAGCGCCTCGACACCCCCATGGCAATCAGCGGCTTTGGCCCGACCGCCACCCGCATGCTCTCCGAACAACTCGGGATGGTTGCCACCCGCGGCGGGAGTGGTGGCTCCAAGGACATGACGGGCCCGAAAAAGAAGTGGCAACCGGGAGACTCGCTGTCGGTCCTGCTGTCCCGCGGCGACAATGCCACAGCCGTCAACGGCACTGTGACCTGGGTCGGGGGCAAAAACGGCGAACGCCTACTCGCGTTCGGTCACCCCATGTTCGACGAGGGCCCCGTCGAAGTCCCGATCGCCGATGCCCGGGTCCACGTCATCATTCCGAGCGTGCGCCGGTCCAACAAGATCGCAAGTCCCTTGACCATGCAAGGAACCATGATCCAAGACCGCCAGGCCGCGATCGCTGCGCGCACCGACCTCACCCCGACCATGATTCCTGTCCTCACGCACATGCGCTCGGCCGAGGCTGATATCCAATCACGCGACTACGAAAGTCATGTCGCCCGGGCGATCGACCTCACACCCCGGCTTTGCTCTGCCCTGCTGGTCGACGCGGCCGAGGAGGCGGGTACCGACGCGGTCGACCTCACCGCCCACATCCGCCACAAAATTGCAATTACAACTTCTAAAGGCCCACGCGAGCTCGAGATCACCGACGAGGCGTTTTTTCCCCTCGGAGCGACACCGCGGAGTATTGGGCAGGCCCGCGGGATCCTGGTGATGGCCGCCCTGCTCGACAACCAGTTTGAGGTCGCCGAGATCCGCTCGGTCGAACAGTGGGTCACCATGCAATACGGCGACCCGGTCGAGGAGATTGCCCGTGTGCGCGTGGCCCAAGGGGATGTCCACGCCGGTGACCTGATTCGTCTGGCGATCGATCTGCGCACACTCAAAGGTGTCGAGCGGCGCGAGTTTTTAGACCTGCGGATCCCCGACAACGCTGGCGACGAGGACATCCTCATCGAAATCACGGGTGGTGACTACGTCCGTCCCTACCGCCCGATGCCCAACAACTTAGATGACCTCATCGACACCTTGGAGCTCACCTATCCCTCGCGCAGCATGGTCGCCACGATCTACCGCGAGCAGGAAGGGCTCTCGACCCGCGACGGTCTGCTGACCGACCTTCCCGGCAGTGTGTTGCACACCCTTCAACCACAGGGGGACACCCGACCCTCGGTGCCATTCAAACAGATGGCGCGGCGGGTGATCCCGACCAAGACCCTCATCGAGGGAAGCCACAAGCTCAAGATCTCTGTCCAGCCCAAACGGGCGCACCCCTAGCCATGTATCGCCCCATGTTCTCCACACGCATCCGTTTGCTGGCATCTTGTGTATGTGCATTTTTTCTCGCCTCGCAGGCCGACGACGCCCTCGCCGGGGGCACACGGACATTCCACGTCGAGGACTACGACGACTTTGACAGCGGCGAGGTCGAGGGTGCCGCAGTCGAAGGCTCAGGCAAAATCACCGTCGGCCTGCAACCGACCCGCGCCGATCTCGAGGCCTCGACGGTCTACACCTGTGCGTCCGGACAAAAAGACGAAGTCATCATCGGAACCGCCGACAAAGCGGCGCTCTACCGCGTCAAACCGGGCAAGCCCGGGAATGAGCCCGCAGTCAGCAAAATCGCGGATCTCCCAGGGGTCGTTGTATCGACAATTTCCCGGCTTCCCAACGGCGATTTTGTGGCCGCCACCCTCCCCGGCGGCACCATCCACCGCATCAGCTCCAACGGCAAGGTCAGCGAGTTCGCCAAGCTCGACGTCAAACAGATCTGGCAGCTCCTCGTCCACAAGGGTCGCCTGTTGGTCGCCACCGGGCCCAAGGGTGAACTCTACTCGCTCGACCTCAACGGTAAAAATCCAAAAATGTTGCTCGATGTACCCGAGAGCAACCTCCTGAGTGTATTGGCGGTCGGTGGCGAAATTGTTGCAGGTACATCCCCGCGGGCCAAACTCTACCAGGTTCTCGCCGACAACACCGATGGCGTGCTGCTCCACGACT
>CAZUPD010000111.1:0-27054 GCA_964621785.1 uncultured Nannocystaceae bacterium
GCCTGGCGTCGGCATGGGTCGGTCGATCTCGCCGGTGCGGCCGGTGCGAGATGTTTGCAAATACACCCGATCTTTTGAGACTTCTGCGCACCCTATGCATCTGCACAGATTCTTCGCTCGGACCCTGAGCGGTACGCGCACCCTATGCATCTGCATGTTTTCCCAGGCGTGCAGCGAGCCAGATCCATACCCCGCACACCGGAACCGCGACCCACGCGACCGCCCCGAGGGACAGCTGGAGACTTCGCAAACCGGCAAAGGCCCATCCGCTCATGGCATCCCCGCCGCGGTAGACCGCCGTATCGATCAGGCTCTTGGCCTTGTAGGCCTCCTCGCGGGTCACCAGCGTAAACAGCACTTCCCGCGCCGGTTTGGCCACCGCGTAGTTCAGTCCCCGGCGCACCACCTGAACCACGGCTAAGACGACAAGCGTCGGCCACATCGCCAGGGCAGCCAGGCCGAACAGGCTCAACACCGGGACCGCAACCAGCCCGCCCAAAATCCCGAGTCGTTTGATCAGCCGACCAAATGCAAACACCTGCACCAGCAGGGCCAAGGTGTTGACGGCGAAATCGATGCGGGCAAAAAACTGCGTCCGTGCGACCGCATCGCTCAACTCGGCCTTCACCAAGTGGGCCTGCTCGAAGTACAAAAACGTCGAGGTAAATGTATGTAAAAATAGATACCCGCAAATGCCTAGCAACATGGGTGAGCGGGCGACCAGGGTCACGGCGGCCAGGGCCGAACCGCCGATCGGCCGCCCGCCGTCGGGTTCCCGATCTCGTTGCATGTGCAGAAAACTGCGCAAGCACCAAACGACCACCTCGAGCAACGCGGCTCCGGCGAGCAGCAGCGGGCCAGGGCCGACCACTCCTACGAGCTCCGACGTCAGCAGCGGGCCGACGACCGCACCCAAACTGCCACCGGCAGCGATCAAGCCAAACAACCGCCCGCCCTGCTCGCGCGTATAGTGGTCGGCCATCAATTCCCAAAACACCGAGATCACAAGCAGGTTGAACACGCTCATGAAGACGAAGAACACCCGCGCCCCCCATGCCATCGAGGTCCCGGTCATCGTTGAAAATGCAACAAAAAACCCGACCAGGACAAGTCCCAGACACCGGTAGGTCCACGGGATAAACATGCTTCGCCGGGTCCGTGCAACTGCCCACGAGTACACCGGCACCACCAGCAACATGACGGCAAACGTGGCCGTGAACAGCCATTGCATCTCGTCGACACCACCAGCGATCGCCATCTCCTCCCGCAGCGGTCGCAACATTGCGTAGGCGCACATCAGGCAAAAAAACCCCCCCGCCGCGCCGACCAATTGCCGGCGTTCCTCGGGTGCGACGCTCAACAACCTCTGCCAAAGAGGCTCGGGTCGTGGCGGGTCAGCTTCAGACATCGGACGTTGGATACCGCCGAAGGGCTGGTCTGCCAACGTCTGACCACACACACGCCCAGGCGAAACTCCCCGGATCGATCGGGTGTCATAAGCCGCGGCAGGTCTTGTGCCACCGCTCGCGAGAGTTTTGAACACCAGCCTCACCGACGACTTGACGACTCTCCACGCCTGGACCTGACGTCCCGCTTGCCGACGAAGAACCTGCAACATCCGACACCGCCGCTTGGCACCCGCGGCGAATCAAACTCCAAGCCATGACTCAACGCCGCCGCGACTTCCTCCGTTCAACGCTCCACACCAGCCTCGGCCTGTTCGCCGGGATGATCGCCCCGGGCTGCCGCCCCAAAGCAGACGTCGCACCAAAACCGCCGGAGCCGGCGACAACCCCCGGCCAAACGCCGCTGACTGTCGAGCAGCAACTGGGGTCGACGGGCAAGCTGCTCATCCTCGGCGGCACTGGTTTTTTGGGTCCACACATCGTCCGCGCGGCCATCGAGCGCGGGCATGACATCACCCTGTTCAACCGCGGCAAAACCAATCCACATCTGTTTCCCGAACTCAAAAAGCTCCGCGGCGATCGCCGAGCGGGCGACTTCAAGGCGCTCGAGGACCCATCCCTGCGATTCGACGCGGTCATCGACACATCGGGCTACGTCCCGCGAAACGTGCGGGCGACGGCCGGATTGCTGGCCGAGCGCTGCGGGCAGTACATCTTCGTCTCGAGTATTTCTGCCTACAAAGACAGCAGTGCGCCAGCGATCGATGAACAATCGCCCGTTGCGACCATGGACCCAGAGCTCGCCGAAACCGTCGAAGGTCGCGAGCAAATCATGGAACACTACGGCCCGCTCAAGGCCATGTGTGAGGCCGAGGCCGAGGCTGCATTCCCAGGTCGTTGTACAGTCATCCGTCCGGGACTGATCGTCGGTCCCGGCGATCCGACCGACCGCTACACCTACTGGCCCGTCCGCGTCGCCCGCGGAGGCGAGGTGTTGGCCCCGGGCAATCCCGACGATCCGGTACAGTACATCGACGGTCGCGACCTGGGCAGCTGGATCATCACCACCATCGAACAGCGACACCACGGTGTGTACAACGCCTGCGGGCCTGAAAAAACCTTGACTGTGCAAGCAATGCTCGAGGCCTGCAAACGCGCCTCAGGCAGTGATGCGAAGTTTACGTGGGTCAACAGCGAGTTTCTCGAGCAACAGGAGGTGATGCCGTGGATGCATATGCCAGTATGGGTGCCCCCCGGTAGCGAGTTCGGCGGGTTTGGCAGCGTCAACAACCGCAAGGCCATCGCCGCCGGGTTGACGTTTCGCTCGGCCGAAGATGTCGCGAGGGACACGCTCGAGTGGTTTCGCAGCCGACCCGAGGAACAACAAAAACTCCTCCTCGAGGGCAAATCCGCAGGGATCACCTCCGAGCGCGAGGCCGAGGTCCTCGCCGCCTGGCATGCGTAAAGATCGCGGCGGGGCGAGGTTCTTGTTCGGAGGGGTCCGGCCGCGACAACGTGTTGCCACTTCGTGGGGGTTCTCGTCGTTGCGAGGTTTTTGCTCGGGAATCGGACCGCGACAACGGGAAACCCCTTCGTAGGGGCTCTCGTCGTTGCGAGGTTTTTGCTGGGAATCGGCGCCTGTCGCCTTTGTGAAGGCTACGAGACTTCTTCGACCAGCGGCTCACACACGAACGTCAGCTCGTCCTGTGGCCCCACATCCACGCGGACCAGTCCGCCCTTGGCCAAGTTTCCAAACAGCAGCTCGTCGACCAACTCGCCCTTGATCTTCTCGTCGATCAGGCGACCCATCGGCCGGGCGCCGAAGCGTTTGTCGTAGCCTTTGCGCGCGATCCAATCGCGGGCGGCCTCGGAAAACGCGAACGTCACCTCGCGGTCGGCGAGTTGCAACTCGAGCTCGCGCAGCAGCTTGTCGGCCACCATCTTCACCACGTCCTCGGGCAGCGGCTTGAAGATCACCACCTTGTCGAGACGGTTGCGAAACTCTGGACTAAACGTGCGCTCGAGGGCAGCTTTGGGGTCGCCTAGCTGTCCGCCATCGTCGTCAAACCCGACCCGTCGCCGCGTCATCTCGGTCGCCCCGGCATTGCTCGTCATAATTAGTATGACGTTGCGGAAGTCGGTTTTTCGACCTGTCGAATCGGTCAGAGTTGCGTTGTCCATCACCTGCAGGAGAATCGAAAATAGATCGGGGTGGGCCTTCTCGATTTCGTCGAGGATCACCACGCTGTGCGGCTGTTTGGCCACCGCATCGGTCAGCAGCCCCCCCTGATCAAACCCGACATATCCCGGCGGCGCTCCGATCAGGCGGCTGACGCTGTGCTTTTCCATGTACTCGCTCATGTCGTAGCGCAGCAGCGGCATGCTGAGCAGACGCGCGAGCTGTTTGGCCAACTCGGTCTTGCCGACGCCTGTCGGTCCGGCGAACAAAAACGATCCGATCGGCTTGTCCTCGCGGCCCAAGCCGGCGCGGGCTCGCTTGATCGCCTGGGTCACCGTGGCGACCGCCTCATCCTGGCCGAACAGTACATCCGACAAACTCCCGCTCAATGTGCGCAACACATCGCGGTCCGAGGTCGACACCGACTTCGGCGGGATCCGGGCCATGCGGGCGATCACTGCTTCGACATCGGCCAACGCGACCACCGTCGGCGGGATCTCGATTTCTTCGTTGTCGCCGACCGTATCGGCGGTCTCACCGGCGACCCGGGCAACGGTTGTATGTACAGGAGTATCGAGGTGGGTCGCGGCACCCGTCTCGTCGAGAACATCGATTGCCGAATCTGGAAGCCGGCGGTCACGGATGTATTTGTGGGCCAGCTCGGCGCAACCTTGGATGGCCTCCGGATCATAGGTGACGTGGTGGTGCTCCTCGTAGGCCGGACGCAGCCCGTGGAGGATCTTGACCGCCTCGTCGACCGTCGGCTCGACGATCTCGATCTTTTGAAACCGCCGTGCCAGCGCCTGGTCGCGCTCGAACGACGATTTATAATCCTTGTAGGTCGTCGCCCCGATACACCGCAGCTCGCCCGAGGCCAGCGACGGCTTGAGCATGTTGCTGGCGTCCATCGACCCGCCCGAGGTGGCCCCGGCGCCGACGATTGTATGGATCTCGTCGATAAACAGGATCGCCCCCGGATGTTCTTGGATCGCCTTGATGACGGCCTTGAGCCGCTCTTCGAATTGCCCGCGAAACTTTGTACCTGCAAGCAATGAGCCCATGTCGAGGGCAAACAGATGGGCGTCGCGCAAAATCTCGGGCACTTCTCCTTTGTGGATCTTGAGTGCCAAGCCCTCGACCACTGCAGTTTTGCCGACCCCCGGTTCGCCGACCAACACCGGATTGTTTTTGCGTCGTCGACACAGCACCTGGATCAGGCGGCGGATCTCCTGGTCGCGGCCGACTAGGGTTTCGATGCGTCCCTTTTCGGCCCGCTCCTGCAGGTCGACTGCGAACGCCGACAGCGGATCGTCGGCTTCTTCCTCATCTTCGTCGGGGTCACTCATCCGCATCAACTGGGGCCGCGGCGGCTCGTCCTTGCGGATTCCGTGGGAGATGAACAGCGTGGCATCGCGCCGGGAAATCCCGTGGTCGCGCAGGAGGTAGACCGCGAACGATTCGGGCTCGGCGAACAGCGAGATCAACACGTTGGCGCCGGTGACCTCAGACTTGCCAGAACTTTGTACATGCAAGATCGCCCGCTTCAGGACGCGGCCAAAGCCGATGGTCTGCAACACCGACTCGACTGGATCGTCGCCGGGGAGCTCGTCGACATGCTCGCCAATAAAGGCCTCGAGGTCGCGGCGGAGGAGGTCGATGTCGCCGCGGCAGCCGACCAACACATCGCGCGCGTGGGGGTCGTCGAGCAACGCCAACAAAAGGTGTTCGAGGGTGACGTACTCGTGACGCCTGCGCTGGGTGTCATCGATCGCACTTGTCAGGGTTTGCTTGAGCGCTTCACTCAGCATCTTCGTCGTCCTCCGGCTCCATCGACGCGACCAGCGGGCAGTCGTTTTGACGTGCGTGCATATGCACCTGCGCGACCTTGGTCTCAGCGATCTCGTGGGTGTAGACGCCAGCCACCCCGACGCCAGTGTTATGGACGTGGAGCATGATCGCGGTGGCGTCGGACTCGGACCTGTGAAAGACCGTCTGCAGCAGACGGACGACAAAGTCCATCGGGGTGTAGTCGTCGTTGTGTAACAGCACACGGTATTTCCGCGGCCGCTTGGTCTTGCGCTCGGCCCGTGACTTGAGCACGACGCCGGTATCAGTGTTGGACTTCTCGCGGGTACCCATGGTGGATCAGTGTTAGTGTAGCTGCGGCACCCCAGTGGGGTACAGGTCAAAGCCGGTCTGCCCGCTGCACGAGGGCGAGCCCATGACGATTGTGCGGAGCAACCGTGTCCGATCTGACCGTCCGAATTGTCCCCGACCTCGACCATGTTTCTCACGCGGCCTGGGACCGCCTCGACCACGGTCCTGCGCCATTTTTGCGGTTTGGATTTTTGCGCGCGCTCGAGCAATCCGGCTCGATCGGCCGCCACGCCGGCTGGCTACCGGTCTACATCTTGGTCGAGCAGGGTCATCCGGGCGACCCACCCCATGCCGATTCGGGCGACACCCGGCAAACCGCGTCGAAGGACGGTCCCCCCGAGACCACCGGGACCCTGCTCGCTGCCGTCGCGGCCTTCATCAAACCCCACAGTTACGGCGAGTACATCTTCGACTGGAGTTGGGCGCGGGCCAGCGAGCGCGCCGGCCTGCCGTATTATCCCAAGTTGGTTGTCGCTGCCCCGGTCACCCCGGCCACCGGCCCGCGGCTGCTCATCGCCGACGACCTCCCGGTCCCGCGGGCGACGATCCTCGACATCCTGTGTGGGGCGGTGCGGACCGTCGCCGACCGGGCGGGATGTTCCTCGATCCACTGGTTATTTGTCACCGAACAGGAGCAGCGTGAGCTGGCCGACCGCGGGTTTGCCCCCCGCTCGAGTTTTCAGTTTCACTGGCGCAACCGCGGCTACACCTCCTTCGATGATTTTTTGGCCAAGTTGACGTCGCGCCGCCGCAAACAGATCCGCAAGGAACGTCGTCGAGCCCTCGCTGGCATCGATGGCCCCGTCGAATTTTTAGCGGGCGACCAAATCAGCGCCGCCGACATCGAAACCATGGATCGCCTGTACCGGAACACGACCTGGGCCCACGGCGGCCAGGACTATTTGCGTCCGGGGTTTTTTGAACATCTGTGCCAGACGATGCCCCAAACGGTGCGGATCGCCCGGGTATGTCAAGACGGACAGATGGTTGCAGGTGCACTTTATTTACAAACCGACCACGCGCTGTACGGCCGCTACTGGGGCAGCGAGGTCGAGGTCGACTGTCTGCACTTTGAGGTCGCCTACTACGCGGGTGTCGAGCACTGTATCCGTGAAGGTCTACAGCTGTTCGAGGCCGGTGCCCAGGGCCAACACAAGCTGCTGCGGGGATTTGCCCCGGCACCGACCTACTCCAATCACTGGATCCGCGACCCGGGCCTGCGCGAAGCGGTCGAACGGTTTTTACAGTCCGAGGCCAAGGAGCTGGAAGGCTACACCGCTGAGCTCGACCGCTTGTGTCCGTACCGCCAGGAGGAATAGGGCATTCCTTGTAGATTCATCTAAATTCGCAACCGATTTTTCCTGGGCATACGCGAAATATCTAGCGTGTCCATGCAGCCTGACGGCGTCCCTTGACGAGGTGTAGCAATCCTTTTAGCGCCGATCCTTCGAGCTCAGCGAAGATCTCCATGTTGTAGGCAAACGCCCTGCGTGCTTCTTCGACGACCCGCCTCGCGGTGCCCTCGTCGAGCGGCAGACGATCGAGACGGTCGCGGTACGTGTGTTTGAAGCCCTGAACATCGGCAATTTCCGGAAACGCGTAAAAACCGAGACCCGCCCCCGCATGCAAACCCAACGCACGCCCGATGATACGCCCGAGGACTTGGCCACCCGAGAGGTCACCGAGATAGCGTGTATATGCATGCGCAACGAGACCCACAGGGTCGTTGGCGGCCAGGTCTTCGATCCGCCGACAGTAGGCTTTGGCAGCTCGGCTTGTGGGCGGTGGACGCCGACCCTGGGTCAGAACCGCGAAGTCGGCTTTTAGTGCCTCACAACGCCACAGCTCAGGAAAAATCAAGTGCCGCACCACGGGGTGCTCAGCATGCTGGCGCAACGACACTTCGAGTGATGTATAGACATCGAGGTAGGCGGCCACCAACGCCGCGTAGGTCGAGCGACTTGTCAGCCCGCGTAGCAGGGCCTGGACCAGGATCATCCGCTCGGCCGCGCGATGGACATCGGCGGTTCCCTCCCGTAATCGGCGGGCGAGTTCAACAGCCATCGCAGGGCTCCTCTCGCTCGCATTCGCCAAAGAGGTAGCCGAGGAAGCGGGTCCCTGAATCACCGAAAATGGCAGTGAGCGCGTCGTGTTCACGGCGATTTTTGCGTTCGGCAGCAGCCCAGAGTCGGTAGCGGCGCTCGGCAGCGCGTGCACGTGCCGGCGCGATGGGAGCCTGGTGCACAACCGCCTTCGCATATTGATCGAGCATGTGCGAGATGGCGGCAAAAAGCACCGGCTCCTCCCCCCGCTTTGCCCCGCAGATCAGTGCAAGTGGCGAGAACACGTCGCGGGCGAAACCAGGCCACCGCCGGGGCACACTTCGTTCGGCAACCGATGTATGGAGTTGGCGAAGGATGGGGGCTGCGAGGGTTTGCCAACACTGCTCGTCGGTCGGCGATAGATCGACAGCGACCAGGGAAAGTGCCCGGTTCAATCCAATGAGATCGACACCGAGAACCGGGAGTCCCAACTCGGGCGGCGGTGTCCCGATCAACGTGAACGTTTTGACCGCCCCATCGTCGGCTGTGATCGTCGACAACACGAGACGGGAGAATCCGTGGCCGGAAAATGCCTGGGTACGCATCCTCAAGGACTGGCCGCGAAACTGACCACTCAAGTCGGCGAGCTGATGTGGAACAGGAACGCTTCGTAGCTTGAGATGAGAGGTAAGTGTGGTGTTTGCAACCTCGGCCAGCACCGAAAGCCCGCGGGAAATCGTTGCTTCGTGTGGATGAATGTTTGCACTCATACGTTGCCCTTTCGATAGATGGTAGAGAGTGAGGGCTGCTCCTCCTCGCCACGGACAGCGCGGTTGACTGCTTCCGTAAGCGGGCGGTTGGACTGCGTCTCGATGTTCTTACACGCAGTCACCACATCGGACCAGCTCGGGTAGCGTTGCTCGCGATCCTTGGCGAGGAGGCGCTCGATCAGCGCCGCGAGCTGACGCGGAAATGTCGGGATGCGCGTGCGAACTGGGATCATATTCGTCTGTTGCTGGGCTCGTAACAGTTCGTCTCTCGTCGACGCCGTCAGCGGAAAAACACCTGTTGCTGCCCGGTACAGCGACACTCCCAGACTGTACATGTCTGAACGAACATCTTCTTCTGCAGTCCCTGACAACACTTCCGGTGCGAGATATTGGAAGACACCGGGATTCGCGGCATGACAAAATCCGGACACCTTCACACGCCCATCACCTGCGTAGAGCAGTAGATTTGCCGGGCGAATATCGCAGTGCTGCACACCAGCAGCAAATGCCGCCTTGAGGCCTAGACTTGCGGTGAGCGCAACCTTGACAAGAAACGACGGCTCTTCGGGGCCAGCGGGTGCGAGATGCTCTTCGAGACTGATCCCGTACAGATATTCATTGACGACAAATGCGTGGCCACGGGCTTCTCCCCCTCCGAGGACTCCGACGAGATGGGGGGACGTCAGGCCCAAAAGACCTCGAATCCTATTGTTGAGCTGGCTGGTGTCGACCTCACCGCGGAGGAAACGCAGCAACACACTTCGGCGTCCGCGTTCGTCATAGGCTCGATAGATCCATGCCGCGGGATCGACCGCAAGCAGTTCTCGAAGGGTATAGGTGTCGACCCGCGCACCTACACTCGGAGCATCTTCGGCAGGACGGGAGACCTTCAAACGTTGAGATGGAACCCGAGACGATTGCTGCGAACGGTTGGATGTCGCTTCGTCGAGCGAGTTCCACCTGGGGACATTCTCCAAAATATCATCATGATGGTGGTGTGGGTCTGGGTCGACAACATCGACGGATAACCGCAGGGAGTCGGGAAACACCACATCGTCCAGGAGTGTGCCGGCATCCGCCTGGATATAGCCTTTGCAAATCGCTTGCAGTGTGCGACCGACATTTGCGGCGAGGATCCCCTGATCGATGAGGTAGCGCAACGGCGATGTGTTGGCTGCCGTTGCTGCCTCGGCGATGGCATCGACAAGTGATGGGTGAACATCATCCCGCGAACGCAGGCCTTGGCGCAACAGATTGCGTTCCTCCTCAAACAGCCGTTGTTCATCAGCGTTCATCGGTGCTCCTCCGTATTTGGCGAACGAATCGAGCCCGGGAGTGCGACGAGTTTCTCGAGGCGGGGGGCGCCTGACGCTGCGATTCGGACGAGGTGGACACCGAGCTCGATGCGCTCGAGGGTCACGACACGCTCGGCAGTCAACTCGACCAACATCGACAGATGCTGATTGCCCATCAGCCCGACTGCGGACTGCCCAACACGCTCGAAGCGTTCGATGGGCCAGGGAAGGATCTGCAACCGACCGGTAAGTTTTTGCTGTCGCGTGTGACAATACAAGAGTTCCGGACTGCCTTGCCAGGCGAAGACAGCCGTTGTTGGGGAGACAATGGCTCCCGTGATGCCGCGACGGTTCTCGAGCATCCGCCGGTACTCGGGTGGAAGCTTTGCCCGTGCAGGTGCACTCGTCGAAGCGAGGCCTTGACAGCACAACACCCCATTTTGATACCACCAGACAACGCCGTGTTCACTCGAGGCCGCAACCACATCGACCGGATGGTCGGTGGACCACAATGCTGTAATTCGCGACGCGGAGCATGTCAGGAGCCGGTTGCCACCCACAATCAGTGGCGCACACTCACCATCGAGATTGACAAATTTTGGATTTCGCCCGATCAAGCCGCGGACCGTTTGATTGTTGCCACCTGGTGACACGAATCGTAGTTTCCCGCGTTCGATGGTGAGTCGGCGACCATCGTCCAACCTTGTCTGTGGCGGGAGTTTGTGATTCGGTATCGTGTGAACAACTGCCGACATATCGACAAAGCGGCGCTGCGGATCTGGTGTGATCATGCGGGCAACGATACCGCGCACGCCATTGTAGTGTCGGTGCGCATACAAGAAATCGTCGCGGACACGTGTCGTCGGTTGTTCGCCCGTGAGAAGCTCGACCCCCACCATCCCCAACGAGTATTGGTCGGATGCATGGTTGGTCGCACCCAGATACACTTCGGGGGCCATATACAGTAGTGAGCCCACAAACGAGTCTGCGAACGTGCCGCGGGCGAGAAATCGCCCGGTACCAAAGTCGGTAAGGACCCAGGGCGATTGGCCCGTACGCTGCAAGGCGAGGATGTTCTCCGGTTTGACGTCGCGATGAATCACCTGATGTGCGTGGGCGTAGACGAGTGCGGAGCCAACATCGTGCAGCAGTTCGGCGACCGCCGATTCTTTGAAGAATGTGTCGACCACCATGGCCCGTCGTAGGGAACCACCTTGCGCACGTTCAAATACAAGCAGATGGACCCCGAGCTGCTTGTCCTCCCCGACATCGAGGCAACTGACGATATTCGGGTGATCGAGGCGGGTTGCGAGACGCAGCTCATCGACCCACGCGGCAAAGTTGTTGTCGGAGCCATCAAACAGTTTAAGCGCAACCTCCTGGCCTGTGCGTTCGTCGACGGCAGCAAGGACTGTGCCGAGTGCACCAACTGCGATGCGTCCGACAACGCGATAGCGATTGAGCAGTTGGGTAGGCAGTGGCATCGATGGCTCGCTTAGGCGGCAAGAGCGTCGACGATACGTGTGTGGGGAGTTTTTTCGGCGACCATCGTCTCCACCCGTTTAGCAGTTTCGAATGGGGCGAGGATAAACGTCGTACCGTCTCGGTCACCGAGGCGCCGGTCACCCGTTTGCACACAGCGCATCTCCCCATCACCAAACGTCGAGAAAAACCCCTCGAGGATACCCGTAAACATGTCTTCACCAACATGTCCACTGGGTCCGATATCCTGCATCGGAGAATTCGTCAGACGCATGGAGATGAATCCGTGTGCGCCCTGTTCCCAATCTACATCAAGCTCTCCGAGTCCGCTGGCGAGCCACAGGTCCCGCAGTAACACGTCAAACTCGATCATCGGCCGATCGCGGATCGACTGCCCTGAAAAGTCCGCCAACTCCTGTTCAAATCGACGCGCGAGACGGGTACCAAAAAAGTATCCACAACGCCGCAAAATGAATGGAGCCGCGGACCCTGCTTCGTCCTCACAGGCGACGACAAATCCACTGAGAAAGTCTTCGGAGACCCCTAGCATGCGCGTGCCGCCGCGCGAGCGAAGAATTCCGCGTTTCACGTCGAGTTGTAAAAACGCCGGGTTGCTAAAGTAGTTGAGTTCACGACGCCCATTCATGATGCCACCTGCTCGTTCGACCCGTCCGGTCCACCTAGAACTTCGATGCAGCGCTCGATCATGGGAAGCAAAAGTCTGGCGTGACTCTCTTGGAGTTGACGCTTCACATGTTTGGCAAGTGTACGGTAGGTGTCGCGAATGAATGCAGGCGACAGGCCAACACCGCGTAGGATTGTGGCCATCCATGTCAGGAGGCTATCATCGAGATAGGTAACATCGTCTCGGACGAGTGCGTGGGCACAGTAGCGCAGTACAAGTTTTAGATCGCGGTTACCCGAGTCCCGCGCTGCCGGCATCCGCTTTTCGAGATCGGGGTAGGCTTTGAAGACTTCGGAGATCGTTTCTCGCACGATCTGGGCCTCATGGGTTTTGAGATCTTCGATTGCGGCGAGTCGGACATCGAGCCGGATCGCCCATTCTCGTAGGATTGCCTGCTCCGCACGTGTGGGGTAGCGGCCTTCACTGGCAGTTAACATGGTTTCGATATGACGGTTCATTGTTCACTCGTTTCATTCGCTAGACGCACCCGAAAACACACGCATGAATCGCGCGTCTTCGTCGCACTCAAACCGCGCGTCAAAGGACGCACAATCTGACAAGTTTCGAGGCTGGGTGAAAGCTCAGACTAGTCCCAGACAAAATCTGAGAATGCATCACCCACAGTTTGCGGGTCGACCAGCGCATTTCCACGGCCTCGCAACACCCGCAGTGTCGGCTGGGTCACAGATAAAAAGAATCGTTCGACCGGCATCAATGGCCACGATTGACTCTCACTCGGGGAACTTCCACGGGCGATGATTCGGGCAAAAAAACGCCGCACTGGGACGGCCGCCGTCGCCACATCGAGTTTCACGACAACGGCAGTATCGGCCACCCCGGGTTCGCTCACCACGACTCGTACTGGCGACGTCGCCGATGCGGCGTCGGAAGGATCGACAACCACGCTTGCAGCGACGGGCAGTGTTGTTGGCGGGGGATCCTCGACGCTCGGTTCTCGGCTCGGAATCGTGGTCGCTGGATTCGTAGATCCACTGTTCGGCATTTGAGCCTGTTCGTCTGGAGGAATGTCCCCAGAGACAGCTCGATTGCCTAGAGTTTGAGCTGGCTCAGATGCAGGTGGAGAGGTCGTTTCAGGCAACTGCGGACGATTGTCGATTCGCCGGTCAACAAGCCCTAGCAGGTATGCCAAAAAACGTTGGATGTACACGAGGATGCGCACGGATTTTCTACCTTCGAGGCTCACAGTCGGGAGATGATTTCGTCGGAACGCGCACCCTCTTCGACCCAAAATTGGGCTGCATTGATGCGCTTGGAAGACCCGACAATGAACTTACAGAACTCTTCCCCCATCGAGTAACATTGAATCTCAATCGCCGACAACTCATGCTTGGCGAGATAGCTAAACACCGCAGCAAACAGACCGGCGTAGTAGTGACAAGCAACTTTGCCGATATTCCCGACACTTTTTGCGACCGCTGAATCGAAGAGGTCGATATAGAGGAGTCCCTCTTTGCGATGGGAGAGGTCGTACCGCCATGAGCCCCATCCGGCGGCCTGTAGGGGCCACCACCACGTTTCGAGCATGGCGCCGAAGTTGGCTTCGTGGACCTTTGCACCAAACTCTTTTTGGTAGCGGTCGGCGAATGCGGCAATATCTTTTCGACCCCATTCAAGGCCACAGCGGTACATGATATCACTCGCAGCTTCTCCGAGTTCCTCCTCGAGCGCGACTTGGTATCCGACAATAAAGTCCTCAGAAACAAGCGTCATACGCTGGCCGAAGATGTTGCGGAGGTCACCATGACCGCGGTTTTCAAAAAAACGGTCGCGGCGGTAAACGTTGTGGAGCGTGTGGGTTTCGTTATCAAGCTTTGCGGTGAGAAGTTCCATGGTTACTTTCCGATGGTCAACGACCGTTGACGCATCTCGAGTACATCGATGTCAACCTGGGCGAGCTTCCGGATGCGTGAGCGGGTGATGATTTTTCCGAGTTGGATGAGGACGTGTCCATCGACGGGGTGCAAGATGGGTTGCTCCGCCCGGCGACCGATGAGTGACTCGAGGTCGCTGGTTTGTGACAGATAGCGGCCATGTGGGACTTCGATGTGAACCCCGGGACCTTTGATCTTTGCCTGACATGCGAGCCGAGAGTTCGGCCGGCAATTGGCGAGCATCGCCAATGAACGGCGCTCCCGCGGTGTCACGTTGGAAATCGATGACATTCCGTCGAGGACGTACACATGACAGGTTGCACAGAGTCCTTTCCCACCACATGCACTGGTGAGAGAAGATCCTCGATCGGTCAGATAGTCGAGCAATCGACGGTTTGTCTTTACCTCGATTGGGTCGGTCAGCCCTTCGACTATCAGGTGTTTCATAATGTATCGACCTGTCCTCAGGACCACCGTGAAGGAGGATTCGTTTTTTGCAAGATGTGCCCAGGCAAAAGTCGCCATCACGTTAGAATTATCTGGCTTTTTTCGGGTTGCGCGGGACTTCCAGATTTCGCTGTGCCGACAGATACGCTTTCAGATCGCGGATGTGCGGTATCGTCATCCGTGTGCGGCACGGAGATTGACACCCACAAGTCACGTCGCAGTCGCCAGTGCGCGAACTTCCGACAGCGCACTCGACTCAGTGCTCGAGACCAACTACTAACATTTATTCGCAGTCCCAGCTCAGCACTGGATGCGATGGCAACGTCATCGTGTCAACGGTCGATGCCCTTCGCCCTGTCCAAAGGGTCGAGTACGGGTCTACGGGCGGGGCACTCCCTGCAACTCACAAGGACAGACACGGTAGCGGCAGCAACGAGACGTTGCCGACGAGGTGACAATCACTCGCTGTTCTCGCTCAAACTGCCGATCCCGACTCGGTTGACCCAGACAGTCGCCTGGCCCAACCGAGTCGTCCCGTTCAGCCGAACTCAGGGACACTGTGGGTCAGCCATGCACCCGGCTGTCCCGAAGTTATTGCCCGCGCCGCAGTTGCAGCCCGGGTCGATGTTGTCGCAGGGCGGAAACTCTCCGCAGGTGTAGTGCCCGCACGACAGCGGATCCCAGGTTCCACCTGTCTGTTCGCACAGTAGCTGGTCGCCCGAAATGCACTCTGGGTCTTCGACACAACCGACACCCTCAACGAAGTTGGCTGACGTCCCACAGTCGCAACCCGGGTCAATCGCCTGACAATCGGGCGGAGCGCCACACGTGTAGTGACCACAGGAGAGCTCGTCCCACGTACCACCGGAGGACATACACAGTGTTTGGTCGTCGCCATCGCCGTCTCCGTCCCCATCTCCGTCGCCATCGCCGTCGCCGTCGCCGTCGCCGTCGCCATCACCATCTCCATCACCATCGCCGTCACCATCGCCATCGCCATCACCGTCGCCGTCACCACTACGACGGGGAACGCCTCTCAAATTTTGATGGCTACAGCGTTTTCAACTTCTCCGAACACGGATCGCTACAAAAATTGCTACAAAAATCGGAGTGATCTCCATCGCGCATTTTACGCATCGACGACGCTTGGGCCGGGAAATGCGCGGTCGGCCCATCGGACTTTCCATACAAAACATGTCTTTTGGGTCATACTAAACAATGCGGCCCGTGTTGTTGCGGTGAAACCACACGGACGCTCCGGTCGAACATGACAATGCGGCGCTATATGGCTCGAGGTCACGCGCGAGCGGCTGCGAGCGGGCTGACCTTAAGGCTCGCACCGACCGCGCGAGCTCCACTTGATCCGGTGTTTGATGATCCGGCGTTTGAGCGCGTGGCGTGTGATGCCAAGCAATTTTGCAGCTACAACGATTGAGCCGGCGGCGTTCAGTGCCTCCACACACAACCGGCGTTCGCACTCCGCGAGATTGTAGGATACGAGTTCGAGCCTCATGGGCGAGAGGCACTACACCCGGCAACCCGCTCACCCAACCCCTGTTACACGGCTGTTCCCGCGCATTTGCGCATCTGCGCCACTCTTCGATGTCTGTGCATCGATGTATCAACATCGATCTGGCTAACTGGATTGATGTTGATACATCAACCTGGTACAACCCTGCTACCACGGCCGGTGTTCCTCATGGATGAGCCTTGCCCGAGACTCATGTAGAGTCCCGGGGGCGTTTCCCAAAGGAGCACACGGTGTACATCCACTTGAATCGGCAAGAAGCTCGGTTTCTCGACCATCTTACTCACCTTGCGTTTCTCTTGATGCGAGGAGGACGGTATCCCGTTCGACAACTCGTGCAAGCCATGGACGTGAGCCAAGGAAGCGTCTACCGCTGGCTGGATAGTTTGGAGGACTTTGGCTTGCTGCTGAAGCGCGAACGACGCAAGGGGTACACCGTTTTCTCATTAGACCCCCAGTCTCTGAGAAAAATTCGAAAACACCTGCGCAAACACCTACTTGGACGAAAGGTCAACTCAACTATGGTCGCCATCGCGATGCACCCCCCTCCCTCGATCGACGAGACCGTAAACGTACGGCTTTTCAAGCTTGCCTACTTGGCGACCGCGGACGCCCGATGGTCGCTCGAGCTTGTCCGAGCTGCCGAGCTGTCACCGACCCCGCTCAAATTCCTGATCCGCAAGCTCGAGGACGAGCTACCACCCCCGGCCGACTTTTACGAATTGGAATATGGTCTCCGAGTGGGAACCACAATTCCGATTAATGCAGATACATCTTACAACCGCTTGTTGGTTTGGGAACTCACCCACCGATGTTTAGCGAGGACACTCCAGTCGGTGTCCATTCATCTCCGTATTACATACTTGCTCGCGGATGTCCTCGGGATCAAGTGCACTGAGGTCGCTTCACTGTCGGGTTTGAAAGAGACCGCGGTCCGAGTTCGACTTACCCGAGCGCGAGCCGCTGTCGTTGCACTTTTGGGCCCCCGGTGTTCGTTTCTCGATGCCAACAATCCATGTACATGCACCTCTCGCCTTGGCGTCGCAATCCGTTCTGAAATCGTTGGCCGGCCAACACTCCCGACACCCGACCACGTGCCGACGGTCGTCAAACGTCCACGGCAACCGTGGGCAATCTACAGACACTTGCCGATCTTGCCGCCGAGGACCCCATGACATCGGGCTCGCTTGCTGTCCCAAACAATCTGCAGCGAATCGCCGAGCGAGACCGCGAGCGGTCACTTGTCGGCCATACGTTAGGGATCATCTCCATCACTGGCGAGCTTGGCCATGGTAGCCATGCTGTGGTTTACAGCGGCCTGTGCTCGGTGAGCCGGGCGCGGGTCGCCGTGAAGGTCCTGTCGCGGCCCGAGTCGCTGCCCCGACTCCGCGCCGAATTTCGGGCACTGCGCCAAGTCAATAGCCCGCACGTGGTCCGTGTGCACTCCTATGGGGAGCACCCCGCACCGCACTACACTATGGACCATGTCCAAGGGGACACACTAGACGCCTATCTCAAAGCCAAGGGTGGTAAGACGGATGTGGCTGACGCGATTGAAATTTGCCGGCAAGTTTGTGCCGGTCTGCAAGAGATTCACAGCGCCGGGATCGTGCACCGCGACATCAACCCCAGCAACCTGTTACGCGGACACGACGGGCACATCACCATCATAGACCTCGGCATCGCCCGCAGGTTGCCGAGGTTCTACGACCGGCTCGGCTCGATGACCGATCCGGCTCTGCGAGCGATCACGACGAGCGTGATGCACTCGCCCGGCTACGGTGCGCCCGAGGTGATCGCGGGCGAGCCCGCGACCGAAGCGGCCGACCTGTACGCATTAGGATCCCTGATGCACAAGCTGGTAACCGGCCGTGTGTACAGTCCAAGCCGTGCGCTCGATCGGGGGATCGATCGTTTGGTGCGTAGCTTCATTGAACATGCAACGTTTCCGCTACTCACCCGTAGATATCGCAGCGCGAAAGATGCCGCTCATACGCTCAAGACCCTCGCTGATTCCTACGATCTCGCGTCCTCGGACGTGATTGCGCCGGCGAAAGACATCCCGTGGTACACCGGACTCTACGAAGATCTGTTTGTGTGGTGGGCCACCCGCGAACCCATGAACATCCGCCGAAGCACAAAACGTTGGGCGTTGTGGCTACGCCAGTCGCCGTGGTGCATGTTTGTTGTGTCTGCACTTTTCTTCTCGGTGCTCCTGTGGGTTTTTGTCGAGCCCCGCGGTCCCGCGAGCGGACCCGTGGCGAGCGAACCCGTGGCGAGCGAACCCGTGGCGAGCGGCGGACCTGAAGCGAGCAGGCTAGCTAACAGTCCCGCGGCGAGCCCCGTGGCGAGCGGCGGACCTGCGGCGAGCAGGCCCGTAGCTAACAGTCCCGCGGCGAGCAGGCCCGTAGCTAGCGGGCCTGCGGCGAGGGAACCCATGGCGAGCGGCGGACCTGCGGCGAGCAGGCTCGTAGCTAACAGTCCCGCGGCGAGCCCCGTGGCGAGTGGGCCTGCGGTGAGCGGGCCCCTAGCTAACGGACCTGCGGCGAGCGGGCTCGTGGCCAACAGTCCCGCGGCGAGCCCCGTGGCGAGCGAACCCCGGGCAGCCGTTGCACGGCCGCGGCGCGACCGAAACAAACGCACATTCGTGAGAGCACTTCGCCGGGCGCTGCAGTTGTGTGCGGCGCAAGGTACACGCGTGTCGTTTCGCGTCTCCGACGGCCGGGTGCAACTCGACTTCGCGGCAACGTCCGCCCGCGTCGATCAATGTATACGCAGTCAATCTTTACCCACATCTGGAAAGTTTGAGGGGACGCTATGAAAACCTTGATCGCGGTCGCACTCATCGTCAGTACACCTAACCCGCGAGAACAAGCCATGCAAGCCATGGAACGCGGCGACTACCGAACCACGGCGGAAATCTTCGAGAGCATCGCTCATGCCGACAACACAGATGACCGATACACGAGCGCGTTACCTGCAGCGAACGCATACATGTTTGCCTACGAGCGGCAGGAAGACGAGCGAGCAGTGTGTGACGGCATCGAGCTGTTGCAGTGGTACTTCGCCGAAACACACGATCCCTACGAGCCGATGGTTGCGCTGTACTGGCGCTTCGTTGCGATCGCCCGTGAACGTTCGACGTGTGGCGTGGGAAAACAACCTGTGTTGCTCACGCCGCGGGATCCGGTTGTACCTGCAAGTTTAGCCACCCGCGACACGTCGAAATCCGAACCTGAACAAACGCCCGTTGCAGCGCCCGTGAATCCGGACCCCGTCGCCATCGACGAGCACCCCGCAACCGGCGACCGCCGTCGCTTGACGATTGCCGGGGCGGTTCTCACGGGTATCGCCGGCGTGGGTGTGGGTGCCCTCGTGGGCGAGGGCGTCGAACTTCGCCGTCGATACATCGAGTACGATGCCCAGCCGGCCGACGATGAACGCCTGTACGAACGCGGCAAGGCAATCGAACGGTGGATGATCACCACGGGGGTGGTGAGTTGCGCCGCGCTCGTGAGTGGCGTCGCGCTACTTGCAGTTGCACGTAAACGAAAGAACAAAATCACGGTGAGCCCGTCGCTCGGCGGATTCACCCTACAGGCCCGATTCTAGGAGAGACACATGCAGACAGGACGTTACACAACAATCCTCGCGTTCATCATGACCGTATCCGAGTGCAGTATCTTCGACTGCCGCAAGCAAGAATTTGCGGAAGAGGCCGCCGCGGCAGCAGCCGAGGGCGAGACAGGATTGACGGGCGAAGCATCGGACGGCGATCCAGGTCCGCCGCAACCGACCACGTCCACGGGCACATCCACGGGCGAGGGGACGGGCGACACGACGACGGACGCGGTCCTACCCGACCTGCCCGATGACGCGGCCCCGGTCGAGATCCTCGAGTTCAGCGCGGACGTGACAGACGTGACGCGGCCCGGCCCGGTCACCCTCACAGCCGAAGTCGCAGGCGAGGTTCAGCAGTTGTGGCTCGTGGTCTCGCACGATGAAACCAACTTTCAAGATGTGCTCGAGTGGCCGGTCGGTTCGTCGACGTTCGAGTACATTGTAAATACATCCAAGCGCAACGGGGTGCTCAAGTTCAGGCTCGAGGCAACCGGCGAACCCGGGGACACCGCCGACCTGGACGTCGCCGTCGACATGCCTCCGGGGGGCACGCTCGATCAGCGCTGGATCGGCCCACAGTACACGCGGGGTCTCGCCATGGCGACGATACCCGGAGCGAGTAACGAGCCCGATCGGGTGCTCGTCGTCGGCCAAAACGTGAGCAGCGGCAAGCTCGTCGCAGGTGTGCTCGAGGACGATGAGCTCGAGCTCCGTACCTTTGAGACCGCGGATGACATGCTACCCCACGCGGTCGCAGTCCATGCCGATGACGGTGTGTTCTACGTGGCCGGCGAGAACAATGGTGACCTCGTGGTCCGCAAGTATCTGCTCGAGCACGATCTGGCGATGGCATGGGAGTTTGCCGTGCCCGATGCCGCGGCCCATGACATCGGGCTCGGCCCCGGCGGGAACCTGTACGTCGCGGGTCACTACATGTTCGACGGACTCCAACCATACACAGACGCGGCGCTGTGGATCTTCGATCCCGATGGCGGCTTCGCTAAAGATCCGGTTGTATTCTCCGAGGTCGATCAGTTCCAGCAACCACTCGCCTCGGGTCTCACCGACTTTGTACTCCATGACGAATGGTTGGTCGCGGTTGGATTTCGTAGTGTACTGCTTGGGGGAGACAAGCACACTCTTGCATCAATATTTGAATACACAAGTAGCACTCTTAAGAGTGTCCACACCATAACTCCGAATTTCGACGAGGAACAGTCCGCGTGGAACAGTGTACACACAACAAATGACCAATTCTTAACAGTTGGCTGGTACACTCCAGACGATGATCTTGCAGAAACAATCGCGTTTGGTAAGTTCTCGCTCGATTTTTCTGAGACGATGGTATCGCCCGCATGGGACGGGCCCGGGGAAGCCAAGTCGATTACATGGCACACCGCAGGCGAAACGGTGATCGCCGGCGTGAGGATGAATCCATGGCCGCAATTTTGGGTGAGTTCACCATCTTGGGCCTCGCCATATATCGACTCAAGTGCCGGCGAAGCGTCGTCTGTGACGGTCGATCGTCACGGTCGCGTTTTCGCCCTTGGTAGCGATGAGCAGGACGGGCCGGGGAAGCTGACCCTCGTTAGGTTATTTCCGTGATTTCTGGTTCCCGCGGCACGACCGGATGGGCGCTTTTGTCACCTTGACGGGGTAGGAAGCGACCTTAGAAAAGAGGATGCCCTTCACAGACAAAGAAGTTTGTCCGCCGCCATCACCGCCACACCCTACTCGCCAAGAGGTTCTCGACTACGTAAAAGCTCAAGGCACTGCTCGCGCGCCTTGGCTGACCGTTCAGGATGTCGTCAGTAAGTTTACGACCGCAGACCACTTTGCGCATATCACGGTTCTGTTATTTGCGCAGTGGTTAAAGGCAGATACGTCTTTCGTCGAAGATCAAAAACGGGCACACACGGAGGCCAAAGATGCTGTTTGCATTCAGGTAAAACGGCATCTCGAGGCTCTTTCCGAGGAGGGTAAGATTAGAGGGGCCATGTACGAGGGCCAGCCGGTTTACCGAGCACTGGCAGTGCAGGGGCCGCGAGGCCCCCGAGAACACACAAATGACTAAAAAAACGCATCCTAGCCAGGAGTTCTCCACAACTCGCGAAGCGATGGCTCTCGGTCAGCTCATGATGGAGTTGCATCTCCTTCGGTGGCAGGGAAAGAGCGATGTTTCTGTATCCGTCCCGGCGGTCGACCGGGACGGGATAGACATCATTCTAAGTGAACAGTTTGGCGACCACGTGCCCATCCAGCTGAAAGCCACAGACTACAGGAGCGCGAAGAGAAGTTGGCCGATTCGGGGGCAGCTCGTGTACCCGCGGAGGCCACACGTTCTCAAAAAACTCGATCGAAGTGGTGGGACGAATGGTGGATTCGGAGGAGCTTTGGTGGTTCAGGTAGTTCACCGGCTTTCGAGCTGGCCTGGCCAGCGTTGTTGGTACAGAGTTGGCTCGATACCCCTCCTTGCTCTGAAGTTTGGCATCGACGATTCAAGAGTCGTCAAGGCTCTCCGAGCGGCGTCGTCGGAATTGGGCTCATCGATGTATTGGAATCGAGGGTGGCTGACCGAGCCCCGAACGATCGAAGGCCTGCTAGACCTCCTCGAATTGCGAAATTCCAGTTTGATTATGATGATGGTCAAGGCGCCCAAGAAGGCGATAGCTAGGTTTAAGAAGTCGGAGACCAAGGCTCGCCACGAGTACAAGAAATGGTGCCGCGAAGCACCTATTATTGTTCCGTGAGAAGCATGGTTGCTGCTACATTTGTCAATCGAGCTACGTGGGGACTTCAGCGTCACAAAGTTCGCCAATCAGCTCCAGCCCCTCTTCAAGGTACGCCGTATAGCTGCTAGCGCACAGGCTTCCCTCAACCTTGTGCTTCACATGGAAATGCAGGAACTGTGACGAGAAGTCCGCATAGGAACCGCTACCCGGCCCACACAGTGAACCTTCGGAATAGTAATCCCAAATAATCCCGATGACTGCGACTTTATCTTCATCCCCCTGTTTGAGCGTATAGAGAGACTCCGCCCACTGTTTTGGCGGCCCGTAGTCCAAGCCCCCCTCGTGGTAATTTGTATAGTAAACAATCACTAGAAGTGCATCATCTCGCAGGAACCCGGCGTTACATTGGGATGGGGGTTGTTCGGGTAAGATCGAACTCAGCATCGCCGGGGCCGCTCGCGCGTTGGCATTGCCGTACCCCTGCTGAGAAATACACTTGACTGTGTCGGCCAGGTTCGGTTGTTCGCTACCAACAACGTAGCGGCGCCCACCGACCACGCCACACTCATGGTTTGCAGCCTCGAATCCAGCCGGGAACACGATACCGGCGCCCCGCATCCCGCACGTTTCGTGCGCGCCCTGGACGTAGCCATCGCATGGGAAGTCGGCTGGGCCAACCGGGGAACAGCTCCCGTTGTTCTCCGCACACTGCTCCTCGCATCCCGGCATACCCCATCCACTGACATCGCCTTCGTATGACCCGTAGCCATCGACGACCATAAAATGCATATCGAAATTTTTGAACGTTGCTAGCACATCCTCGATAAAGCCGGGAAACGACGCCCAGAATCTGGACCAGTACTCGTCCATCCCGAATTCGCGGTCGATGACAAACAGAAAATCAATCTTGCCGTTGCAACCGAGCTCACCGTCGCCGAAGTCTGGTATCTCGCCGCTTGTGCCCGGCCCTCCGGTTGTCGTTTGTGTACCTGTCGCGTCGGTCGAGCCCTCGAACGTTGACGACGACTCGACTCCAGTTGTTGATGTTACAAGCGTTGGCTCCGGGACTTCGCTCGTTGTAGGTGTATACTCATAGGTGGTGGTCGTCGTCGTAGACGGGTGAGCGGAACATCCGCACACAAGTACCGGCACCACGATCCACTTGCTCGGTTTCACAACGGGCACATCCCCTGATCGCATGAGTCGTTCTTGCAGTCGGCGTCGGTCGAACGTTCCGGCAACCAAATGATGGAATCCAGCTCATCGCTTTCGCGTGCACACGGCTCGATGCACTGCGCGATGGATGTGTTGAACCGCGCTCTGCAAAAATCTGACGCGCGCTCGGATTCTTCCTCGCAGATGTCGCCCGTGCTCCATCCACTGGCCACGATGAGCAGTGTTAGAATGAAAGCGCGCATGTAGGCTTACTAACACAGCTGCACGAACTCAATCAACGATGGTTCGACATCCGCGGGCCCGGGCCGAGAGCCAGCCCAAAGCTCGCTCCGATAACCCGCCGGTCTTGGCACCATGTGGCGTCTCTTCGCACCGTCTTCAACCGGGGATGCGAAGAGATCCACCCGTCGTGCACTAGAGATAGCCGCGACGTCATTGTTCGCTACGTGGTCGATCAGTGGCCTCTACGGGAGGCTCGACAACCGCATGATTTCGGTTGCCCGTACCGCGATCGTCATGAGGTTCGAACGCGCGGATTTTGATTCGCTGCTCACGAGGTCTCCGATGCTCCAGGCTAAAATAATTGCAGACACAAATTATTTCGTGCGCGAATAGCCGCGCTCGACTATGGATCCGACTCGAAGATCGCCCACGTTTCGATTGCGCACGATTACATGTAAGTCTCGGATGGACCATGGTGTCGATCCTGTACTTCACACATACGGAGCTGGCGAAGTGCTCGGGAATTGCTCGAGTGACGCTTACGAAATCGCTGCTCGATAGGCCTGGTGCCGTGCGAGCGAGGCGTGGCGATTTCGTTCAACCATTCGCGGTTCAGAAACACCACACCCGCGCACGGATTTATTTCAGAATCCCCACACCCGCGCGCCGGTTTGTTTCAGAAACACCCTACCCGCGCATCGGTTTGTTTCAGAATCCCCACACCCGCGCACGGATTTGTTTCAGAAACACCACACCCGCGCATGGGTTTGTTTCAGAATCCCCACACCCGCGCACGCGTAAGTACTTCGACCGGGCTCCATGACGCAAAGTGACGCTGCGTGGAACTCCGGCGGGGCTGCGTGACGCTTCGGCGGGCTGCGTGACGCCCCGGCGGGGCTGCGTGACGCTTCGGCGGGGCTGCGTGACGCTACGGCGGGGCTGCGTGACGCTCCGACGGGGCTGCGTGGAACTCCGGCGGGGCTGCGTGACGCTCCGGCGGGGCTGCGTGACACTTCGGCGGGGCTGCGTGACACTTCGGCGGGGCTGCGTGACGCTCCGGCGGGGCTGCGTGGGTGAGGTTGTTCGATGACGATTCACTGTTCGTTTATCGGCGAGTCGTCAGCGATTGTTCGGACTCTGAGCAACGTGTTACCGGTTTTTCACGACGAATCGTTATCAACATATCGTTACTACCGACAACCGAACAACGAATCGTCATCCACTATTCGACGATCGCGCGTCCTATGAGCGATGACTACCATTGATTCATCTACTCCCGCGATCAACCCTTGTACTCATGGTGACTAAAGAGACAGGTTGTGAGATGAGCGAACCCGACGATGACGTCGGCCAGGTTGACGAAGCGGCCATCCTCGAAGCGTACTGTCGCGCGCAACTAGCCGAGCTCCCGCAAGGTAGCCGGGGGCTGAGAGCGGCGAAGGAGTTGCTCGCAGCGATCCCGGCCGCGTACCGCCTCGGCTGGACAGACACGACGGCCTCGGCCCCGGAGCTCTTCCGGTTGCTCAAGGACGCGGATTTGATATCCCGTTGCCCGAGTGGAAGCGACCTACCGGCAGCACTCCGGCTCGTCGCTTCGGTATGCGGGCTGATCACTCAACGAAGCGCACGTCGCTGGACAGTCTGGTTTTCCCGCGCATGCGATCCGGACCACACTCTCGGAGCATCGATCCGCAAGGCCGTCACACCGGCGATGCTTCGCCGATCGACGAGCGTATCTCCTCCGAGGAAAACGAGCAACGAGCGGGGGCAGACGGCCGCGGACACCGGTATCTTGGATGAGCTTGCGGAGCTGAAACGAGAGTACGCCAACGTGGTACAGGAGCGCGATTTACTGAAGCATAACCTCGGTGATATACGTGCGGATATCGAAACCCTTAAACTTCGGATCGAAGACGCACGCGCAGATTTCCGTCGAGTGTCAAACAGCAACACGACTCTGCATCGGATAATCAACCAGATACAAAATGTCCTAAGCATCGAACCATACGACCCCGAGGCGCCAGACAACTTCGTCAATGCCGTGGAGCGTGTATTCTTGTACGTAAAGGCGCAGGTCGGTCATATCGCCACCGTACTTACACGTAACCTTGACGGGACAACGATTCGCTACTGCATCACATATTCGATGCTCCAAATGCTCCGGCACGGGAGCTCGGACGCCGAAATTGAAGCGTTTTCCCAAAGCCGTTCTCCAGAGTTACTCCAACAATATGTTGGTATTCTCAACGACATGCGTGCGAAAATACATGCGGCGAACGGAATCGTTCTTCCTCCCCCCAATGTAACTGTGGATGACCTTCACGTGTCGCTGAAGCCGCTCGAGTAGAAGCAAGTAGTCGATCCCACTGATACACGCTGTTCAGGCACGACAACCTGAAATCATTTTTGGGTTTCCGGGAACAGACTTCGACCTGCATAATAGCCGGAATCACCCATGAAGAGCCGCCTCCACTTCCTGCCGGTGACACTTGCGCTCGTAGCATGCGAGCAGACACCCGCCACGACTCCCCACGCTGACACAAAAGCGAGCCCAGCTCACGCACTGAGAGCGGAACCGTTCATCGAGGAGGAACAAGGGCTCGCCGAAAAGTACATAGTAAAGGAACTCCCGACGGGCCTGTACGGAATCGGGCAAATGGTAGCGTTATATGGCGACAAGGAAGGGCTCGCCGAAAAGCAACCGGTCGGCGTAGCACGGGTACTCGTGGCGCGGGAGCGGAGCCTAGAGCTCACAGCGCTATGGGTTGAAGAGTCACACAAGGGCATCTCACTCGAAGTACGAGCAGTGCCACAAGGGCATCACTTTGGGAGCCGTTTCGGACAGGTGCTGTCGGAGAGCCGTGATGGGCGAGAAGTACGAATCAACATGGGCAAGGACCACGGAGTGATGGTCGGTGACATGTACAGCGTGCTGGGTGACAGCCTGACAGACACGAACTTAGGGGGTCGGTCTTTGGGGCGGGAGACCGTGGGTGTTTTACAAGTGGTGAGCTTGGAGGATGGAGGCCAGATAGCGAAAGGAGAATTGATATCGGGGCGGGCAACACCGAATGCGTTTATTCAGTATGTGGGGCACGAAGCAGTGGGTCCGCGGCCGGTGGTGACAGTATTGGTAACGAGATTTCAGGGGAGTCAGGGAGCACTATATAGTGATGCATTGGCATCAGCTCTCGAGCGGGCGGTGATGGGACACAAGCATGCGGACATTCAAATCAAGCAAGTGGAGGATGTGATAGAAGCGGTCGAAGCGGAGAGTCGGCAAGTCAAAAAACTTGGTCGAGACTACGGCGCCGACGTGGTCGTGTGGGGAAAAGCGAGCCAGGTGAGCAAAAGCGTAGTGGTGCGGCCACGTGTGACATTCATCGGGGCGCAACGTGAGGATGAACTTCGGTTGTGGAA
>CAZUPD010000112.1:0-26599 GCA_964621785.1 uncultured Nannocystaceae bacterium
CGCCTCGACCAGCTCGATCCCGGTTTGAAACCGGTCGTCGGGGTCCTTGGCCAGCAACTTGGTGATCACAGCCGAAAGTCCCCAGGAGATCCCCGGCGCCAAACTGCGAACATCCGGCGGCACCACGGATGCATGCATGCGCATCATTTCGTCCGGGTCACTGGTAACAAACGGCGTCCGCCCGCTGGCACAGGCAAACATCACCACCCCGAGGGCGTAGAGGTCGGCGCGGCCATCGACCGTGCGCCGCAACAACCCCGTCTGCTCCGGCGCCGCGTACTGATAGGTCCCCATGACCACCCGACCCTCGCGCAACTCCTGCTTGCGGGCGGCCAGGCCAAAATCGACGAGCTTGATTTCAGGTGTATCACCAACGATAATGTTGCGCGGTTTGACATCGCAGTGGACCACACCGTGCCGGTGTGCCACGTGCAGGGCGCGAGCGACCCTACGTGCGAGTTCGACAATCCGCGCCTCGGGCAACGGACCTTGACGCAGGACATCCGCAAGTGATGTCCCTTGAACCAGGTCCATGACGAGGTAGGCACGACCGTCCTGCTCACCGATGGTGTGGATTTTGGCCAGACTGGGGTCGTCGAAGCAGGCAAGTGCCGCGGCCTCGCGCAGGAAGTGGCGCCGGTGGGCGGCCTCGCCGTGGCTCGCCTGGATCTTGATCGCGTAGTCGCTACCTCGTCGGCTGCAGCGATAGACCCGACTAAAGCTCCCGCGGCCGAGTTCCTCGTGGATCTCGACCTCCGCATCGGCCAGGCTCGGGAGGCTGCGCGCACGTCCTTGGCTCACGCCCGCACCCTAACAAGCCCGTGGCCGGCGTGCACCGTTATTCGCCGTCACGCATCTTCGTTCGCAGGTCTACGCGCGAACACCCCGCGAGCGACGTTTTTGCCGTCTGCCACCGGGGACTCAAACCGCGCGGTGATTCCGATTACCTGAACGAAGAACCATGTATCTACCTTGCATCGCGCACAGACATACCAGCACTCTACGGACGTGAAATCCGTCCGATCGGCCGACGCTGGCAACGTCGCGCACAGCGTACAACGCGTGCTGCGGGCCCCGGCCTACGCCGATCAAGAGCGCCAGCGGGTCGCCGGAATCGTCGGCAACATGCTCCGAGTCCTGTTCGTCGTCATCTGCGTAACCCTGGTCGTCCAGTTTGCGATCTCGGGCTTGGCATCGGGGATGTTTGGCCTGGTGGCCTCGGCCGCATGGGTCCTCGGCCTGCTCACCCTCCTGCGCCGGGGGTACGTCCAAGCCACGGCGTTATTGCTGATCCTCAACCTCATGCTCCTGGTCAATGTCTCGTCGATCGGCTACGGCGGGATCCAAAGTCCGACCGTCTCTGCCAATCTACTGGTGATTTTGATGGCGATCATGTTGATCCCCCCGCGTCGGGTGTTGATCGTCGCAATACTTGTAATTGCATGTTTGGTTGCGGTGTATTGGATCGATGTCAGTGGACTCGACCAAACCCTGCCGTTCCCACAGACACCAAATACTCCGGAGATGGCGTTGATGACCCACATCGCCCATCTCCTCGGAGCCGGGTACTTTTTGTACCTCGCCGTCAACGGCCTGACACAGGCGATCCACCGCGCACGGGCCGAGGAGCGGCGGGCCAACGAACTGCTCGAACAGGCCCAAGCCGCCCGCAGCGTGGCCGAACAGGCTCATCAGGCCAAGGTCCAGTTCCTCGCCAACATGAGTCACGAGCTGCGCACCCCCCTCAACGCCGTGATCGGATACAGCGAGATGTTGCTCGAGGACGGTGAAACCCACGACGAACTCCAGCGTATCCACGGGGCCGGCACCCACCTGTTGGGACTCATCAGCGACATCCTCGACCTCAGCAAAATCGAATCTGGACGTATGTTGCTCGACATCCAGGAGTTCTCGCCCAAGCAGTTGGCCGAGCAGGCGCTCGCCGACGTCCATGACCTGGTTGATCAGACAGGTATCGAACTCCGCCTCGAGCTCGTGGGCGAAGTCTCCGACGATGCATTCACCATCCTGGCGGACCGCCTACGCGTCCACCAGATCCTGCGCAACCTCCTCGACAATGCCGCCAAGTTTACCGACCGCGGATATATCGACCTGATTGTTCGGCCCGATGAAGAAACCTCCGGCCACCTCGTGTTCTGCGTCCGCGACACAGGCATCGGTATCGCAACCGATGTCATGCGCCGCATCTTTGAGCCGTTTTATCAAGTCGATGGTTCCTCGACCCGACTGCGTGGTGGCACCGGCCTCGGTCTCGGCCTCTCCCGTGCGCTCGCCGAAATGATGGGTGCGAAGCTCTCCGTCGTCAGTAGACTGGGCGAGGGCAGTGCGTTCTCGCTATACCTTCCCAAAACTCCGCCACTGACGTCGGAGACAGATTCTGCCGTCGCACCTGCGTCCGAGTGAGCCGCGCGAACCGACGCCGGGGACGTCCGCACGTGGAATCCAGCCGACCGATGGGAGTCAAGTCGCCACGGCGCCTCGATCCACATACAATGCTCCCCGCTGAGATCGGAGCTGCGTATGACCTTGCCGTTTGTCGACATTCAACTTTCCCTGCCGCAACACGACAACAAACCAGACAAACGTGCGACACAACTAAGCGAGAACCAAGACACCTATCGCTACTCCTATCAAAAGCCCAATCTCCGCGGCGTGGCCATGTGTGCCGACCTCCCCAAGGCCGAACGTGCCTCGCCGGCGTGGGTCACCGAACTCGCCGAAATCGCGTCGGAGATCCTCGGGAATGCCCAGCGTCTCAACAAAGCCGATGGAGAACCGCTGCACAAGGACTTTCAAAAACTTGTACTCGCAATCAAAGTCGAAGGGATCACCAAGGCATTCGAACACCTCGGTGCGACCGCGACCCGTGGGAAACGGACCGGTCCACCCGGGCGCTTGGCGGCCTATGCCGATCTGTTTTACACATGGCGCCTGCCGGCCGTAGGTACTGAGCACCATCTCGACACAACATTTGCCCGGATGCGGGTCGCCGGACCCAATCCCGGGTGGATCCGGCAAGTCGATCCGTCCCTCGGACTGCCCGACGACTTCGGTGTGACCCCGGCGCACTACCAAGCTGCGATCAGCGGTGACAGCCTCGAAGCTGCGCTCGCCGAGGGTCGCCTATTTCTCTGCGAATACCGCGAACTGCTCGGGGCCTCGCCCGGCTGCACACCCGTGCCCGATGCGATCGCGGTCGACTACGCGACCGACCCGGCCGGCTGGGATGCTGCCTATAAAGACAGGCAAGCAGCCTACGCCCGCGCAACCCATCCCAAGCAAGTCGTCGCGCCGCTGGCATTGTTTGCGGTGAAACCCGGCGAGCATGCACTCACGCCAGTCGCCATTCAACTCTATCCAAACGGACATCTGGGGAAGCATCCGGTGTTCACACCGCGCGATGGGCTGCGCTGGTACGCTGCAAAAATGTGTGTCAATGCAGCCGATGGCAATGTCCACGAAGCGATTGCACATCTCGGGACCACGCACATGGTCCAAGAGGCATTCGCGCTGGCGATGTACAACTGCCTCGCACCGATGCATCCGCTGCATCGCCTGCTGCATCCGCACTTCGAAGGCACCATGTTGATCAACGCGGCGGCCGATAGCTCGCTGGTATCGCCGGGCGGGGGTGTCGATACCCTGCTGATGCCGACGATTGGCGATACGGTGCGAATCTCGGCACAAGGGCTGCGTTCCTTTGACTTCAACGCAGCCGCGCTCCCCGAGCAACTATGCCGCCGCGGCGTCGCCGATCCCGACCTCATCGCCGACTATCCCTACCGCGACGACGGCCTGTTGATCTGGCGTGCGATCGAAAACTGGGTCCGCAACTATGTCGAGCACCACTACCACCGAGATCGAGATGTCCTCGAAGACACAGAGCTGCAGGCGTTTGTCCGCCAGGTCAGCGCGTACCGGGTCCGCGACGCCCGCGGGCGAGAGGTGGGTGGCGGAATCAATGGTGTCGGGCAGACGCACACGGCCGGAGGACCGGCGGTCGCGACCCGAAGCTACCTCGTTCAAATGGTCACACACATCATCTGGAACGGGAGTGGACAACACGCGGCGGTCAACTTCCCCCAGGCACATGAAATGGCATATGCACCGAATACACCGCTGGCACCCATGGGGCCACTGCCCTCGGCACCCGGGTTTTCCCAGGCCAGCCTGCTACACCTGTTGCCGGTCGAGGAGGTCGCTCACTACCAGCTGGTGATCGGCAGACTGCTCGGGAGCCTCTACCACACACGTTTGGGCCACTATCCCGAGGGCCCGGGTCGCGGCGGAAAACCGGGACGTGGATGGTTCGGCTCGCGCCCGCTGCGAAACTTCGAGATGGCCTTTCGAACCCATCTCGAGGACATCGAGGCTACCATCGACGCACGCAACCAAAGCCGCCCAGACTACCGCTACCTCCGGCCCTCGGAAATCCCCCAGTCCATCAACATCTAATCCTTTCGAGTATCGGGAACCAGGCTCTCCGGCCTTCGCCCACATCATTGCATCAACATCTAAATAACAATGCTCGCCGCTATCGGGCGAGCATCACCGGTGGTTCTCAATCGCCCGTGAGCTTGTTCTTGAGGCGTTTGAGTGGGGATTCATGGGTCGGTCCGAGGTTGTGTTGAAAAAACAGCCGCTCGTCGCCATAGGCCGATGCGACAAAGCGCGAGCGCAACACAAGTTCGGCCCACGGGCGTTCGCCGCCTTCACCAGTGTCCGAGGCATGGATCGAAAACAGGCGCATACCTGGTTGAAATGTCCCGAGGGACAAGCGTGAATCACCGCGGGATTGGTAGGCGCTGCGGGCTTCGGAGGTCGCGTGGAAATCGACCCGAAACGCTGCGCGGGGCTCCGACACCGCACACCCGTTATCTGTCACTTCAGCCAGGTGATTGAGCGGCAGCTCGGTCGCCCCCAGGCGGCTCGCGTGCAGGATCTTCGCGGTCCCGTCAAAAGCAACTTCGAGTGCCTTGGTCGCCGCCGTCTCGGCCTTCGCGGCAATCGACGAGTACGACAATTGAAACGGGTCGTGGATATCCGCAACCTCGCCGTGGATCGGTTCGGCCCGCAGCACATGGAGATTGAGTGAAGGTCGTCCATCGACCAGCAATTTGAGGACAAACGAGTGCTCGGGCGTCTCGCCGCCGGCGGCATCGGAGTAGCGCAACAGCCCATGACCCCCCGACGCAAACACACCGGTGTAGCCGAGGTCGTTGAGGATCACGAGCTCGACCTGTGCCACGGCCCCATAGCGGTGCAACAGTTTGACACGACCCTCGGGCATCTCGTCGGAGACATGTTCAACAGCCACCCGGTTGTGACCCGGCGTAAACAACAACCGGCGGTCAAAGCCCGACGGTGGCTCGCTCGGAAGCACGTCGCCATACTCGTCGGCACACACCCGTTGCCACAACAGGCCGAGCTTCGTCTTGCGATCGAGGGATGGATAGTTGTCGGGAAGTGGATCTGGCATCGACGGTCCTCCATCCGTAGGATACCTCGAACCGGCGAGACGCCCTCGCCACCGACGAAACTTCGCCGCGATCCGAAGAGAAGCACAACCGTTGCGTGCATTTACAAGCCGCTGGTTCGGACGAGCCACCTCGAAGCCAAGAGAACCCAGGTGCCGACCCCTCCGTCGGTCGCGGCCCGATTCCGTTGCCTGCCAGTAAACTTCGCCGCGATCATGAAAAAACTGTTAGGATTTGCCCTCCACGACTGATTGGAAGGTTGCATGCGACTCGTCCTCCCCTCATCGGATCAGGCCCCCTTCATCTTGCGCGCATTCAAAGTTGTCGCGCTCGCATCGTGTCGTGTCGATGAACGACAACAGGCCATGATCACCGCGGCGGGCCAGATCCTCGGTGTGGATCTCCACTACGATTCGCTCGCCCCCATCGCCCCCGCCGAGCTCGCGCTGGCCATCCGAGACGAGCAACTCCGGTCCCAGATCATTCAAGGGATGATCGTCGTCAGCCTGATTGACGAAGACGCCCAGGAACCGGAACTCGCGGTGGTTGAACAGTTTGCCGATGCCCTCGGTGTGGCCCCGCCGGAGATCAACAACCTGCGTCAGCTCGTACACGGACACACGATGCAACTGCGCCTCGATGTGGCCCGTCGGGTGTGGTTTATGGACCGCCTGCGCGCGGCCTGGGAATCGGGTGGTTTTCGCTGGCTGGCGCGGACACTTGCGACCCTCAAACTCAAGGATGACCCCGCGGTTTACCCCCGTTACCGGGCCCTCGGTGAGCTGCCCCAAGGGACACTCGGCCGCTGCTACCACGACCACATGCGCGAGCAGGGATTTCCCCTACCCGGCGAAAAAGGTAGCCAAGTCGAGCCCGTGGTGATCCATGACCTCACCCACCTCTTGTCTGGATACGGTACCGATCCGTTGGGAGAAATCCTGACCGCATCGTTCAGCGCCGGCAACCGGCGCAAAGAACCTTTCACATACATTTTCTTTGTCCTGTGCCAGTTTCACCTCGGCAAACGCTTTTCGCCGTTCGCCACCGTCAACACCGGCCAATTCGATGCGCCGAAGGCCCTCGCAGCGGCCAAGCGCGGGATGCAGGTAAACGTCGACCTGAGTGAAGACTGGGACTATTGGCAAGACATGCACCGACCGCTCGAGGAAGTTCGCGAGCGACTCAACGTCAGCTCACCATCGTCCGAACAATGACTACCACGTATCATTCCGCGAAGCGGCCCCTGGTTGTCCACCCCGTACTGAATCCATCGATCCTACACTATTGTGGTATCGGCTGAATCATCGGCACATCGGCCACAAACAACCGCACCCGTTCGGCCAAGGTCTGTGGCGCAGCGAGTAGCGTCCAATGCCCCGCCGCGACCTCAAATCGGGTGAGCGTGGTAACCCAGCGTTCGAGTTCGTCGTGGAGCTGTGGGCGGACAAACCAGTCGTTCTGTGGGACAATCAGTTGTACAGGCACATGGGTGGCACGCATACGGGGTCGCCAAAGGTGTGACAGGACATTCGCGCGATACAATCCGAGACCCGCGCACGCATCGTCGGCATCGATCACTCCCGAGGGCGACATCACCGCCTCGATCCGGGCCAACACGTGCGGTGCGACCCGTCCGAGCCCCATCCGCCACACCAACTCGGGCAACACCGGCACGTGAAACAGCATCAGGTACCACGACGCCATCAGCTGTTTGAGTGCAGGTACAAGTGATTGCCCTACCCCCCGCAACCGATGACCGACGTGATCGAGGCAGGGCCCAGAAATCGACGTGAAGGAGGCGATGCGTCGCTGGATCTGCGGATCGGTCACCGCCTCCCACACCTGCACCGAACCCCAATCGTGGGCGACCACATGTACCTGGCGGTCGGGTACAAGCGTGGTCACAACTGCTTCAAAATCGCGGGCGAGATGCTGCAAACGATAGGCACGACGCCCGTGCGGCCGCCCGGATGCTCCCGCGCCACGAACGTCGTAGGCGATCAGATCGTACTCCGGTGCGAGCAACTCGATCAGGGGCAGCCATACACGATGGTTGTCGGGATAGCCGTGGACCAAAACCAGCGTGGGCGCACCCGACCGCGGCCAGCGATACACGGCCAGCTCGACTCCGTCACCGGGGATACGGAGGGCCTGCGGTATCGGGCTTCCCATCGGCGGGCATCCTAGCAGCCCGTGGATTTCTCGACGCGCCAACTCGCTTGCCGATTTTCCCGAGGTTGGCCCCCGTGAATCTTCCAGTAGCCCCAATTTTGGCGTGCGATTTGGCAGGGTGGGGAGCGATGGCGGACGCGATCACGGAGGCGCGGGTGAGGTCTTTGCGCAAGGGCAGGTTCTCATGCCCAATGGCGAGTTCATTGTCGGTGCATCGATCTATGTCGACGGTTCTCACCGGACGCTCATCCGTCTGACGCCGTGAGCAACGGTTCCGATTGCGGCTTGCCGGTGAATTCCTCGAGTTCGGGGGAGGCTCCCGTCGCAAGACAACAGGCTTACTCATCCTCGTGGTCGGGCCTCGCGGGCAATGGTGTAAAAGTCGCGATCCGCAGGCCGTCGCGTTCGACCTCGGTTGTGAGCAATGGGTCCCAGATGGCGGGCGGCATCACTCGGGTGAGTCGATCTTCTGCCCGCAACACAAACACCACATCACCGGTCAGAAGGTCGGGCTTGAGGGCGTCGGCGGGGAGTGGTCGGCCGTAAAAGTTTTGTCGGATCTGTGTTTGTAAGGTTTCGTATTGCCCGTTTGTGGTATTGGCGAGTGTTCGTACTTCGCCCTCGATGTCGCGGTTGACGATATGCTCGATGAGCACGTCGTTCGCCAGCAGACCGTGTCGGCGCGACCAGGTCTCTAGCAGGTGGACATTGGTGATCAGACGACAGTTGTGGAGGCGCTCGCGGTTGTTTGAGACCCACTCGCCAAACACGGTTTGATGCCGGATATGGCGGTCGCTGGCGAGTTTGGTCGCGGCGGTAAAAGTTGGCAAAAACGCGGCCGTGCATGCAAGTACAACGGATGTTGCTAGGGCCAGACGCGTGCGTCGCATGCGGGCGAATAGCCATACCAGTGCCCATCCGGCGATGACTGCTGACAAGACGGGCATGTCTTCGACGAAATCGAGGGTGATAAATAGCGCGGCAAACATGCCCATGACGACGGTTGCTGCGATTCCGGCATCCGTTCCCCGCTGCCAGACGTTGGCCAATCTCCCCAGCGGAAGTAGCCCGAGAATCAGGGGCAGGGCGTAGCGCGGGGAGTCGTCAAAGCGAAACAGACCCACGAGCGGAAGTCCGCGGATCAGCACGACAAATACAACCGCCGCCACGAGTATTACGCGTTCGACTGGGGCCAAGACCTTTCGCGGCACGAGTGCGAGCAGTCCGACAAGTGGTGCGATCGCCAATAATGCGGTGAGGGCTTGGGCCGGCGAATCCTTGGCAAATCCGTATTTGCCAAAGGCTGCGGCAGTGGAGCCCTCGGGAATGACCACCGTCGGCGGGTAGTGCAGGACCCACAACACATCGCCGTGGTAGAAGATCCCGGCAAATGCGAGCAGCAGGCCAAATGCTGGTAGCCCGAGCAAAAACCGTCGCCGTCCTGCGACCGTACAATAGGCCGCAAGTGCGAGGACAAAGATCGAGATCTCGGCGCGTACAAGCGGCAACATCCCGGCGACGACCCCTGCGACACCCGGTGACCGACGCACCACGAGCAGGTACAGGACCAACAGTACACCGGTGATGGCATCTGTGTTGCCGACCCCCGACGGAGCCGCGGCCAGCATCATGGGGGACAGAGCAAACGCCGCGGCCACGAGGTTGGGAGCCGCCTGTCCGAGTGCCCGGGCGACCGCAGCCGCAAGCGGGATGGCCAACGCCGCGACGGCGATGTGAAGCCACAAAAACACGTCGAGGCCAAACCCGGAAAATGGCGCGTACAGCAGCGACAGCGGTGGCCGACTCTTGAGAAAAAACAAGGTCGCAATCGGCTCACCGGCCATGATCTTGGCAAAAAACCACGTCAGCATCCCCTCGTCGTGGAGAAATCGATCGACCCGGGTCATGGCGACGCCGTGGACACAAAACGCCAGCGCGAGCAACCAAGGGATCCGCCGGTCGTCGGCCAGGGACCAGTTGGATGAGGACGCCGCGGCCAAGGTGCGCCATGATACACTTGTGGTCGCGGATGTGATCAACCGAGCTTGCACGGCCTGCGTGACGTCGACCGACCTATGGTTTTTTGACCCGCTGCGCGAGTTGGGCGAGCACGGTCGCTATCTGTGATTCGGCGTCGGGGCGACTGACACCGGTGTAGAACAGATCGTAGTCGTCGGTCTGCGCGGGCGGCCGATGGGGTTGCGATCCGCGGGGGGCGACCACGGCCGTAAAGGAAATGTCGTCGCGGGTGAGTTGGATGTGGATGGTCCCGTCGTCGAGCACTCCGTCGATCGTCACGACTTCCCACCCCGCGAGATCGTCGGCGGGCGCGAGATTGTCGAGCACAGCACGGGCCTGGTCCGTGTACACGGGTTGACGCGGGGGCGGTTGGTCCGAGTCGGGATCGGCTGTCGCAGGCGGAGGAGCGAGAGCCTGCGCCGATTGTGGGGCGGCGAACAGATGTTGTAGATCGAGTCGTCCGAGGCCCAGGGCGAGCAGGGAAACCACGAGCAGTGCCGCCGGGGCGACAACCGGGGCACGCGGTAGGGTGTGCGTTTGGCTCACGCGGTGCGCCCTCCCGTAAATCGCCGAACCCGGTCGAGGCGGCGGTCGAGGATCCGCGACAAGATCCGCGTGCCATCGACTACGCTGTCGAGGCCGCTTTTGCCATGCTCCCGGGGAAGTCGGCGGACCGGCACTTCGACGACCCGGGCGCCCATATCGAGGAGCGCGAGCAGGAGGTCGACTTCGATGTCATACCGCTCGGCTCGCAGATCACAGCGCTTGAGCACCCGCCGGCGCACCGCTCGAAAGCCGGCAAACGGGTCGGTGACCCGGGCCCGAAACAACAGGTTGAGCACCGATGTCAATGCTCGGCTACCGATCCAGTTGAGGTTGGTGATCGCCCCTTTTTCAAACGTTCCCAAAAACCGCGAGCCGATCACCATATCGACCTCCGGGGCCAGCGCGCACAGCAGGTCGGGGAGCTGGTGGGGGTCGTCTTGGCCGTCGGCGTCGATAAACGCCAGCACCTCGCCCGTGGCCTCGGCGATGCCTGCCCGCAGGGCATAGCCCTTGCCGCGGTTTGTCGGCAGGCGAAGGACGCGGGCGCCCGCATGCAAGGCTTGGTCGTAGGTCGCGTCTGCCGAGCCGTCGTCGATGACCATCACCTCGTCGGCGTAGGGTTGGCAGCCGGTGACGACCGAGGCGATGGTCGCGGCCTCGTTGTGGGCGGGGATCACCACGGAGACGGCACCTGACGGTCGAGGCGAAATCATGGTCATCGCGCTGGGGCGAGGATACCACGGCCGCGTATGCGCGTGCTCCCACGCCCGTTTTTGGGCTGGTCTTCGAGACCGATTGTTTCATACACTCCGGCAGTGTCCCTCGGCCCCCGGCATCTGATGCGACGAGCCAGGCTGATCACGCGCCTGGTCGAAACATGGATGCGCCGGCCCAAGCTGCCCAACCGCCTTGTCCTCGATGTCACGCGGCGGTGCAATCTACGCTGTTCGATGTGCCGAACCTGGGAAGCCCCGCACGGCCGCGAACTGACGCCCGATGAAGTGGGTCACCTGATGGACCAGCTGCCGGGGTTGTGTTGGCTCGACGTCACCGGCGGGGAGATTTTTTTGCGGACCGATGCACATGCATTGTTGACCGCGATCGCCACCCGGGCGCGGGCCTTGCAAGTCCTGCACTTTCCGACCAACGGATGGTTTACCCGGCGGATCGTCGAAACCACCCGCGAGTTGCATGCGCGCACCGACCTCGACTTGATCATCACCGTCAGCCTCGACGGGCCGCCCGATGTGCACGACCGCGTGCGCGGAGTTGCAGGGTCATTTCGCCGGGCCCTGGCAACGTTTCAACAGTTGCGTGCGATCGACGGAGTCGACGTCTATGTCGGAACCACGATCACGCCGCAAAATGCCGAGGCGGTCGAAGCCCTCGGGGCACACCTCAAGCGCGAGGTCCCCGGATTTCGCGACCGCGAGTGGCACTGGAATTGGATGCAGGTATCCGGGCATTTTTTCAACAACGCGAGCCTCAAAAGTGCCGTTGATGTGAAGGCACAACAACTCGTGCGCACGCATGTTCGCCGCCGCGGGGTGCCGACCGGGTTGGTCGACATGATGGAGCTCGTATTCCTCGTCAACCTCGAGTTTTACCGCCGCGGCGAGCCGTCGGGGATCGTGTGCCAGGCCCTGCGCAGCACCGCATTCATTTCTCCCGAGGGCGACCTCTACCCCTGTCACGTCTACGATCGTCCGCTCGGCAACATCCTCGAACAGGATATCGCCACACTGTGGCAATCGCGGGCGGTCCACCAGGCCCGCGCCGACATTGAGCAGTTGGCCTGTGGCGGTTGTTTTACCCCCTGCGAAGCCTATCCGGCGCTTGCCGGCGCCCCTCGTCAAACCCTTAAAAACACGGCCCGCCGGGCCATCAGACTCGCGTTAGCACCGATATGATGGACGCTTTGTACTCACTCGATCGGATGGCTCGCCGCACGGGGGAGGGCGGGGAACCGCTGCCCCGTTGCGTACCCGATGTCGAGCGGATGTTGGCATGGCTCACGTCCCGGGCCACCTGTCCCGATGGTCATGTCGTTTCGTGGGTCAACCCCGACCACAAAGGATATCCATACCCCGAAGCGGCTGGCCTGTTGCTCAGCTTACTTGCCGTGGTCGAGCCGCGCCCCTCCACCGCGCGCGAAGCGATTGCAACGCGTCTCGGCGCCGAGCTTCAAAGCCGCACCGCTGTCGGCCGTGACGGTGTCGAGTACGTGTTTGATTCGGCCATGGTCCTCCACGGATTGCATGTACATGTTAAGCGGGGAGGCTGTGACCGGCCGGAGCTTGTACACGCGCGCACCGAGCTCTACGGATTTCTCGTCAACTGCATCCACGAGCGGGCGGCGCTCGGCCGCGGCTCCATCGCACCGGTACGCTGGAGCACGACCTGGGGCTGCCACCTGCTCAAACTCGTGCTCGCCCTCGACACCCATGCCGGTTCTGATGCAGATACACATATTCGCGCCCTGCTCGATTCCCTGCTCCAGTTGTTTCGCGGGGGCCGGTTTGTCACCCACCACGGGTCCGAGCAAACCTATGTCCATGCATCGTGCTATGCCCTCGAAGGGTTGTTGCGCCTGCAACTACGGGGGGATTCGAGTGCCGGAGCGCTGCTCGATGCCGGCGCGAGGTGGTTGACACAGATCCAGTTGCGCGATGGGTCGTTGCCCGCGTGGCACGACGGAGTTCGCGGCTGGGGGCCCAACCCCGCCGATATCGTCGCCCAGAGCGTACGTCTGTGGTCGGCGATCGACCGCCAGCGATTTGCCGAACCCATCGCCCGCGCACTGGCCTATCTGGCGAGTTTACAGACCGCCAGCGGGGGACTGCGGTACCACCGAGATTCGGCCGATGTCAATACATGGAGCACGACGTTTGCCACCCAAGCTGTCCTATGGGCCACCAGTGAAGCGAAACCCGGGGAGCTGGTTTAACCCGGATGGTTGAAGCATCTCGTGCGAGCCGAGCAAACACGGTCCGCTGGGAAAAGGCATCTGACCGGGTGACACGCGAATCTCGCTGGCGATCGGGGTTGGCCGTCGTGATGGAGTAGGCTACTGTGGCGACGTGGACGGGCCCATCGGATCCAAGCGACGCCGACTCGCAGTTGTGTCCGAACCAACTTCGCGGGTTCAGCCCGGGCGTGCGCTCCACGTCGCGTTGATCCACCTACCCACGGTGACGGCTCCCCAGAGCCTGAGCTACTACGGTGCGATTCCCCCTCTTGGACTGGCCTACCTCGCTGCAGTGACGCGGCGTGCCGGGCATTGTGTGCAGGTGATCGATGCATCTGGCGAGGCCCTCGACCGATTTACACGCCGGGCCACCCCCGTCGGGGATGTGCTTGTGCAGGGATTGACCGTCGCCGAAATCGTCGCCCGCATCGCCGACGAAAGCGACGTTGTCGGCATCTCCAATATGTTCTTGCATCAATGGCCGCTGCTGCGTGAGTTGGTCGCCGCCATCCGTGCCGCCCGCCCTGAACTCGCCATCGTGGTCGGGGGGGAAAACGCCACCGCATTTTGGTCGACGATGATGGACCAGGCACCTGCGATCGATCTGTGTGTACTCGGCGAGGGCGAGGCGACCCTGCTTGCCGTGCTCGCGGTACTGTCCCGCGATCGTGATAAATCACATGCACATACACAGACGCGTTCGCCCGAGATATTGCAGATCCCCGGACTTGCAGTTCACGGGAGTGGCGGCCCACAGTGCACACCTTCGGCGACCCGGGTGCGTGACCTCGACGGGTTGCCCCGCCCTGCCTGGGACCTGTTTCCGGTGGCCGCCTACCTCGAGCGTGGGCACGGCAGCGGGGTCCACCGCGGGCGGTCGATGCCGGTGCTCACCAGTCGCGGGTGCCCCTACCAGTGCACATTTTGTTCGTCGCCCCAGATGTGGACGACCCGCTACCTGCGGCGCGATCCGGAGGATGTCGCCGACGAGATCGAGGAGTTGGTGCACAGGTTTCAGGTCACCAACATCGACATCAACGATCTCACTGCGATGTTGACCAAGGATTGGATCCTCGAGTTTTGTCGTGTGCTCACCGGCCGGGGATTGGGCGTGAGTTGGCAGTTGCCGTCTGGAACACGTTCCGAGGCAGTGGACGCCGAGGCGGCGCAGGCACTGTTTCTCGCCGGTTGCCGCAACTTTACCTACGCGCCCGAAAGCGGGTCGGCCGACACCCTGCGGCGGATCAAAAAGAAGGTCAAGCTGCCGGCGTTGCGGGCCTCGTTGCGGGCCTCGATCCAAGCGGGGCTTGCGACCCATTGCAGTATCATCATCGGTTTTCCCCACGAGCGCCCACGGGATTTGTGGGCGACCTACAAGTTTGTCCTGCAGCTCGCCGTCGACGGTCTGGAAACCGTAGCTGTGATGGTGTTTGCCCCCTACCCGGGGAGTGAGGAATACGATGCGTTGCGCGAGCGCGGAGCCATCGAACTGGGCGAGCCGTACTACTACAGCTCGCTGCTGCGCGCGTCGAGTGGGATGCGGTCGTTTCACCCCCTGCTCGGGCCCCGGCAGTTGTTTACTGTACAACTTTTTTATCTGTGTAGTTTTTACGGCCTCCAATACACGCTGCGGCCGTGGAGATTGGTGCGTTCGGTGGCCAACGCAGCATCCGGGCGGCACAACAGCGTGATGGATCAGTTCCTCGCGACCAAGGCGCGGCAAATGGCCCGCTCGATCCGCGCGCGCACAGCCGCGATCCGGCGACGTTTTTTGTCGCGATAAACTGTGACGACCGACGCCTCGCCTGTGTCGCTGGTCGAGACTCCGATGCGTATACAAATGTACCAGGTGAGCCGGGCGAGTGGTTGTGGCACCCTCTCCAACTTGAAATTCGCGGTTGTGATGGCGGGAGGCGGCGAACGGTCGCGTACCCTCGAGCTTGAAATTCGCGGTTGTGGTGGCGGTACGTGGCGTGCGGTCGCGTTTTTTACCGGGTTGATTTTCGCCAGTGGGCAACCGCTATGTGCTAACCTTCGCCCATGCGTATCTCCCTCGTACGGACGTACCAGCCCATGCCGGTGGATATGATCGCGCAGCCCTTGGGCATCATGTCACTCGATGCGTGGCTGCGGCGGCATGGCTACGAGGACATTCATCTGTTTGATATGCGCCTCAAAAAAGAGTCTCCGCGGGCGTTTGTGCCGCGTCTGCTCGCCGGCCGGCCCGATGTTGTCGGGTTGTCGTCGATGACGATCGAAAAGGACTGCGTGCATCATCTCGCCGCGTTGATCAAGCAGCGTGCGCCCGAGGTCATTGTCGTCGTGGGCGGGCCCTACGGGACGAGTTCGGCGACCACCATCGCCAAGGATCAAAACGTCGACTACGTGGTCGTGGGCGAGGGGGAACACAGCTTTACGCAACTGCTCGATACCCTGCGCGACGGCGGAGATCCTGCGCTTGTCCACGGCTTGGTGCTGCGTCGCGGCGGGCAAATCATCGAGACACCGTCGCGGGCGACCATCGAAGATCTCGACGAGCTCCCGCTTCCGAGCTGGGACCGCATCGACATGGCGGCCTACCAGCAAGTGTTCCAAGATGACAATCTCACCGGTCAACCGTGGGCCGTCGTCCAGACCTCGCGCGGTTGCCCGTTTCGCTGCACCTACTGCCACAATGTGTTTGGCAAGCGGTTTCGGGCACAGTCGGCCCAGCGTGTACTGGCCGAGCTCGAAGTTCTGGTCGAGCGCTACGGCATCCGCGAACTGCATATCTACGACGACATCTTCAACTTCCACAAACAACGCCTCATCGAGATTTGCGACGGCATCGCCGAACGCGGGTGGAATATCCATATCCAATTTCCCAACGGTTTGCGGACCGACCTCCTCAACCGCGACGTACTCGAAGCGTTGCGACGCGCGGGCACCTTTCGCGTCAGTATTGCGATTGAGTCGGTGACACCGCGGATTCAAAAACAGGTCAAAAAGTATCTCAATATCAAGCGAGTCGAACGCAACATCGCCATCGCCGACGAGCTCGGGATGATGATGCACGGATTTTTTATGCTCGGATTCCCCGGTGAAACCCGCCAGGAGATCCTCGACACCATCGAATACGCCTGCCGCTCCCGTCTGCACACTGCCGCGTTTTTTCTGGTCACCCCATTCGAGGGCTCGGAGCTGTCCGACGACTATGTCCAGCCCGCCGAGGCCCTGCACGGGGACAGCTTCAACTACTACGACAACCCGCACAGCATGGCCGAAGTGTCCGCCCGTGAGCTGCGATGGTTGCAGCGTTACGCCTACTTCCGCTTCTACGGCAACCCGCGCAGAGTTATCCGCTTTGTCCACAAGCTCCCGGTCAAGCGCCGACTGTTGCGTTACTCGCTGTTGTTTGCCCAGATCGTCAGCGGGCGCTTGGCCGTCCACGGGGCCAACGAAGATTCGTTCAAGTACAAAGGGATGGCCCCCCAACCGGGTGCACCGGCGACGGCACTACCCGATTCGATCTTGTTTGGGAACGCGATCCCGGCACCTGCAAAGGTCCGCCGGCACTCGCTGCCAGTCTTAAATGGATAGCGAATTACCGTGACAATGAATGTCGGTACAATCTTTGTGTGTCCTACCGGACAAGATTTGTAGACACGTGTGGAAGCGATGTACGGATGCTGGTACTCGCCTGGCACTTGCCGTAGACTGGCCCGGTTGAGGTTCGTCGACCGACGCCCGCGAGCGGGCCGCAGCACACCGCCACCGAGCTGGGCTTGGGGGATCCTGGCGTGAAGCTCCCGCGACTCGTCACCCTCGGTGCACGCTACTTGGCCGCGCGTGCGAGTGGCGGTCGCATCCCGCTGTCGGTCATCTTCGAGGTGACCCAGCGCTGCAATCTGCGCTGTCGCTACTGCTCGATCTGGAAACGTCCTCCGCCTGAACTCTCGCTTCCCGACATTCGCCGTTTGGTCGGCGAGATGGCCTCGTGCGGCACCCAAGTCGTCAGTTTGGTCGGTGGTGAACCATTTTTACGCGACGATCTCGAGCAGATCGGTGCAGCCGTGGAACAACGCGGGATGCGGGTTGCGATCTGCACCAACGGACATGGCTTTGCCGACCGCATCAAGACATTTCCGGGACTGTTTTTCCTCGCCATCTCCCTCGATGGATTGCAGCAGACCCACGACGCCCTGCGGGGCCGAGGGTCGTTTGCCTCGGCGCTTGCGAGCTTGCGGGCCGGTGTCGCCCGGGGCGTCGACTCGGTTGCCAACGTTACGATTACGCGTAAAAACCTCGGGGTTGTTCGCGAAGTCGTAGCAATGGCCAAAAGCGAAGGGTTTCGCATCAACTTTCAGCCGGTCATGACGCTGCGGTACGCATCCCCGCAGGTCGCCGACCTGACCCCGACCCTGCCCGAGTTTCACACCTTCATGGACGAAGTTATCGCCGAACGTGCGGCGAGTTCGACGATTTTTGGCTCGCCCGGAATGCTGCGATTTGTGCGGGAGCACTGGCGTCCAGGGGCCGGATTTCACACACTCACCCGCCCTGGGGCCTGGCACGCCAACGAAATTCCCTGTCAGGCAGGAAAATTTTTCTGTGCCATGGGTAGCGACGGGACACTCGCCCCCTGTGACCTATTAGAGCTCCCGCATGCGCGTCTCCCAAATGCCCGCGAACTCGGCTTTGAAGCAGCCTTTCGCGCGATTCCCCAGCCCGACTGCGCCGGCTGTTGGTGCAGTCCCTACCTCCTACGCAATATGGGCACCGCACTGCGGCCAGGTGCCATCTACGAGATTTTGCGTGTCTTGATGGAATCGCCGCGGTAACTGCGACTGCATGGAAACATGCGAAGCTTTATTGTCCGTAGATATTGTCGGTCATGACGAAATCGTTGGCAGTCGCGGGTGAGACGACCAAGAACTCGGAACCCGGCGCTACGTCCTGCGCAAATTTCCGTACACGGTGCTGTATAACGTCGGCGACACGGGTGTGATCATCGAGGCCGTTTTTAAAACCACGGGCTGCTAGCGCACAGGTTGTGCGGTGTCGAACCTTGATCTGCAATCTGCTTGTATCATCAAAAAATTTCCCACTGTCGTTTTCAACCATCGGTCCGGTCACATCTGTGTATGTCCCTGCGAACAAACACGGTCGATGGTTTGGTCGGTTGGGCGGCTGCTCGAAAAAACGCTGCCGCGCTCACCAACGAACATAGATATGTCCACATCGACATGTTATGACCAAAGAAACATGTTTAATTAAACCCTCATATCTGGATGGCCATCTGGATGTGGCCATCACCACCCAATATACGAACCGTTCGAACCGAATGGAACATCGCCCAGCGAATGATGCTGATGCATCTTCATTGTCTCGAACGAGGCTGAATCCCATGCAGCACACGTCAAAGAAACACGACCGTACCCAAGAAACCGACGAGCGCACGGTCAAACGGGACGAAGGCTCTAGCCGTCGGTCATCGGCCGCGTTCCTGCAACAGCGCCTGGGAAACCGCGCGACCTCCCAACGTCTCAGCCCGCGCCTTTGTGTCGGCCACGCCCATGGAGCCGCAGAATTGGACGCCGATCGTGCGGCTTCCCAGGCCCTCGATGCGATCGACCACGCGCGGTCGCATGCGATCCCGACGACGCGTATCAGTGGGCCGCTCGTCCAACGCAGGGGCATGGACGACGCCAGTCTCGGAACGGACCGTGTGCAACCGTCGGTACAAAAAAGTATCGACAATGCTCGTGGGACAGGTTCGAGCCTCCAACCTCCCGTTCGCCGTATCATGGAGAAGGGGTTTGGCACTGACTTTGGTGGTGTGCGCGTCCATACCGACCACACGGCACATCGGCTCAATCACTCGCTTCAGGCTCGGGCCTTCACGGTCGGCCAAGATGTCTTTTTCCGCGGTGGTTCGTACAAGCCGGACACGGCCGGTGGCCGACACCTTCTCGCCCACGAGCTCGCCCACACGATTCAACAGCGCGGCGTGACCCCCGTGGTGCAGCGCTACATCTACCGCGGCGAAGACCCGCTCGACCTCAAGAAGCGGGTCAACCCCTATTCCGCCCGGGATCTGTTGATCAAGACCTATGGAATCGCACCGGAGATTGCCCAAAAGTATGTCGAGACCTACGGCGACGTCCACCGTCCACCGTCTATCCGTCTCTCGAAAATGATTCAACTCGCGCGCAAAGAGACGCTCGTCAACAACAACGACAACAACAACCTCATCGTACCCAAGCGCCGAGAAAAAAAACAATCCAAACCCAAGCAAAAGCTCAACCGCAGTCGCTCCAAACGCGTCACAACATCCAAGGACGACCTGCTCCTCGCCCCACCCAAACACGAACCCCCGCAGCTCAACAACGAGTCGCTCGACAGCAACGAGTCACAACTCGAAAACAACGAGCAGCAACTCCATCTCAACATCCCCAAACCCAAGCCGCAGATGCACAAGAGCAAGTCGGAGAACTTGCTCGACCTACCCGAGCCACAACCCAAACAGGAGCTCGAGCAATCGCATGAATTGCCGAGCCGGTCCGCTGTGCTCGAGGCACTCAAAAAGGGTGAGCCGCTCGGAGGTGCCAGCGAAAATGCGAACAATCTTTTTAAAATTGTCGTCAACAACAAGCCATTTGTCGTCAAGTTCGAGCAGACCTATGGGGGGCTACGTGAATCTCTTCCCCCGAAGATCGCCAAGAAGTATGGATTGGGCGACTACTACGTCGACTCGGTGAGCTACCCAGGGACCGACAACCGCGAAATGGTCGTGATGCCATTTGTCAAGTCCGAGACCGGGAAAAGTATCGACTCCTATCAAACCGATAAGATCAACCCGGACAGTCATCTCGAGCTCGTCCTCTTTGAATGGCTGATCGGCAGTACCGACCGCCATACCGGGAATGTGATGCATACGGGGGACAAGGAGCAACCGTGGAAACTGTTTGACCACGGAGCCAGTTTGGGTGTCGGGGCCCGCGGAAACAAGGTGTCGTCGAGCCCCCACCAACGCCTCGGTGCACTCAACGTCCTGTTTGAGTCCTACATTCATAGCAAGCTCCCGGAGTTGACGACGACCCAAGTCAAAAGTAGTTATGGCTTTCGCGCAAAGGTACCCGAAGAGTACAAGACGTTATATATCTACCGGGAGACACTCGACAAAATCCTAAAAATGGGTGCCGATGTCCTGCTCGAGTTGACCGAGAGCGAGGCTCCCAAATCGTACTCCGATTACGTGCAAAAGGGAATCGACTATCTCAAGAAATGTCTCGTGAACGATAGCGACAAAATGTCGTTTGCCGATCTCGTCAAGCCTCCCGAGCGCAAGGTGGTCAACAAACCCAAAAAAGTCAACAAACCCAAAAAAGTCAAGAAGGTCAAACGCCCGAAAATCAAGAAGTCAAAACCGGTTGTCGACACTGTACCAAAGCAGGAAAGCAATGACATCGAGATCGACAAGGGCCCCCAACCACTCAAGCAATATTCCAAGGAGGTCGACAACCTCTATCGCCAATTGACAGCGGCGTATATCAAGCAAAATCGTTCCTATCCGTTTACCAGTATCCGTGAGGTCGTCCAGATCAAAGACAAGATCGCACTCCATCTCACAAACAATCAGGAGAGCAACGTCAACGATCTCGCCGTGACGTTTGAGACCTGGGTGATTCAACTCGACTTCAACGACACGGTCGACCCCGGGGAGAAACTGTTTGGCCCGGTCAACGGCAAGTTCAGTTTAAACTATGGCAATGACCTCACATCCCACAAGACGATCGTCCAGGCGCTCCTCTCCGAAGCCGACATCGAAGGTCCACAGTATGGGGCAAGCCTCGACTCAGGTCCCAACGACAACGAATACCACGACGATCTGGCCTACTACATCCAGCAAGTGTTGCCCAGATATGTCCAAAATCCATTCGCCTCCAATCAGAACAAGGTCGAGCAAAGTCCCAAAAAGTCGCGCCCCAAAACGCGGATGATGACCGTGGCCAAGGCCAAGCGGATCTTGAAGGTCCAGGTCAAGGGAATTGTCCGCGACGACTGGAACGGGTTTCAGGAGTGGCTCAAACTGAAAAATATCGCGGTGCCGAAACACGGCGACAAGTACGAGCAAAACGAGAACGGCAACCGAAAACTCGCCGAACTCACGGAAAAGGAGCTGCTCAACTTCGGCCTCGAATTTCGCCACAACCGTGAGGAAGTCGCCAAAAAGATGCAGGAAAAACAACGCCTGCTACGCGAGGAAGAGCTCCATAGACGCAAGAAACTCGCCGAGGAGAAGACACCAGATTCGTTTGCAAAGGAGGTCCACAACCGCATCAAGCTCAACGATCAGGACGTGCTCGCAGACCTGGCCGAAGTATTGTCCCTGTGGCCGCAGGAACGTCGGGCAAAGTTCATGAAGTTTCTGCCCAAGGAGGACCACAGTATCGCCCTGCTTGCGGGCTTTGGGCCGACCGGTGAAACGGGCCTCAAATACGGCAAGGCGATCCAGTTCCGCGGTGGAAAACCACTGAACATGGACGAGAACACCTCCCGGCCGATGTATCGCTGGCTGTACGAGAACGGGCAAGAGCCCGATACGATGAACTGCTGGGAGGCGGTGATCTTTGCCGGATACCGCGTCGGGCTGCTCACAAAAGAACAGGTTCGTCTGCTCGATACCCCCGATGAAGATGTCAGTGCTCCGGAGATCGTGCTGCGGGTCAGGGAAAACAAGCGGGGTTCGATTGATGCCAACTCGCAAAATGCATTTTTAGAACAATACAACCTCGCAACGCCAAACATCCCAGTCGGTGATATCATCGACTGGGGAGGCGGACGCGGCGGCGGTACCCATGTCGCCGTGTCGATGGGTGGTGGCAAGGTCATTGAACACGATGCGACAACCGGAACCGGTACTGCTGGAGTCCGTATCTCCACGGTCGATGCGGTGACCAAAAATGTGGTCCCCAAATGTCCGAGTCCAGTTCATATGAACTGGGCCCCCTATTCATGCCTGTTTGGTGTTTCAAAACACTCGGTACAAAAGCGGTACGACGACTACGCACTCAAAAAACGCCCGTACGAAATCCTCAACCAAGGTACCCTCGCCGATCCGCCGAAACAGGGCGAAAAAGTGTTCTCCAAGGCCGAACCGTACTTCTACGCCAAGGATGTCAACTCGTCGGCAACCGTCGCGCTCAAGTGCGGACAGGAAAACATCGAGTTCCGACGCTTTGATCGACTCGGAGAAAATCCCAAGGGATGGCACCTGATGCCCATCAAGGCCGACAACACCGGAGAACAAGACTCGAAAAATCGCCCGATCTACGAGGTCAATGACGGACATCACCGGTTCGTTTATCAATCCACGATGGGCGATGGCCGCGTCAATCTCGATCTGCGCGACGACAAGGCCAGTGACACCAATGACTCATGGCAGTCGATGGTGTGGTTGATCGAGAGTTGGGGCCACAAGGGCATGACCCTCGAGGAATCTCGGGAACATTTTAATAAGTCCAACAAAAACTAACGCGTCACAAGCAACGGAGTCGCGGCCTGCGAGCGTCATGTGCTGGCTACAATGGTTGGTGTCTCGAGAGTCAGTCCCCGTCCTCGCGCGGGCCGCCAAAGCCGACCATCCGCTCGAGGCGGACCCCCAACTCCTGTTGGATCACCGACTCCAACGCGCGGGCCATCTCGACCTCGACCGCATCCATCGCCATGGGGCGAACCTGGGTGACAAACTCGGCCAGTCGCGGCTGCTCCACCTTCGGCGGGATCGTGTCCTTGCCGTAACGGTCGAACACCTCGGTGGCGATCAGACGGACAAACCGATGGGCCACGCGTTCGATGTCCCCGCGCAACGCCTCGATCTGGTCGAGCAACACGTCGATGTCGATGCCGGCCTTCACCAACTCGACACCGATGTGCAACAGCCGGGGACTGAGGACCAACAACTTGGCACCCTGCCTGCGCACAAGTCCGAGTTCGATGGCCCGAGCCAGCGTCGTGGGCCGCAACGAACCAAATTTCTGACCGAGCTCGAGCAGCGAAATCTCGTGGGGAAGCTCGGATGAAAACGGACTTGTGATCGCCTGTTCGAGGCCGAGGAGCTCACTCATGCCGCCGCCGCGCTCAAATGTCTCGAGCACTTCGGCAATTGTGGCAAGGGTAAAACCGCGGGCCAGCAGACGGGTGATCAGCTGCAGGCGGGCGCGGTGGATGTCGCTGTAGAGGTTGCGACGTCCGACCTTGCGCGGCGGGGGCAACAACCGCTTGGTCTGGTAGGACCGGATGTTACGCACACTGGTGCCGGCAACCCGGGCCAGCTCGTCGATCGTGTACTCGTCAGCGGGCATCGACACCTCGCCGCGTGTGTCTCGATTTTTTTTGTGTATACATTTTTTTGATGCGTCGGGTCGCCCACGAAACGCCCGCACGACATCGGGCTCGATGGTTCCAACACTCCGGGTCGGCTTCGATCGTAGCGAGCGTGTGTGCCCGGGCGTCGCCACCTCGATTTTTTTGTGTATACACGTTCATTGCGCGGGCAGTCGGCGGTCGTCGGGATGATCGCACGGAGCCTGCGAGTACCACGAGCGGACGCACCGGCGGGCATGTTCGGGCCTTCACCAAATAATCGAATTCGCTCCACCCGAATTATCGTTGACATCACTCAATGTCACAGTTATCGTTGCAACCGAAATCGAGCTGGAGTCGTGTATGAGCAGCCCACCCGCGTTTGAAGTCCGCGACGCTACCTTCGACCTCGGTCCGTCGGTCCCCCGCTTTTGGCACGGTGGACGACGAGCTGTGACGGTGTTTTTCAACAACCTGTCGACGGTGTTTCCCCTGGGCGAGCGGTTTTTCATCCGCAGTGTCGCCCGCTACCGCAAACAAATCGACGATGAAACGTTGCTCGCCGAGGTCAAGGCTTTCACCCGCCAGGAGGCGGCCCACACCCGCGAACACGAGGGCTACAATGCGATGCTACGGCGCCAGGGCTACGACATCGACAAAATCGAACGCGGTGTCAGCTGGCTTTTAAAGCTTCCGCGGTTGTTCGGGCCGCTGCGAGATCGTGTGGCCCTGGCCGCGACCACAGCGCTCGAGCACTGGACAGCCATGCTCGCCCACTTTTTGCTGGCGGATGCTTCGGTGCTCGAGGGTGCCCACCCAACGATGGCGGCCCTGTGGCGCTGGCACGCGGCCGAGGAGTGCGAACACAAGGCGGTGGCCTTCGATGTCTATCGCCATATCAACTCCGGCTACCTCGTGCGCGTGGCCATCATGTTGTTTGCATCGGCAATTTTTTGGGCGCGAATCTTCCAACAGCAATGGATGATGATGCGCCGCGACAAGATCCAGTGGAAGCTTTCAGAGTGGGTCGACCTCGCCAAGTTTCTAGTGTTCGAGCAAAAGATCTTGGTGCGTTTGGTCCCGCTGTGGCTGCGCTACTTCTCACCGCGGTTTCATCCGTGGGATATCGATGATCATACATTGATTACAACCTGGCAACAGGAATACGCACCCCATCTCGAATACCGGCGTCAGGCTGTGTGACACGACCCGGTGAGAGGCCGGCTACGAGGCTGTCCAGCGTTCACACACCCAGCCGCGGGCACGGGCTTCCCGTCGCAGACGGGCGTCCGGGTTGACGACCCTGGGTTCACCGACCCGCTCGAGCATCGGGAGGTCGCTCATGCTGTCGGTGTAAAAATAGCTGCGCGCCATGTCGATGTTGTGATCCTCGGCGAACTTTTCTGCATGTACAATTTTACCGGATCCACCACAGGCGGGCGCGAGGTGACGGCCGGTCAACACGCCATTGTGGGTCTCCAGTTCGGTGCACAGGACATGGTCGACGCCGAGACGCTCTGCCAGCGGCTGGGCGGAGAACCGGGTACCCGAAGTCAACAGGGCGACGATGTGCCCCTGGCTGCGGTGCTGGGCGATCGCCTGGCGACCCTGTTTGCAGATCCACGCCGCGATCTCACTGTCAAACCACGTGCGGACTTCAGCTTCCAAATCGGCGACCGCACGTCCGTGGTACCCGACGGTCGCTTTGGCGGTGACATCCTCAAAATCCATCCACGACAACCGATACAGGGCGAGCCACCAAATGGCCCGCAACAGCCCGCGCACACTCATCCGACCGCGGCGCCACTCGTGGCGGACCCACTCGGTGCCCGAATTGATTTCTAACAACGTGTGGTCGACATCAAAAAACGCGGCGATTCTCGACACGGAAGGCTCCTCGCGTTCGGTATAGCAACGCTTGTGGTCGCCGGCAGGTAACGTTTTTCGCTACGTCTCGCGAAAATCTGCGGTTGGGCCCGAGCTAGCGACCCTGCGCAGGCCGTGGACCCGTACCCGGTCGACTGCGAACACGCGCCACGCCATGGTTCAAACACACCGCGCGGCGGCAGCGGTACGTTCACTGCCCGTGTGTCGAAGCGGTGACGAGTGCAAATCGCGAACCGCAGGTAGCGCGTTGGCTCGAGGTCCGACACCACATCGGGGACTTACATGTATACACATGTAAAAAGCTGGTCGACCATCCTATCCTGGTTGTTTCCGCTCGCGAGCCATCTATCCGGGTCACCGACCCTTCACGCCGACGAGCTGAGCACTCAAGGACGTTCAACAACTCAACTCGGGAGCAAGGGGTCGTCGCTCGATGGCCGAGTGCAAACTTGCAAGCCGTCGCCGGATGGGTTGGAGGAACACTGGTACGCCGGCTGTGAGGTAGATCGTGCGTTCAGTGGGCCATGCGATGAATTCGTTGCTGTTTGCGGCGACATGATCGACACTCGAGTTCACTGTCGAGGTAAGGGAGTCCGCCGTGACAACACCCAGCGTAAGCAAGTCTCTAGTCTGTATCGCCACCGCCGTTTCGCTGCTGTCCATGCCGACGAGCGCGGCCGCCCAAGAAGCCGCCACACAGCCTGCCGAGGCCCAGCCACAACCGACGCCCTATCCCCCCGAGCAGGGTCAACCGACACCCTATCCCCCGGGACAGCCCACACCGTATCCGCCAGGGGAGGCTCAGCCCACGCCCTATCCCCCCGAGCAGGGCCAACCCTACCCGCCGGGTCAACCGCAACCCGCCGCCGATCCGTACGGACCGCGACCGGCTCCCGCTCCCGCCCCACCCCCGCACCCCCGCGGCGGGACAGGCAAAGGGATGTTGATCGCCGGTTGGTCGGTGTTCGGGGCGATCTATGGCCTGACCGCGCTTTCCGGAGTTGTGCTCTACGACACCGGCGGGATCGGGGAGAATGTGGTCGACGCACGCCGGGCGGGGTCGATGCTGCTGATCCCAGTCGCCGGACCACTGGCCGCGATGCCACAGTACACGACGCTGACGGCCCGATTCGTCCTGTTTTTGAGCTTCGCCGGGCAAGCC
>CAZUPD010000113.1:0-26492 GCA_964621785.1 uncultured Nannocystaceae bacterium
GATCAGGGTGCCGATGGACATTGACTTGCAACCTCCGCGGGGGCATACGCGTTCGGGCTCGGGGCGGAAGTCGATCGGCCGGCCCGGGAGATTGCGTTCGACCACGGTGCGGACGTGGGCCTGCAATGCCCTGGCGAGTTCGCGGTTTTCGGGCACGATATCCCGGGGAATGATCCGCGGCCAAAAGATAATCACACCGCCCTCAACCCCGAGCGAACGCGAGACATGTGCCTCTTCGGGGCTCGTCGCCGCAGCCAGATTGGACTGTGTCGCGGGGGGAGGATTTTGCGGCGCGGGTTGTGTCGCGGGTTGTGCCGGCTGTGCCGGTTGCCCGGGTTGCCCCCCGGGTTGAGCGGTTCCCGGCTGGCCTGGTTGTGTCGCAACAGGCTGGCCCTGTTGGCCAGGTGGCGGGGTGGTTGTCGGCGGAGCGTCACATCCGAACATGAGACCGAAGACCAGTATTCCGAGGCGAGCCGAGGTACGCATCGGTCAATCATACCCGATAGTGGCGCAGACGTGGATGGATGTGCGAGGCGGGCCGCGAACGCGTTAGGATGCCAAACCTGACTCCGTGTTCACGATTCGGCCGTTGTGACTACACGGTAGCTGGTTCCATCGTCGTTTCATGTTTGGATTCGAGCTGAAGATGACATACGCTCGGAGTGGAGGACCGATGGTCGTACAACAACGTTGGCAATCGATCTCGCTGGTAGTCGCCTTAGGTGCGTTCACATGTGCCGCGTGTTCGTTCGATAGCTCCGGAACCGGAACAGCAACTTCGGCGGGTACCGAATCCGAATCTGAAGCGAATTCCGAATCCGAATCCGCGTCTGATACCTCGGGTGGCGTCACCGAAACATCACCTTCGGGGAGCGACTCCGACGCTTCGACAGATGGACCGACGACCGACGGACCGACGACCGATGGGCCGACGACGGACGGGCCGACAACGGACGAGCCGACGACGGACGGGCCGACGACGGACGAGCCGACGACGGACGATCCGACGACGGACGACCCGACGACGGACGACCCGACGGATGCGACGACCGAGGAGCCGACAACGGACGACCCGACAGACGATCCCTCCGACACCGATTGCGACCCTGTGATGTGGTGGGAGGACAGCGACGGCGATGGCTTCGGCGATCCCGAAGTCTCGGTCGAAGCCTGTGAACAGCCCGAAGGCTATGTCGACAACCCCCACGACTGCCGCGACAAAGGGGACGGGGCCGAGGCGATGTCACCGAGCCTCGACGAGGTTTGCGATAGCTTCGACAACGACTGCGACGGGGTCGTGAACGAGTTCTCCCCCGAAAACAACCACTGCAACAACTGCGCGCTGAGCCAGCACAACGGCAGGTCCTATTTTTTCTGTGAAGTCGATCGCGAGTGGGAACCCGCGCGCACGTACTGTGGCGACAACTTTGGCCCGTTGGTCGATCTAGTCGTGATCAACGACGGCGACGAAAACGGGTACATCCAGGGGAACTTCGGCAACGCTCGCTGGTGGATCGGCCTGAGCGACAAGGCCGACGAGGGAACCTTTGTCTGGGTCGACGGCACCCCGCTCGGGTATGAGGACTGGGGTACCACGGAGCCCAATGACTTTTTTGGCGAGGACTGTGTCACCGCCAACGACAATGCGTGGCGCGACGAGGCCTGCGACGGCGACCACCGGTTTGTGTGTGAAGGACCGTCCTGAGCGAACCAGGTATTGCTTCCCTGAGCCCCAAACGAACTGGCTGGCGAGGGGCGACGCGACGCGTTAGGGCAGGTCCACCACGCTCGTCGGTGTAGGTACATTGAGAACCGAGCCATCCCCGAGTTGGCCATGGGTGTTGTCACCCCAGCACATTACCCGTCCGTTGCGTCGCAGTGCACAGGTGTGCCCTTGGCCGGCGGCCAGTTTGCTTGCATCTGCAATTTTTTGACCCGCAATCGGTTCGCCCCTGCCTTGACGGCTGCGATCCCCCAACTGGCCGTGGGTGTTGTCGCCCCAGCAGTAGATCTGGCCGGATGAAGTCAGTGTGCAGACATGGTATTTGCCACTGGCCAAACCTGTTGATTGGGTCATATTGCGGACCGGTACGCGGGAGGTCCAGTCGTTGGAGGTCGAAGCCCCGAGCTGACCTTTTTGCCCGCCGCCCCAACAGTAGACCTGGCCCGAGGTTCGCCGGGCACAGGCATGGATCTCGCCGGCGACCAACTCCGCGGCATCGGTCACCTTGGTCACCGGAACCGGACGCGAGTACGGGAGTTTGAGTTGGGCCGCACCGGCACCATTGCCGAGCTGACCGTGGAGGTTGCTGCCCCAACACGACACCATGGTGCCGACCAGCGCACAGTTGTGATCGGCTCCGGCGACGATCTGCTTGGCGTTGCGAAGCCCGGCGACGGCCACCGGTTGGGTCCTGTCTTGGGTGGTGCCATCGCCGAGTTGTCCACTTGGATTTTTCCCCCAACACACGACACCACCGGTTTTTCGCAGGGCACAGGTATGGCCTTGGCCCGCGGCGACGGCGATGGCATCGCGAACACCGGCAACCGCAACCGGGCGCTGACGGGGAACTTTGGTGCCGTCGCCCAGCTGGCCACTGTCGTTGTTGCCCCAGCACTTGACCCCACCTTTGCGATCGACGGCACAGGCGTGCAGCGGGCCGGTGCTGATCGCTTGGATATCGGAGAGGCCGGCGACTTGGACCGGGGTCGGTTGCATGCCGGTCGAGCCGTCACCGAGCTGGCCAAAGGTGTTGTTGCCCCAGCAGCTGACTGTGCCTTGGGATGTTGTTGCGCATGCAAATAAGTCGCCCGAAGCGATCGAGGTCACGTCGGTCAGGCCGCGGATGTTGGTCGCCTCAAGCCGGGTTTTGGTGCCCGCACTCCCGGTTCCGAGGCTGCCACCTTCGTTGTTGCCCCAACACTTGACCCCGCCCTTGCGGGTGGATGCGCAGGTGAACTGACGCCCGGCACTGACGGAGGTCGCCCGCAGGCCGCCGATCGCAGTCGGGGTTGTGCGGTCGGTTTGGGTGCCATCGCCGAGCCGTCCGTCGGCGTTGTGTCCCCAACACAAAACAGTTCCGGTGCTAGCGCGGGAACAGGTGTGGGCTTCGCCGGCCGAAACTTCGCTCGCGCCTTTGATTCCGGGGACCGGGGTGGCGGCGACCGATGCCGAAGGCGAGGTGCCCGTTTGCCCGGCGTTGTTGCGCCCCCAGCAGGTCACTTGACCTCCGCCGACGAGCGCACAGGCGTGGTTGGAACCGGCGGCGAGTTGGGTGGCTCCCGAGACCCCGGGAACCGGTGCGGGGGCGGGCCGCCGCGAAACCTTGACCCCGAGTTGCCCGTGACCGCCGTCGCCCCAGCAATAGACCTGACCATTATTTGTACGTGCACATGTATGGAGATCCCCGGCTGCGACTTCGACCGCGCCGGTGATCCCGCGCACCGCTCCGGGGGCGGCGAACATCGGTCGGGCATCGCTCGCCAGCTGACCCTTTTGATTGGCTCCCCAACACAGCACGCTGCCCGCGCGCCGGACCGCACACACGTGTTCGCGTCCGCTGGCGATGGCGACAGCATCTTGGAGGTTGCGGACGGGTGTCGGTTGGGGACTGATGGCGCCGGGGCGTCCGCGGCCGTCGCCCAACTGACCGCTTTGGTTGCTGCCCCAACACACGACCTGGCCATTGCCAAAAAGTGCACAACTGTGGCGCAGGCCCGAGACGATTTGGGTCGCACCGGAGACGCCGGAGACAGGGCCGGGTGCAGGACGATCGCGGCGCGAGCCGTCGCCCAACTGACCACTTTCGTTGCTGCCCCAACACACGACCACTCCGGATTTGCGCAGGCCACAGGCGTGGGTGCCCCCAGCCGCGACTTGGATGATCGGGTCTGCTCCCGAGCCAGTGCCGGTGGTCGGATCGACCTGCGTCTGACCGTCGCCGTCGGGTGTTTTGATCTTCTTCTTGTTGGTCGTGTCGCAGCCACCGAGCGTGACGCAAAGACCGAGAAGGGCGTGGAAGAGTAGAAAAGCTCCCCTCGAACCAGTCGAAGGGAGCTTATCGGGGCGAGAGGATTCGAACCTCCGACCTTTCGGTCCCGAACCGAACGCGCTACCAGGCTGCGCTACGCCCCGATCGGGAGCCGGGTGATTACTAGAGGCCTGTGGACTTGTCAAAGCCGGGCGGCAAAAATTTGCTCGGGAACTTGGGTCGCGGTCGCGTTGCATGGATTGTAGCCTCGGATCGTCGGATGGCGTGGGTTCCCTCATATGTGTTTCACCCACGACCTGCGGGCGACCTGGACATCCTAACAGACGGGAACGGGTGGGCCCTTTCGATTCCGATGCGTCGCTGACGAAATTGGAACCACTCCGGGTCAGCATTCCGCAAACCGGTTGTTGACGATACACCCAACCGACGCGGATGTCGGGGCTACTGCACGATCGACATGCGGTAGGGGCCGACACTGATCGAGTCGCGCGGTTTGACATCGACGGGCTTGCGGACAGGGGCGTTGTTGATCCGGATCGAGCCGTCACCAATGATCGGCCGCAGGTACGGGAGGGTCGGGATGCCACTCCACTCGAGCACGGCATGGACCCGACGGATCTTGCCGTTGGCCGACAGTCGGATCTCGCAGCGTTCGCCGCTGCCGATGCGGTAGCTTCCGGGGAGGAATAACCGCTGTTCGACATGGCCCTCAGGATGATGTAGATGCAACGTCGCTGCGACCGGAATGCCGTAGTCCCGGTGAAGCACCGCACCCAGGGTGTTTGCAAATGCACCGGCATCCTGGTGGCGGTTTTTGGGCTCCTTGTCGAGTGCGCGGTGGAGGCCGTCGATCAATGCTTGGGGCAGGTGCCCGCAGTGCTCTTGAATTGGAATCACCGGGTTTTTTGCATGTGCACGCAACCACTTGAGCGGGCTTTTTCGAAACTCGTTGCGCACGACCTTGAGCGGCCTGTCCCCGTGGAATGGTGAGTGTGCCGAGAGCAGCTCGTAGAGGATGGTACCGAGGGAATAGACGTCGCTCGCCGGGGTGAGCACGCGGGTGACAAGTTGCTCGGGTTGGCTGTAATGAGGTGTCCCAACGACCATGTGAGCCTGGGTCGCGTTGCGCCCGATCACCGACGACCCATCCCACGAGCGCGCGAGTCCAAAGTCGAGAACTTTGATGTGCCCGTTGTCTTGGACGAAGATGTTTTCGGGTTTGACGTCGCGGTGGACGATGCCCTTGGCGTGCGGCTCCGCCAGCCCTAAACACGCTTGATGGACAATGGTGATGGCCTGCGCCGGGTGCAGTGGACTTGCGAAGTTGTGCCACTCCCCGAGGGGTTTGCCCTCGAGGTAATCCATCAACATGTACACATGGCCATCTGGGCGCAGACCGCATTGAAAGGTGCGGACGACATGCGGATTGGTCAGACTGCGGAGAATGGTGATCTCCCGCAGCGCGCGTTGAGCCTGGTCCTGACTCGTGACAGGTTCACGGGTGAGTTTGAGTGCCAACGGCCCGTTGTGACCGGGGACGAGGACTTTGTAGACCACGGCAAAGGCACCCTTGCCGAGCACGTGCTCGATCTGGATGTTACCGGCGTAGGTGTCTCCGGGCTGCAGTTCGAGCGGCATCGTGGTACCCAGGCGCAACCCTACCACGGAGATGTGTCGCGCAAGTGAGAACCCCTGGCAAAACTGAAGATCGGAAGGCGGGCCCGGGCGACCGGGAAATGCTGTCGCTCGCCGAGGTCCACGCGAAGGAGGTGTGCGAGATTTCACTGCTGGCCAGCGATGTCGATGGGACCCTGACCCGGGGGGGCAAGTTGGCCGCCGATGTCGTCGATGTGATCGCCGAGTTGACCGCCGCGGGAATCGTGTTTGTACCGATCAGTGGGCGGCCCGCGGGTGAAGTGCTCGGGCTTTGTCGCTACCTCCCGGGGGTGGTCCGAGGTGTCGCCGAAAACGGCCTGCTCGAGATCGTTCCCGACCAGGCGCCGCGGTGGCTGGACGCCCCGACGGATCGTTCCCGCCTCAAACAGGTCGGGGACATGCTCAACCGCGATCACGATGCGAAGTTGCGGGTCACCGGCGATGACTTTTGCAGAATGGGTGATGTGGCTTACGAACGCGACGGCCGTGACGAGCAAGAATTGTTGCGTTTACAAGCCGCGGTCGCCGGGACGGGTGTACACCTCGTCTGGTCGAACGTTCATATCCACCTCGCGGCCGCGATTCCCGACAAGGGGGCCGCGATCCGACAGTTGTCCGGGGAGTGGGGGATCGCGTCGGACCAGGTGGCGACGATCGGCGACTCGCTCAACGACGCCGGGTTATTTCGCCGCGGTGTGTTTGGTCTGACGGTGGGTACGGCCGATGTGGCCCGCCACGCCGAGTTGTTTTCCCATCTTCCGCAGTACCTGTGTGCACATGCCGAGGCCGACGGGTTTTTGCAGCTCGCCGGCCTGTTGCTGGCGTCCCGCGGGTTCTCTCCGAAAGCCGTTTGAGGTCGCACACGCGCACGACCACAGTGAACACACGTCCGTTGTGAAACCGTGGCAAAATCGGACCGTGTCTGACCGACTTGTCGGGCGCCGGTTGGCTGGTTGTCGTAGCCCCTGCGGACGCCCAGATTTCACGGGGCTCCAACCATAGTTTGCAAATGCACTTGAACCATGAATCCGCATCCCAAACTCCCGTGCGCCGTTTCAGCGCTGCGCTTGGGCGGCATTCGGGGTGAGATATCCGGGGTAGCCGTTTCGTGGTATGCCCGCGGCGAGTTTTAGTGAGGCGATAGTCATGGCCGCAATTGATCTCCAACCATCTAGATCTACAGATCCGCGGGTCGGCCGTGGGTCGCTGTGGCTGTGTGCGTATCTCTTGCTCGCAGCCGTGGGAGTTGGCGGCTGCCAGGTCCAGGCCAAACCCCAAATGACCGAGGGGGCCGATACCGACACTGGCGGCGAAGACGAGGAAAAGCCGACCCCGGTGGTCCCCGGCAAGGTCTCCCGCGGATCGATGCTGGCCACAATCTCCTCTGCGAGCACGATCGAGGCCGAGCGCCAGGCGACCATCCACGCCGAGTCGACCGGGCGGATCGTCGCCCTCAGCGTCGAAGAAGGAGACAAGGTCAAAAAGGGTCAACGCCTGGCGAGGATCAAGGCCGATGCCCAGGCCAGCTCGCTCGACCGCGCCAACACTTCCCTCGCCAATGCCGAACGTGACTTCAACCGGGCTGAGCAGCTCTACAACAGCAAGGTCATTGGAAAAGAGGAATTCGAGCGGGCCCGCGATACCTTTGAGATGGCCAAGCTCGACGTCCGCGACCGCAATCGCGATGTCCGCAACACCCGGGTGATCGCCCCGTTTGCCGGAACCATCACCGAGCGGGTTCTCATCGAAGGATCGTTTGTCACCAGCGGCGCCCAGGTGTTCTCGATCGTCGACTTCAACACGCTGGTCGCCCGCGTCTATGTCCCCGAACGAGAGCTCGACCAGATCAAAGTCGGGCAAATCGCTCAGATCGTCGGCAAGGCGGCGGCCGGGCGCAAAGGCGAGGGCAAAGTTCAGCGGATCGCCCCGGTTGTCGACGCCGGCACCGGGACGGTTAAGGTCACGATCTCGCTGCCGAGTGAGCTCGCCGGTCCGAGCGGGTTTTTGCCGGGCATGTACGCCGAGGTCACGCTGACCACGGCCCAGCACGAAAACGCCGTTTTGATTCCGCGTTCCGCGGTGGTCCGTGACGAAGAGCAGACGTTTGTGTTTGTTGTCGACGGCGACAAAGCCAAGCGCACGTCGATCGAGCTCGGGCTTCACAACGACACCGAGGTCGAAGTGTTGTCGGGCCTCGAGCCCGGGCAAGTGATTGCGGTTGCCGGGCAAAACGGACTTAAAAATGATGCGCCGATCGCCCTGGTCGACTTCCAGGGCAAACCTCTCGAAGATGGCGAGTTCCCCGAGGCAAACGCTGAGGCGGGGCCGGGTGAAGCCAAGGCCACCAGCGAGGATGCGGGCGAATCGACCGCGGAAACCAAGGCCGCCACAGCGAAAAAGAAAACCGGCAAGGGTGACAAGTGAGCGCGCCAGAGACGAGCGCAGTCTCCGGGTCACGCTCCCGGTTGTTGGCGGCCGTGCGCTCGATGGAACGCTTCCGCTTCACCACCACCCGACCGGTAGCGGTGTTGATGGTGTTCTTGGCCGTCATGGTGTTCGGGTACTTCAGCATCCGGCTGCTCCCGCTCAACCTGATGCCCGATATCTCCTATCCGCGGTTGACCGTGCGGACCGAATATCCCGGCGCGGCCCCGGCTGAGGTCGAGAACAACGTCTCGCGGCCACTCGAAGAAATCCTCGGGGTCGTCACCGGGCTCACCCGGATCTCGTCGATCTCCCGCGCCGGATACAGCGATGTCGTCATGGAGTTCGCATGGGACACCGATATGGACGACGCCAATCAAGACGTGCTCGAAAAGCTCGACACCGTCAAACCGGCGCTGCCCGAGGAGATCAAGCAACCCCTGATTTTGCGCTTTGACCCAACCCTCGACCCGGTCCTGACCCTGAGTCTGTCGGGCGATGCCGACGATGGCTACAAAGGGATCACCGGACTCAAGGCCCTGCGCCGGATCGCCGATCGCGACATCCGCCGGCTGCTCGAACCAGTCGAGGGGGTCGCCGCGGTCAAGATCAAGGGCGGGCTCGAAGAAGAGATCCAAATCCTGCTCAACGAGGACAACCTCCGGCGGACCAATATCGACATCGGCACCGTGATCACGCGGTTGCAGGCCGAGAACATCAACCTCGCCGGCGGCAGTATGCGCGACGGTCGGACCCGTTACCTCGTCCGCACCGTCAACGAGTTTCGCGACCTCGAAGACATGCGCGACCTCGTGATCGTCTCGCGCGAAGGTCGCGACATCAAGTTGCGCCACCTCGCCGAGGTCACCTCCGGTTTCAAAGATCGCGATGTCATCACCCGCGTGGGCGGGCGCGAAGCGGTCGAGATCGAAGTCTACAAAGAGGCCGACGCCAACATCGTGGAAATGGCGAAAAAGGTGGCCCAGCGTGTCCAAAACGTGGTCACCCCGCGGATGGAAAAGGAGTACGACGCCCGCGTCGACCTGATCTCCGACCGTTCGCTGTTTATCGAATCGAGCATCGCCGAGGTCCGCAACGCCGCCGTCTCCGGTGGCTTGTTGGCCGTCATTGTCCTGTTCTTATTTCTGCGCAACTTCAAGACCACCATCATTGTCGCGGTTGCGATCCCGATCTCGGTCCTGATCACGTTTGCCCCGCTCAACCTCTCGGGCGTCACCCTCAACATCATGTCCTTGGGTGGCCTCGCCTTGGGGATTGGGATGTTGGTCGACAACTCGATCGTCGTGCTCGAATCGATCCACCGCTGCCGCGAAGAGGGCGATGACCTGATCCGGGCGACCATGCGGGGGACCAGCGAAGTCGGCAGCGCGGTGATGTCGTCGACCCTGACCTCGATCGCGGTGTTCTTCCCAATGGTGTTTGTCGAGGGCATCGCCGGCCAGATGTTTGGCGACCTCGGACTCACGGTGGTGTTTAGCCTGCTCGCCTCGTTGGCGGTGGCCCTGTTTTTCATCCCGATGCTGGCCTCGCGCCGGGGATTTGCCCGCGACGAAGATGACGTCGACAGCAAGGGGCGTCCGCGCGGGGTGATCCGCGGGCTCTTGCAAACCTGGGGCATCTGGCAATCGGTGCGCGAGTGGTGGGCCGACCTCAAGCGCCTCAAGTTTTGGCTGTTGCTGGTCTTGCCGCTTTTCTACGTCTGCCTGCGGTTTTTCCTGCACTTCGTGTTTGAGGTCGTCGGCAAGGCCCTCACGACCTTCGGCATCCTGTTGTCGGCCACTGTGTTTCGCGGCGGTCGTGGAACCGGGTGGGTGTTGGGCAAGATCCTGTCGCCGTTTTTGTGGCTGTTCGACAAACTGATGTCGGGGCTCGAGGCCTTTTACCCGCGGATGATCCGCTGGTCGTTGCGCAACAAGTTCATCGTCTATGGCGGCGTGTTTGCGGCCTTTTTTGCCATGGTCCAAGCGGCTGGCAACCTCGACACCGAGCTCATCCCCGAACTTCACCAGGGCGAGTTCACCACCGAGATCAGCCTGCCGGTTGGTACGCCCTTGCAGGTCACCGACGAAACCATCGCGCCCGTCGAACAGGCCTTGGTCAAAGATGTCCCACGGCTTCGCAACCTGGTCACGACCATCGGCAGCGAGCGCGACAGTGCCGAGTCGGGGGAACGCGGTGAGCACACCACACGCCTGCGATTTACGCTGACCACCCAACGCGCGCGCACCTATGAGGCCGCCAGCCCGAAGATGGGCGGACCTCCGGGTCAGCAGCGCCGGGGCTTCCGGGGTCGCGGTTCACCACCGCCAGCGGACGTCGGTGCTACATCTGTTCAACCAGACAGCAAACCCAAGCCACGACCCGAGCAGCAACAGCCCCAAGGTCCCAAGGTCGACACCGGTCTCGCCGAATCCGAAGCACTCGCGGTTGTCCGCCCGCTACTCGAGCGGATCCCCGACGCCATCATCAACGTCAAGCGCCCGGTCCTGTTTTCGTTTACCCAGCCGGTCGAAGTCGAGATCCGCGGCTATGAACTCACCGAACTCGGCCAGGCCACGCGCAGTGTCGCAGCTGCCCTCGAGGACATCGACGGACTGCGCGACGTCAAGTCGTCGATCCTGCCCGGTAGCCCCGAGATCCAGATTGTTTACGACCGCGACGCCCTCGCCCGCTACGGCCTCAACATCCGCACAGTCGCCGAGTTGGTGCGCAACAAAGTCCAGGGGTTCGAGGCCACCAAATACAACCGCAAGGATCGCAAAATTCCCGTCCGCGTCCGCCTGCACGGGATCACCGATGCCTCGATCGACGAACTCAAAGACCTGGTCATCAACCCGGGCAAGGATCGGCCTGTCCCCCTCAGTGCGGTCGCCGAAGTCACCCTGGGTCGCGGTCCCAACGAGATTCGCCGCATCGACCAACAGCGCGTCGGTCTCGTCACCGCCAACGTCGAAGGAGCCGGTCTCGGCAGCACCGTCGACCAGATCAAAGTCCAGATCGACAAGCTAGAGCTCCCCGACAGTGTCGAAGTGGTGGTCACCGGGCAAAGCGAAGAGTGGGAGACCTCCTCGCAATCGCTCTACCTCGCCCTTGGCCTGTCGATCTTCCTCGTCTACGTCATCATGGCGTCGCAGTTTGAGAGCCTGATCTATCCGCTCATCATTTTGGCGACCATTCCCCTCGCTGGCCTCGGGGTCATCTTCACCTTACTCGCCCTCGACATCCCCGTCAGCGTCCTGGTGTTCTTGGGTGCCATCTTGCTCGCCGGGATTGTCGTCAACAATGCGATCGTCTTGGTCGACTACGTCAACCAGCTCAAGCAGCGCGGACATCCGACCGAAAAGGCCCTAGAGCTCGCCGGCAAGATCCGCTTGCGACCGATCCTCATGACCACGCTTACGACCGTGTTGGGCTTGATGCCGATGGCCCTCGGGATCGGCGACGGGGCCGAGATCCGCATGCCGATGGCGATCACCGTCATCGCCGGATTGGCCTGTTCGACGCTGCTCACGCTGATTGTGATTCCTACCATCTATGCTGGTTTGGACCGGTTTACGGGAGCAGACCACATTCCCCGTAACGAGCTGTTGGCCAACGATTTGGCGGTCGTCACCGACGAGCAACTCGCCCCCGAAGTTGTGCTCGACGACCCCAAACCGGGTGACGCACCGGCGTCCGAGGTCGATGGAAACCCGAGCCCGCAACAAGAAACAGGTACGATCGGACAGGACCCCCAGCACACAGAATTGGGCGAGCAACTCGAAGGTGTCGTCATTCCCAACCTTCGCCGCGACCCCGACTAAAGGAGCCACCCACCATGGAGCGCGACACCCATCGGTTTGTCCGCGACAACAGCATCGTCCACACCTCGTTGATGCGGCCGATCACCATGTTGATGACGCTCCTCAGCGCGATCGTCATCGGCATTGTCGCCCTCGTCAATATCCCATTAGAGCTGATTCCCTCAGGGTTCTCGCCACCTTTCATGCAGGTGCAAGTTCCCTACAGCAACGCCACGGCTCAGGACGTCGAGGACCGGATTACGCGTCCGCTCGAACAGGAACTTTCGACCACCCCCGGACTCGACGAGATCAACGCCACGTCGCGGGCTGACCGGTCGAGTGTCTCGCTGGTATTTGATGCCGACGTCGACATGGATGTCGCCTATCGCGAAGTGCGTGACCGCGTCGCCCGGGTACGGCCTGACCTCCCCGACGACGTCCGCGAAGTACAGATCAACAAAGCCTCGTCCGCCGGCTTTCCGGTCGCGTTTTACGGGATCACCTGGGACGAGTCCGTCGAGCAGCCCCAGGACCGGATCTCCAAACATCTCGTGCGCGCCGTCGAGCGCATCGAAGGCGTTGGCATCGTCAACTTGTGGGGCCAGGACGATCGCGAGATTCGCATCGAGATCAACCGCTCGCTGGCCGAAGCCGCCGGGCTCAACATCTTCCAGATCGCCCAGGACTTGGGGCAGAGCAACTTCAACCTCGCCAGCGGAAGCATCCGCGACCCCGGGGGGAAGTTTGTCGTCCGTTCGCTGGCCACCTACCAGACCGTCGACGAACTCGAAAACACCGTCGTCGGACCCAACGACATTCGCTTGGGTGACATCGCCGACGTCCTTTACGAACGCCCTGAACGCGAACGCATCGATCGGTTTAACGGCAAGCCGTCGATGGTGATGTTCATTCTCAAGGAGTCCCAGGCCAACACGGTCGAGGTCTGTGACCGCCTGCGCGAGGCTGTCCAAGAGGCCAGCAAGCAGCCCGCACTGCACGGCTTTGAGATCGAGCCGATCTTCATGCAGGGCGACATGATCCGGTTCAGCCTCGACCAAGTGCTCGACGCGGGTCGCCAGGGCGGATTGCTCGCGGTCGTTGTCCTGTTGGTTTTTCTGCGCCGGTTGCGGCTCACCATCATCATCGCCGCCTCCATTCCGCTGTCGATCTTCCTCTCGCTGCCGGCGATGTACTTCCTTGGCCAGACGGTCAACCTGGTCTCGCTGCTCGGCTTGATGATCTGCATTGGGCTTGTGGTCGACAACTCGGTCGTCGTCGCCGAGAACATCGAGCGCTACCAAGCCCGCGGGATCGGGCGATTTGCTGCCGCACTCCACGGCGCCAGCGAAGTCGCCCTGCCGATTACCCTGGCCACCCTCACCACCATGGTCGTGTTTGCTCCGGCCGCCCTGCTCAGTTCCGGACCGACCCAGTTCTTCATGATCCGCATGGTCACGCCCGTGTGCGTCTCCCTGCTGGCGAGCTTGTTTGTCGCTCTTGTGCTCGTCCCCGTGGCCGGAACCCTGATGGTCGGACGTCGCAAAAAACGCGAGCCCGGTCCGTGGATGCGACGTCTCCTCGCGGCCGATGCCTGGTGGAAGCGCAAGCTCACCTGGATCTACGAAGGCACTGTCGGCCGACTCAACCGCTGGTACGGTCATCTGATTCGCGTCAGTCTCAAGCGTCGGTTTGACGTTGTATTTGCATCAATTCTGATTTTCATGGCCACCGTCATCGGCCCGATGAGTGCGGTCTCGTTTGTCGCCGGCAACGACATGGGTTCGCGCAATTTTCAGGTCTATTACTCGATGCCCGGTGACACGACCCTCAAAGAAGCCGAGGAGTTTTTTCACGGGATCGAAAAAGAGCTCGCCGGCATGCGCAAGGAGTATCGCAGCAGCGGGCAATACATCGGGTTCACCGACAACTTTGGCGAGATTCAGGTCTTCTTTGAAAAACCGGTTCCCGGCGAGCGCCCGTTTGCCGAAGTGCGCCAGGAAATGTTTGATCGCCTGCCCAATCGGCCAGGTTGGACCAAACAGGCCCGTTTTGGCTCGAGTGACGGCGGTCAGGAATCGACCTTTATCGTCTCACTCTACGGCGACGATCACAGCTCGGTGCAGGCGGCCAAGGAAAAACTCGAAACAGTGCTATTACAACAACCGGGGGTCATCGGGCTGCAAAACCGCGGCTCCGACACGACCCGCCGCGACGAGTTGGCCCTGGAGCTCGACCGTACCCAGAGCGAGCGATTTGGTATCAGCGCCAATTTAGTCGGGAGTACCATCGGCTACGCCATCCGCGGGCAGCCCCTACCGCGGTTTCGCAGCGACGCTGAAGATCGGGAAATCAACGTCTGGATCCGCTACCGCAAGCAGGACCGCGAACAGCTCGACCAACTGCTCGAGTTCAAAGTCCCGACGCAGCAGGGCGCGGTGGTCCCGATCAAAGTCCTCACCGACACCAACGTCCTCAAGGGCGAGCGCTCGCTGGTTCGCAACAACAAGCGCGTGGCCTCGTTGATCCGTCTGGAGCTCGAACAGGAGAATCGGGAAGAAACCATGGCGGCCCTGCGCAAGCTGATCGCCAACTACAAACTCCCCAGCGGAATTAGCTTTGACGCCGACCACGAGGCCCGGGAAGTTGAAAGCACCCAACAAGACCTCATGGGAGCCGCCGCCCTGTCGACGATCTTCATCTTCCTGTTGATGGGGTTTTTATTCGAATCATTTGTATTACCACTGAGTGTCCTGCCTTCGATTCCTTTGTCGTTTGTCGGCGTGTGGTGGTTTTTGTGGCTGACCGGCTCGACCATGGACCCGCTTGCCGGGATCGGCGTGTTGCTCCTGTTGGGCGTGGTGGTCAACAACGGCATCGTGTTGGTCGACTTCATCAACAGCGCGAGGCGTCAGGGCCTCGACCGCGACAAGGCGATCATCCAGGCCGGGATGCAGCGGTTTCGGCCGATCATGATGACGGCCCTGACAACAATCGGCGGCATGATCCCGCTGGCCTTCTCCACCCCCACCGGAGAGGGCCTGGCCTATGGGCCATTTGGCAAAACCCTCGTCGGTGGGATGGCGACGGCGACCGTCCTGACCCTCGTGGTCGTACCGATCTCGTACAGCTATTTTGATGATCTGCGAAATGCAGTGGCCCGCTGGGCCGGTCGGATCGTCGGACCCAAGTCCTGACCCAACAGCATATACAACCAAATTGCGAACGGGCTGTTCAAGCGGTCGTTGGCGCGTATTTGTGCGCGTGAATTCGATTGAGAAATTACAAGAAGGTATGTAATTATAGTTTATAAAAATAATATTCATAATCTGCTTGGCGCGTTTTTGACTCGGAAAGCTCGAAACCATGTACAGAATCAACCTCGTCAGCTTGTTTGTCTGTCTCGCCTGTGGGGTACCGAATGATGGGTCGGAGTCGGACGCATCAACGGGGACCGGAGAGCCGACGACGAGCTCGACGAGCACAACTGCCGGGATGTCGAGCACGACGAGCGGCGAAACAGACTCGAGTGGTAGCGACAGCACAAGCGTCACTACAGATGAGCCGACGACTTCGACCGACCCCAGCGAGACCGACCCGACGGAAGATACCACCAGTCCGTTTATCGTCGACGCCGACACCCCCTCCCTCGTTGAGTGCGACCACTTCGAACAGGATACCTGTCCTGAAGGTCAAAAGTGTATGCCCTACAACAGCGATGGGGGGAGCACCTGGAACGCACTCAAGTGCGTCGCTGTCATGGGAACCGGCACCCACGGAGATCCATGTACCGTCATCGAGAGTGGCGTAAGCGGGCTCGACGACTGCGCGCAGGGCCACATGTGCTTCTCTGTCGACCCACAAACACTGATGGGGGAGTGCTTCGCGTTTTGCTCGGGGAGCGTCGACAATCCGATATGTGTCCCCGAGGACACCTATTGTAAGATTTCCGCGGAAGGGACGCTTCCGTTGTGTTTCCCCGAGTGCGATCCACTGCTCCAAAATTGCCACGAAGGGTTTGCATGTTACTTCCTCGATTTTCTCGACGGATTTTCCTGTGAGCCCGACGCAGCGCAACCAGATGCCGGTCAGGAGGGGGATGTCTGCGAGTATCTCAACGCCTGCCACCCTGGATTTGGTTGCATCAGCAACTGGCCCGATTGCCCGGGAACCGGCTGCTGTGCCCCATTTTGCGACCTCAACGATCCGGTGTGCAACACCCCGGGCACCGAGTGTGTCGCAATCTTGAGCAACCCCGAACCCGATGATACGCACATCGGTCAGTGCATGGAGCCGGAGTGAGCCGGGCAAGTCGACTCCGAATGGGTGCTTGAACTGCAAGCGCAGGCAGGAATTATGATTCTACAACAAAAAACTGTACACATTCTTTCCGGATCCCTACTGACTGTGATGCTCGCTGCCTGTAGCGACGGCGGTGAAGCCTCCCAGACGACGGACGGAGGAACCACCGCAGGGCCGACCACGGGCCCGACGACCTCGGGCATGACCAGTACGACAGGTTCGACCGATGAAACAACCGGGGGGTCCCAAACCGGCGAATCTCAGACAAGCGACTCTCAGACAAGCGATGACACGACAACGACCGCATCGATCACGGATGATCCGACCGATGACCCCTTCATGATCGAGCCCGACGCGGGCGTGTTGCCGTGCGACCTTTTCGACGATACATGCCCCGAAGGCCTGAAATGCATGCCCTATGCCGGCAACGGGTTTTCGACGTGGACCCACCTCGGGTGTTTTGACATCATCGGCGATGCGATCCACGGCGAGCCGTGTATGGCCGTCGACAGTCCCACCAGTGGCCTGGATACATGTTCTAAGGGACATATGTGTTGGGACGTCGACGACTCGCTGATGGGTGAATGCGTCGCGTTTTGTGTCGGCTCGGTCGACACCCCGTCCTGCGACGTTCCGATGGCGGAGTGTATCCTGACCGGCGACGGGCCGCTTTCGCTGTGTCTACCGTACTGCGATCTTCTCGCCCAAGATTGCGGTTCGGGTCAGGCCTGTTATCCGGTCAATGACACGACAGTGTGTGCCCCCGTCGCGGTGCCCGACGATCAGGGCAATCTCCTCGACGAGTGTACCCTCATCAACGAGTGTCAGGCCGGCCTGATGTGTGCACCCGGACAGCTTGTGCCGGATTGCTCGGGTGATGGGTGCTGTGTACCGTTTTGTGACCTGAGCGACCCCGTGTGCGACCAGCCGGGGACCGAGTGTACCGCAGTGTTTGGCGAGCCCGACCCGTGGGAGGAAAATTACGGCGTGTGTGTGATCCCGGAATAACGCGAAGGTTGCCACGCCCTGGACTGCATGTGTGTACATTCAAAACCATAGAACGGACTCCAAAAAAAATGTATGCGCATGCTATCGAGGACACGCAGCGTGACGCATCTGCGAAGTTCGCACGTCGCCGAGAACTGTGGCATCCTACGGTCGATGCTGCGATGTACCCTGGTCGGAATGCTCTGCTCCCTGCTCGGGTGTGGCTCGGGTACTCGCAAGGTTCCCGCACAGGCCACCGCAGCCGCGGAGGTGGCTGCCGAGACAGGTACAACGCATTCGCTTGGTTCCGAGATGAACCGTAATCCGACGGAGGTGTCGGCTGCCTCAGGCACAAGTCGCAAGTCAAGTCCGCAGGCGGCGTCCGAACAGGTTCGGTCCGCTGCTGCCATCCCCCGGGCCACATCTGAATCCGTCGGATTTCGCCCCGGGGCGATGCAAGCAGTCGACGACCTGATGGCACGGGCGGTCAAACGCAAAGCCTTCCCGGGAGCCGTCGTCGCAATTGGCCGCCGCGGGCAGCTCGCCCATCTCGCCAGCTACGGACATCTGAGCTATGCAAAGGATGCACGCAAAGTTGATGCAGATACAATATATGATCTTGCCAGTTTGACCAAGGTCGTCGTGACGACCACGGCCGCGATGATGCTCGTCGACGCGGGCAAGCTCTCGCTCACCGATCGCGTCGTTGACCATCTGCCTGCATTTACCGGCAAACACAAGGACGAGGTGACGGTAGGGCATCTGTTGAGCCACGCCTCTGGGGTCGACTGGTGGGCGCCGCTGTACGAGCAGGTCGAGGGAAAATCGGCCTATGTCGAGCGGATCGTGGCGATGGATCTGGTCTATCGGCCCGGTTCAAAATCACTGTACAGCGACCTCGGAATCATCTTGTTGGGTGCGATCATCGAACGCGTTGCGGGCGAGAACCTCGACGTGTTTGCCCAGCGCCGGATTTTTTCTCCGCTCGGGATGGCACGTACCAGCTATCGTCCTTCTCGAGAGTTCTACGAGCAGATCGCCCCGACCGAAGATGACCCGTGGCGCGGCCGGGTCCTCCACGGCGAAGTCCATGATGAAAATGCATATGCAATGGGTGGCGTGGCGCCCCATGCCGGTGTGTTTTCAACAGCTGGTGACTTGGCACAATTTGCCCAAATGCTGCTCAATCGGGGGGTTCTGGGCGAGCGTCGATTGGTCGCAGAAACGACGGTTGCAACGTTCACCCAGCGTGTCGGGGTCCCGGGTTCCGAGCGAGCCTACGGTTGGGATACTCCGTCGGCCAAGGGGTCGTCTGCAGGACCTCTGTCACGCCAATCGTTTGGACACACGGGCTATACGGGGACGTCGATCTGGATCGATCCTACACGCGACTTGTTTGTCATTTTGCTGACCAACCGGGTCCATCCGACGCGAACGAACACGCAGATCCGCGAGATTCGCCCGGCACTTGCCGACGCGGTTGTCCGCGGTTTGGCCGATTGAGTTCTTTTAACATGTGTGTACATGAATGAGTGTGCTTCGCTCTCGCCGGTCGCATGATGCACTGGCCTGCGCCCGTGGATGCGCCTTCAAGTTGGGCACATCTGCTCGAACGAGGAGCCAGCATCGAACACGAAGATGTTTGAATAGACAAACGTTTCGCGTTAGGTTTTGTCGATGCCCGTCGTCCGCAGCCTCATCACCGCCCTTGTCCTGCTAGGGTGTTCGAACAGACAGCCTCCTGAGGAGCCGCAGGAGGCCGAGCCGGTGCGCGGGCAAACGTCTGCACAAACGCATGTGACGCATTCCTCCTCGGGCGACACGGCGTCCGAGCTCACTATCATCGACCGGCCAATCAACTTCGCCGACGAACGCAAACAACGCACGATCGCCTACCGTCAGCGGCATCAGGACGCGAAAGCGACAGGCATTGAGATCACGCCGCAAGTGATTGTCCTGCACCATACGGGCCGCGGCACGCTCGAGGAATCGTGGAACTACTTCGATCCGCCGACGATCGACGACTCTCGCCCCAACGTGACGGCAGCGGGTGATGTCAATGTGTCTACACAGTTTATGGTCGACCGCGATGGTACGATCTATCGCTTGATGCCCGAGACCTGGATGGCGCGCCACTGTATCGGCCTCAATCATGTTGCCATCGGTGTGGAAAATGTCGGCAATGACACCGCGTTTCCCCTGACCGAGGCTCAGGTCGCGGCCAACATCGCCTTGGTCCGTCACCTCGCGCGGCGCTACGCGATCACCCATGTCATCGGGCATTTTGAGTACCAGGCGTTCGAGGGACATCCGCTGTTTGTCGAACGTGAGCCCGACTACCGGACCGAAAAAGTCGATCCCGGCCCGGCGTTTATGGCCGCGGTGCGGGCGGGGATCGAGGACCTCGGACTTCAGGGCCCGCCGGCCCCGGGCGACGCTCCCTGACCAGGATCGAGCAAAAACTCGCGGGCGAGGACTTCGCCGAGACTGTCGAAAAATGGCCGGCTGATCCGGTCGTAGATCCGCTCTGTATTTTCGACCAGGTAATCGTTGTTGGCATGAATCGATGCTGTTACAACGATTGCCCGGCCCGTCTGTGTATCTTCAATGTAGGCGGAGTCGAGGTGAAACCCGTAGGCGCGGCCCGGCTTACCCGCATAGCGGACGCGCGCTTGTGGGAGAACCTCGAGGATCCCACGCAGGAGAAGTTTGTAGCGGTAATGTGCCTCAGGACGCTCGTAAACCGGGTTTTTAGATTCTGAGGGAGTTTCGGCCATCGCCGCGGTCAGGAAGTTTCGGTGCGCCTCGCTCAGCGGGAGTCGTGGAATGCCGGGGTACTCGGGACGATGCAGCGCCAGCGTCAGGTGGTGCAGATCGGTGAGTGAGGCCGCGTTGTATTTGGCAAAACTCTTGGGACGTGCCTGCTCCTTGCCGTCGAAGTCGATGTGGCGTTTTCCGACGTGCACGCCTTCGGTCTCGGGAAGGTCGAGGTCACTGATGCGTCGCTCGATCACAATGGCGTCGCCTTCGGCGGGGCGAAACTCGATCTTGGGGGTCGTTCGCCGGATCCGTTCGTCGAACTTGTCCTGCATCCGATGGCGGACCCGGACACTTTCAAACCCGAGTTGCCAGGCGACCTCGTTGATCTCGCGGTGGCCGACAAATTCGTAGATCCGATTAAACGCGTAGTTGTTGGATACGAGATGGACCTTACGCAACTCGTGCCCGAGCGTGATGACGCCGCCTTCGACATTGGTTTTGTCGCGGGTAAAACAGATTTTCTTGTCTTCGGGACACCATGCCATCGGTGTGTCGAGGTCGATGGCGTGGCCTTGGGCCTGCAACTGTTCGAGCTTGCGGAGGGCCGCGATCGAACCGAAGGTTTTGATGGCCGACGCGACGTAGATGTAGTCCGCATCGGGACGGTAGTGGTACTCGGCGATTTTGGTGGGCCCACCGGGCTGCGGGGTAAAGGTCGTCAGCAACACCTGCACGCGAAACTGTTCGGGGTTGGCCATCGGCACGGCAAACCCTTTGTAGTCCGATCGCAACAACTGCTCGATCCGCGTTGTATCAGGCGTCGGCGGGTGTTTGGGCAGATCGTGGGGTGCGGTGGCGAGGTCGTGCTTGCTGTCGTCGGGAGGCGTTTGTTGAGTCGTGGTACTTGCAAGCGGCAAGGCTGCCGGTTTTTGGGGGGGCGGTTGCCCGGCGGGGGCCTCCGGGCTCGAACAGGCACCGACGAGCAGGCATAGCAGCGCCCGTGCGGGCTGGTTCATACCTCTGAATGTCTCACGAAACTTCGAGAAACATGCGGATACATGAAAATGCTCCGCGTTCGGTGCTTGACGTGCCTCCAGCGCGTCTTCGGGATTTAGTGGACATTCGTCGTTCGCCTGTCCGCGCATCCAATGGTACCGCAACTTGCAATCCTCGCTTCGAGATTTGGTGTCCGGGCTAGACGCGAGATCCCGCGTGTATCGCAACACGTGTGCCAGCATAGCCGGTTTTTCGGCGGGGCCGAAGACCGCGGGAAATCGGGGGGACGCGAGGAACAGCACGGATCGGTCTGGATATGTGTATGAGGGGTCAAAGCCTCCGAAGTGAGCCTTCCGTCATCTACGTGCAACTCTTGTGTAGACACACCGAGTTTGTCACCGGCAAGTCGGCCAGAAAGTTGCCGCACCACGTGCGCGGTCCGTTACCCTGCGCCCGCGCGAGCACGCGCGTTGGAGGAGCAGACAAGCATGGGCCTACTCAACAAACTCTTTGGCGGCGGGACGAAACTAGCGATCAGCCTCGACTCGACCCAGGTGCCGATCGGCGGGGTTCTCTCGGGGACACTCACACTCACCGGCGGCAAAAAAGACCTCACACTGACATCTCTCAAGGTTCGTCTGCTGCACTTGCTCGTGCGGCAAAAAGAGGGCTCGTCCCTGCCCGAGATCGACACCAATCTAATTGTTGATCATACACTGGTTGAGGGGGAACCGATTCCGGCCAAGTCCGAGCGTGCGTTCGAGTTTCGCTTTGACCTGCCGCGAGACCTCGACCCCAGCGGGGATGGTGTGTCGTACACCGTGATGGCGGTCGCCGATATTCCCAAGGTGGCCGATCCGACAGCCAAGACCACACTCACGGTCGTGGGTGGGCGCCAGGCCACGGGCATGACCCTCGACGAATGTTACGACCGCTGGCCCGATCTGCGCAGCGACGACGAGGAGGAACTGTGCGAGGCACTGCGCGAGGTGATGCTCGAGTGCTACAGCGAGCGCGAACAGTTGCAGGTGTTGGAACCGGAACTCGCCCGCTTGATCCGCACGCGAGGGGGGGATGTCCGGACCCAGGCGCTCGAGACCTGGGCCAACCTGCTCGACGGTTATGCACGCAAGGAGCACATCAAGTTGCTCGACGAGCTGATCAAGGCCGGGGGCGAGAGCGACTTCCGTCGCGAGCTGATCACCGCGGCTGCGAAGTTTGCCGACGAAGGGGCGCTGTCGCTGATCAAAGACCTGGCGAAATCGCCAGATCCCAAGGTCCGTGAAGAGGTTGCCGACCAACTGCGGTTTGCCGCCGAGGATACGTTTCGCGGCAAGCTCGGGGTATTAGAGGGGATGGCCGACGACCCCGAACCAGCCGTCCGGGCCGCGGTGATCGGGGCCTACAGCGATTACCGTGACAAGAAAAAGCTGATGAAACAGGTCGCGGCCAAGCTCGACAGCGACCCCAGCCCGGAGGTGCAAGCCGCCTGTATCTCGACGCTGTGCCTGCTGCACGACTACAAACAGGGCCCCTTGGCGGTCGAGATGTACCAAAAGCACCTCAAAAATCCGCATCGCAAGGTCCGCCAGGAAATCGCCGAAAACCTCCACTGGTTCCCCGAGTCCGAGGCCGCGACCGTCCAGCAGATGACCGAACAGTTGTTGACCGACAGCGATGCCGAGGTCCGGCGCAAGATGGCCTGGTACTGCACCAACATGAGCAAGTTTCCCGGGCTCGCCCCGGTGGCAAAACGGGTGGCGTCCAACGATCCCGATCCAGAAGTCCGTGGGGACATGTTGTCGGGGATTCAAGCGCTGTTGCCCACGGCCCAGTTGGTGGCGTTTTACCGCGAGCGCCTGGCGGCCGATATCAACGAACACGTGGCCTGGGGTGTCTACTCGGGTCTCAATCGCGATGAGCACTCCGGGCCGCAGGTCGAGGCCCTGATGCGAGAGCTGGCCAATTGTCCGTTTGAGAACGTGGCCAGCTCCGCCCGCGACGCGCTCGAGGGGTAGCGCGACGCAAAAATCATGTATTTGCAAAGGGTTCCCTGTCACGAAGCGTGTACAGGGCATCCTCGATTCGAACCCCATGGCATCGACAATTTGAGATAGCGTACCTGTGTGGATCTGTCGGCCAAATTGCCCTCGATACGTCAGCTCGAAACGCTCGCACGGCACCTGCGGGCAACGCAGGCGCAACAACTCGCGGCACTTGCAAAACTCCGCGAGTGTGCGAGCCAGGTCCATGCACATCTAGTCGAGAGCCGCGAACGCGGTGCCTGTGACGCGGTGATGCAGGTCGTCGCAGCGCTGGCACGGTTTTGGTGGATCGATGGCCAAGGTCCCGCGGTGGCAGAGTTTGTCACCTGGATGTGGGAAGTTCCGCACGATCATGTAGATGCAAAGATAATTGCCGCAGCCCACCAGGGGACCGGGGAGCTGGCCTATGCCCGGGCCGACTACGCATCTGCACGGCAGCATCTCGAGGCAGCTCGGGCGCAGTCCTCAGCTCTCGGCCGTACACGCGGGCAGGCAGACGCGAGCAATTGGTTGGGGATGGTGGCACGCGAGCAGGGGCACTACGAGCAGGCGATTGTCCACCACCAGCGGGCGGACGACCTCTACCGCGCCTGCGGTGATCGTTGGGGATGTGCCCACGCGTGCAGCAATCTCGGTGTCGTGGCATTTCGCTGCCAAAAGCTCGATCGCGCGGTGCAGCTGCACAGCGAGGCTCTCGAGCTCCGCCGCGAGCTCGACGATCTACATGGCATTTCGAGCAGCCTCGGAAATCTCGCCCTGTGCTATCGAACCCGCGGCGAGCTCGAGCAAGCACGCGCGCTCTACGAGCAAAGCCTAGACGCGCGCAAGATCCTCGCCGACCGCTGGGGGATTGCCGGCTCCGCGGTGTGTCTGTGTGTGGTCGAAACCCAACTGGGGCATCTAAAAAATGCGCATACACATTTTTTGGCGGCGGTCCAGGGTTTTACCGACGTCGGTGATGACCTCGGGTTGGCCGAGTCCGCCGAGGCGGCAATGGCGTTGTTCGCAGCCGAGTGTGCACCGGGGAACGTGGGTCAGGCCTATGCGGTAGCGATCGCCATGCGGAGGTTGATCGCAACGCCGATGCATGTGCCACAACCGCTGCTTACCCGCATACGCGGGATGCTAGGCGCGTCGGCCTGTCACCGGATCGAGCAGTGGGCAGCCGCGGCAACGCTCGCGCAGGCCCGGGCGGAACTTGTGCGACTCGCCCGGAACGGTCGCGAGGACGTCGACTAAATCCGTACACGAGCGGACACGCTGTGCTCGCCGCACATTCCGTACGGCAACCCGACGGGCGCGCATGCTCCAAGAACGCGCCCGTAGGTAGCCTCGATCAGCGGGACGAACACGGCTCCGTTCGCGATTGTCGTGGCCGATTGATCCTGACCAAACGCAGGCAGCCTCGATCAGCGGACGAACACGGCTCCGTAGGTTGTGGTGTTGAGGTTGCCGAGGTCGCCCCCACACCCGGCGAAGTTGCCCACGGGGTCGTTACTTGTACTACACGCGGTCCCGACTCCGCCGATCCCGATCCGTGAATCGGTGGTATTACAATCATTTTCGTTGTTGCCGACAATTCCGATCCGGACACTGTGGTGGCCAGGATTCGGATTCGGTTGAATGTTGAAGCCCTCTTGATTGCAGTTGGGTTGAAGGGTTGCTCCTCCGGTGATCAGTGTCTTCCACGCGTCCCGGCCGATGTTGGTCATCACCGGCGTGTTGGGGGAGATCAACTCAAACATCGAGTTTGCCGCGATATCGACCGACACGTAGTTCATCGTCGGTGGGTTTTGGTTGTCGTCGATCGGCGATTCTAGCCCCACCATCACCTCGGACACGGGGATCGCGTTCCAGCCGTGGAGCTTGCCCTCGGTGTGGTTGAAGTCGGGTACGTCCTCGTTGAGAAGCGAGTTGTCGAGCCAGATAGCATTTGCATAGGCAAATGTTGGGTTACGGCCGTCTGCCTTGAGGACCAGGGTCCAGCCGCCGCCGAGATTTTCCATGTCGCAGTAGGCCATAAATGGGTCTTCGCCGGCTTCGCCATCCGGGTCGATCGCGTAGACGCCCGAAGTCGCCTCGGGGTCGCTGGCCAGCAGGTCCGCGCAGTCGAGTGGGGTTGCGCAGATGTTGTTGATACAAATACCGAAGCCGCAGTCGCCGCTGTCGATACAGGCTTCTCCGAGTCCGCAGCCCTCGCAGCTGTCGCCGCCGCAGTCGACATCGGACTCGTCTCCGCTCATGATGCCGTCGTCGCAGGCTGGTGGTGCACATAACGTTGTGCATGCATCTGTCTCGTCGGCATTGCCATCGTCGCAGGTTTCCTCGTCAGCATAGACAAATCCGTCGCCACAGCTGGCGAGCACGCAGGTGTCGAGGCATGCGTCCGTGTTGTCGTCGTTGGCGTCGTCGCAGTCTTCCCCGTCTTGAACCATGCCGTCGCCGCAGCCGGGAGTCGTGCACGTGTTTGTACATTCGTCGTCGTCGATATCGTTGGCGTCGTCACATGCTTCGCCAGGGCCGACCAGTCCGTCGCCACAGACGGCATTGGTGCACAACGTTGTGCATAGACCACTATCGTCGTTGTCGGAGCCGAGGTCGCATTCTTCATCGCCTTCGACGACCCCGTCGCCGCAGATCGGATCTCCGGTATCGGTCGTATCCGTTGTTTCGGTCGTGTCTGTCGTGTCTGTCGTGTCCGTCGTGTCCGTCGTGTCCGTTGGATCCGTCGTGGGACCCTCGGTCGTCACTTCACCCATGGTTTCGCCACCCGTCGGATCCGTCATACCCGTGGTCGGGTCCATCGTCGTCTCGGACATCGTCGTTTGTGTGGTCTCCCCGGATGTGGTCGCGCTGTCCGAGTCAGAGCCGGTCGACGAGTCTTCACTTCCGCTGCAACCAGCGAGTGTGAGGGCGAGGACACATGTTGATAGCGAGCTGGAGATCGTGGATCGATACATGGGTTGATCTCATCACTTTTCGATGGAGAAGGGTATTTAACCTGTTCTTTTGGACATGTTTTGTGCGACGAAGTGGGAGCCCTAGAATTGTTGTAGGAGCAAGTTGTAACAGTGATTCTTGAACAGAGGTTGGTGGTTCGATGCAACCGGCCCGATGGGCGGTGGGCGCGTGTCGTCGAACTGACGTGGCGGTCGCATTCGCACGTTGGCCGGTACCCTAAAAACTGGGATCGTCGGTCTTATTGGGCCTGCTGACCGGCTGTTTGAGCATCCTGCGGAAATCACACGGGCTTCGTTTGTTGGGGCCCGTGGGCGACGTGTTGGGTCACAATGAATGTTTCACCTGAACGTTGATTTGCCGTGGATTGGAGCTCGACGGATTTCCCGGCCGCCCCCAACCTAGGTTCGAGCTACGGACCGGTAACTCGCTGGACGGATTGCTCCCGGAGGTGCATGACGATGCGTGTGGTTGGCAAAACGAATGTCCCTGCGACCCGCCCCACCATGCGAAGTGGCCGTCGCTTCGGTCCCTACCGCTTGGTCAGAAGAATCGCCCGCGGTGGGTTTGGA
>CAZUPD010000114.1:0-9086 GCA_964621785.1 uncultured Nannocystaceae bacterium
GGCCGACTGTTCCTACAACCCTTCCCACGACGACATCTTCACCCCGGCGAACAAGGCCTTTTGGTCAGATATGGGAGCCAACGCCGCTCAGAACGCAGTGTGTTGGAACGCCGGCACCAAGTGCTCGGGCAGCACACCCTACACCGGGTGTGAATCGGCCGACTACGCATCCGACGGCAGCGAGATCGATGATACTGCAAGTGCTGCCGACAACGCGGTGCTCTACCCGGTCCAGCGCTACGTCGACGTCGTGCAAGAGATCGAAGATCAAAAACAGATGCTCGATCAGGGCCAAGAAGTGCTGGTTGCCCTCATCGGTGGTGTGCCGCTCGAGTACGACATGGGCGGCGATATCAACTACGCCGACGATCCCGATCCCGACGCCCAAGTCGACAACGGTATCGGACCTGGTTGTCAGTCGCAGCAACAGATCGAAGTCGATCCGACTCCGTGCACCGCAACGGACGAGTGTCCGGCCGGTTCTGTCTGCACCGATGATGGCACCTGTGGGCCACCCGCAGGAAACCCGCTGCCGCCGGTACGCATGGTCGAGTGGGCCGAAGCGTTCGCCGTTGACGGTGCCCGCAACGTCTACTCGATCTGCTCCGAGGAATACACCGCAGCGCTCGACGCAATCGCCAACCGCATCCGCGATCAGATCAAGCCCGCATGCTTCCCCAGCTGCGTCGCCGACACCGACCGCGAAACCCCGTATCTCGACGCGAGCTGCAACTTGGTCGAAGAGAACGACGCAACCGGCGAGCAAAATAAAATCCCGGGCTGCATCGATCAAAACGGTGAGCGTGTGCCCCCCGTCGGCGAGACGGTTTGCTTCGACTACTTGGTCGACAAAGATGGCAACGAGACCCCCAACGAGGACGACGACATGGCCGAAGAGTGTGTCGAGGCCGGTTACAACCTCGAATTCAAGATCGTCCGCTCCGCCTCGGCGAAGGCCGGTTTCACGGTCAAAGCAACCTGCGAGCTCTCCGACCTCAAAGAGGTCGACTGCCCGCTGCTGTAATCCATGCAGATGCAAAAAAGCCCTCCCGAGTGGGGGGCTTTTTTGTTTAACGGCCGAACACGGCGTCGAGTGGCCTCAACGGATGCGTATACATAGGAGCGCAACCACAATTCATGTAGATGCAGGACCGACGCGCCGTTCGTAGCGAGCAGTGCGTATACAAGATCTCAGAACCGCACTCCGGCGCGGACCGAGGCAGCCAGGTAGAGTGGAATGTCGGCAATCGCCGAAACGGGCGCGTAGTAGCGGACGAGGAATCCGAGGGTTAAGTGTTGGCCGACGAGAACGTCGACTCCGACTCCGGCGTGGACCGTCGGTAGCAAGCTGACTTCGCACATCCCACTCGATGCGCATACAAGTCCCGTGTCACAACTTCCGTCGCTGTTGCACGGCAACCCGCGCTGACCGGTGAACAACCCCTGGGGGGTGGCCACGCGAAGGGCACCGATCCCGACATCGAGCAGGGGTAAAAACCGGCCGAGGTCGATCGCAAGTGCGACCCCGCCACTGAAATAGGTCGCGTGCAACATCCCGGCTGCAGCGGTTTCGACGGGCTCGTCATCCTCGTCGAGGACAACTGTCCGCGGCATCGGATGGACGGTGTGGCTGACCCCGGCGCGAAACCACATCCACTTGATCAGTTGGATGTCGGCCTCAAACGAGAACCCAAACCCGTGGCGCACCTGGTCCGGACGCCCAAGCAACGTCAGCTTGGAAGCCGCGTACATCGGCGAAATGGTCAGTTGGACCCGCCGTCTGCGGCTGAAGGGAAGCGTGAGTTCGGGAACATCACTGCTGGTTCGGGGCTGTCGCTGGCCGTTGGGAGCGTCCATGAACGGAAGGTCGTTCGGATCGATCGGCCGGCCTTCGGCATCGTGTGGGCCCTCGGCGTCGTGCGAACCCTCGGTGTCGGGTGGACCCTCGGCTTCGTGTGAACCCTCCGCTTCGGTCTGCGGGCCGGGCTGCGTGGCCGCTGCAGTCGGGGCAAATGTTCCACCGAGAACACCACAGGCGAGCACCCAAAGGCGCAGCTGTACCGTCCCAGGGCTCAGGCCGTTGCAGCGGAACACAGCCCGTTATACCGCTTGGCCAAGACGTCGCCCAGAGACGTCGTGGCCCGGTGTCGTGGCCCGGCAAAATCGGCAAGTGAGGCGCCGTGCCGAGAAAATCCACAGGCTGCTAGACAACAGGACATGTCTTTTGTAGACAAGCCGCCTGTGAGCGAAGAAAAGTCCGAATCAACTTCGCCCGCACCCGGTGAGCGGATGGACCTCCCCACCTGGAGTCGGCGCAAAACTAAAAAGCGCCCCCAAGGGGACAAAGACGACGCCTTCCAAGGTTCCGTCCGGCGTGCCGGCAAAGCGGCGGTCGCACGGATGCCCGTGCTGATCATCGCTGCTGTCGTCATCGTCGGTGGTGTGATCGCGTTCGTTGCCGTGCGTGAACAGGGCAAGGAAGAGCGCGCCCGAACCACCAAGATTTTGGCCGATGGGGTCGCCTACCAAAGTCGGGCACAACTCATCGATCCCGAGCAGGTCGGCAAAGTCGATCCGCCGTGGCCCGTGGTCGAAAGCGAGGCGCAACGCGCTGCCAAGGTCGATGAGATCATGCAGGACTTGGCCACCCAAGGGCCCGGGTCCGAGGCCGATCAAAACGCCGAACTCGTTCGTGCTGCGCGGCTCATGCGGACGGGCAAGCAGGCCGAGGCCGGCGAGGTCTATCGCAAGTTCCTCGGCGAGGTGAGCGATGTCCATCCGCTGCGGTTCATGGCCGTTGAGGGTCTCGGGCTCGCACTCGAAGCTCAGGGGAAGTTAGAGGATGCCCTGCAACAGTTCGAGCGGCTCGCCGGTGAAGAGAAGGCGTTTTACCGCGACATGGCACTGATGCACCAGGGTCGCGTGCTCGAGGCGCTCGGCCGCGGTGAAGAGGCCGTCGCCGTGTACCGCAAGTACCACGCCGAATACCCGGTGACGGCGGGCAACAACTTTGGCCGCGAGTTTGTGCGCCAGCGTCTCGAAGAGCTCGATCCAAAGGCGTTGTCGGCCCCCGCTGCCGATGCAGATGCAACAAAGTCGCCCCCGACGGAAGAGCAGTAGTCGATGCTGCGATTTGCCGCGACGTGTGTACTTGCAAGTTTGTTGGGCGGCTGCGCGGCTTCAAACCCGGATGTGGTGCTCTACCCGTCATCTGGTGAGGCCGCGCGCCGGGTGTTGTCGTTCGAGTTTCAGCGCCAGATCACGTTGCCCGACAACTTTGTCCTGCGTCCCGACGAGTACGCCGGGGTCGCGACGGACCACCGGCGCAACCTCCTGTATGTCGGTGGTCGCGAAGGGACGCTGTTGGCACTCGATGCGACCGCTGGCGAGGTCGTGTGGGAGCGACCGTTCAACGGTGAGATCTCGAGTATCCCGCTGCTGCTCGAGGACGAAGACCTGCTGTTGTTCGGCACCGACAACGGCGAGTTTATTGCCCTCGACTTACAGACCCGCGAGCCGCGCTGGATCTACGAGACCGCGGGCACCGTTCGGGCCGAGCCGCTGGTCTCGGGTGGCTTGGTGTACTTCACCAACTCCCGCGACCAAGTCTATGCCCTCGACGTAGCGACCGGCGATTGGCGTTGGCAATACCCGACTGAGAGTGAGCTGCCAACCGACTTCACGATCTACGGGCGCGCGGGTCTGAGTTACATGACACGCGGCGACGCCATGAGTGGCGACGGCGTGCTGTTCACCGGGTTCGACGACGGCCGTGTGGTCGCCCTGGGAGCGATTTCCGGAGCGGCACTGTGGACGTTTAGCGTGGCACCCCCCGAGCGCGGCGATTTTATCGATGCAGATGCAACGCCCTTGATCGTCCACCGCGACGGAGTGGTCGTGGTCAGTGGCCAGAGCACCGGGGTGTACGGGTTGTCGATCGAAAACGGTGCCGAGCAGTGGAAGACGCCGGTGCGAGGGGCGGGGACAGCCGTCGCTGGGCCGGGCGGTGTGATGGTCGTCGCCTCGGCGCTCGAGGGGGTGATGGGGTTGGAACCGGGGGGCAAGATCCGCTGGCATCAACAGACCGAACCCGGTGTGTTGTCGACACCACTCGTGGTCGGAGACACCGTGTTTGTGACCCACTCCGAGATCGGACTGCTCGCCTACGACGTACGCAATGGCGAGTTGTTGGCCCGGGTCGATAGCGGGAGCGGCAGTTTGAGTGCCCCGACCTACGATCCGAAGACCGATCGATTTTATCTGATCACCAACCGCGGCATGTTGTTGGCGTTTCGTGTCGAGGGGGTCTAGCCCACCTCAACGGGTCTGGCCCTGCGACATCGTCCGGTCCCGTACCAAGTCGACGATCGTGCTCGTAACATGTACAGGCAATAAAAATCGGCTGTGGACGACACGACCACAGCCGACAGGTCACCGCGTTGGGAAGCTAGAAGTTCTTACCGTCGACGGGTGTGAGTGTGAGGCTGTCGAGGTCGACTCCCTCGAGGCAGCGGACATTGATCCCCCGCATTTCGTTCCCGTCGTTGTCGACGCCTTTGGCAAACGAACGGATCCCGCAGTGCTTGCAGAACATGTGGTGGATCCGTTTCGCGGCAAATTGGTAGTCGGTCAGGTCATCGGCACCCGTCGTCAATGCAAACGCGGTTGCGGGGACAAAGGTAAACAACGAGCCGGTCTTGGTGCAGATCGAACAGTTGCAGGTGATGACCTGGGCGAGGTTGGTCGTGACGGTGAAGCTCACCGCGCCGCAGTGACACCCGCCGGAGTAGGTTGCAGCCTCGTCGTGCATTAGCTGCGGATCTCGTCAAGCACGGCGGCGGCGTGGCCTTTGACCCGGACCGGGCTGTGGATCGATTCGACTTTACCGGTCGTGCCGATGACAAACGTCGAGCGAATCACACCCTTGAGGCTTTTGCCATAGAGCTTTTTGTCGCCGTAGGCACCGTAGAGGGTCGAGATTTTGTAGTCGGGGTCGCTGAGCAGGGGAAACGGGAGTTCGTACTTCTCCCGGAACTTTGCGTGCGACTCCAAGCTGTCCCCACTGACACCTAACACCACGGTTTTCTCGGACTCGAAGTCTTTGATCCGGTCGCGGAAGTCACAGGCTTCGGTGGTGCAGCCCGGTGTGTTGTCGCGGGGGTAGAAGTAGAGGACGACGCGTTTGCCGTTGAGGCGATTGAGGGCGACGGTCGTGCCATCGTCGGACTCGAGTTCAAACGTCGGTGCCGGATCACCGACCCGCAGTTTGATCGGTTTGCGGGCGACACCTCCGCGGGAGCGCCGGACAACTTTTTTCTTGGTCGTCTTTTTCGAGCCGCGGGTGGTCTTTTTTGTGGTCGGTTTTTTCTTGGCGACCTTTTTCTTGGCCGGCTTTTTCTTGGCGACCTTTTTCTTGGTGACCTTCTTTTTGGTGGTCTTTTTCTTGGCGACCTTCTTTTTGGCGACCTTCTTTTTGGTCACCTTTTTGACAACGCGCTTTTTAGCGACCTTCTTTTTGGCTTTTTTCTTGGCGGTTTTCTTTTTCGCCGCGGTGCCCCGGGAGGCAGCCTTTTTCGCCGCTTTCTTCTTGGTCTTCTTGGTGGAACGTTTCGATTTTTTGGTCGTCGTCATCGGTTGTTTAAGGCGGTCCGGGGTTTGTGTGCGTGCATCCAAAATGCTTGGATGTGCATGCTCCTCATGGGTGATTGTGAACCGCCGCAGTCTCACGGATTGCGCGTTCGAGAGCAACCCCCCAAAATTGGATTGTCGAACTTCCCCACTCGAAGATGTCGATGTACTCGTGCGGCTCGCGCAAACTCGAGTCGCATCGCTGAGACCGTTGGCCGACCGTGCCTGCCGGCCGATCGCGACGGCCATGACAAACGCAGCAACTCCTTTACAGGAGGGCGATTCGCTGGCTAAAGTCACACCTACAAGCACGAGGTGGGGTCAGTGGACCTCGCACGACCCTTTACCGTTTCGGGGGAATCACCCAAATGCCCAATCAGTTGTCAGGTGTCATGCGAATCTTTGGACCCGGGTTCGCCCTGCTGATCGCCGGCGCGCTGTCGTTGCCGTCCTGCGGGGGCGAGAAAAAGACGATTGCAGAGTCGCTCAAGACCAACGCCGAAGACGAGCTACTCAAGGACTACAAACCCAGCCCCAAAAAGCGCCCGAGCGGGATGCCGCCGCCTACCGATGCCGAGCTCGCCGCCTGGGACCGCCACGATCCCGAAGGCGAAAAGCACCTCTACAAGCACGACAAGAAGAACCTCAAACGTCTGATCACCTACTATCAGGAGCTCGAGTGCTACCGCGATGAGGTGAAGCGTGAGGGCGCCAAGGCCTTTGGCGTCGAGCCGGGCAGCCCCGAAGAAGAGGCCTGGTATCAGTTCAAACAGATCTTCATCCCCAAGATCAACGCCTGGCAGCAACGGCTGTTGGCCAATGAGCCGCGGATCATGGAGAAGTCCAAGATGATCGGACACTTCTTCGAGATCCACGAGCTGGTGATGAACGGCTATCCGGTCGCCTACAACAACGGCGACAAGACGGAGCTCGAAAAGGCCGATCTCCACTGGACCGTCGTCGAAAACAAACTCAACAAGTACATCAAAAACATCGCCGACGAAGAGCTCCCCAAGTGGAATGACGAAGATCCCAAGGAGCTCAAAAAGCACGAAGAGTTTTGCCAAAAGGCCCTCAATCCACCCAAAAACGTTGGCCAAGCCAAAAAGGCCAGGGGCAAGGGTGGCAAGCGCAAGGCCAAAAAACTCGATATGTGATGCATGCTCGCGCCGGAGCCAAGTCAGGGTGCGCCCGAGCAAGCGGCGCCGAGTCAATCAGCTGAGCAGCTGACCAACCAGCTCAGCCACGATTTGATGTCGCCCTATTGCCCGGGGCGCACGGTCGCGACCTGTCCGTCGCCACAGGCCCGCAAGCTCGAGGATTTCATCCTCAAAGAGGCCGAAGGCGGCAAGTCGCGCGATGAGATCGAACAGATCTTAGTCAATCGCTATCCCGACATTCTCGGCTACAAGGGCCGTCCCGAGTTGCTCATCGGCCTGGGGCTCGTGGCCCTCATCGCCATCGTCGGGCTGTACTTCGCCGCCCGCCGGTGGACGAGTAAACGCCCCGATGAGGCCGCCAAACCTCCCGCTCACGGGCAACAAGAACAGGATGCGCTCGACGATATCCTCGACCGCACCGAGGGCTTTTAAGCCGCGTTCGCTGTGAATCTCGGTGCGGCCGGATCGACCAGCCGCTCGCTTTGGCCAACTGCGCGACGTTGTGGGGTCGTTCGCGAGAACCTGCGCGGCTTTGTGAGCGAGTGAGGAACTCCGGCGAAAAGTGACATCGACGCCAGGGCAGAGCTTGAGACGTCGCGCACATTCGCGGTACTCCATCGGGGTGCTGACGGTACTAGTCCACGAAAAAGGCGGGCAAACCCAACGTTTTGACTACGACGATGACTTCTTCTCCATCGGTCGGGAGGAGGACAACAACCTCGTCCTCGACCGGGTCAACGTGTCGAAGTACCACCTGAGGTTTCGCCGCCACCAGGGCGAGGTTCAAGTCGAGGATCTCGAGAGCACCAACGGCACCTACCTCAACGGCCGTCGTGTTCGCGGAGCCCGAAAGGTCGCCCGCGGCGATCGGATCTACGTCGGCGATTACATCTTGATGCTCGACGGCGATGAGCCAAACCTCGACGCGGAGCAACAACTCGACGGCAAGTCGCAGGACGAAGACTCCTCGGGCGTGATCACATCGGCCAAACGCCAGGCTGCGGCAGGTGTCGAAAGTACGTACCTCGACAAACTCGCAGGAGAGATCCTGCTTTCGATCCTCAAAAAAGTTCCCCGGCTCGACCCCCGTCAAAGCGTCAACGTCCCCGACACCGATCGCAGCATTGCGATCGAGGAACTCGACAACGCCATCCGTGAACTCCAGGAGACCAACCGGTTGGAGGACGGTGTCGACGTCGAATCGCTCGAGCAGCGAATCGCCTCGGAGATGTTGGAGTACGGGCCGTTGAGTGCGTTGATGCGCGACGATGCGGTGCGCGAGATCCAAGCTGTCGGCACCGGACCCATCCATGTCGTCCGCGAAGATGAAGATGGCGAGCGCGGCGAGAGTCGGTTTACCGGCGAGCGGGCCCTGACCCTGGCGATTCACCGAATGGCCCGTAAACGCGGGTTTTGGGTCGACGGCGCCCAGGTCCTCGAAGGTACGGTCGACCACGGCTTTTACCTCTACGCCGTGTTGCCGCCCCACCAGGCCTCGGTCCCGATCCTGAGTTTGCGACGGGTGCGGACCGACGCCAGCAGCTTGGCGACCCTGGTCCACGAATCGGTGCTCAACACCCACCTGCGCGACTTTTTATCCGTCTGTCTCAAAGGCTGTCGGCGACTTCTTGTATGTGCATCAGGAGGCGTCAACCTCGATCGTTTCATGGGCGCGGTTGTCGGTGAAATTCCCGACAACATGCGTGTCGCCTGTATTTCCGAGACCGGAAAACTCGGTGAAGGACGCAAGGGCTGGGTGCAGATCCGGCGCCTGCGGGATGTCACCGACACCGTCGACCTGCACAACCTGATCGGATTGTTGCAGCGTGGCGGACTCGATCTGCTGGTGTCGCAACAGGTCAGTCAAGCGGATGCAGCGGCAGTGATCGACGCTGTCGCCGGGGCGAGCCGAGGGGCCGTCGCCTCGTTGTGGGGCGTCAACACAGCCCATGCACTCACCCGTCTCGCCGGCCTCGGCACGAGTGGGGGGGCCGCTGTACAACCGTTGATCCTCTCCCTCGCCCGTGCTTTCGATGTCGTCGTACGCGTCGGCCGGGGAGTTTGCGGCGAGTCGATGCAGATCGTCGAGGTGATCCAGCCCAAGGTGTCGCACACCGGCGTGATCGAGTACCGACCGCTATTTGTGACCGAGAAAAAGGGCGACGCACCCGAGTTTCGCGCCAAACCAGAGGCGGCCAAACTCATGCGCCAGATCGGATCCGAGGGTGTCGAAGTCCCTGCGCGCCTGATGAAGGTGTAGATACACGGTGAGGCCGAGTGAGGTGCCGAGGCTTCGCT
>CAZUPD010000114.1:9186-26234 GCA_964621785.1 uncultured Nannocystaceae bacterium
CGCTTCGGTCAGCCCGTCACACTCGAGCGCAAGCTCAACAATCCGAGGTGACCCGGTAGTACGGCGAGGCCGAGTTCGAGGAGCTCGCGGGCTGTCTCGTTGTCACCGTGGGCAACCGCATCGCGGATTCTCGCCTCTTGGGCCATGGCGAAGCCCCCGTCGAGGCTGAGTACTTCGGTTGCCAGTCGCTTGCGGGCCTCAGGGTCGTCACTCGCGAGGCAGGCCCAGGCGAGAAAGTAGGCGTAGAGCGTTTGCCTTGTTGGGTCGAGGCTCTGTAGGGGCAACTCGCCCTCACTGCCCTCACGCAAGGCAGCGCCAGCCTGTAGGAACAGCTTGTGCGCGGCTGCCCGTTTGCCGTCTCCCCGCAGATACAAACGGCCGAGTTCATGATGGGGCCAGGGAAAACTCGGTGCGATGTTGATGACCCGACGCAGCTCGGATTGGGCGGCGCGCAGCTCCCCCCCGTCGGCGAGCGCCCGCGCGAGTCGAAACCGCGCGTAAGGTGCATCTACATCAAAATCGAGATGACGCCGCAGGAGTCGGCGCAAGGCTACAGGGTGGAGCTCTCCGTCCTCGCCAAACAGCTCGTCATTAAACTCGCCGTCCTCGTCGTAGAGGACCGAGATCTCACCGAACATAGCGAGGACGAGGTGGAGGACCGTCGACGAGTGGGGCAGGCGCTCACCATCCTCTTCGACCATGATCACATCGGCACCCTCGAGAAACGGGTCCGGGCACAGGACGAACAGATCGCGGCCACGCTCGCCGATCACCACATCGTCCGGATCGATCCGGTCCGTCTCCCGCAACTGGGCCGTGACCTCGTCGATCTGGCTGAGTGGCCATACAACGACTTCGGATTGTGCGAGGTTGAGGCCGTCGAACGCAGCCCATAAAGCGGCCTGTTCAGACACAAGCTCGGATTGCTCGAGCATCTCGGGATCCGCCGGAGCTCCGACTTCGTGCAGACCATCCGGAGCGTCGCGCAGACGGACGGTGATCCGATCGATAAGATCCTCGATCTGTTTGGAGAACCGGCGTTTTTTGGCAGTCATGATTGAGCCTCTAGCCCGGAAGTCTTGCCGTCGTATCGAAGTAAAAATTGTGCATGCACAGAATCATTGGCACGGTCGGTGAGCTATCCAGTTAGCGACCGATCGGTGCAGCTGGCTGTGCCGGTGTTTTCTTGGATCTTTGTCCAAGCTGGCGCGTTCCCGGTGGTTGATTCGCGGGCTCGTTCGAGAGTGGTTGCGCGGGCTGACTTGGGTCGGTGTTTGGGTCGGACAGATCTGCCGACTCGCTCGTTTCGGAAGGCTCGAACGGATCCTCCGGAGCAGCCGTGTCCGGTGACAGTGACTCGCCCTCCTCGAGTTCGAGCAACCCTTCGACTTCTTCCTCGTCCTCGGTCGGCGCCTTGGTCTCGCCCTCGGATGATTCCGGGGCAGCGAGTTGCTCGGCCGCGATCCCGGCACCCTTCGGGTCGAGCGTGTGTTCGATAAACAGCGGGTCGCCCGACGCGTGTTGGCCCCGCAAGACCAGTACGATCCGCTCTGCGTCGCCTAGCTGGGTCGGCAGCCCGCGCACGCGGTTGCGTTTGCCGGGGGTGAGAATTGATTTGACGACGATCTTGCGCACGCCCTCTGAAGTTTGGTGCAGGGCGAGCAACTCGGGATTCGACATTGTTGCTGGTACATCGAGTTCGATGGACCCGGCCGCCACGTCGTGGGTCGTCGCGGGAAACGACGGCCAAAGATGGTCGAGCAGCGAGCGCGAGGCCCCAAGGGCCTGTGGCAACACGAGGGCGAGCGTGTCGCGGAACACAGCCTCATCGAGGAACGGGCGCACCCGACCAAACCCGTCGCGTTCAAATGCCATCAGTGGGCGTCCGGTCGACGTCAGCAGATACCCCGCGGTCGAGGGCCACGGTGCGAGTTTGGCTCCTTCGCGTTCGACCGGATCGAGACCTGCATCCTGCAGTAGGGCTTGGGCGGCTTCCTCGGGCGAGAGGTCTTCACTGATCGGGGAGGGGGGGGGCAGGCGGCCGGTCGACAAAAAACGTGTAGCTGCAAATGTAGCGACACCCTCGTAGCCGGCTTGCGGATCGCCGAGAATGTGTTTGCGCAGCGAGTCGGTCAACGGACGCCCACGGGCGGCAGCTTTTTGCTCGGCCGCAGTTTGGGGCAGGCCTCGACGGCCGAACCGGAGCTTTGCGTACTCACCGAGCAATAGGCCGCGGTCGTTTTGGGTCTCGGACAGCGGCTGAAAAAATGCAGCGACAAATCCGCGAGCGTGGGCGGGCACAGCCATATCTTGGGTGACATGAAGGAGTGCACCGGTACACAACAGCGCCATCGCCAAGTGGTGGTCGCGGACGTTGGGTTCAGCTGATGTATATGCACGTTCGAGGTGGAACGCGAGGCGGGGTGGGGCCAACGGATCGCGGTCGTCGCTGAGCCAGCCAAGTGCCGACGTCGCTCGCCCCGAAAAGTTGGTTCGGGTCGCTCCGCCGGCCAAGGGCGCACCGTTGTTGTGGGTCGACCGGCTGCGCAACAACCATGCCTGGACATTGCGGTCGCGCCACTTTTCGGCGGTGCGATCGGTGCGGTCGACAAAGTGGTGCTGCATGCGGTCGGGCGGCACCACTTCGGCGACAATTCCGAGTTCGATCCAACCGAGGGCGGTCAGCTGCCACACATCGCCGTCGACACAAAAGCGTTGGGTCGACCGCGGGGCCTGAGCCCCGGGACAGGCTCCGGGACCGCCGAGTGCCCGGGCCCCCGAAGCCTCCGGAGCGTGGAGCAACGCATTTTTGAGGACCCGCCGTTCGACCTCGGACAGCAGCGTGGGGTCGACGCGCAGGGCGGTGAACAGCCCCCGCTGAAGTTCGGTGCCCCGCATCCAGCGGCTGTGGAGCGCACTGTCGACGGCTGCCTGTTGGGTCAGGCCGATATGGGTCGTCGACGGATCCCAGGCCTGGGCAGGTGACGCACACAGGCCGGCGGTCAACAAAGTTGCAACTGCAAGGAATCGGCGGATCACGGGTTGGACTCCTCGGCAGCGGGCGTCTCGTCGCCTGCGGTCGGCGCATCGATGCGGGTGAGGTTTTCGAGGTTGCGCAGGACCGTCTTGGCCAAGATGATCGCGGTTGCCAAGTCGGCACACTGGTTGTCGCCGCAGGTCAGCAGCACGCCGACTTTTTGTTCGCGTTCGACAAATGCCACCGCGTAGACGCCCTGGCCTTCGAACACCCAGGTCTCGTCGGTGACTTCGGACGAGACCTCGACACCCGGAAGCGTCTCCTCGATCGTCTCGACCACCGGGACCAGTCCGCCGGGGGGATCGCTCCACACGCGGAAGATGAGATCCCAACTGGCATCGTGGTCATCGGCCTTGAGGTGGACGCCGTGATAGAAGTTTGTGCGCCGGAGATCGGTCGGCTCGGTGACGGTGAACGTACCGCTGTAATGCGTGCGCGTTTGGGCGTCGGCGGGGGTCAGCAGCCCGCTCGCATCGAGAAGTTGCGCGACTTTGGGCTCGCTGGGCGCATCTGGCTTGTTCGTCGCGGAGGGATCTTCCACTGCCGCATCCCCCGGGGCCTGCCCACCTTGTTGGCGATACAATTCGAGGTTGGCGAGATCCTGCTCCCAAAAAGCGTCTTGTTGGATCGCCTTGGGTGCGCCGAGGTACATCAAATGTTCGGCGTGGGAATCGGTCTCGCGCCATTTTTCGAGCTCGATCCGGTTGTGGCGGACGGTGAAATCAGTCCGTGGTCGCCCGTTGGGGAGCTCGGTCGAGCGGTACGCGACATAGCCGCGCTTGTACACGAGCAGTTCGAAGCTCACCAGGCGGACCGTGCTACCGGTGACAGTTTGTGGACACTCGGGGATGCGGTATCGGCCCGCCTCGTCGGTCGACGCTTCGTATACATCGGAGCCGCGCGGCGCCAAAAACCCATCTCCGTGGTCGTAGGACCAGACCGCGACGATCGTTGCATCGGCCACCGGTTCGCCGGTTGCGGCATCGAGGATCTGGCCGTCGAACGGTCCTTTGAGACTCGCGTCGGTGACCACATCGCGGAATCCTTTAAAAGGAGCGGGACGGACCAGTGGGCTACACGCGCTGGCGAGCAACGCTGCCGCGCAGGTCAACCAAAGCGAGGGCATCACCGCCCGGGTGAGCCGTGAAAAAAAGTTGCGATTGGGAGATGCGTGTAGGGCGCTCAATTGACGCAGTTCGCGGTGCCGGATAACCTCACGAGACCCGGTGAGAGCGCGGGTCTATCCCACGCCACAGGCACCTGGCAAGCTTTCCCTTGAGCATGTCGGAGAGGATTCCATGCCCAGCTTGTGGCTCTGAACACGGGCCCGAGACTTCAGGATGCCGCGTATGTGGCTTTCTCGCCGCAGATCGAACAGTTCGTGCGGGACCCAATCGCAAGTGTGCACGCTGCGGTGGATTGCTCGGAGCAGACTTTGAGTTTTGTCAGGTCTGCGGACTTCAAGTCCGGGCGCGGCATCCCCGGCCGCGAACGATGGAACTCGAGCTGATCCCCAAACCGCAAAGTGGTTTGTGGGCGGAGCGCAAGGTCAACGATCCGGTTACCGCCGAGTGGTCGTCGACGCCGAAGCAGCATTCCTCGATCACCTTCGTCCCGCCTGAAGAGCGGAGCGAAACTCCGGTCGGCGGAATGCCAGTTGCATCCGGTGACAGCGCGGCGAGTTCGGTGCATATACCATCAAATCTCGTTTCCGCGGGCGAGCGCAAGATGGGTACCGCCGAGGTCCAGCTCGTACTGGTCCAACGCGATGGCTCCGACGGAGAATCGTTCCTCGCCACCGGGCGCCGACTGACGATCGGGCGCCGCGATGGCGACATCCGGTTTCCCGAAGATGAATTTCTGAGTCAGCACCACGCGCGGGTCGAGTGCACCGACCGCGGGGTACGGGTCTTTGACCTCGACTCGCACAACGGCGTCTACCTCCGGATCGTCAGGCCCGAAGCGGTCTATCCCGGTGACGTGTTTTTGTTGGGCCACCAGTTGTTGCGCCTCGACAACGTCCCCGAAAACGGCCGTGAACGGCCCGCCGGGCCCGACGGCGTCCGCAGTTTTGGCACCCCGCTCCACCCGGCCTGGGGGCGGTTGGTGTTGATCGGTTACGGCGGGTGCGAGGCGGAGACCTACTTCCTGCGTCCCCAAGAGGTCATCTTTGGACGCGAGGTCGGAGACATCGTGTTTCCGACCGACGCCTTCATCAGCCGCCGCCACGCGCGATTGGGGATGGATCTTGCCGGCGAAGACATGTCGGTGATCCTCGAAGACCTAAAGTCGGCCAACGGGACCTATTTGCGCATGCGGGGCTACGCCGACCTCAACCACGGCGACATGTTCCGCGTCGGCGACCAAATCTTCCGGGTGAGGGTGGTGTAGATGGCCAGAATCGAGATGTTCGCCCGGACCGAAGTCGGTTGTATACGCAAGCGAAACGAAGACAGCTTTGTGGTCGCCAACCTCAAAACCCGTGAGCGCGGGTTGTGGCCGGAGCAGCGCGTGCGTGAGATCGACGCTGGTGGCACTCTGCTCGGGGTGTGCGACGGCATGGGGGGTGCCGCGGCTGGCGACGTGGCCTCGGGTCTCGCGGTCGATGCCCTCTACAACACGCTGGTCGACCATTCGCCGTTCGCTTCCCTCGAAGCTGTTCAACAGGGCATGTTGGCGGGCGTCACCCTGGCCAATAAATCGATCTTTGAGTTCGCCTCGCAAGATCCGACGCGGCACGGCATGGGCACGACGATGACAGCTGGGATTGTCTACGGTCCAGAACTCGCGCTGGTTCACGTCGGAGATTCGCGGGCCTATCTGGTGCGTGCCAATGCCCTGACGCAGTTGACGACCGACCACAGCATCGTCGGACAACTGATCGCCGCCGGGCGTATGACCCGGGAGCAGGCGCGGAGTTTTGAACAGAGAAACGTGCTGTTACAAGCACTCGGTGTGCAGCCGCGGGTCGGTCCCGAGCTCGTCAACCTGATGCTATGCGACGGCGACCTCCTGCTGTTTTGCAGTGACGGGCTCACCGGACCCATCCCCGAAGAAATGTTGCTCGACCACCTTTTGAGTTACCACGATCCGCTGCAGATCTGTCGCGTCCTGACCGAAGCTGCGAGTGCGGCAGGCGGTCCGGACAACATCACGGCCGTGGTTGCCCGGGTCATCGGAAGGGACCTGCGAAAGCCCGTCCCCGGTGAGCCGGTCCGACTCGAGCGCAGCCAAGCTTCGGCGTAGCGTTTTTCGTCGAGATCCTTCTCGGTAACGGTCGCGATCCGGTATGCCGGGTCGCCGTTTCGCCAAGGGCTCACTTCGGTCGAGCCTGGCTGCGAGTCGCGTACCGTCGTCCCACGCTGCGCATCTGGTTCGTGGGTGAGATAGCCGGATTTCGATGTGCATGCACCTGTCGCAGAGGCGATAGCCAACCAGCTGTGGATCCGGTACAAGCCGGCGATGGTCGCCACGCGTCACCAACTGTTCGCCACCTGTCCGCGGGATCTCGAGGGTCTGCTCGCAGACGAACTCACGGCTCTCGGGGCGGCGGATGTGCGGAGCACGCGGGCGGGAGTCGGGTTTGTCGGCGACCTCGAACTCGCCTACCGCGTGTGCCTGTGGTCGCGACTGGCCAGCCGCATCCTCTTGCCGATTCGAGAAGTCGAGGTCTCCGGGCCGGACGCGCTCTATGAAAGTGTACATGCAATCGATTGGACCGCCCATCTCGGGGTCGACCGCACGTTCGCTGTCGATGTCGCGTTGACCCGGCGGCGGGAGGTCGCTCCGGAGCTTCACAACACCCAGTTTGCGGCCCTTCGGGTCAAAGATGGAATTGTCGACAGTATGCGCAGGCACTGGGGCACGCGGCCCTCGGTCGATCGGGAGCGGCCCGACACCCGTGTGCATGTGCATCTACGTGGGCAGCACGCCCGAGTCTGCATCGATCTCTCCGGCCCCAGCCTCCACCGCCGCGGGTATCGGAAGCCGGGCGTACAGGCGGCGGCACCCCTCAAGGAAACCATTGCTGCAGCCATGCTGATCCGGGCCGACTGGCCCGCTTTCGCCGAACGTGGAGCGCCGCTGGTCGACCCGATGTGCGGATCAGGGACGTTGCTCATCGAAGCTGCGTGGATGGCCGGCGATCGGGCTCCCGGTTTGTTGCGGCTCGACCCGCGGGGGGACGACCCGGGGATAGGGTTTGGGTTTTTAGGTTGGAACGGGCACGATCGCGAAGTTTGGACGCGACTTGTCGAGGACGCCCGCGAGCGTGCCCGCCGCGGTCGAGACCTCATCAACGAGAGCAACGGGCGGGTGCGGATCTTCGGGATGGACCGCGATCCCCGGGCCGTCTCGATCGCCAACGCCTGTATCGAACGCGCGGGGTTGCGGGGAAATGTGCATGTACAGCGGGCTGATCTCGCCCGACTCCAACTCCCGCGCAAGGGCATGCACACGGGGCTGGTGATCACCAATCCCCCCTACGGTCATCGCCTCACCGCCCGCGGCGACCTGCGCCAAACCTCCGACAAAGCCGCCTTGTCGGCCGAGGAATTCTCGGGTCTGCGCGAGTTGTACCGCGACCTCGGGGCCAGGTTGCTGGGCCAGTTCAGCGGGTGGACGGCGGCTGTGTTGACCAGCGACATGGAGCTTGGACTGGCGACCGAGCTGCGGGCGAGCAAGCGCTATGCGCTGCAAAACGGGACCATCCCATGCAAGTTGCTGATCCTGCCGGTCGTCGAACGGCCTCCGCGGCCAACATTTGATCCGCATGCGGTCCCCGGTGCCAGCGACTTTCTCAACCGGATGCGAAAAAATCTCAAGCGCCTCGCGCGGTGGGCCAAAAAATCAGGTGTCACCTGCATGCGTTTGTACGATGCCGATCTGCCCGAATTTGCCGTGGCCATTGATCTTTATGCCACCGACGCGGGAAAATTTTTGCATGTGCAAGAGTACCAAGCGCCCGACAGTATCGACGAGCGCAAAGCGGAGAGACGGCGGCGGGCCGTGCTGGCCCTCTTGCCCGAGGTTGTCCCAGGCGTAGCCCCGGAGCGGGTGGTGTTGAAACAGCGTCGACGCCAGCGGGGCAGCGATCAATACCAACCGGCGAGTCGGCCCGAAGGGCAGATGTACGTGGTCCGTGAGGGTCCCTGTCGATTGTTGGTCAACTTCGATCGCTATCTCGATACCGGCCTGTTCTTGGATCACCGCATCATCCGGGGATGGATCGGCGAATGTTCCCGGGGACAACACGTCCTCAACTTATTTGCATACACATCAACAGCGTCGGTCCACGCGGCGGTGGGTGGTGCCGCATCGACGACTTCGGTCGATATGTCCAATGCCTACGGCGAGTGGTCGCGCGAGAACTTTGAACTCAACCGCCAGGACAGCCAGCGAAACCGGATTATCACCGCGGATTGCCTCGCCTGGCTCGGTGAGCGACGCAGCCAACGCTACGGACTGATTTTCCTCGACCCGCCGACCTTTTCCAATTCGCGCAAGATGGACGGGTTTCTCGACATCCAACGCGACGCGGTCGATCTGATCCGCCAGACAGCGAAGCTGCTGACACCCGATGGGCAGCTCGTGTTTTCGTGCAACCGTCGCGGATTTCGCCTCGATACAGATGCACTGGCGGGGTTACAGGCCGAAGATGTCACTGCGGCCTCGATCCCGGAGGACTTCTCGCGCACGCCCCATGTCCATCGCTGTTGGAGGATCCGTCGGGAACGTTGAGCAGCCCTGTGCAACCTACGGATTGCAAGTACATATTGATTTTGCCATCAAGGCAAATGGTAGCGACGTGTGCTCGATCTTGCATTAATCTTGTATAGGTTGGGTCTGTGTAGCTTTGTGACAACGTTGACACATTTGCAAATACACTGAAGGCCGGCGCTGCTGGCGGGCGGTTTTCGATGGATGCGGGGCCCAAAAAAAGATCTGAGTATGTACACCGATTTCTGAGTTCGACATACATTACCTACAGCAAACCGTGCTAACGTCACATTGGTCGTGTTCGCGGGATTTTAGTCAGGTTGCGGTCCCGGGGCCGTTTGTTTGGCCCGTACTGTGCTTCTGGGTACAGCCATGTGGGGTGGGGGAGGTCATTTGGACCCTCCGCAGGTGTTTGCTATGGTGGCAGCAACCGGGAGGAATGACCGATGCGGATAAGCTGGATTGCACTCATATCGACCTTCGCTGTCGGCGCCGTTGCGGCACCGGCATTCGCCACGACCCCGACCTCGCAGTTGTCCACCTGCATTTCCGGGTGCGAGCGGGCCAACATTTCGGCCGATGCCAAGGCGACCTGCAAGGTGCAGTGCGAGCGTCTCGAAGAGGCCAGGCTCCAGCAGCAACAGCAACAGCCCCCTCCCCAGGCGCAACCGAGTCAACCCGCGCACAACCCACAAGACGTGGCCCTGTGCAAGTCCCAGTGTGATGCCATCACCGTCGCCACCGACCGCGCGACTTGTCGACTCACTTGCGAAGCAGGAAGCGGCAGTACGACCACGCAGCCGGCACCGACCCCTCCGACAGGTATCTACTATCCCGCGTCTTCGACTTCCCGCTCGACAGTCTCATCTGCTCCTCCTCCCGGTTATGTGCGCCCCCAACAAACGCCGCAGCAAAACGTCGAGCGGCAACAGTGCCTCGCCGATTGTGCCGCCACCGGCAAGTCAGAAACCGACCGCGCAACCTGTGAACTCAACTGTGAGGCAGTCGGCTATGTCCTCAGCCAGCCGGCACCGCGGTCGGTCTACACGCTGACGCCCCTGCAACAAGAGGAATTGCGCCGGCAACAGGTGATTCGCTCCTCCCAGGGAGTCGCAGGTACAACAACGCCGCCGACCTACCAGCCGACGAGCCAACACCCGTCGACCTATCGCGCCCCGACGCAGCCGACCCACACGCAGCCGACGGGCCAACATCCCTCGACCTATCGTGCTCCAACGCAACCGACGCATACCGGCCCCTCGACCTATCGCGCTCCGACGCAACCGACGCAACCGCAGCCGACCTACCAACCGCAGCCGACCTACCAACCGCAGCCGACGCACAGCCAGCCAGCTAGCACGCCAGGACCGTCGGCTTGCTACCAACAGTGGCAACGTTGCAACATGGGTTGCCAACCACAGCTGACGGCATGCTTGGATGAGTGCAATCAAGAGCGCAAGCGAAGTGATCGTGAGACGTGCAAGCTGACATGTTCGTCGCTCCAAGAGACGTGCTCCGATACCTGTACGTACACAAAGAATTCCTGCGAGAAGCAGTCCAAGCGCTAGCAGCCCGTGGTTTTTCTCGCTTGTCAAACCTGACGTTTGGACCAGGAGGGCAACGGTGCGGAGCCCCGAACGGTCGCCCGTGCTCGACACCGTTGCCTGGCCTTGTCCGGAACAACTTCATAGCGAGGTGGCGGTAAAATGATTGCACATGCAATATTATCCTGCAGTCGATAGGTCGATCGGAGTCTCAACTCCCGTAGCGCCCGACGAGGTACACGCGTAACGCTTCGCCAACACTCTCGAGACTTTCGCTCGAGAGCTTGTCGATCGTGTCGGCGTGCGTGTGCCAGTGGCGGTATTCGTGGTCGATGAGCAGGACCGACGGCACACCTGCTTGCGTCAGGGGAACATGATCGTCGTAGATGCCCTGATGATGTATACGCATTGAAAATCCAGAGAGACCCTCCGATTTGGCTCGTTGCCACAGTTCCTCGACCAACCCGCGATTGTTCATCAGTGAGACAGGCTCCATCGGCAAGGTTTGTCCACTACCACCGACCATATCGAGGACGATGCCAAACTCTGCGTCGGTGAGGTCGCTGAATTCACCGGATTGCATCGCTCGGCTCAGCGCCTGAGAACCGACACAATAGCCGCCTGCACCCGGCCGCCCGAGCTCCTCTCCATCGAACGCGATCACGGTGAATCCGATGGCACGGGGAAGGACGTCGTCGAGGAGTGGTGCGAGTTCGAGGAGGATGGCCAATCCACTTGTGCCGTCGTTGGCCCCGGGGAGGGGCTCGGAGCGACGCGCAGGATCGGGGTCTTCTTCGGCCCAGGGTCGGGTGTCGAAGTGTGTGCCGAGCACGAATGCCCGCGGGGCTTGCGGGCGGTAATCGACGATGAGATTGGTCAACGCATAGGGGTCGTTTGTCTGCGGATCGCGGCCCACGAGGTGTTGACGACGGATCCGTGGTGGAAAACGAGTTGATTGTTCGAATCTATCGGCAAGCGCGTCGATCGCCTGTACTCGCCGCGGATCGCCGAGTGTTCGCGGAAGGTCCATCAGCGACTGCACACGGCGCAACGCGAGTTCGCCGGAAAATCTCGCCGAATACGCGGCAGATTCAGGGGGAGACGACTGGCCGCGTTTAGACGACCTCGCATGTGTACTCGCAGAAGAATGGGGATGGCAGGCCGCGAGGAGACCCAGTGACGCGACGAGGCCGAAGGAGAGACGGACGCTCCCGAACGCCGCAAGCCTCACTTGTTGAACGAATCGAAGGAGCATTGCGCGAGGTCTGGAGTGTAGCACTGGCGGCTTTTCTCGCATGGCGTCCGAACAGACCAATCGGTTGGTCTCGACGGGCCCGTTTTGCCTCGCGCGAACATCGGAGTGTGAACGAGCCAAGATGGGCCGGTGTTGCGAAGATGTTGACGTACCCATGTGGCGGTTGCGATTGCAAATACACACAATCAGGAAATGTGGCATCTCGTGAAGTGGTTTTTTTGAGCGACAGATCTCCAAACAATGATTGCAAATACATGCAAATCATCAAGCGACTCCACGCCCTCCTTGATGCCTGCCGGTTTGCTGATTCGCCCGAAGTTCCACGGGCTCAGTGCGGTGTTTCGCGGATTGGGGGCTTAGGATGGCAGTGGGGGTTGTTTCCCCCAGGTGCGTAATTTCACAAATACATGGTAGTACATACAGCCTTGGCAGGCGCGAAGATGCGTCGTCCGAACGGCCGATGACAGGACAAAATGGTTATTGGACAATGTTCTATTGATCCTGTCCTTATGTTCATGTTCATATGTGGAGGTGTTCATGCGAGGGGTACCTGCATGGCCTTATGGAGGAATTATGTCGAAAGTCGCAATTTTTGGTGGTGGGGTCTCTGGCCTGACCACCGCGATGGAGCTCGCGCAACGCGGGTTTGAAGTTACCGTATTCGAACGCCACGCGTGGGGTGGGAAGGTACGCTCGACCGAGGTGCCCGCGACTGGAACCGGAGGTCGTCACAACCTCCCGCTCGAGCACGGGTTTCACTTCTTCCCCAGCTTCTACCGCCATCTGCCAGACACGATGTCGCGGATCCCGACGGGTCCGGGGACGACGGTGGCCGACAACTTGGTCGCCGGATCCCAAGAACTCCTCACGCGGGCCTCTGCTCCGCCGATCGTGATGCCGTCCAAATTCCCACGGACGATGCCCGAGTGGCGCGGGTTTTTGCGTGCGTTGGTACAGCTGCGTGCCGGGGTGTCGACGCGAGAGCTGCAGTTTTTTGTCACCCGGATGCTGCAGTTTATGACCATGTGTCCGCAGCGACGCGAAGCGCTCGACCACGTGACGTGGTGGGACTTTGTCGGCGCCGACGATCACAGCAGCGAGTATCAAAAACTCGTCGCGCGGATGCCTACACAACTGTTGTTGGCCGCTCCGCCGCAGCGCGTGAGTGCCAGAACAATTGGACATGCATTTATGGGCATGGTCGAGTCGGGTCTCGTCCCCGGCGGGAACATCGACCGCAGTCTCAGAGCGCCTCCGTGCGAGGCGTGGATCGGACCGTGGATCCGGTGGCTGGGTAACCGCGTCAAATTGGTGCTAGACGCCAATTTAGAAGGATTTGAGTGCGATCACCGGCGCGGTCGGATCTCCGCGGCCCACGTCGACATCGCCGGTGTCCGCAAGCGGATTGTCGCCGATAGTTACGTGTGCGCCCTACCGGTGGAGGTTGTGCGGAGGTTGAGGACGCCAGCGCTCGTCGACCTCGACCCGAGGCTCGCCCAACTCGACGATCTCGAGTTGACGTGGATGTGCGGCGTGCAGTTGTTCCTCACCCGACCTCGGTCGCTATGCCATGGGCATGTTGCCCATTCGGACACCGCATGGGCTCTGAGCTCAGTGTCCCAGGGGCAGTTTTGGCGGACCCCCCAAGAAAACGGACCTGCACAGCCTCTGTTGCGAAACTGTGGAGACGGCCGCGTGCGCGATATGGTTGCGGTGATCATCGGTGACTGGGAGCGCCCCGGAAACGAGTGTATCTACAAAAAAGCGAGAGACTGCCGTGCTGATGAGTTGGTCCGGGAGGTCATCGCCCAGTTCCAAGCCAGCCTTGTGCGCAGTGGTTTGTGTCCGCTCAACCCGGAGGATATCCACTCGTGGGCGCTCGACCCAGACCTCAGTTTTCCCGCGCCGCACCACCTACCGGTCAACGCCGAGCCTCTGTTGATGAGTACGGTCGGCGCTTGGTCGCGGCGTCCGACGGCCCAGACTGCGATTGCAAACCTGTTTTTGGCCGGCGATTATGTACGTACACAGATCGATTTTGCCTCGGCCGAAGGGGCCAACGAAGCGGGGCGTCGCGCGGCGAATGCCATTTTGGAACAACACCGCTACCGAGGCCCTCGGGTGGGCTTGTGGGCGCGACACGAGCCGCGGGTGCTCGCCCCGGCGCGGGCCCTCGATCGATTGCGGTTTGCCCAGGGACTCCCGTGTGTCGGGCCTCCGATGCCCAAACCCCGCCGAGATGACGCCCAGCGTCGTGTTCACGGAGAGGTCTTGGCCGAACTCGCGGCCCAACCGCTGACAAGTCAATTGCATGTGCAAAAAAGAGTATCAGCCGGGCGTACGCAGGCGGCCCGCGCATCTCTCCGAGGTGTGTCGTAGTCGGTCTGCTCGGGCATTGCGTTAGCCCCAATCCTGTTCTTTTTTCAGCACCTCGATCGCGTCGCGTAGGCGCAGCCGGGCGCGGTCTTTGCCGACTGCGGCCATCGTGTCGAACAGGGGCGGGGCTGCTGTGCGGCCGGTGACTGCGAGGCGCAGCAGGGTAAAGATTTCGCGGGTCTTCCACGCGTGGCGTTCGCAGAAGTTGCGAGAAAATGCCTCTAACTCGGGGGCCGTGAACGCCCGGGCCTTCGGGTCGCGCTCGATCTCCTCGAGATAGGTCTTGAGGATCCCGGTAACCTGCTTGCGATTGCGTTTTTTCAGCTTCATCTTGCCGAGGACTTGGCTGTAGTCGACGCTGCCGGCGAAAAAGAACGCGGTGTAGGGAACGAAGTCGTCGAGCAGGGTGATGCGTTCGCGGGCCAACTCGACCATGGCGTGCAGGCGCTCGGGCGTGTAGAGGTGAGCGATCAGTCGGGATTTTAGTGTGTCTACATCGAGTGCACGAATATCGTCGGCATTGAAGGACGCGAGTTTGACCTGGTCGAATACAGGACCGCCGGTCTTCACCCGCGACCAGTCGAAACGCTCGATCATTTCGTCGAGTGTGAAGCGCTCGCGGTTGTCGCCAAAACTAAATCCGAGGGTGCCGAGGAAGTTGACGAAGGTTTCCGGGAGGTAGCCAAGGTCGCGGTAGTGGAACACCGAAACCGGGTTTTTGCGCTTGGACAACTTTGACCCGTCGGGGTTGCGCAGCAGTCCGAGGTGGTAAAACGCGGGCGCCTCCCAGCCGAAAAACTGATACAGCAACACGTGCTTCGGGGTCGATGTGATCCACTCCTCGCCGCGGATGACATGGCTGATTTTCATCAGGTGGTCGTCGACGACACAGGCGAGGTGATAGGTGGGAAAACCATCTGACTTTAAAATCACCTGATCATCGATGAGCCGGTTTTCGATCGTGATAGGTCCCCGCAGACAGTCCTCGAATGTCGTCGCACTGCCCGGTTCACGGGGGATCTTCATGCGCACCACATGGGGCTCGCCGTCACGCGCTCGCTCGGCAGCTTTTTGTGGGTCGTAGTCGCGGTAGCGGCCGTCGTAGGCGAGGTCGAGCTTTTGCTCGCGCTGGACCTTGCGCATCTCCTGCAGCTCTTCAGGGGTGGCAAAACAGCGGTAGGCCTTGCCCTCGGCGAGCAGGCGCTCGACGTGTTCGCGGTACACCGGCAGACGCTCGGATTGGCGATATGGTCCGTACTCACCACCGCAGTCCGGGCCCTCTTGCCAGTGCAGGCCGACCCACTTGAGCGCCTCGAAGATCGCCTGCTCGCTGCCGGGTGTGGACCGGGCTTGGTCGGTATCTTCGATGCGCAACACAAACGTGCCGCCGTGCTTGCGGGCAAACACGTAGTTAAACAGCGCGATATAGGCGGTGCCGACATGCGGATCGCCGGTCGGACTCGGGGCGATACGGACCCGAGGAGGTGTCGCAATGGGGCGCGGGCTGGCAGATGTCATCACGCCGTCCCTACCACAAGCGCATCGGCACCGTTACACTGCGGGCACGTGAGCGATGTGACGAGCCAGAACAAGGTGTTTCGCGCGCTGTGGAACGCGATGAAGCGGCGCTACCTCGAGCGTGCGGTCGCCGGTACGGACCTCGCCGCACTGTTGTTGCACAGTCGCGGCCGCTTGCATCGAACCGACACCCAGTTGTTGGCCGGCGAGCATCCGATCGACAACAACTCGGAGTTACTCACCCGGATTACCCGTGCGACTGGCTTTGGTATTTCGGTGTTCATGGGCAACCGCCGGGTAGCGGGGGTCAGTCCGCTCGAAGCCGGGACGGCGCCGCCTGTGGGTGGCTATGCCGACGCGGTGTTGGTCGACACAGTCCTGCGCAAGCGCGAGGTGTACCGCGGCGAACTCAGCCACGGTTCTTCGAGTCACTTGATCGCTGCGCGTCCGCTGTTCACCACCCAAACCCCGGACGAGTATCCGGTCGGGATGGTCACGCTGTTTCAGGACGAACAGTCGCTGTACGAGATGCTTGCTGTATCAATGAGATTGGAAGATGACGATCGCCAGGACAGTCGGGAGGACCTCGCCGACGGTATTGGCAACGCCATCAACTTTCTCGATGATGTCGCCCGACGTCTGCAGTTACTGGCGCTCAATGGCAACATCATCGCTGCACAGGCCGGAGAACAAGGTCGCGCATTTCGCGTGGTTTGCCGAGAGCTGGGGACACTCGCCGATCGGGCCAAGGTCACGGTCACGGGAGTTCGCAAGCTCGTCACAGGTCTCGGGTTGAACACAGCCGAGTCAACCGACCAGTGAGTGCCGATCTCCCGCCGAGGGTGTGAGATCCACGTGCAGTCGAATCACGGGTGGCATGAACTTTTTAGGCTCGGACGAGCGCCTCCCTTGAGGGGTGCGCAAGATCCGTGTTTTTGAGAGATCCGCGCGATACAGCGTGTATTTGACCATTGGGGTGGGCACGACGATCGCTCTCGCAGGGAGATCTCACCTCCGGTCGAAGCGAAGTGCGCCTCAATTATCGGATAATAACCAGAATGAAACCTTGACTTCTCACCGTGGACCTACTCGAGTGGGCGAGTGACTCCGCGCCACTTGACAGCCGGCTTCCTGGGGTTTTTCCGTCGGAGCTGGGTCGGTTGCCGCTACACATGCACGTTCATCGGGCCATCGCGGCGGGCCACTGTGGGACGATCCCCGAGATCCGAGCGTAGACTCAGGCCGAATTTCCGCCGCAAATGCCTGCGATTATCTCTGTCATTAAGCGGGCTTCAATGTTATGCGAGTCACGTGACTGCCGGTCGTAACCCACGCACATGCAGCGGCCCGCACTCAGGAGCATGTATGTGCGGCCCCGCGTTGGAGCACCAGCTCGGGAGCACAATCGGAGATTGACGATGGACCAGATTTTCGAGAGCCACTTTGGTGGCAACAACAGTTCCTCGAAAAACGGTGGCGAAACTTCCGCATGGTGTCCCAAGTGCCGGAAGGATACAACCCACGTAATCATTGAAAGTTATGGTGAGGAGGTCATCAAAGTACAGTGCGGTATATGCGGCGATACGCACGCGTTTAAGAA
>CAZUPD010000115.1:0-24470 GCA_964621785.1 uncultured Nannocystaceae bacterium
TCGTAGCTACAACTAATTGTGATTTTGAGGTCGGGCCAAAACAGGTCGACCTCGCGGGCCTTCCCTCCGAGGACAAACTCGGATGTCGGCTCGATCGGTGCCGGCAATTGACGGGTCGACAGCTCGACAAACAGCGGCTCGAGCTGGTCAAATGCCTCGGCCAAGCTGGCCAGTTCGGCCCGTGGCAACCGGCGGGGTGATTGGCTCGTGGCTTCAGAGGTCGGTTTACTTGCCTGTGCAACCACCTCGACAGCCGGCCCACCTGCCGCGATCAGCTCGCTGCTGGTCACCACACATTCGTGAAACTGCAACAGGTTCCAGGCCTGGAAAAACTGTCGCCACGCCGGCTCGAAATCGGGGGCTCGCCGGCTCGCATGATCGTCGTATAGCCGCAGGTGGACGCGCATCTGGCCGAAGTCGGCGCGCTTGACATATTTGCGGGTGATCGCCAGCGACAAATCGACATGCCCCCCGTGGCGACGGGCGAAGTACTGCCCCTTGGTCGCCGAGGCGACTTCGGGTGGCCCGGCGCGCTTCGGATCGCTTTGCAGATGTTCTTGATAGGCCACCACCCCCTGCTTGGCCACCAAGTTGCCATAACAGTGGGCATTTGCTGCCGCCAGTGCCGACTCGCGAAACACCCGTGAATCCGGCTGTGCGAGCCACTCGATCAGCAGCCAAAAACTATCGCTATGGATCAACTTTGAGTCGGCCCGTGGCAACCCGTTGGGCGTCCCGTCGGCGGCCTTGAGCTGCTTGAAGTTGGCAAACGTCCCCGTGGGAAAGCCTGTCAACAACGGTGTGCCGGGTGGGCCTTGGTCGAGCGCGTGCTGGACATCGGTCCACGTCAATGACCACACCCGGTGGCGCTGCTTCGGCTCGAGTTGCTGCGCCGTCAGTGAAGCCAAAATCCCAGTTCGTTTGCGAATATCGTCGGCGACTCGCGACTGTGCCTTATCCGGTTGTGCGTGGTAGGCAAATCCATCGGTGAACACCGCGATCGATTCGGTCTGGCGGCCGATCGGCGTCAGCACAAAGTCCGGTCGGCAGGGGTGGGTCACCCCCTCGTTGGGCCCCAGGTCGACCTGCATGCGCACCTCCCAAGCGAGATCGGGTGCCAACAACATGCGATAGCCGGGCTTGCCGGCAAATCGTGTCTCTTCCCATTGCCACCCGCGTCGCTGCGCCGCCTGTGCCAAGGCCTCGCAAAAAAGTCGCTCCAACTCGCTTTCAAAAATACTATCGACACTGACTTCGGACAACGTCGGGACATCGCGGGCCGACTTGCGGAGCGGGAGCACCCGACCAAACAAGTCGACGGCAAACTTGCGTGAGATGCTTTTGTGGTCGCGTTGGTGTTGGTAGGCGTAGACGCAGCGGTAGCAGCCATCGCGGTTGTCGTCGCGGGCACACGGGCAATGCCGCATCGCCTCGGTTGCGACCTTGAGCACCTCAAACAGGCCGTCGTCTCGCCACAGCCCCGAGAGGTAGCCCGTACCGCCGGGCACCGTATCGTAGATCACCAGGTATTGGCGGTGGGCCGCGTGGGTCGGCTCGCGCATCATCGTGATTTTGAGGTGTTGTGGTTGGCCTCCGAACTTGCGGCGAAACCCGAGCTCGAGGGCTGCTCGTACCGAATTGAGGACCTTGCCCACCTCGTGGTTGGCGACCGGCAACAACACGCGAATCGCCTCCGAAGCGGTTTGGCGGTACAGCCCTACTCTTGTATAGACATCTGGTTTGTCGACCCCCCGCGACTTGCACCACGGTTGGTGCACCGGGGGTTGGTCTTCGCCCAAATGTTTGGGCTGCACCCTCCCGCAGGTCTTGCACACCATAAATCCGGGTTGGGTGACATCTTGACCCGCCAGCGTCAACGCGCCACCGGCATCCTTGGCGCGTCCAAAGTTGACCTCGCGCAGCAGGGCCCTCGGCACCCACTCGTAGCCAAACACAACATCTGCCTGTTCGATCAGCTTGGCTTGGCCGCGCACACGTGGATCGACTTCGATGAGTTCGACCGTGTGGTACGACTCCTGCTCGCGTTCATCGCTCTCGTCGGCTGTGCTCGCTTCGAGGGCTGTGGCCGACGACCACGCCCGGCGAAACGCGATGATCGGAAACAGCTGCCCGACATCGTTCCACTGGGTATTGCAACTCGGACACTGGGGCTCGGGCGAGCGGTCGGTCTTCTCGGGTTCGCAGTGGGAACAGGCCGGACAAAATCGCCACACTTCGACTGTCGGGTGTTGGGCATTGCCGAGGTCGAGCTGGGAAATCACGAGCTTGCGGCCATCGGCATAAAACCGGTTGAACGGGGCAAACTCTCGCAGGGCCACGCTCGCCGGGCGCAGGTACTCGGTCTTGGCCCGGCTGCGGCGTTTGTTGTTGGCCTTGTTTGTGTCCTTTGCGTCAGCCTCGTCTGGCTTGGCCCCCAGCAGCGTCGCCGTCAGCGTGACGCCCGGTTCCGGGAACGCATAGTTGGGCAGCACCCCCGCATCGGTCAGGACATTGAGTGGATATTTGTTGCCGAGTTCCTCGACCTGAAAAAACAAGGCCCGCAGTCCGTCGTTGATTTCGGCGAGTTCGTGCTCGGCGGACTTCTCCGGCTCGTCGGGGTGTGGGTGGGCCTTGGACGGATCCTGCTCCACGACCCCCTTGCGCCGGCGCAACACATCGATGCGCTTGCGCAGGTTGTCGCGTTCGAGGGCGACGGCGGCAAACGCCTCGCGCATTTTCATGGGAATCTCATTGTTGTGGATCTGGGTCTCGAGCCCGTCCTTGACCGCGGCCCAGGCCACGCGACCCTTGGCGTTTTGCTCGGCCGGGCGAAACGCCTCCATAAACCGGGCTGCGATCTCAAACTTGTGGTCTTCGTAATAGCCGTAAAACGCGTGGGGGAAGCCCGTTTGATTGGCCCGTCCGAGGAGGTCGCGCATCCTTCCTGGAATCGGCACGCCCCCGACATCGCGGGCCCAGGCATCCATGGCATGTGCAACTAATTGGCGCGACAACATTTCGGGCGCCCACAGGTAGCAACCGGGTGGTTCGACCACTCCCCGCATCATCTCCTCGGGTTGGCCAAAAAAGTAGCGGTCGTGGGGTCGGGCAAGCGCCAGGGTCAACACCAGGGAGTTGCCCGTGCTGCGCCCTGCCCGGCCCACGCGTTGCAAATAGTTGGCTGTCAGCGGCGGCACCGAACTCAGCATCACCGCCGACAAGTCACCGATATCGATCCCCATCTCCAACGTGGGTGTACAGGCAAGTAAGTTGGGTGCATCCGGCCGGGGCCCGCCCTTGAACTGCAACTCGACATCTTCGCGTTGCTCGCGGGTCAACAGCCCCGTGTGTTCGGCGGCAAACACCCGCGCGATTCGACCGCGTTTAAACACCTTGCGGTAGTAGCTGTGGGCCTTCGAAAACTCTGTATCTGCATACACCCCGGCGCAGCGGTAGCTCAGGCAGCGGGCGCCGTGCCACTGCTCGGCCACCTGCGCGGCCACGGTCTTGCTGTGCCCACACTGCTTGCACGCCACCCGGGCCACCCGGGAGGTCATCAACAGCTTGCCCGGGTGGAGCCCAGTTGCCCGTGGTTGACTGTTGGCTGGCCCTTTGGTCTCGCGGGTCTCCACCACCCCGGCGTCCGCCAAGTGGCGGATTGCCGTCGCCAGCACCTCGTTGATCCCGACATCGCGGACATCGAATTGCAGTGCTCGTGCGGTGAAGTCGCGAAACCACGTGCGCCGAGTCGGGCGGGCCATCAGCGGGTCAAACACCTTGTGTTGGGGCCCGTGGTAGGCGAATCGCGGCAACCTGGCGCGCGGGCCAAACCTCGAGATCCGCGGATTTTTGCGGCGCGACAAAAAGAATGGACTGCCCGTTTTGACATAGCCGCCCAGCAGCTCGTTGTGGATCCCTCCGCGCGTGCGCAGGCGTTCGACCAGCCCCGCCAAATAGTGGCGCACCAGGGCAAGGCTCGGGCCTCCGCCTTTGAGCGCCACGGGCCGGCGCTCGTGCAGCGACAGGTGGACCGACTTGGCCGCGGCAGCCAGGGCGTTTGGCTCGGCGAATGCCGTCGCACAGCCCGTGCGATCGAGGCTGCGGCCGATCACCACGCCCAGGCCGAGCTCGCGCGCGACTTCCCACCCCAGCCGTGCTCGCAGCAGGGTTTCGACGGCCGTCACCAGGCGCTTGGTCAACTTGCGCGTGGGGTCGGCAATTGCCTCTACATATTTTTTATAGTCGTCGTGGTCGCGCAGATCGGCCGGCATCAGGGTTGCCACCATTTTGCCCACGCGGCCTGGTTTGCCCTCGAGTTGTGCGCGCCAGTGTTCGATCAAGCGGTCGACCGCAATCGCCAGTGGAAGGTCGTGGTCGGCCTCGTCGAGCACCGCTTGGATCGCTGTGCGCATGACAAACCGGTAGGTTCGGGCGGCGAAAAAACTCGCCCGGTGCGAGGCGTCTTGCACGGAATCTGTAAATGCAAGTAATTTGCGGTCGCGGTTGTAGGCCGAGACAAACACATGCGAAACCGCCACACTCGACAGGCTCGCCGCCCGCGAGCCCAAAATCGTCAGCGAGTCGTCGGCCCCGCACACCGGACAGTCCCGCAAAAACTTGCCCTTTTCGGACGTTTTGAGGTGGGCTACGACTTCCAACTTGGGCACATCCACCAGCACGCCCTCGTCGTTGATCTCTTTGCACACTGGCTTGCTATCGTGGTCGAGCCGCAGGGTCGACGGGCACAGGTACTCCTGCAGCAGCCCGGTTTGGCCCTCGGCCTCGGGCGTGGCTCCGATCCGGAGATACCGGGCTGTATCGGCCCCGATCATATAGGCCTCGCCGACCACTTCGGGGGCCGTATACAACTCGTCGCGACCCTCCTTTTTCACCACCCCCAGCCCGGCATCGCCACACTCGCGGCAGTACACCTGCACCGCGTGGGGCCCCTGTTCTGGTTGCAGGTCGTCGTGCCAGGCAAACGCCACTGGTTCGCCGACCGTGCGCGGGACCTTGCGCAGCAACCTGCGCAGCTCTCGCAGCCACAGTTGTACCTGCACAAATAAAAACGGCTGGACCCGGCCGCCCACGCTTTTTCGTGCATGTGCAACCAGTCCCAACAGCGACGCCAGCCACAACCACTGCACATCGGCTGGCTTGAGCTCTGGCTGGGTGTCGTCGTCGGGTGCATCTGCAGCGGGCTCCGTAGCTTGTATTTGCAACCCGCGGGCGAGCTTGACATCGCTGTCGTCGGGCAGTCGGGCCACCACCTCGCGCCACAGCCTCGGCCCCTGGTGCCCGCCCGAGCGCAGTGCTGTCAGCAGGTCGCGCAGGCCTTGATGTACCTGCAACTGTTCGCCCAGGGCGACCCGCCACGACTCGGCACGGGGGTCGGGGCCCAACGTCTCGGCGACCGCCGAACCCAGCCACAGTTGGGCCTGGCGGAGCAAATAGGCCTCGGCCGTATCGTAGAGATCGGGATCGGCTTCCTTTGCACAGGCGGTCGCAACCGGAAACTCCTCGCTCAACGCCGGCAGCGACTCGGCGATCGCCAGCCGGTCTTCGGTGATGATCGACCCCGGCTCGAACGGCTCGTCAAACACCGACTCGGCAAACTCCCGCAGCGTGGACGCGTGCTCGGACCCGCCGATGGTCGCCGACGTGCCCACACAACACAGCCGGTGCTCGGCCTTGTCGGCGCCGAGGCGCTGCTTGAGCCGGCGAATCAAAAACGCCACATCGGTCCCCTGGGCCCCGTCGTAGGTATGCAGCTCATCGAGCACCAGGTAGCGCAGGGTCCCCGGGGCGTTGTGTTGCCACAGGGCATTGTCGCGGGGGCGCAGCAACAAAAAGTCGAGCATGCGGTAGTTGGTCAACAGGATATCGGGTGGGTGCTCCTGCAACTTTTGTCGCTTGTCGACCAAATACTCGGGCGTACCGATGGCGTGGGTCCCATCACCGCCGATATAAAGCCCCCCGCGAAGCGGCCGCACACCTGTCCCCCGGGCCTGGTTGAGGGCGTGCAACTCACGGGCAAACCGGCTCGCCTGGTCGCTGGCCAGGGCGTTCATCGGGTACAGCACAATCGCCTTAATCCCCGGCCCCGGTTGTTGGACACACAGGTCGAGCAGGGGAAACAAAAAGCACTCGGTCTTGCCCGAACCTGTCCCCGTGGCCACCAGGGTCGACCGCGGCTGTTGCCCGCGACAGCTCAGCCGCTCCCACGCCCGCAGCTGGTGGGCATAGGGGTCGTACGGCGGGCGCACCTCGAGCGGCACACTGGCCCCCTCACAGCGGCGAAACGGGAGTTTGACATCGAGGTAGGGCCCGCGAAACAAGCCCGTCTCGGGGTCTTGCAAATAGTCGAGCAACGCCCGCTCATAGCCGGGTTCACGCAGGCAAAACGTCGTCGCCAAGTACTCGCGCACCGTGCGTTGCAACTGTGTACTGACAACACTGGGAATCATGCGTCACCCCGCGTACGCCCGTCGACCGACGAGCCGAGTTTGTCGTGAAAGTAGGCAAACGCCTGGGCCATATCGGCCTCGCGGTCACAGCTGTCAAACGGAGGTTCAAACGGCCCCCCAGCATCGGCCGCCCACTCGGGCAAGGAGTCACCAGCCTTGGCCTCGGCAATCTCGGCCCACTGTTTGCGAGAGACCCCAACCCCCGAAAGCCCACGGTTGACAGTAAACACAATCTTGCCCCGACGGTCGTAAAAGGTTTCCGCTTCGTACTGACGAAGCACAGGAAACTGCACACGGTAGAGAAGGAGCAACTCGTCGACAGTGAGGCCGAGCGAGAGAGCCGCAAGAGCATCGAGTTCGACCAGGGCCTGGCGGCGAGCAAAGGGAGTGCGAAGCGGCGCATCCCAGGTCCAGGTGCGAGGAGCTCGGTCCCAGCCAGCGAGCCGAGGGTCGGGCTTGGCGGCGGGGAGGAGGGTTTGCGGGAGGCAGGTGTTCCAGAGGTCGGCGTAGTGGGTGGTGAGGCAGTTGAGGCGGAGGGTTCGGTGGATGATTGCTTCTGAGAAACTGTCGTCGGGAAGTGGCAACAACGCAAGCGTGTCCTGCCTGGCGTCTCCCTTGCCGGTTGACTTCACAAAGAAGTCGACGGGAAGTGATGCCCACGCCCCAGCTGCAATAACAATGTCTGTGAGGCGTGTAAACGAGACAGAAAATACAAGGTCAGTGTGAGCGGCCCCTGGGATCAATATCGATGGTGCAAGAGTACGCTCACCTGTTGGTGCAATCATTCTTCGATTGATATAACGATAAAACTCCGTCACCGGCTGCTCTCGCCAAGAGGGAGTCCTCGCCTCGTACTCATCCTCCGTACAAGTCGCTTTCTTCGCCGCGTAGCCCGGCACATAGTTGGTCCGGGGGAGGTAGTCGGCCGGAATCTGGGTCAGGTCGATGGAGCTATAATCTCGGTGGGTTGAGCATCCTTCGTTTGGGTTCTTGTTGAAGGGTGTCCCAACATAAAAGTGTGGCCCCGAAACAACCCATTCTTCCGCTCGCGCAGGCACCCGCGTTTCGCGGACAATCGTGCCATCTTTTTGCTGGTTTGTTTCGTGGAAGTGTTCCGTACAATAAAACTCGCCACGCAGGCCCCGAAGCTTGCGCGGCGCCTCGGCGAACTTGCGCAACACATCGAGCAACTCCCGGCTGTGGACAACAGGCAAACGAGCCTGTAATGCCGGCGTTCCGGGCTTGTCGTAAAGTTCGGCAAACAGGCGCAGTGCATGGGCATCGATCGGTACTAGCCGCGACAAGTGCGGCCTCAGATCCCAAGAGCCTTCGGTCCTTATCCCCGGGATCTCGCCGAACCCGTCGTGCCCCGCCGATCCTTCAAATGTAGTGGGATGCATGACATTCGAAATCAAAAGTCCTCCCGGACCGGTTCGATGGCCAAGAGTAATTGACCATGCAAATGGACAACAGTTGCCGACATCTGGGAAAAGCTTTAGTTGATTTATTGCCATCACCGCCACGCGGAAACGTTGCGAAAATTCTTCTCGGAGTTGCCCTCCCTTTGGATCATCAAGAACGCCCGTTTGATGGACGAGTCCAAGCGCACCGCTCGAAGCTAAAACCCCCCAACAACGAACCATAAAACACTTATAAAGATTCGTCTGAACCCCCTGAAGCAGCGGATAGTTCTGCTTAGCATTCAAAAACGCCTGCGACCCGGTATCCTCGCTAAACGCCTGTAAATACGCCGACCTTCCTCCCGGATCCTTCTTAAACACCTCGGCTCGCTTGTCCGCCACTTGCTTGGCGCTGTGCTTGCGCACCAACAGCGAAGGCTCCAGATCTCCCAGGATCCCCGCCTCTTGCCATTGCAACTTGATCCACGGCGGGTTTCCGACAATCACATCAAACCCGCTTCCCTCCTTCTTAAACACCTCGCAAAAGTCTAGTTCCCAGTGGACGAACTTCTCGCTGCTCTCCTCCTCGACCGGCCTTGCGGCTCCGTTGAGCAGCTCCTCGACCTCGGCCAACCACTTGTCTCGCGTCGGCAACTTGTCGACCTTCTCGATCGGCCAACTCCACAGGCGGCACCACAGATCCATCACCGCCTTCAGCCGCAGGTATGGCGAGCCTGGGCGCATCAGCTCGCTGGCGATGCTCTGGCACTCCTCGGGCGCCTTCCACCTTGTATGTGCATGCTCTGGTTGCCCCCACAGCTGCACTGGTTGGCGCAGGCTTTCGAGCACCCTCGTTCGCATCGCCACATGGGCCTGCCACATTTGGTCGATGTCGTCGCAGATCGTTTGCAGCCGGGCCACCTCGATCTCCGTGAACGGCTTGGTCTGTGCTTTTCGCCAGGCCTTGAGTTTTTTGACCTCGTCCACACATAGCTTTTTGACCACCTTGTCGGACTCGTATGCCGCCATCGCTGCGTCGGGGACCAAAAAGTGGTAAATCGCGTCGTTGGGTCGCTTTTCGCCTGGCGCGACCCGGGTGGGCACCATCTCTAGCCAGTTGACCTGCGTTGCCTTTTTGTTGGGCTTGCGGGTCAGGTCGGCGGCGGCAAACACCTCTTTGCGGGCGCCGATCAGGCTGTTGCCCACGCGCAGGCGCAGGTCGACAAACGGGGCCTGAACACCCGGCTGCAACACCCCCAACCACAGCGAAACCTTGCCCAGCTCGGTCGCCAGCGGGTTGAGGTCGACCCCGTAGCAGTTGTGGGCGACAAAGTGGTACCGGACTTTGGCGTGCTCGGCTGCGTAATCCTCGGCCGGGATGTCCTCGCCTAGCTCGGCTGACTTCTTGGCCAGGTAGGCCGTGGCCAGCTGCTGGACCGCCTCGCCCAAGAACGCCCCCGACCCCATCGCCGGCTCGCACACTGTCAGCTGCAGGATTTCGTCGGCACTCAGTTTGTGCGCGTCTGCAAATAGCCCCTGTTGCTCGTTCGCTGGCTTTTGTGCATCTACAATTTTTGTGACCGAGTCGCCGAGCCTTTCCATTAGGGTGTACTTGGTCAGGCACCGGGTGAGCACTTCGGGGGTGTAAAACGAGGCACTTCGCTCGCGGTCGCGGCCGGCCAGGCGAAACAAAAACGTCCCCTTGGGGTGCGAGATTTTGGCCCCGCTGACGGTCGTGCGAAACTCGTTGTCGCGGTAGTCCCCCGCCTTGGAGGCCGGGACATAAAACACCCGTGCACTTTCGTCGTTTTTGTCCTTGGGATTTTGCAGCTCAAACAGCTCTTCTTGGGCAAAAAAACCGGTATATGCAAGCAACCCTTCGTAGACGGCTCCGAGCTGGTTGATCCCCAACTGGGCGTAGCTAATCCGCCCGCGCTGGCTGCTGCGCCCGCCCTCGCGCGAGAGCGACAGTCGGCGAATCACTTGCTGCAGCACATGGTTGCGCAACTTGACCGCCCGCAAAATCGGGGTGTTGGCGGGGTCGAACAGGGGGCTGCGCTGGGGCGGCAACACCAGGTCGACGGTGTCGCCAAACTGCCGCTGGGCCACAATCCCGCGTTGACGTGTCTGCGGCCAGCCGAGGTGAATGGTCGAAAACAACTTCTCTAAGGTTTGGTGAAAGTAGGTCCCGTCGCGGGCTTTTTTGGTGGCCAATGGGACGAGCTCTAACTCGCGTAAACTCTCCAAACTCAGGCCTTCGCGGTAGGGCTCGGCCTGCATCGGCACCACCCCGAGCTCGCCCCCGCGGGCCTCGACATAAAACAACATCAACAGGCGGTAGAGGTAGGTGATGCATTCGCGGCTGAGGTCTTGGGCCAGCTCCGGTAGCTCAAAGGTCTTTTGTTTGGCGACATTGCGCCGGTACCAAAGCGCTTCGTTGCCGATCAGTTCAATGGATTCTTGAACCCCGTGCTTGAGGTCGGTCGAAACGGCAAACGCATGTTTGTAGGACTTTTCGTCGATCTCGTCGATGACGCTGCGACCCCCTTCGGGGACCAACACATCGCGGTGAAGCAGGGCCGCAGCCGCACGCAACGCGGCGGGCTTGCGATGGCCGAGCATGGCCCCGAGCTCCAGGTGCAGGTACTTGCCCTGGGACCACTTGTCGCGATCGATCAAAAAGATGTCGGGCCCGGCGAGCAACAACACCCACCGCGGCGCATGGTCCTGGCGAACAACGGGGCCGTCGAGCAGGGCCCGCCAACTCCGGGTTTCGCGGGTCTCAAACAACGCCCCGTCGGCTTCGCTGTCGAGGCAAAGCGGCGGCGATTCGAGCGGATCGGCCGTGTCTTCGGAGTCGGGAAAGGCGGCCTCACCCACCCACAAAAACGGCTTGCCCTGCTGGTCGAGGGTCAGCGAAAGCGGCAGCTCGGTCCCGCCGGGCAACTCGACGCGGGTCGGTTTGCGTGTATAGCCAAGTGCTTCGAGAACCGACGCATGAAAGGCCACCGACTCGCGGGCAACTTCGTCGCGGTCGCCGTGGGCGACATGGGCGAGGGTGCGAAAGTAGGGCTCGGACAGGGCCGCCAACCGCTTGGACGGCCGACGCCCCTTTTTGTCGACTTCGGCCTGCTTCCACTGCGCAAACACATCGCGCAGGTCGCCGGCCAAAACTTCGCTGAGGTAGTGTTGCGAGAAAAACTCGCCGACGTTGCGAAGGTGCGTGGTGTCGAGTGAAGCTGCCATAAACGTCCCGTCTCACCTACTAACAGACTCGATCGATGGATGTGTTGCAGGTACAAAGACTGCGGCGATCCGCAGGTAGGGTTTGTCGGAGGTGGCCAAGACCTCGGGGTACCAGTTGAGCCGCCTGGCCACCAACGCCCGCACACGCTCCTTTTCCTGGGCAATCGCCTTGATCCGGGCAGGCGAAGATCGGCGGGTCGCCCGGGTGCCCAACCACAAAAACCGTTTGCCTTCCCAAACTTTCAGGCGCTTGGCCTCGGCCCGAATCTCGCCAACCATCCCCTCGCCCCGCGCCAAGCGAATGGCCCGCATGTGGGCCGTGGCAGCTTCGATCACAAGCCCGCGCAGGGGCATAATCGATGTGCAATCAATCTCTTTGCCGTCGTTGTTGAGCGGACCTTCGAGCCCGAAGCTGGTTTTGAGGACATCAAATGGAACCGAGGTTGTATCCGCAACTGTTTGGGCCGAAAGCGGGAGTTGGATGCCAAACCACTGGCACACCCGCGGCTCGTGGCGTTTGTTGGTCAGCACCCCCTGCACCAAAAAGCAGACTTCGCCCGGGCCCAAGGGTTGGGTCCCTATCGCTTGGGCCACCCGCACCACCGGGGCGGCGTGTTCGTCCATGTGCGCAACTAGGCGATCGGTCAACCATTCACACACCGGGTGGAGGTCCCACAAAAGGTGCCACTCGATCCAGGCGTCTTGACGCTCGCGCGCCCGCTGAAACTCGCGCATCAAAAACTCGCGGTCGGTGGTGAGTTTGTAGGTCTCATCTTCGCCGCGGCGAAGTTCCGGAGGCAACAGTTCAAACCGCCGGCGAAGGTCGGCCGGAGCTTTGATCTCGAGGCCGCTGGCATCTTCGTGACGCCGCCCGGGTTGAATGTCGGTCCCTTCGGCGGTCGCAAGTTCAATGAGTGCATCCTCGGTAAACGCAAGGTCGTCGCCACCGTAAAGTGTCGGAAGGGAAAGGTTGCCGGCCGCGGTGGCGTGCGGTGTCACCAAACCCTCGACCCAACTCGCAGGTTTGGAAGCAGCGTCGAGTTGACTGAGGATATCGGTCCCTTCCTCCTCATCATCGTCGTCATCGTCATCGTCGTCGTCGTCGTCACTCCGCCGCTTTGCCTCGAGGTCGCTGTGATCGAGAGGTTTGCCGCTGCGAACTTCCTCCGCCCAAGCTTCGACCTCGGCCTCACTCGCGTCGTCGTTGTCGGCCGTTGCCACAGGCACACTGTCGAGCCCGGGCAACACGCCCTGGCCATCCCCCATCCCGGGCAAGACCCCCTGCCCGCCCTTGATCGTGAGCGGCACAGGTGCGGGCGGGAGCGGCTTACTCGGCACATCGGGAATGATCTCCTCGGGCGCTTTCCCTTCGCTCACACCTTTTAAAACATGTTCTTCTTCGGCGACCGCACTGTGTAATTGCAACAAAGACCGTGCATCACCAAGGTTTTTGTGGGCTTCGTGCTCTTTTTCAACCAGGCGATCGAGCACCCGCATGTCGCCCTCGAGCTCTTTGCTCAGCGGTTTGGTGAGCAGGTAATGAAGCTCGGGTTGGTGGGTTTGACCATAGCGATCGACCCGGCCGTTGCGCTGCTCCAGGGTGATCAGCGACCAGGGAATGTCGAAGTGGATCAGGCGATGGCAATAAAAATGCAGGTTGATTCCCTCGGCGGCGGCGTCGGAACACAGCAAAACACGCAGGCCCGAGTCGCGGCTGCCAAACGCCTTGACGAGCCTTTGCTGCTCGGTGTCGTCGGTGCTCCCGGTAAACCGATCAATCGCCGAGGCGGGGAGCCCAAGCGCCTTGGGAAGCTCCTGCGCGAGCAATTCGAGGGTGGCCACCCGCTCTGAAAAAATCACCACCCGGTTGTCGGCGTCAAACTCGTCGACGCGAGCTTGCTTCAACAACGCAATCAACTTGGTGAGCTTGGAGGATCCGGCCTTCCCAACTGTTGTGGCCTGTGTGATCAGATCGTCGATCAGGCCGCGGTCGTGGACCGCCTCGGGCGTGTCCTTGTTGACTTGGGGATGCTTGCTCCGCTCGCGAAGCGTCTCGATCAACGCGGATACCGAACTCAACGCAGCCTTGCGCAACACCGCCGAAAACAGGGCCCCACCCCCGCGAATGGTCTTAAAGTCAGCTTTAAAAAGCATCGTGAGGAGTTTGTCTTCGCCAGCCGTCACCAACACCCGGTGTGGCGCCATCACCCGCTCCTGAAACGAGCTGGCAACTTCGTGGGCAATGTCCTTTTTAAACCGGCGAACAAATAACGCCTCGACCTCGGCAACCGTAAACGAAGACGGATCTTTGATGGCCGTGGGGTCGAGCAAGTTCATGAGGCTGGCAAAGCTCTCGGGGCGACCGTCGTGGGGTGTGGCCGAGGTCAAGATCAGGGCATCGCAGGTCTCTGCGAGCAACTTGGCCAGCTGGGCCCGCATCGACACTTGCCCCGATCGCCGCGAACGCTCGGCGACATATTGGCACTCGTCGATCACAATCGCATCCCAGTGACAATCCCGGAGGTAACGCCGGTACTTCTGATCTTTTTTGAGGGTGTCGATCGAGATGGTGACCCGATCGTAGTAGTGAAACGGGTTGACGTTGGCGGGAATGCTCCGCTGCACACGGGCGATCCCCACCGAGTCGAGTCGCACGAGAGGAATCGTGAACCGGGCCCAAAGTTCATGCTGAAATTGCTCGAGCACCGACCGCAGAGCGACAACCAAAATCCGCCGACCCCGACCCCGGCGAATCAGCTCGGACAAGAGGATGCCAACTTCGATGGTCTTGCCGAGCCCGACCCCATCGGCGATCAAGATCCGCGCCCGGTGCTGACGCAGGGCCTGGACCGCGGGTACCCACTGGTAGGTCGCGTGTTTCATGGCACCGCGGTGGCCGATCACCAGACCTTCGGTCTGCGTGGGCGGGGATTGCCGCAGCAAACTTTCGATGTACAAACGGGCTTTGCGGTACTGCTTGGACGGGTCGTGGACGAGCTTGGTCGCCACCGGATCCAACACTGTTACCTCGTCGAGGTCGTCCAAGAACGTGGCTGTTTTGCCGCGGACAAGCTCGGTGATGCCAACAACCCGCAATGCTTGGCCACCGGTCGCAGTCGCGTGCACACTGCGAACCATCCACTGTTCGTCGCGAATCGCCACCCGCGTCCCCGTTGCATATGTCGCTACCGTTTGCTCTGGCATGATTTACAGCTCAATGTGCAGGTCTTGATGGCCGAGGTGGGCACACACGGCGTTGCAAACCGCAATGTCATCGTCGAGACCGATGACCGAAAAGTCCGGGTCGCCGTCGTCGGCAATCACAAAATAGCGCCCCACGACCCACGCGAGCGCGCGCGCCTGTGGCTCAGCCTGCCGACAACGATCGATGAGTGTCTCAATTACCTGTGCGAGGGTGCGAGCATCCCCGAGCGGCAACAATTCGTTGGACCGCGCCTCCTGTTCAAATGCATACACATGTTGTTTGCAGGCGCGCAGGAGCTCGGAAAAGTCGCCAACCGCCTCGCCCGACAGTCGCTTGTATAGGCCATGTGCACCCAGAGGCAGCCCGAGCTGCGCGGCTGTTGGCAAGGACACCGACTGTTTCTTGGAGGCGCGCTTGCGAGGCATCGCCGGGAGTCTGCCACGATACCGCGCAAATTGTTACGGGCGAAGTTGCCCTTTTGGGACGGAACCAACTCGAGTGAGTTCTTGCTCGGCAACCCCGATACGTGGTCCCATCATTGCAGTGTCAACGACCCCATTGCCCGCCCGCGTCACCGATATCGGGGAATTCATTCGCCACCGTTCGTGCCAGCGGCGATTCAAGCTCGCGCACGACAACCGGGCCCTGTATGAGCAACTACCGTTCGCCAAGCAGCCGTTTCATGTCCTCGATCCGGTGTTGATGGCAGCCGGCAAACGCCGCGAGGACCAATGGGCCCAATCCCTCATACAAGCCGGCCTTGTCCGCCTCGATTCCCCACAAGCACCGGAGATCGCGTGGCGCGAGGTCGCCGATAAACTCGGTCAACTCGCGCACGGCACCCGGGCGTTTGCCCGCGAGGTCACACTCGAAGGTCGGGAGGGGGCCTTTGCCCTCAGTGGCCGCATCGACTTTGTGGTCCTGCTGTGGCGCGAGGGTCAACCCGTGTTGCGGTTGGTCGAATGCAAGGCAAGTCGCCGGGATCGAACCTACCACCGCATCCAAGTCGCCCTGTATCGATTGTTGCTCGAGCAACAACTCGAGGCCCGGCCCGTGTCGATCGCCGGGTGTGTACTGACCACAGTCGAGTGTGTCGTTGCCCGAATCGACGAGAGCAACGGGGCACTGCAACCGATCCTCGAGATCGAGCCATTTCCCCAAATCGAAACGCTCCTCGCCGACGCACGCTCCCTGTTGGCCGAGGGAGGGTCGCTGCAATCGATCCTCCAGACCAAGCTCGATCGTCTGAGCTTTCAACTCGAGGGCAAGTGTGATGATTGTACCTTCAGTCCCCACTGTTTTGCCGAGAGCGCCCGCCAGCGCCGACTCGAGTTGCTAGGCGCGTCCCCTTCGACCGTTCGCACGCTGACCACGGCCGGGATCACGACGCTCGACGACCTGGCCCAAGCGACTCCCGACGGGCCTGCGAAGGCATTTCTCAAAACCCGGGGCGGGCTCGATCAACACTTTGAAGATCTCCAAGTCCAGGCCCGGGCACGCCGCGCAACGCTACCAGGAGGCCGCGACGAGCGTCCGGTCCTTCCACGCCCATTTGCTGGCAAAGGCCAACTCCCACCGCACGAGGTCGACGGCCATCGCGTCGTGCGGGTGTACCTTTCGGTCAGCTACGACTATGTCGAAGACCGCGTCGCCGCACTCGCAGCCCATGTGACCAAAAGTTCAGGCGAGCTGGCCACCCCGTTTCGAGACACACCCGACGGACGTCGCAAACCAGTCGCGGGGGTGCAAGAACAGTTCTTCGAGACGACCCCCGGCAGTCAGCAACGTACGCTCACCAACACAACACCGGTCCAGGGGCTCGACCTCATCCGCTTTCAAACCGTGCCCTGGTCGGGTCGCTACGAACAGGATACCGGTGCCGAGCTAGCGTTGTTACAGGGGTTTTTTCGCGAGTTGGTCGAAGCCATCGGCGAAGTCGGCGACGCGCCCACGGCTCCCCTGCACTTCTATGTATGGTCACGCATGGAAATGACGCGCCTGCTCGAGGCCTGCTCGCGCGCAGGCTCCGGGCTGTTGGCCCACCTGCGCGAGTTGATGGGCTGCCGCGAGAGTCTCGAGCAGCTGATCTTTTCGGTTGTCCAAGATGAGGTGTTTACCCGGTTTGCCCTCGGCTACACCAGCCGCGGCTTGACGGTCGCAACAGCGGTTGCGTGGTATGGCCAGCGCTACCACTGGCTGCGAAAGGTCGGCTACCGCCAGCGCGAAGTCGACCTCGGGCGGGTATTTCTCCGCGACCTGTTTGACTTCCGCGCAAGGCTGTCTTTTGAGACATTACCAACAGGCGACCTCGTATGGACACAGGATCAAGAGCGTGAACTCCCCGAAGCCCAGCGCCACCGGTTTGAAGTCCGCGGGCGCTTTCACGACAATCTCTCGGCCCCCTACTTTCATGCCTATTGGGGCACACTCCCGCAACCAGAGCAACTCGCAGATAGCCCGCGTCTGCGCCAAGCAGTGGTCGACTACCACGCGGCGGCCCAGCCGGGCTACCTCAAGAGTTACCTCGCGGCCCGTGTCCACGCCCTGCGCTGGCTCGAAGAGCGGGTGCGCTGGAAAAACCGCGATATCCAAAAACCACTTGTCCGTTTGGACATGTTGCCGCGGTTCACCCTGGGCACCCGACACGCGGCCGATGCGGCCGTCGACTTCCTCCGCCTCGACCACCACGTCAAGGTTCAGGATTGGGTCCGAGCCCACCTGATAGCGCCGATTACCCGCGTCGCACGAGGTCAATCGATTCCCCTCAAAAACCTGCGGGTGACCAAGCGAGTCAAGCCAGGGGCCAAACGCGACAAGCACGGGCAGCCCTACACCGAGACGGTGGTGGTCGGCGAGGTCGACACGGCGCTCGCCGACAATGTCCACGAGCTCGCCACCCGTGTCGGGATCGGCGAGGGAGACTTTGTCCGCCTGACACGACGCTCCGAAAACCCACACGAGGGCCAGCGCTACAGCGACCTGACGTTCGGAAAAACATGTATCATCAAAGAGGTCAACTGGCAGGCCGGGACCGTGACAATGGCCGTGATCGTCGGAAAAACCGGGAAGCGTTACGTCCTTCCGAGCTTCAACTTTGAGCCGCGATCCGACGATCCGAGGCGCCATCCATTTGCCTATGCAACCGTCGATGCAAGCGTGTCCGACTATGTCGCCGACCGCGTCGAGCAACGCCTGCTCGACACACCCCAAAACCCGCTGCGCGGGCGTCATATCCTGGCGTGGTTTGATCCGACAACACCAAAGATCCCGGCCATGCGGCCCCTCCCGCATGCGCTCGCCGATGAACTACGGACACTCCTCGCAGGCCTGAAAATCGGCCCGGGCCAACACCCACTTGTACCCCGGCGCGTCGACGTGATTGTAGAGGGTTTGCAACACCGTATCCAACTGGTCCAAGGGCCACCTGGAACCGGGAAAACGATGCTCACGGCAATTGCCGTACTCGCGCGAGTCCTGGCGTTACACGGCACAAGCACCGTGATTTTGGTCGCCGCCAATACCCACACCGCCGTCGATACGCTGCTGCTGCGAATCGCCCGCGAAGTCGAACAATTTGCCGTCCAAGCTGAAGCCCTCGGGCTGCGCTGCCCCGCAGTCAAACTTGCAAAGGCAAGTTCAGGCGACGACCCGCCACCCGCTCCGCTCGAAGCACTCAACCCAACCGCGTGCCTACGACAAATTACAAGCTGGCGCCGAGGCGCAACTGTGATCATCGGAGGAACCTCGGCGACGCTGCTCAAGCTGGTCGAGCGAGGTCTCAACCCCAAGGCGGAGTACCGCAAACGCACCAACGGATTTCAGACTCCATTGTTGGTCGTCGACGAGGCGAGCATGATGGTGTTTTCGCATTTTCTGGCCCTCGCAACCTTGGTAGAAGCCGACGGACAAATCATGCTCGCGGGGGACCACCGACAACTGTCGCCGATCGTCGCGCACGACTGGGAGTCGGAAGACCGCCCGCCCACTGTACTCTACAAGCCGTTTGTGAGCGCCTACGAGGCAGTCGACCGGCTGTGCGCGAACTATCCCGGCCCCGATCAAGTTGTCTGTACACACAAACTCTCCCACACCTACCGACTACCGCCCGTGATCCGACACCTGATCCAACCGCTGTACAGCCGCGACGGTATCGAGCTCACGGGCCCCGAGGAGGTGCCCACGAGGTCGACATGGGATCCGACAAAGCCGTGGGAGGCCGTGTGGAAATCGGGCCATCGCCTGTACTTGGTCATCCATGACGAGGCCAACTCCGAACACCAAAACCCAACCGAAGTCGCAATCATTCACAAATTTTTAGCGGCAAACCCCGACCCCCAACCAGGAGCAATCGCAGTCGTCACACCCCACCGGTCGCAGCGAGCATTCCTGCGAGAGGCCATCACCCCGCTCGGAGATGCGGTCGATACCGTCGATACCGTCGAACGCCTCCAAGGAGGAGAACGCCCAACGATCGTGTTTTCAGCAACCGAGAGCGATCCGATTGTCATCCACCAACGAGTGGAGTTCATCCTCAATCTGAATCGCTCCAATGTCGCGTTCAGCCGCACGCAACAACGCCTCATCGTTGTGTGTGCACGGACACTGCTCGAGCATGTACCAACCGAGGCAGCCCAATACGAGTCGGCGCTTTTGTGGAAGCACTTGCGAAAGTTGTGTGCGACGAGGCTGGCGAGCTGCTCGGTCGAGGGAGTGCGAGTCCAGATATTTGTCACCATGAGCTCGGATCGCATATCAAGTCCGAAGCATGAATTAAGGTGCTCCCCTGATCCCGGTATGTACCTGTAAGGTCTCGAAAACTTCAATAAGGCTGGAATTCTGCATCCAGGATTTGGACGAATTTCGTCGAACCACAGATGGCAACAGTTACCGTAGTACCCTCCTCCGAAGCGGGAGATGCTGGTGGCATACATTTCGGAGATCAGATTGCCAACGGTTTGGTGACTGGAGGATGAGCTCCTCGGCAGACTCGCGGTCTTCCATCGCACACGAAGCTTTGACCATGAGTTCGAGAGACTCAGAGGTCGGCAAAAGTTCATGGCATCGCTTCCCGAGCACGAAGGCAGCTCTGGGTAGTCCTGCCCAAAGTAGTATGTTTCCTCCATTAAGTAACATCGCACATTGCGTTTCGATCGAATTACAAGAACGTGTAGGCTCGATACATCGCTCCGTACCTGTCGAGCATTGTCGTTCCCTGGGAACTGAATACCACAGCGTCATATTGAAGTCGTCCGCAATATCTGTGCATTTCACCGAATATACAAGAAAGCCGATGATTATCGAGAGCACGCCGAGCTTTCCGAGGCGCTTCAGAGCGCTCTCAGCCGTTTTGAGAACAGGGCGACGAGCAGCTTGAAACGCGAGGAACCCCCAGAGAAACATGACTGCAGCAATACCCGTCCGCTTTGCGGTAAGGGTGAGTTCACAACATGGGGAAAAGACCTCATAGCATGCGGTCAATGCCGCTGCCAGTAGCCCGAGAAGTGCGGTGTACTCGAGAACACGCAAGCGATTACGCTGAGTTAGCTCAGAACTAGGCTGGTAGGATTCCCCTCCAGACGCTCGTAGACATAGCATCGCACGCTCATGAATCTTGTTTCGCGCCCGCGAGAGAAATACCCCCCCCGTAAGAACGAGGCCCGACAGTCCAGCTAGGAACGCAACCTCGTCGAGTTGTAGATTATGCATGATACTTGCGACACCTGAAGTTCCGAGATGGAACACATAGGATCCGACCTCTGCGATGCCGAAGATCCCGGCGCGCTCCTCCTCTGCAGACGCAACGATCATCAAGTATCCGCTTTGTGATGCTGTTGAAGCCGATTGCAGCACAAATTTCTCAACGAAATCGATCTTCCCGGAGAGACGGGGACGCTCTTTTCGAAGAAGCTCGAAGAAGCGCCGGTCAATCAAACCGCGGCGATTCAGTAAAAGTACAACCTCTCCAGCCACATGGGAGAATGCGCGGTTCCACGGCACCTGCACCGAGACTTTTTCGTCATACTTAAACTGAATGAAGTGCTTGAGCTCCTCCGCGGTGAAGAGCGTAGTGAGGAGCTCTTTGACAAGATCTTTTTGCTCTACCTTGTTCAGTACCATGGTGCACCAGCCGTCGGGCAACGTTTATGGTGAAAAAAATGCTGAACATTTGCACACCCACATTATTCTATCCTGATACCTAAGACGTATCGGTTAACCAAATGTTCTCTATAAAAGCGGGTGAGCACAAGCAAGAGTTCCCAGGATCGTTTCATCTACGCCGGGTACTCTCAACAGTTTCGGTCGCGATAGGACCGCCCTTCGCAGGTTGGGCACAAGCATAGGTTCACAGGGGTTCGCAAACCCCATTGTGGTCGCGTCCCCCCGCGAGAAAATCCCCTGCGGTTGGTATCCTCGTCGAACGAACCCGCAACTCATTGTAGCCCGCCTCGCCAGTCTCCTCGCCACATCAGCCATACACCGCTCGTTGTCTCCGAAGACTTTGCCCACCAAGCGAAAGTGTTCGACACGAGTGCGAGGAGGCATGGTCTCGAGTTCTCTCGGGTCGTCAGCTTCAACGGATCCTTGCAGGCATGCCGGCTTTGACAACGTCTACTCGCAGGACTGCTCGGACCTCACAACGATCATGGGGACATGTATCTCAGATACAAGCGACCGGCGAGGCGCAAGGTGTTGATGTTACTGCTGCCAAAGCTGTGGACATACCTACCGATTGGTATGGAACACATGGAACCTCTCCAGTTCTTGTAACAGCAACAATATCAGTCAACTCAGGAGCGACGCAAACACCGAGCCAAAGGAGCTGGAACGGCTTCGGCGTCAAAATGCCAACTTGATGCGGCCAAAAAACTTTCGGATTGCTAGCGACCATCTCCGAGACACCCGAGATTGGCGACACGTCGTAACCGGTGTGGTCGATGAGCTGACCGTGGTGGTCGGCAAGAAGCGTGCGTATGAGGGTCTCGAGGTGCCCAGGGAATCACGAGATGCGGTTGATTCGACCGGTGTCTGACTGTGAGCGGCCTTCCTGCCACTAGCAGAATCCATGCGGGCTTGGCCGCACCACAACTTTCGCCAGCATGACTATTCCAAACTCGACTCGCGCGACGGTCGGTACTCGATTCCCTGCGTGACGTAGACGTGGGCTACTTTGCACACTATCCCTAGACTTGGTCGATAATCCTCGTTCACCAGGCGGTCGACTTGTCGACGGTGAACCTCGACCAACTTGGCCAACGGCTCATACCTCCCGTCGTCGCGCTCGTTGATCCAGCGGCCGAGAATCTGTTGGAACGTGTCCTTCTCAACGAGTTCATCTTCTCCCCACCAGACCGCAAGGCTGCACACATTTGCGATCACGCGCACCGTCTCGAAGAGCGGATTGTATCTATAGATCCACTCGTCGACTTTTCGGGCGAATCGATCTCTCGTTCCCTTCGACGTGGCCGATAAGACAGCATCTCGCATCGCCGGAACGGCTAATTCGTTCGACAGCCTGATGAGAAATTCATGGGGGTACACGCGAACATTGTCGCCGGTCCGCTAGTCGATGAAAAGTGGTTCTTGCTGGAAGATATCGCCCGCTTTGTCGGCCGACAGGCCGGTTGACACACGCATGATTTCGTTCAACGCTCGAGCAATGAAGGCGGATATTGCCTATCTCTCCTTCTCAGGAGAAAAACTCGATCACAGAGATGCGTTTCAAACCGTTGAGTATCCGCTTCCGGCTCCGGATTCCTACTGGGACAAGCAACTCCGAGTGGGGCAATGCGTCATCCATCGCGGAGAGGTCGTGTTCGGAAAAATGTTGATGGTCAAAGCCGGGCCAGCAACCACCGAGGCTGCCGTCGAGCCGTTCATTCAGAGCCCTTCACCGGACGTTGTACAAGCACCCGATATCGAGTATCGAGCCCACACTGAAACTGTTTCGAAGCGAGCGCCCGCCCTTCGGTCTGCCACCGAGAACAGTCCGGAAGATACCACGTTCGAACAGCTCACCGACGTAAACGCGAATCAAAGGGGTCAACACATCGAGCACTCCCGCGATAGGAAGCCGGTGTCCGAAAGACGAGCACGAGGAGAACTTGGGATCTCGAAAAGTCAACTCGTGGCAACAAAGGAGTCGAACCCAACACAAAGACCTCTCGGCGACAGCCGGAGTACTGGAGACGTTTCAGTCGCTCCGTTTCTTGAGCTGAAGTCTCGCCAACCCCGAAACCCGTTGTCAGTCGCTCATCTACGCTTTGGGAAACCTGGTCCCACCAAAGCGGGCCCACATTCAGATTGACTTCAAGGTGGTGCTCGAGTCCGTCGAGCTGATCCGCTACGCACCGAACATGCAACCTAGCCCACGCGAGATCGAGGACGTCAAGGTGCTCGGCGTTGACGAAGTTATTTGTATGCGCATTCGGAAATCACCAAAGTCGCCCACGACCACGGCCTCGGAAAGCTTCCCGAGTCTCCAGGGATCTTCCGCTATAACTGAATCTGCCTTTTAGGCCGGGTGGGTAACCACCGGCCCTCGCAAAGACCCAATTTGGCATTTACGGACCGGATCGCTCTGAGGAAACTAGCTGACGGCGCCCGTAGTTGATCGAGATGGTAGACCCAAGTGCGACGAGCGAGACGCTCGAAAAGTGGAGATGCTCGTGAAAGTCGACGTAGAGCCTCACGAGCGGCCCGTTCTCTCGGGGCTTGGCGCATCACTCCCGACCGCTGAAGGTGGGTCACCAAACCTAGCTGACCCCCTTTAATGTAAATACAATCCTTTTTTGACAACTTGTGTAATGACTTCACAATTTTTTGCAGAGCAATCGCACCATCGCCGCGCACGTGGACTCGACCTATCTTGAGAAGATGTGTGGAAACTTCAGGGTGGAAGCCCGGTCCGAGATATGCTTCGAGTTGCTCAATGATTGCCTCGTAGTCGGCTCGCAGGAACCCATTCGCTGTCAGTCGATCGTGTCGATATAACGCCTCCACACAGGTTTCCAAATGTGCCGGGTCTGGCGTATCTACTTGCAACGACTGCTGCGCTTGTCGGAGCAGTACAACGAGCTCGCTCTTATCGGTAAGCACAAGAGAATCTTGGTGGTCGACCAAATTTCCCACACACTCAAGTGAATCCAGAAGGTCCACAAACGCATTGCTGAGAGTGGTAACCCCGTGTTTTTTTGCAACCGAAATTGCCCGCTCCATTGTCACCCAAGGAGACTTGTCTGCGGCTTTTAGTACCGCGTCGACGAGACGCTGAGCACAAGACCCATGAGCGTCTGCGATTGCAACTAGGGTCAAAGCACTATAAATCACCTCCGCGTGGATTGGCGTACCTTGTTCCAACTGTAGCTCTAGGCCCGACGTCATCACGTCGACGCGCGCTTGCGAGATCGTTCTCATGACCCGAGGCGAGTTTACCTTGTGATTGATTGTGCGAGAGCTCCGAAGCAACGAATGTGGAAATTGATCATACGAATGCGCGCAACAACTGACCCTGCAGTCAGGTCATGTGCCCAAAACACGTACCTAGTGAGCGTCAAACTCGAGCGTGTGCAGGCGTGAGCGGTCGGGCACAGGTGCTCGATACTCAACCCAAGTGAATCCGTACAGTGGTTGGCTTCGGCGCGGTTTGTCGAATCGTTAGACTCAGATCGCGCTGCGCGATACTCCATCGGACGGCCGGCCGGAAGCTCATTGCGCCTCCGATTGGGATGACTTTCAGCAGGCAAAACCGCCCCTCGGTTGTCGGACTCCGACTCAGCCATTAGTTGCTCATACATTTAGTTACGAGCGCGATTAAGCTGGCACGGATCGCGCGGGGTTCCTCGGACAGACGAGAGCTGCGCGGCGTTACGCTGCGCGAGAGCGCGACTGAGTGGCACGGACGATGCCGGATTCCCTCGACCGGCCGTCCGACCGGATACGTGGATTTCCTCGAGCGACCGGTTGCGCGGAATTACCTCGGACGGACGGATACGAGACAACCTGGCGAACGGCTGATGCGGACGGGCGACCGGCTGCGCGAGGCAACGTACCCGAACGACCAGGTGCTCGTGGACGACCGGATGCGCGACATAGCCTCGGACGGACGGCCGGATGCGCGACATACCCTCCGACGGACGGCCGGATGCGCGGCAT
>CAZUPD010000115.1:24570-26158 GCA_964621785.1 uncultured Nannocystaceae bacterium
ACGGCCGGATGCGCGACATACCCTCCGACGGACGGCCGGATGCGCGGCATACCCTCCGACGGACGGCCGGATGCGCGGCATACCCTCCGACGGACGGCCGGATCCGCGGGGATACCTCGCGCGGACAACCGGCGGCGCGGGATTACGTCGAACGGACGGCCGGGTGCGCCGGGGCTACCTCGCGCGGACGACCGACTGCGCGGAACGGCATCTGAGCCGACGACACAAGCGCGGCTTTGGATCCGCGACCCGCTCGACAGGTGGATCACGACGCCGTTCGAGACTCGCAACCACTTGGCGAGGTCTTCGCGAAGCCCTTCGGGGAACTTTCATCTGCAGAGGCGAAGCCTCATCACTCTTAAAGAGGACCCCGCCAACGGCGGGCAGCATAAATTTTCGCCGCGAACGAGGCATCGCTGCCACTTCGTTAGCAAATCGAGCGCCTCACACCCCTGAAGTGGCAGCTGGCTGTAGAGGCTCGATCGAGTGCGCGGGAGCGAACTGCCGAATTTGGTGCCCACGGGCGCGCGCGTTCCTTCGAACGAATTTCTGTCATCCCTTCGACCGAGCAACAACGAACGTAGGCCACCGGCGACGCATGAGCGATCGGACAGGTATGGGCACACCGATGGGCGCTCGGACAAACTTGGTCAGCCTCCGCGAGCGACTGGACAAACTTGGTCGGGACACGCGAGCGCATGGTCATGCTCGATCGGACAGGTTTGATCGCGCTTGGGCAAATCCGATCTCAACCTCATGTGCGATCGGACAGATTTGGTCCGTGCCCGGGAACGCTCGAACAAACTTGGTCGGAACGCACGAGCGTTTGGACAAATCTGAGCCTCATACTCATGCTCGACCGGACAGGTTTGGTCAGTGCCATGCCCAACCTCATGTACGATCGGACAGATTTAGTCGAGACCGAAAACGCCCGGACAAGTCTAAGCTCCACACTCATGCGCGGAAATAAGTCTGCTCAGGGCTGGCTTAATCGCGCGGCGGTGAGCGCTCGAATCGATGAGTGCCACTCATGTTTAATCGAACAGGCTTGGTGAAAATTCCGGGTGGGCAACAACGACCGAATCGGATCTGAGCGGCCGACAACTACGTCCTCAACCCAGGGAACATGACCGAATGGACATACGAACTCGAGACGACTGAGTCGCGGGCTCGATGACGAGCCAAGTGAATTCAGACAACGCCTTCGTCCCGTTCGCCGGCGCGGCGTCGCCCAAGCGTTAGAATCCAAGGGGCCGGTTCGCCGTGCTCGCACATGAGCGAAGCACCACGTTCGGCGACAACGGAGCTCGGCGTCCGCACCCACCGATTCACGGGACCCATGAAGCAGGAATCCCGGGCGGCTGGCCGTATTACGGACACCGAGGCCGGAGGCGTTCGAGGAACAGGGCGCTCGCCGGACCACGAGCCCGAGCATTCTCCAAACGCCCAAGTCTGGACATCAACGATGTGGCCGCCGTCCCTCTCCGCGGTGATTCGGTGGGGGGCGAATTGCTCCGACGATGCTTACTCGTCCTTCTCGAACTACTCTGAGCTGGGAGCCGCGGCGGTGCGGGCGGCAGGGAGTCGA
>CAZUPD010000116.1:0-26112 GCA_964621785.1 uncultured Nannocystaceae bacterium
AACCGAGTCCTGAGACGCGACGCTGTAGTTGCCTACTGCTAGCTTCTCAGGGCCGTTTCTCGGCCAAAATAACCCGCGCGCACTCCCTCAGGAGGTCAGGAGGCTGCAGCTTGCTTCTCTTGCGCTACTTTTAGCAGCAGGTCGATCAGCGCATCCATATTCTCGAGCGTGTTGAGCTCGGAACGCGGCACCTTCACCCGCAGCTCTCGCATACTGCAGGACACAACTTCGACGATATCGAGGCTATTCGCCCCGAGGTCTTTCATCGACCGTGAAGTGTCGATTTCCTGTCCCTCGAGCTCCTCGATGGTATCGACTAGGTGACGTTTGACGACCTCAGTGACTTTCTCTCGCGTAATCATTCAAATCCTCGAAACAATCTGGATGTTGACTCAGCACGTCAGCCCGTAGCGCTCGCGCTGGGTGAACAGACGGACAACGTTGTCTGCGAACCCGAGGCCTCTGTCCAGCAGCAGAATTTGACCTTTCACACCATCCATCCATCCGCTGCACAGACCCAGGGCTGCATCGGCCACCTCCTCGGGCGCGATAAAGAACCCGTCGTTGTACCACTTGCGGCAAAACGGTGAGAACTCGGGGCCGAACGTGGCCTCGAGTGACTTGGTCTCCACGGGATTCGCTCGCAGGATGTTGATCCGGATGTCCTCTTGCAGCAGCTCGGTCGTCAGGTAGCGGCACAGGGTCTCCATCACCGCCTTGGACGCTGCGACGAAGTCGTAGCCCGGCAGGAAATACTCGGGCCCTCGTGACGACATCCCGATCGCGTACCTCGGCAGCCGCCCGAAAGCTGTCTTGATCGCCTGCAAATAGCCGACTAGCGGCCACGCGCTGTAGTTGATGCTGCGTTTGAGGCCCTTCTTTGACAGGTCGCCATGGTGCTTACTGATGTGAGCAAACGAGACATTGCTGATAAACACTTCCACGCCGTCGTGATCGCGTTTGATCTGCTCCATCAGCGCTTCGGTATCCTCATCAGCGGACACATCGGCCTCGACGATCGCTGGTTCACGCCCACCGATCGCTGCGAACTTGGCTCGGATCTCATCCTCGTCCGACGATCCCCAGCGGTGGGTCAGGTACACATGGGCACCGTGGCGGGCAAACGCCAGCCCCGTCGCCAAACCGATCCCATCGGTCCCGCCGGTGATCAGCACTGCCTTATCAGTCAAGTCGTTTTTGAGTGTGGGCGTCGCCATGATCAAGCCTCCTGTGGTGGTTGGGGGTCGAGCAGACGACCGGCCAGGGTCGCCATGTTGTCGGCATAGGCCGCGCCGCGGTCGAGCATTACGACCTGGCCCGACATCGAATCGAACAGCCCGCTGCACAGCGCCAGTGCTGTGTCGGCGACCTCCGTCAGCGAGCAGGCGAACTCTGGAAACTTGCCCGCCACATCCAGGACATCTTCGCCAAAGATCTCGCGGTAGCTATCGGTCACGACTTGACGTGTGCGCAGGGCGTTGACCTTGCAGCCCTGTTCATAAAGATGCGTATTCATATATCGCACGAACGTCTCGAGCACCGACTTGGCGATCGCCACATAGTCGTAGCCGGGGTAGTGGGTATCGGGCCCGTCCGAGCTCATCGCCAGCGCATAGCTCGGGTAGCGGCCAAACGACTCGTGGATCGCATTGAGGTAGCCGACAAACGGCCACGCGCTGTAGTCGAGGCTCTTGATCAACGCACGCTTGCGGTGGGCGTCGAGCCCCTGCCCGCGCATCACCACACACACGTTGCTGATGAAAATATCGACCCCGTCGAAGCCCTCGCCTTTCAGTTGCTCGAGCAACTTTTTGGTCTCCGCGTCGCGCGACGCATCGGCCTCGTAGATCAGCGGCGCCGGTGCACCTGCCTCGACGAACAGCTTGTGGATCTCCGACTCATCGGCCGACCCCCAACGATGTGTCAGACAGGTGCGGGCACCACAGCGGCCAAAGGCCAGGGCCGTATGCAGACCGATTCCCTTGGTCCCACCGGTGACCAACACGGTTTTTCCGGCAAAATCGTTTAACATGTGTCCTCTCCCGACACGGACGCAGTGTCCGTAGAATGTCCTGAAATGCCACTTTCGCGGTAATTTTCGGCGATCCGCCGACGGGTCTCTGGGGCCGCAAAACAGATTTCGTGCATCATCGACTCGACCGTCAGCGCCTCGGTAAACGCCTGCCTACGCGGCAGGGACAGCGAGCGTTTGAGCAGGCGCAACGCGGCCCGCGGCTTGTCGGCGATCCTCCTCGCGACTGCCATGGCCTTGGTCTGCACCCGCTCGGGCGCGACCACGTGATTGATCAACCCGCGCTCACCGATGTCCTTGCCGCGCATGTACTGGCAACCGTACATCATCTCGGCTGCGACGTACTCTCCGACCGCGCGTTGTAGCAACCGCGTCGTCCCCATCCCCGGCGTAAAGCCGAGTTCCATGAAGTTACAACCATAGCGATGGCTGCTCGCCAACACCACAATGTCGCAGGCGATGCCGAAAATAAATCCCCCGCCGACGGCCGGACCGGCCATCGCTGCGATCGTCGGCACCGGCACCTCGAGCAGGGTCCGGGTCAGCAACAGGTCGTAGGGGGCCAGCTTCCCGCCGGCGAGCTCGAGCAGGAGGCTGCGGTCGCCACCGGCCGAGAACACCTCGGGCAGGCCTTCGATCACACACACACAGGTGCGTGTATCCTCGCCCACAGCCGTCAGTGCCGCCACCAACTCGTCGACAAATGCTCGACCGAACGCATTTTGCCCCTCCCGATCTTGCATCTGCAAGCGGGCGATACCTTCTTCGTAGGTCACAGCCACACGCGTCATGCCGGGCTCCTTTGTGAGCCACACAGTGGCAACCACACACGGTCGTCGTACCCAAACGTGGTTGCACGATTGGTTGCACCTACAACGAAACTCATGTCGCGCTCCTTCGCGGCCGTGTACACCACCGTGGCAACTCGCCGTTTTCCATGGCCACAACAGCGGCATGAACCTCGGGGTCGAGGATATCGGCGCTGGTGCGGGCCACACCTGCTGCGAGAGCCTCACTCAGCTCGGTACAGGCGGCATGCTCGTTGGCCTGCTTGAGGCGGGCGACTGCTTCGGGTCGCGTGCGCAACAGACTCTTGAGCTCGCGGCGCACACGTTTTTCCAGGGCTGGCCCATCCGCCACCACGGCATCGACCAACCCGATCGCCAGTGCTTGCTCGGCCGAAAGGCGCGTGCCTGTCAGCGCCAGCCAACGCGTGCGGTGGACACCGATCCTCCGCTGAAGGGCTGGAATCACCACCGCCGGCACCAACCCCACCACGAGTTCCGGCAGGGCAAACGTCGCCCGTGCACTCGCCAGCACCACATCACAGGCGGCCATCAGTCCGACCCCACCACCGAGCACCTCGCCGTCGACCACACTCATCACCGCCATCGGCCCGGTGTGGATCGTGTACAAACAATTTGCATAGGCAGCTAAATCGGCCTGGAGTTTATCTTTATCTCGCCTCTGGCGAACCTCTCGTAGGTCCATACCGCGACAAAACTGCCCGTCTCCGCCGCGGATCACCAACGCCCGGCATGCAAACTCGCAGGCCTTGGTCAGCGCCTGCGCGAGCGACCGCACCCGCGCACCGCTCAGACTCACCAGACCGTGGGCATCGGGCAGCATCTGCAGGTCCCACACAGGTGAATCTGTGTGCCGGAGCTCGATCGTCATCGACCGACCTCCTTCGCCAGCGGGATGCATCCGCTGGATTCATGCAGACACAACGCAAACATTTCAAGACCCGAGGTCGGCATCGAGAGAACCCACGGACTGCTAACTCAGACGGTAGTTGCGTTGGAACTCGGTCACGCTCTCGAGCACCAAGCGTTGCTTGTTGGCATAGACGCGCTCGTAGAGCCCATCGAGCCCATCGAAGTTGACTTCGTAAGTGGGCTTGTCGATCAACTCCGTGCGGCTGCGCTCGACGATCTCGTAGTCCTCGATACTCAGGTCTTGACGGGCGTCGAGCCCCTGCGAAACCTGTGCAGCTGCAACCACCTCGCGGGCCTTCGGTCCAACCCGCGTGCTGTAGAACTCGGCACACGAACCCGAACCGTAGGAGAACATGCTGACCCGATCGCCAGGTTCGAGGTCGTCACAACTGTCGATCAGCCCCAACAGGGCGATAAACGTGGCCGAGGTATAGGTGCCACCAAACCGGCTGTTGTAGCGCAGCGCCGGCTTGGACTTGCGCTCGAAGTGCAATCGGCTTTCGCGTGCCTTCATCCGCCCGTATCGCCGCATGATCGCCTTGTGGGCGCGAAACGTCATCCCGCCAAAGGGCACGTGGTAGATATGTTTTTTGAAATATTCGTCGTAGTTGATGTCGCCGACCTGGGCGAGAAAATCTTCATAGGCACCTTCGAGCGCGTCGAGGTAGCCGTAGAGGCTGGTGTCGGCGTGGCCGACTTCCTTGGTCGATGTCGGGCGATAGGTGTCGAAAATCTCGTTGGTGTAGTAACCGTTGGAATCGAGTTCAAACGCCAACACATCCGGGGTGTCGCTGATCAACATGGCCACAGAGCCAGCTCCGAGGACGTACTCCCACGGCTTGTGCAGGTGGGTCCGACTCTGGTCGGCGGTCACGACCAACGCCTTGCGCCCGCGGTTGTAGCCCGAGGCGATCCAGTGGGCCGCCATCATCAACCCGCCGGTGCCGCCGTAACACGCGTGCTTGGTCTCGAAGTTGCGACAGTTGCGCGTGATCCCACAGTGGCGCTGGATATAGGTCGACATCGGTTTGCCGAAGTCGGGCGATGATTCCGTGCCGACGATGATCAGACCGATTTGGTCGAGGTCCTGTTCGCACAGCAGCGACCGGGCCGCGTTGACGGCCATCGTCACCGGGTCTTCCCACACCGGATTGAGCGAGCGCTCGGTGACCCACAACTCGTCGAGCGGGTGCTTGGGATCGTGGTCGCGGGCGACCGCCAATCGATGCATATCCACGGAAAGTGTGCAGGGATAGGCGGTGATCCGCTCGATGCCAACTCGGGGCCGGGTGGTGGTGATCGCAACCATGATCGAGCCCTGTCAGTAGGTCCAGTTGAGGCCGCCGGTGACGTTGATGACCTCGCCGTTGATAAACCCTCCGCCGTCGGAGGCGAGAAACGTGACGACCTTGGCGATTTCGCGGATGTCCCCCATGCGCCCCTTGGGCATCGGACAGTACTGTTTCCAATAGTCCTTGTTGGTTTGCGGCATCGTCTCGCGGGTCATGTCGGTGTCGAAAAATCCGGGGACGACGACATTGGCGGTGATGCCCTTGCGGCCATATTCCTTGGCGACTGTTTTGGTCAAACCGTGGAGGCCGGCCTTGCTGGCGGCGTAGTTGGCCTGACCGGTCCCGCCGTTGTTTTGGATCGACGAGATGTTGATGATCCGGCCAAACCGGTTGGCGAGCAGGTTGGGCAAGAACTGGCGGATGACATAAAACGGGCCACTGAGGTTGGCTGCGATGACATCGCCCCACTCCTCGTCGCTCATCGAGATCACGAGGTTGTCGCGGTTGACCCCGGCACAGTTGACGATGACTGCGACATCTTCAAAGTCCTCGAGCACCTGGTCGCCGACCTTGGCCACCTGCTCGGGATCGCCGACGTGCATCGCGTAGGCCCGACACTTGGCCCCGGGACGGATCTCGGCCGCCCGGGCGATGACCGAATCGGCAGCGTCCTTGTTGCGCAGGTAGGTAAACGCCACATCGTGGCCCTCCTCGATCGCCTGCAGCACGATGCCTGCGCCGATCCCCCGTGAGCCCCCGGTGATAAAATAGTTCATACAACTCCCCTTGCCGGCCGTTTGTTGCGGCTACACAGACTTTGGATCGAACCGCTTGAACAGGGCGCAGCAGTTGAGCCCGCCGAAGCCAAACGAGTTTTTGACCATGAGACCGATCTGGTGGTCGACGGCCTCATTGGCACAGACGTCGAGGTCGATCTCGGGGTCGAGGTTGTCGATGTTGATCGACGGGTGCAACTTGCCGTGCTTCATCTGCAACATCGCGGCCACCGTCTCGACCGCGGGTGCCGACCAGCAGGTGTGGCCGAGCATCGACTTGGGCGCGTTGATCTTGAGCTTGTAGGCGTGCTCGCCAAACACCTGCTTGATCGCGTTGACCTCGGATTTGTCACCCAGCGGGGTCGATGTTGCATGTGCACTGATGTAATCGATATCCTCGGGTCGAACACGGTTGCGCCGCAACAGGCGCTCGATCGTACGCGCCTGGCCTTCGGTCGAAGGCGACGGCAGGTGGCAACCGTCGGAGGTCGAGGTGCAGCCCAACACCTCGCCGTAGATCGTGGCCCCGCGGCCCAGCGCGTGCTCGAGGTCTTCGAGGACCAGAGCTCCGGCGCCGTGGGAGGGGACAAACCCCTCGCGGTCGCGGTCGTAGGGACGACTGGCCTTGTCGGGCGTTTCATTGAAACTGTGGATCGTGATGGCACCCATCATCGCCATCGCGTGGACACCCATCTCCGAGAAGTCGAGTACCGAGCCCAGCACCATGGCGACGTGGTGATCGTGATGACGGATCTCGTCGATGGCATTGCGCAGGGCGACATTTGCAGATGCACAGGCTCCACCCATGGTGTAGCAGGCGCCCTGGAACCCGAGCACTTCGCTGACAGTCCCTGCGTGATCGGTGTCGAGCATCAACAGGGCCGCGAGCGAGTCGATAAAATCCGGCTCGTCTTGGAAGGTCTCGTAGTTGTCGATCAGGTATTTTTCGTTGAGGTTGTGGCCGCCGATGATGGTCGCGCAGCGGGTCGGATCGAGAGGATGTCCTTTGAGACCGGCATCGAGCCAGGCATCGGCCGCACACAGGGCCGAGATCCGGGTGCTAAACGGACCTTTTTTGACCAGCTGACGCATCCGCTTGTGCATCGCCGGCGGGAGCTTGGGCTTGAGTGCAGTGACCTTGGCTTTGACGTCGTACTGCGACAGGTCGCCGCCGACCTTGGAGTAGACGTCCTTGTTCTTGACCCACTTCCACTGCGAAATCGCCGATTTGCCGGCGATCAGATTTTGGTAGAAGGTGTCGAGGTCATCCCCAATCGGGGTGTTGATCCCCATGCCAGTAATCACAATGCGCTTTTGGTGCATGCCCACAGCAACGGCTCCCAGGTGTTGTTGAACGTTGGCAAAAGGTGCGATCACTCGAGCAAGAACACCTCGAACACGGCCAGCGACCGCACGGTGTTGTCGATGAGTGCCTGCCCGATACAGGTCGACACGTAATCGCTGTCTTCGATGGATTTGGCGACCAGGGTCATACGCGCCCCCGGCCGAACTTCCCCCTGAAACAGGGCGTGGTGAACTTTGAGTAGACGCAACCGACGGGGTGTTTCGGACGGCCCGACCGACGTCTTTTTGCTGGCCAGCAGGTGTTGCAGGCAAATCCCCAGCTGACCGATGGCTTCGACCTGCAACACGCCGGGGTAGACCGGCTCGCCGGGAAAGTGGCCGGCAAACACCGGGTCGTCCTCGGCGACCACACGCGAGCCGCGGATCGCCCCGACTTCGAGGTCGACGGCATCGATCGCGTCGACTAGGCGAAACGGATCGCGGTGGGGGAGCATGCGTTCGATCGCCGGCACACCGAGCTCGACACGCACGACACTCGATGCATCTGCATCAAAGAGGCAGCGCCGCTTGCCGCGTTTGATCAGCTTCTCGAACACGGCGCCTCCCCTGCCCCGCCGCGTGTGGCGACCGGCAACTCGAGCAATCGGCGAAGGTCGGTGATCACCCCGCTCAAATGGGCGCCCGTCTGGTCGCGCGAGTCGGTGGCAAAACGGGTGTTTTTATGCCACTTGCGACCCATCAGATTGCACAGTACCTGCTTGGCTCCGACCTCGACAAACACCGCGTCGGGCGACAACTCGACGACATGATCGATCGACTGCCGCCACAACACCGGGGCCGACACATGGGTGGCGAGCAGGTCGACAAACTGCTCGCGCGTCGGGTCGGCCAGCACCTTGCCCAGACGGTTGGGCAAATACGGGAGTTTGGGCGGGTGAAATGCGGTGCGCTCGAGGGCCTGGCGAAAGGACGCACTGACCGGAGCAAAGCGCGATGCATGCATCGGCACCTGTTTTTCAATGACGATCGGATTGACGTAGCACTCGTCCTCCAAAATCGCCATGGCCTGCTTGACCGCCTCCTCGGTACCCGCAATGACGTTTTGCCGCGGCGAGTTGAGGTTGACGATTTCGACATCGCCGCCCTTGGCCCGCACCCGGGAGATGACGTCGTGGAGCTCGTCGTAGTCGAGGGGTTGCACCGAGGCCATCCACCCGCGCGGGCCGTTGTCGTAGGCGCGGCCACGTGCCTGCACCAGGGTGAGAGCATCCTCGATTTGCAGGGCACCGATGTGCACGAGGTGGTTGTACTCGCCCAAGCTGAGGCCGAGGGAGAGCGGGGCTCGGATCCCGGACTCGTGGAGGATCGTCAACACCATGTGGTTGACCAAAAACACCGCCAGCTGCACATCGAGATTACATGCATAGGCATCTTCCCCGCGGTTGTGGGCGACCACGTCGCGCCCGACAACCTCCGATGCCCGGGCGGCGATCGCCGCAGCCGCCGGATGCAGGTCGACAAACTTACTGAGCATGCCGGGGTAACGCGAACTCTGACCGGGAAACACAAAGATAAGCGGCATGGTCGGTCCTCCGTCAGTCCAGATGTCCGTACAACCAGGTCGACGCGGGAGCGTCGAGCGTGGGGTCCATCCGGTCGGTCGTATCGTGCATCGTTGCGTTGCGGGTAACAGTCGAACTAGCTGCCCCGGACAATCCGGCGTACCACCGTGTCCTCGAGGATATTGAGGGCCCGGTCGAGGTCGTCGCGGCTATGGGCGGCGGTGATGGCCACGCGGTAGCGCAGCCCGTCTTCGGGCACCGACGGATAGTCGACCGGTGCCAGGAACAATCCCTTTTCGTTCATCTCGCGGCACATCTCGTAGAGCGCCTGGCGGTCGGAACCGATAATGATCGGCAACACCTGGCTGTTGGCGTGGCCCAAGTTGAGACCCAGGCCAAGGGCGCGCTCGCGGAAGTAACCGACGTTGTGCCAAAGTTTTTTGCGCAGGCTATCGTCGCGGGTGACGACCTCTAGGGCCTTGAGCAAGCCACCGACGGTCGCGGGTGGGAGGGCGCAGCTAAACCCGTAGGCGTTGCTGTAGTAGCGCATGTAGTCGAGCAACCGCTTGGTTCCCGCCGTAAATCCGCCGCAGGAGGCAAACGACTTGCTGAAGGTGGCGAACTGCAGGCCGATGCGGTCGGCGACGCCGTAGTGTTCGATGACACCGCGGCCGTGCTCGCCAAACACGAGGATCGAGTGGGCCTCGTCGATAAACATCCCGACCTTGTGCTGCTCGGCAACCGGCACCAACTTCGGCAGGTCGGCTGTATCGCCGTCCATCGAGTACACGCCTTCGACCACAACCAGGCGCCGACGCCCCTCGGTGGCCTTGAGTGCCTCGTCGAGGGATTCGGGATCGTTGTGGCGAAAGAACACCAACTTGGCCTTCGACAACTTCACGCCGTCGAGCAGACACAGGTGACACTTCTCGTCGACGACGGCGGCGTCGCCCTTGCGCAGGATGCCAGCCAGGCTCCCCATACCGCCACCAAAACCGCTGTTGAACAACATCGCATCTTCGCGTTGGGTGAACGCGGCGAGCTTTTGCTCGAGCTCGACGTGCAGGCCCATCTTGCCCGACAACAGCGGCGACCCGCAGGCACCTGTCCCGTACTCGAGCAGCGCCTGGCGCCCGGCTTCGATAACCTCGGGATGGGTCGCCAAACCCATGTAGTTGTAGGAACTGAGGTTGATGACGCGGCGGTGGATGTCGCCCCGACGCAGCTCGACTTCGGGACCGACGGCACCGAGCATGGCCGGTTCAAACATCGAGGTCGCCCAACGATTGCGCTCGACCCAGTGGCTAAAAGCCTCTGGTGCCTGCAAAACCCCGTTGTCCTCGGGAAAGAAAAAGTCGGCGAGACTCTGCTCAGCGTCGGTGCTCATGGTCTAGATCCACCCAAAAGATGTGGCGGGCTGGCGTACCGCGGTGGGCCGCCGATGCCAAGGGGTTGGAGCACCTTATTTCACATCGCAGGGCCGACGTGCATTGTGGGAGGTCACACACCCGAATTGTGCGAACCTCTGTTCACATGGCCTGCTCACTGCCTAGCAAGCTCACGGGAGGTGACCGGCGATGCCGTGTTCCCGTGTATACACAAACGAGTCGCCGACGATCTTTTTGAAAGAGATCAAAGAGACAGGTCGGGACCGAGAATCAACTCGCGCGCGCGATCGGAGGTTGGACACGCCGGTACCTCGGACCGCGGTCGAGCGCCCCTTGGTAGACCTCGGTAAACGTGCTCAGAGCCCTGGCTGCGGCCTCGAGGCGGTGAGCAGGCCCGGGGACCTCAAACGCGTCGATGCCACATCGATGCATATAAAACACCTGATCGGGGACGACGTCGCCGCACACCCGCAGCTCACCGCGGTAGCCGTAGCGCTCGCGCAGCAACCGGGCGGTGGTAAAAAACCGGCCGTCGACAAACTTGGGGATGTAGAGCGCGACGAGGTCGACCCGATCGAGCAGGGATGCGGCCGTTTCGGCACTGTCCTCGGTCGTCAGGCGGACACCGACCCTGTGACCCGCGGCACGCCGGGCGGCCAATTGCTCGCCGTCGGCAAGTAACCTGGCGCGAGAGACAAGTACATCGCCAGTGTCCGGAAGCACATCTTCGTCGCCCACATGGACGACGTGATCGGCCACCGTCTGGCCGGCTTGGAGAATCATTCGGGGCGCAGGGGTGAGTTTAGGCAGTGGCATACAAACGTTCCTTGAACGGCGCCGAGCCGACCCGGCGGTAAAACGAGACAAACGATTCTTCGGGCGACTCCCGCCGCTCGACGTAGACGGCCAGCACACGCTCGAGTGCACCGACAATCCCTTCACTCGGGAACGCCGGGCCGATGATCTTGCCCAGCGAGGCGTCATCTCCCGCCGACCCGCCGAGCATGAGTTGGTAGAACTCCTCGCCCGCCTTGTCGATCCCGAGGATGCCGATGTTGCCCACGTGGTGGTGTCCACAGGCGTTGATACAACCCGAGATCTTGAGGCTGAGCTCGCCCAAGTCGTAGAGATAGTCGACGTCGTCGAGCGCAGTCGAAATCCGCTGGGCCACCGGGATCGAGCGGGCGTTGGCGAGGTTGCAGTAGTCGAGACCGGGGCACGCGATCATGTCGGTGACCGTGCCGATGTTGGCCTCGGCCAATCCGAGGTCACAAAGTCGCTGCCACACCTCCCGCAGGCGCGAGCTCTCGACATCGCTGAGCACAGCATTTTGCGTGTGGGTGATGGTGACGGCGCCAAACGAATACCCGTCGGCGAGGTCGGCCAGGGCATCTAATTGATCGGCCGTGATGTCACCCGGCGCCCCACCGCGTGGCTTACACGAGACCATCACGATGCTATAGCCAGGGACCTTGTGGGCTTTGACGTTTTGCTTGACCCAATTCCCGAATGCACGATCTGGCCCTAACGACATGGCCGTCACAGCACCATCGCTGTCGGGCAACGTGCGGTAGGCCGGCTTTGCAAACGCCCCGCGGACACGGTTGAACTCATCGTCGGTCAGTTGGAGGGCCGAGTCGCGGATCTGGCCCCACTCGGCTTCGACCTGTTGGGTAAACCCGTCGACCCCCAAAGCATCGACCAGGATTTTAATCCGGGCTTTGTACTTGTTGTCGCGCCGACCGTACTGGTTGTAGACCCGCAGGATGGCTTCGATGTAGGAAAGCAGATGGCGGCGCGGCAAAAACCCGCGAATCTTGCGGGCGATCCGAGGTGTGCGTCCGAGGCCGCCCCCGACCAGGACCTCAAAACCCCGCTCTCCCGCCGCATTTTCGACGATCCGCAGACCGATGTCGTGGACCCGGATCGCCGCCCGATCGCTGCGAGAGCCGGTGACCGCGATCTTAAACTTGCGTGGCAAGAACGCGAACTCGGGGTGGAAGGTCGACCACTGGCGAATGATTTCGCAGTAGGGTCGCGGATCTTCGACCTCGTCGCGGGCGGCCCCGGCGAGGTGATCGGCGGTGGTGTTGCGAACGCAGTTGCCACTGGTCTGGATTGCGTGCATCTGCACACTTGCCAGCTCGGCGAGGATGTCGGGCACATCGACCAGGCGCGGCCAGTTAAACTGGATGTTTTGCCGGGTGGTGAAGTGGCCGTAGCCGCGGTCGTAGGTGCGGGCGATGTGGGCGAGCTTGCGCACTTGGGGCGCTGACAACAACCCGTAGGGGATCGCAACCCGCAACATGTAGGCATGCATTTGCATGTACACGCCATTTTGCAGGCGCAGCGGTTTGAACTCGTTTTCACTGATCTCACCGCTCAATCGACGGGAGACCTGGTCGCGAAACTGGGCGACCCGCTCGTCGACGATACGCTGGTCGATGGCATCGTACTGGTACATCTTCGTCGTCTTTCGTCAGCCGGCCGCAACCGTCGGACCACCGGCTCGAATCGCTTCGCGCAGCGACGCCGGGCGGAGGCTCGCGCCGTCGAGTTCGACACGAATCGCATACGGGTCGCAAACCGTCGCCTCGTCGGCCCGCGCCCGCGTCAGCAGGGCATCGCACTCGGTCTGCCCGGCGACCGCATCTGCACGGTCGAGTTTGTGAACCCAGCTACCGTCCCGCCGCATATAAATCGGCCGGCCATCGACGGTCGCAGCACCTGTCACGATCAAGCGCGTCATGGTTGACTCCTTCGTCCGAAGTAAACACGATTATTTTACGGTTTTCCACGATATTTTTAGTAAATCTTTTTCACACTTGACCTGATTTCCAGATTTATTGCGAAAAACACGATTCTTCGGCCAATTTATTATACGGTTTTTAATGTTGTTTATATTCAGATTTGCTGGCGTGAAGGACGCATTGTGCGCGAATATCTGTCTCGCTCGAAGTTGCACTAGAGATGGTTCGCACAGCTTATCGAGCAGCGTCTTTCGGAAAACAGGTTCGCAAGCTCGACCGCGTACATCCGAGTTCGGTGTATCAGCATGAATATTTGAGGCACCCATCCCTGCAAAAACGGTGATTCCCGAGGGCGAGTGTTGGAGCGTACGGACGGATGCGGCAACTTTGCCAGCGCTCGCTAACCGGCCGTGCAGCCGGTCACGCAACCCCAATTGATTCTCCAATTCGCGGCAATATAGGGGCGACGCACGCGTCCTAACGCTCAGCTAGAGAGTCGATCCATGGGGAAAAAATATGTCCGGGGCCTCGCCCCTGTGTTCGGAATGTTGCTCGTATTTTCCGCGGCCGATGACGTCCCGGCCAAGCCCGGCGGCGATCAGCCAAAACCGTTCAACCCGGCGAGCGTCAATCCGGGGAAAAAGCTGCAAAAAGATCTGATCACGCCGTTTTGCGGCCGTCACCAGGACGAGTCCTCGGGGTCGATGAAGTTTGTCCGGCCCGACCGTCGCGTGACACATATCGAGGCGAAGTATGCATTGGGGGCCATCGGGGCAACGATCCCACTGCGCGCCACCTTGATACTCGACAACAACGGCGGCCCGGTCCCCGATCAGATGGTCGAGTTCAAGGTCGATGGCCAGCTAGTCGGCGAGGCCTTGACCAACAACAAAGGCGAGGTGCGGGTCGACTACAAAGTTCCCAACAAAATGGGCCCCAAAAAAGTCATCGCCACGTTTCGCGGAAGCAAGAAGTGTCGTCCGGCCACCGACGACACCCATGTCGGAACCGTGCGCTCGTCGACGACACTGACCTGGAGTAACCATGACTATGCAAATAAAGACTCGCCCATCCAACTCAAGGGAACCCTTGACCGCATCACCGATGGCAAAGGGGTCAGCGGGCGCGAGGTGACCATCTACATCAACGACGTAAAAGTCGGCACGACACTGACCGGGCCTTCCGGACAGATAAAATACGACTACACGCCCGGCCTGGGAATCGGGGTCGGTACCAACATGAAGGTCAAAGCTCAGTTCGTCGGCGATCCGCTGTACAACCCCTCGGTTGCCAACGACTCGATTCCGGTCTACCCCAAGCGCAAGACGGCATATCTGCGTTGGGCCAGTGTGACGGGTATGTACGGGCAGACCGTGACGGCCTACGCCAACGTGACGGTGGGGATGCAGTTTCCCGCGGGTAGCAAACTCAGCGGGGTCTCGGTGCGAATGTCCCGGGAACGAGGCAATCGCTGGTCGCCCCCCCACTACAATCCCAAATTCCTCGGACAGGGGAACTCCGGCCATCTAGGGCTTGCGGCGGTGACGTTTACGATCCGCGACAAACCGATGAAATACTCGCTCAATGCCTATGCTGACGTGGCCAAGGAGCTCTACGACCTCGATACATACAACGGCAAGCATGGGGCGCATCTGACGGTTTTGCCGGCGACCGTCAAGCTCACGGTTTCCGGTCCCTCCATCGTCCATGTCGGCGACTCAATCCCCTACCAAGTGACCGCGAGGCGCACGACCGACAATCAACTAGTCGAGGGCCTGCGCGTCTGTGCCGAGAGTTCCGGGTGCCAAAAAACCGATAGCTCAGGCAAGGCGACCGTGACGTACAAGGTGTCCAGCCAACAGGGTACGGGCTCGCGCAGCGTGAAGTTTCGCTCCGACAGCAACGATTTCCACGTCGGGTCGTCGACGACGCTCACGGTCACGGCCAAACCCAATGTGAACTAAGTGGTCTCAAATCGCCATGACCACCGACCGTGGCAAGTCGGCGCGGGGCATCTCCTACAGGACCGTGCGTAAAAATTGTATCAGCACTAAAAATCCGTCGGAGATCGCGACGACAGCAAATCCGATTTTGAGCGTCCGCGGACGTACCGAGAGGGCGACGGTGGGCCCGAGTCGGGCGCCGAAGACACATCCAAACCCGACGAACATCCCCATGGCCCACGGCATCGCACCGAGGGTCCAGGCCTGTAGCCCAAGGAGCACCAGCGAAGAGATGCACAGGGCCACCACGCCGATGCCGATCGCTCGCCGGGCGTGCACCCCGTAGACCAGCATCAGGCAGGCGCCCACAAATTCGCCGGCCCCGATCGCCACCCATCCTGTGAGCAGTCCCCCGCAGAGGGCAGCCAGCCACAGCGGCCAGCGAGGTTGCCCCGGTTGTACTTCGTCCCGCTCGCCCCCGCGTCCGAGCAACATCAATGTAAGCACACCGATCGCGATCGAGACCGGACCAAACCCGCCCTTGACGAGAATCGCCGTCGGCCGGATCACCACGGTCCCGAGCACACATCCGACCACGAGCACGGGCACGATCTGACGCACGAGTGCGGGCGGAATCTGACCGCTTTGGAACCATCCGATCGCCCCACTCGTCATGCCGAAGCACTGACCGACGATCGCCAACTTGAGAGCTTGCACCGGGTCGAGCCGGTAGACGAGCATCATGATGGGGATGAATACGAGCCCGCCACCAACCGCTGTGGCGTTGCCGATCAGGGCCCCGAAAAATCCGACCAGAACGAGTGGCCAGTGGACGCTGGCGAGCTCGAGCGGGTGCTCGAACAACACTGCCAAGACGAGCACCCAAGCCCCGACAAAGGCCCCCAACCACGGCGATGCGTAGCGAAGTTGCACACGGTCGGACTGCCGACTAGGGCCCTCCATCACCCCGATTCTCGCACGTTCGTGGTCTGTCCAACCGGGATTCGTCAACGCCCCGCGGCCTCGAAACGTGAACCGCACGCCTATCCGGAGGGCGCCCGATCGCGCCCGCGGAGCAGCCGACGCGCGTACCTGACCCAAGACTCGCGGTTTCGATGGCGATGCCCGTGCGCGTACATGCATCTGTAATCGGCATCGATGGTTGAATAGGCACCTTGGTACCATCCAGCCATGGTGAACCTTCCTCCGGGGAATCGGATTGTGCTCCGCTGCTACCGCGCCGCCTTCGTAGGATTTGCAACGATTGCGATCGCAGCCGGCTGCGCGACCAACCGAGCCAACGATCAAACTGCACATGCAAACGCTCAACCGACCGTCGACGACCTCGGTTGGAAGCAACGGGTGGCGATCAAAAACGCGGAGTACAAGCGCACCCAGCCGAACAAACACGCCGACCTCAGCGCGCGCAGGCCGAGCCAAGGTGGCGAGCTCGATCTGACGGATATCCAGGGCAACCCCAGTGCCGCACCTGTGCTTGTGACCCGCCTGATGGGCAATGAGCCGCCTGACAACCGCAAGGCGCTCGCCGAAGCCCTCCCGACCACCGGCGGAGATTGGCAAGAGGCCTCGGCTGCGTTGGTCAGTCTAGATGCAGATGCAAGTGTCCGCCAAGCCCTGGTCGAGAGTATGCGCTACGCCGAGGCGCCGCACAGTGTCGAAGGCCTGCGAAAAGGGTTCGCCGACGAGGATCCCAAGGTCCAAGCTGCCGCCGCCCGTACTGCGGGTTTTTGCAAGGAAGGGCGGATGCTGTACGACGAGCTCCACTCGAGTCTGTTTGCCGACGACTGGGATCTGCGGGCTGCATCGGCACAATCGCTGGGCAAGTTGGAGATGGTCGAGGCCCGCTCAGGCCTGATCAAAGCCCTCAAAGATGAACATCCACAGGTCCGACTCTACGCGCTGTTGGCCCTCGAACACATCGACCCAAGCGGCGTCGCCAATATCCCCGAGGTCCACAAGCTGACCAAAGATAAGGATCCACAGGTTGCCAAGGCTGCGCGGCGGATCGTGATTTCACCACCCAAAACCGAGTAGCGTCCGGTGGATCATCGGCGTCGCAGGTGAGCCCGAGAGCCCGACGTCGTCTGCTCGATTTGCACGCCAGTCGCCGGTCCGAAGCGTGGTAGCGTCGGACCACGCCATGCCCGAATCGCTGCACTTCCGAACCTGCAACCTGTGCGAGGCCATGTGTGGACTCGAAGTTCGTGTCGCCGACGGTCGGGTGACAACGATCCGTGGGGACGCACAAGACCCGCTTTCGCGCGGGCACATCTGTCCCAAAGCACTGGGTCTCAAGGACATCCAGGAGGATCCCGACCGTCTGCGTACGCCCCTGCGGCGGACCAAATCGGGCTGGGAGCCGCTCGCCTGGGATGCTGCCCTCGACCTGGCGGCTGAAAAAATCGTGCGTCTACAACAAAAATATGGTCGCGATGCAATGGCCGTCTACGTCGGTAATCCCGCGGTCCACAACCACGGCGCAATGCTGTTCGGCCCGCCGCTGCTTCGCACGCTGCGAACCAAAAACCGCTACTCGGCGACGTCGGTCGATCAACTCCCCCACCACGTAACCGCGCGGGCGCTGTTTGGCCACCAGCTCCTGCTGCCCATCCCAGATATCGATCGCACGGATTTCCTGCTGATCTTCGGCGCCAATCCGGTGGTGTCGGCCGGCAGCCTGATGACGGCGCCGGATGTCACCCGCCGACTGAAGGCGATTTCGGCCCGGGGCGAGATCTGGGTTGTCGACCCCCGCCGCACCCGCACAGCCGAGCTCGCGGATCGCCACCTCGCGTGCCTCCCCGGGACCGATGTGCTGCTGCTGCTCGCGCTTGTACACACAATTTTTTCCGAGGGTCTGTGTCAACTCGGCCGCGTCGGAGCGTTCGTCGACGGGGTCGAACAGATCGCCGAACTCGTGCGCGGGTTCTCGCCCGAACAGGTCGCGCCGATCACCGGGATCCCGGCCGACTTGCTGCGCACCCTCGCCCGCCGATTTGCTCGGGCACCGCGGGCGGTGTGCTACGGACGGCTCGGCGTGTCGACGCAGGTCCACGGGACGCTGTGTCACTGGCTGATCGCGGTCCTCAACACCATCACCGGCAACCTCGACCGTCCAGGCGGGGCGATGTTTACGACCCCAGCGGTCGATATACTTGCATACACAAGTAGAGGCGGCCAAGAACGCTATGCGACACGTGTGCGGGGCCTGCCGGAATACGGTGGTGAGCTACCCGTGGCGGCCCTGGCCGAGGAGGTCCTGACACCGGGCGAAGGCCAGGTTCGCGGACTGCTGACGCTCGCCGGCAACCCTGTCCTCTCGACGCCCAACGGCCGCCAACTCGACCGCGCGCTCGAGCAACTCGAGTGGATGGTCTCGATCGATCTCTACCGCAACGCGACGACGCGACACGCCGACCTCATTTTGCCGCCGACGCCTCCCCTCGAACGCGAACACTACGACCTGATCTTCCACGCGCTGGCGATCCGCAATACGGCCCGGTTTTCCCCGGCGACCCTGCCGACGTCGGAAGGAGCCCGGCACGACTGGGAGATCCTCCACGGGCTGCATCGCCGGATCGTTGCACACACATCGAGGTCGCCGTCCCGGCGCGCCCAGGTAGCGGTGATGGGACGCCTCGGGCCCCGCCGGTTGATCGACCTCGGGCTGCGACGAGGACCACATCAGCTATCGCTCCACAAGCTCGGCCGCCACCCCCACGGCCTCGACCTCGGCCCGCTCATCCCCCAACTGCCCGCCCGCCTGAAAACCCGCGATGGACGGATCGACCTCGCACCCGAAAAATTTATTGCACATGCACAAAATCTTCGTGACTGGCGCCCTCCGGCCGGGCTCGTGCTGATCGGACGCCGACATGTCCGAAGTAACAACTCATGGCTGCACAACAGCACCCGGCTGGTGAAAGGCAAACCGCGATGCACGGCGATGATTCACCCAGACGATGCAGCGGCCCACGACCTGAGCGATGGACAGCCCGTGCAGGTGCGATCCCGCGTCGGCGCCATCGAGCTCACATGCGAATTGACGACGGACATCCGCCAAGGAGTTGTGAGTATCCCGCACGGTTGGGGTCATACCCACAGTGGAACCGCGTTACGGGTAGCGTCCAAACATGCGGGGGTGAGTGCGAACGACCTCACCGACGATCTCCTCGTGGATCCGATCTGTGGGACAACAGCACTTAACGGCGTTCCTGTGACTCTCCATCGCGCACCGTCAAAGCCGCTTAACGATGATTGAGCGAAGTTTTTGCGCCCCTATCTTCAATTCGTTTCGCTGAGCAGCTGGTCTTTTTGCTTTAGTCTCAAAATCGAGGCATTTGTCCCCACATCAGGAAACCTGTCACAGCACCACATTCTTCGTCTGAGGGTATAACCTGACTGAATCGCCAGATTCCCGTGCAACTACTCCTGTCTATGAATCCCCCCGACGCCCGCAAGTTGCGGATCCTTATCGCCGAGGACAACCCGGTCAACCTGCGGCTGCTGGTCTCGATGCTCCGGCGATACGGACATCAGCTCTCGACCGCTCCCAACGGAGAGGTCGCGGTGGAGATTGCCGAGAACGACGGACCGTTCGACCTGATCCTAATGGATAGTTCGATGCCCGTGATGGATGGAATCGAGGCGACCCGACGCATCCGGGCTTCGCCTAGCCCGGACGTCGCCAACGTCCCGATCGTCGCGGTGACGGCACTGGCGATGAGCGGCGACCGCGAACGCCACCTCGCGGCCGGTATGAACGAGTACTTGACCAAGCCGTTCACACCGCAGAGTCTGTTCGACACCATCGGCAAGGCACTCGGCACCTGAGCCCATCGCCTCACGATTTTGTGGCACTTGTTCTGTGTATGCACACTGGATTGCATGCACATACATTTTCAATGCTAAACCTGCTTGCGCTTGACCGACCAGATAAACCCGTCGTACCAAAAATGCATCAGTGACACGACCAGAGTGATCGCCCACAACCCGCGAACGTCTGTGTCGAGAAGCTGGACAAACACGCCGTAGCCGAAGGTAAGGCCGATAAACACAAGCCAGGCCATCGGCTTTTTGACGACCCCAAGCCCCTGAAACCGCAGGATCTTGATGATGTGTTTGTGTTCCATCGCCCACACCAACGCGAAGTACTGCAGGGCGTGGAAGAAGTTCATGATGAAGAAGGCTTCACCCCAACTGTTGAAGCCCCACGAGTAGATCGAACAGATCCCCGTGTTGACCAACAAAAACACCTTGAGCCAGGAGACCTGGTAGCCGCGCTTGTACAGCCGCAGATAGGCAAACAGGTAGTACAATAAAAACAGGCTGCCAGCGGCAACCACCGCCCACGTGAAGTACTGGGCGTTGCCCTCCATGAACGCGGGGACCTTGGTGAAATAGATGTCTTCGACCAACTCAAACTCGTTGAAGTCCTCGAAGTGGTCCATCATCACAGCGCCGCCGAGGATCGGGCCGGCGTAGAGAAAGTGGTTGAGCCACCAGTCCAACCGCCGCCCCACACTCGGGTCGTTGCCCCGCTTGCTGTCGTAGATGCGCGAGAATCCAAAGGTCTGCAGGCCCGAGTGGTAGACATCCCAAAACGTCGCTAGCACTGAGCACGAGACCAAAATCCAATCGGTGCTGACCATCGCCAACCACAGCAACACCGGGACGATCAAGAATCGAACCGGGTGTAGCCGCAGGATGTTGGGGTTGACGTGGCTGCGAAAGAACACCGCCGACAGATGGGCGTGGATAAAGACGCCGATAAACAGGCCCGTCGCGGTGAACTCCTCGCCCATCCACTCAAACGACTTGTCGGCGATGTCGCGACCGGAGATCAGGATCCCGAGCAACAGGGCGTAGGTCGGCGAGAGCAGTAAGAACAGCCAGTCGTACCAGCCCTTGACGATGTACGGGTTTTTGCTGGAGCCCTTCAAACCTGCCCGCCGTCCTCAGCGACGCCGCCAGAGTATCGCAAACGTCCGCGGTTTGCCCCAACGCACCGGCGACACGGCCGATCCGAACAATTGCCTGGCTGCGCGGCCCCCGGGCGAACGGGGTGGCAACGATGCGGAATCATTCTCGGTTCGAAACGTTGGTGAGATATCCGGGCAAGCTGGTAGGCTCCCGCCCATGATTCTGCGCCCGCTCGGGGTCAAACATCTGCGCTCTTTCGTCTCGTGCTCGCTCCTCGCCGCCGCGCTCGTGGGGTGTCGACCTCCCGCCGACGACACGGGCGTACCGACCGTCGAGGCTGTTCCGGCCCAGGGCTACCAACCACCGACACCGCAGCCTGTCGATACGTTTGCAGCTATCCCCCTGCGCGAACAGACCGTTCGCCGTCACCTGATGTTTCTGGCCGACGACGCGCAGGAAGGACGCTCCCCGGGAAGCCCCGCCGACATCCGCGTGCAAGAGCACATCCGCGAGGCGATGATCGACTTCGGTCTCGAGCCGGGCCTGCCAGATGGCGCGTATCGGCAACCGTTTCAAATCACCAACGGGGTGAAGCCGCGGGCCAAAAAGCGCACCGAACTGACGATCGGCAACACCAAGGTCCCACACGCACTGGTTCCGTTTGCCCACGACACCGGTGCGAAACCGGTCCGTGCCAAACTCGTGTTTGTCGGTTACGGGATCCCGGGCAGCGAGAAGAACTCCGGCGACTACAAAGACATCGGTCCCCACGTCGCAGGCAAGATCGTCGTCGCCATCGATGGTGGTCCGGACGATCCCCACCTCGACCCCTCGAGCACACGGCCACAGACCAAGTTGATCGCCGCGCGCGATCACGGAGCTGTCGGCTTCATCCTGTGGGAACCCAACAGCGAGCGCCCATTTCCCAACCGAGGGACGGTCAGTGACTTGGAAATCCCGGCGCTGAATGTCGGCCGTGCGGGCAGCGACGCGCTGCGGAAGGCGCTCGGAGGAGGTCCCCCGCCACAAACCACTTCAGAACTCCTCCTTCAGGGGATCAAGCCCGGAGCGGTCAGTCGGGCCACGGCCAAACTGGCGACGCCGGTCGAACCGATTCGGCTCGAGACCGCCAACGTCATCGGCCGCCTGCAGGGCAGCGGCTCCGGCAAGACGATCGTGATCGGGGCACATATGGACCACCTCGGCTACGGCGGAGCCTCGTCGCTCGCACCCGACGAGCAGGCGATCCACAACGGAGCCGACGACAATGCCTCCGGCGTCGCGGTGATGCTCGCACTCGCCGAAGCAGCGGTCGCCACCCCGCAGGCACAGCGCCGCCACAACCTCGTGTTTGTCGCCTTCGGAGCTGAAGAGATGGGGCTGTTGGGCTCCAAGCATATGGTCAAACAAATGTCGCCCGACGAGCGGGCGGCCCTGATGACCATGATCAACTTCGACATGGTCGGGCGCCTCGGCCCAGACGGGCTGGTCGTCTCCGGCTCCGGGACCTCGTCCGTGTGGCCGGGCATTTTAGAAGATGTCCGAAACGACATGCTCATCAAGACAAGTGAAGACGGGTTCGGGGCCTCGGACCAAACCAGTTTTTACGAGCTCGACCTCCCCGTGCTGCACCTGTTTACCGGCACCCACGGCGACTACCACCGGCCGAGCGACGACATCGACAAGATCAACTTTCCCGGTGCGGTCGCGGTCGGCGACTTGTCGGCGCGGGTCTTGGGCGAGTTGATGCAGCGCGACAGGATCGACTTTGTCAAAGTCAAGCGCGCGACACCCAAACGCGGGGGCTTTCGCGTGTCGCTGGGAACCATCCCCGACTACGCCGCCGACGTCGACGGACTGCGCCTGTCCGGCGTTCGCCCGGGGGGAGCCGCAGCCCTAGCCGGCCTGCAAAAAGGCGACATCATCCAAAACCTCGGAGGCCGCGAGATCCACGGGATGGACGACTACATGGCGGCATTTGCCACCATGAAGCCAGGCGTCGAAATCTCGATCCGGATCGATCGCGGTGGCCAGAAACTCGACCTCAAGATCACGCCGGCTGCACCGACCCGCCGCTGACGGCATCATTGAGGTATGCCCAAAGTGCGCTGGCCCGTCGTCATCCTCGTCTCGTTCCTGTCGCAGCTCGCGTGCAGCGTGCCGACCGAAGGAACCGGGCTGACCGAGGCGAGACCAACAGGCTCCGAATCCGAGTCGACCAGTCCATCGGAATCCGGCGATGCGACCACGACCGAACCATCGGGGTCAGATTCCGACAGTACGACCGAAGCTCCGACCACCGAAGCTCCGACCACCGAAGCTCCGACCACCGAAGACCCGACCACCGAGGCTCCGACCACCGAAGACCCGACCACCGAAGACCCGACCACCGAAGACCCGACCACCGAAGCTCCGACCACCGAAGAGCCCCTCGAGTGTCCACCACAACCAGGTGATTCGGCATGTCAAACCTGCATCAAGGAAGTCTGTTGCCCGGAGGTGATGAGCTGCATGGGAAACATGAACTGCACATGCTGGGTCATGTGTATCCGCAACGGCCATCCCCAACCGGTTTGTGTGCAAATGTGCGGGACGCCTAGCCAAGAATACCTCGACCTCGTCCTGTGCCGCGGAATGTGCGACTCCTGTGGGCCGTAACTCCGATCGTTGCTGTGCCAAGCATCCCATGTCACACAACCTCCGCGAACGCGGTTCTTCGCAAGCGCGAGTTGAGATCTTGGGTGCGGAAAAATTTTCGCAGTACCATCTATCACGATGGAACACGTCTGCAGAAGGCATCCACATGTAGATAGAAGTACGATCAACGAGGTTAAGTTGAGATTTCTGCGTATGGGGGCTTACGGATTAATCAATTCGGACCCGCGCAATCGATCGCGCTAGCGTGGTCGGTCGACCCCATTGAAACCTGACACCACGCTGGCTGCGCAAATCCAATTCATGCACGCGCAATGGCTGATGCATGCCTTATTCGAGAACTTTGCGCCTGTACACTTCACCCCCCCGGAGGTGGGGTTTTTCAGAGACAGTGTCGACGAGGCATGCCTCGCTACATGTACGTGCAGACGTTGCGAGAAGCACCAACACATCATGTCCGTGGCAGGGAACCCCAAATTGTTACGCTGTGCATGGCCGCCCTTCCGATGTATCCTGCCCGCAGGATCGCAATTTGTCTCTGCAACTTCTGAGCACCCCACGGAAGCAAGCTATGAATCCTTCGGTACGTCATCTCGGCCTCGGACTCCTCCTCCTCGTCACGCAAGGTTGTGCATCCCCCATCAGTGACACAGGCAACACCACGGATGAAACAACCGACGTCGACACGACCGAAGATCCGACGACTGACGCGGAGACAACCGACACCACCTCCGACTCGTCCGATTCCGAGACCGAGACCACCAGCGACACCACAGGCTCCGAGACGGATTCCGATTCGACCACAGCCGATAGCGAGACGACCGATACTTCTTCGTCCGAGTCTGAGTCCGACACGACGGACTCCGAGTCCGATACCGACGACAGCGAGACCGATAGCGATACCGACGAGGTCGCCTGTGGCAACGGTGTGCTCGACGAAGGCGAAGATTGCGATGGTTCCGAGATGTCGGTCACCTCGTGCCTCGCAGTCGACCCAGATTTCAAGGGCGGCGACCTTGCCTGCAACGAAGATTGTACATTCGACACCGATAGTTGCATCCAGTGCCTCGCCCCCGACCATCTCCCCTGCGACTCGATAAGCAACAATGAGTTCCACGCGCTCGAACTCAACTGCGAGACCGCCGGCAACAACTGGGACAAAACCAACGCGACCGACATCAACGCCGAAGCCTTCTACTCCCCCGACGCCTCGGCCTACCGGGTCGCCAGGCAGTTCGGGACCCACATGATCGATGAAAATACACCGGCTTTTGGTCCCCAAGCCGGCGAAAAATTCCTGTTGCTGTCAACGGGCGTGTTTCCCAACGACGACCCCAACGGTTATGTCGAACTTCCACCTGGGTACGCGCAGTCGGGGGATTCCAACAACGACAACCCGTCGGGCAACTCCAGTTGGCCAGGACTGATCAAACCGGTCAACGGCGGCAATCCCATGCCGTTTCAAAACTGCGACGTCGACAACGATTGCAGTAATACCCTCGCCGACCTGTGGGAAGACAACTGGGTGACCAACGACGAGATCTATCTCCAATTCGAGACGGTCGTCCCCGAAGGCACCGAAGGCTTCTCGATCGATTTTGCCTTCTTCTCGTCCGAACTCAACTTCATCGGTCACCCGGAGTTCAACGACATCGCCCTCGTGTGGCTCAACAGTGATTCCTACACCGGCAACATCACGTTCTTGTACGACGGGACGACACCAATCCCGATGAACGTCACGACCCTCGACCAACTCGACCTCCTCAAGTACGGCAGCTCCGCACCGGAGCTCGAGAAAACCGGGTTCGAGATGTACGGGGCGTCGACCGGATGGCTCACCGCCCACGGGCCGGCAGAGGGCGGCGAGGTCGTGACCATCTCGGCAGCGATCTTCGACCTAGACGACAGCCTGTACACGTCCGCGATCGCACTCGACAACTTCAAGTGGGCGTGTGAAGGCTGTGAACTCGGTGTCCCCAACAGCTGCGGGATCAACCATTAGCGCGCGACCCCGGGCCATATGGCCCCCGCGCAAGCCAACACACACCACACCTGCAAGCATTTGCCACGACGCGCGGGTTTAGAGATTCGCGTTCTCGCTGGTGCCTGCTCGCACTGTGAGAACCGTTGTGCGCGAGTACGCGGAAGCTGCGCGGCAATCGACCAAAACGTGACACGAAACCCGATTGCACCCCCGATAAGCAGGTTGGTATATGCAGCCGACCTCCAAGGGGGAACAGTCAGATGTCACGCCGAAACAAGATCACAATCGTCGGAGCCGGAAACGTGGGTGCCACCGCTGCCCACTGGGCAGTGCAAAAACACCTCGGGGACATTGTCCTCGTCGATATCAAAGATGGCATGCCCCAGGGCAAGTGCCTCGACCTGTCCGAAGCGGCCCCGGTCATCGGCTTTGATTGCAAACTCACCGGTAGCACCGGGTACGACGAAACCGCTGACTCCGATGTCGTGGTGATCACCGCCGGCGTACCCCGCCGCAAGGACCCAAAAACCGGTCAATTCACCAGCCGCGACGAGTTGGTCGAGACCAACCGCAAGATCGTCGGCCACGTCACCCGCGAGATCGTGCAGCGCTCGCCCAACGCCGTGTTGATCTGCGTGTCCAACCCGCTCGATGCGATGTGCCACGTCATGTACCACGAGTCCGGGTTCCCCAAAGAACGCGTGATCGGGATGGCCGGTGTCCTCGACACTGCCCGCTACAAGTACTTCATCTCCGAAGCCCTC
>CAZUPD010000117.1:0-25829 GCA_964621785.1 uncultured Nannocystaceae bacterium
CCTTCTTTGTCTGCTTCTTGCCGACCTTCTTTGTCTGCTTCTTGCCGACCTTCTTTGTCTGCTTCTTGCCGACCTTCTTCGTCTGCTTTTTGCCGACCTTCTTCGTCTGCTTCTTGCCGACCTTCTTCGTCTGCTTCTTGCCGACCTTCTTCGTCTGCTTTTTGGCGACCTTCTTACTCACCTTTTTGGTCTGCTTCTTGCCGCCCCGCTTGGTCTGCTTCTTTGCAACCCGTTTCTTGGTGCTCTTCTTGGCAGTCTTCTTTCCGGCTGCCCGTTTCGAGGTCTTGGCGGTCTTCTTCTTCGTTGTAGATGCGGTCTTCTTGGTCGCCATCGGTATCTCCCTTCCCGACGTACTCGAGTCCCTAGGTGGCCTGCTCGAGCTGATGACCGCCAAAGTCTGCCCGGGACCGCCGCCCTGTGTCGACCCGTTGGCGGAATCTGTTTCGAATTTGCGGCCTGTGGCTTTCGTCAGTGACTTCGGGCGCATTCGAGCCTGGATCTCGTTGCGGCTGCAACCACCACACTCATCCGCGTTGCGGTCGTGGACCCCGCACCAGTGCCCGGTCGATCGCAGACTCTAAGCGGGGGGCAACGAGTTCCTCGAATCGCTGCCAGTCGGTGTAGCGCCACACTGCGACGAGCGCTTCAAAGGCTGTGGCTGCGCGATAGGCACGGGCGTTGCGTTGGCTGCGGCCCGAGGCTTTATGGTTGACGTTGCGCCCGCGTGAAACAACCGCGAGCTCGTGCGCGTCGAGGCTGGACTCGATATCCGCCAACATCTGCGCTTGGGCCTCGGCACACACGAGCGAGGCCTTGATCGCGTGAAGGCGTTCGGTCGAATAATCACCACGCAGGGCCACTCTCCGGCGAACTTCGGTCTCAAACTCGGTGTCACCCAACCACGCGAGGGTGCGGATCGATCGGTGGATGAGGTCGATTTTTGAGGTCGTCATCGGTTTTTAAAATCGCGGGGTGGCGATGTCGCAACTCGGGAACTTTGGGCCGCGACAGGCTGGGTCAACGGGCTCCCGCAGTTGGGTCCAACGCTGGATTCGATGCGGTAGGCAAGCGGTCGCAAACTTTCGCCCGGTCGATACTCGCAAAAGTTCGCAACCGTTGAACGCGCGGACATACAAGTGAGGACGGTGCACGGGAGACCCATGGAGAACCGAGGGGCGGTTTGCAAACCGTCGCTCGAGGTGGACTGCGGATGTCCACGCGAGAGGTTGTGTGCATTTGCAATCGTGTTCGCGGGTGTCATCGCAGGACCTTCGGGAACGCGTCGGCGATCCGCTGGGCGAGTTTGGGACCGACACCGCGGACCTGTGCGAGCTGTTCGGGTGTCGCACCGGCGATCGCCTTGACGCTGCCAAAATGGGCCAAGAGGGCTTTTTTCGCCTGTGGGCCCACACCTTGGATGTCGTCGAGCCGACTGTGGAGCGCCCGCTTGCCGCGGCGTTTGCGATGATGGGTGATGGCGAAGCGATGGGCTTCGTCGCGAAGTTGGGTGAGCAAGTAGTGCTCAGAGCTCCCGGGACGCAGGGCGATCGCTTCACGGGCTCCGGGGACAAACACCCGCTCCGGTCGGGTTTCGCCGTCCTGCGCCGAAGTCGTCCCGCGGTCGATGACAAAGTCGCCGTAGGTCTTATCGCCGTCGCTTGTGTCGCGGTAGGTGCGAAGTTGCTCGAGGGTCTGCTTGGTCGCGCCGAAGCTGCGCTCCTTGGCCAGCGAGACGAGGTCGACTCCCTCTGCACCGAGCTCGATACCCAGGTCCGAAAACGCGGCGACGACCCGACCGAGTTGACCTTTGCCGCCGTCGATCACCATCAAGTCAGGCAGCTCCCAACCGCTGTCTTTGTCGTCGTCGTCGGCATCGCGGGCTTGGATCCCCCTTCGCAATCTGCGCACAAGGACTTCGTACATGCTGGCGAAGTCGTCGTTTTGGCGATCTTCCTGGGCGAGGCCTTCGGTGAGCCCGCGAATCTTGAACGACCGGTAGCGCTTGGGTGTGGGTACGCCGTCGATCATCACAACCATTGAACCGACCGTGTCCGCGCCCTGGATGTGGCTGATGTCGTAGCACTCGATCGTCCGCGGTAGGCGACTGAGGTTGAAGCGCTGCTGTAGACGCGCAAGGGCGGCTTCGGCATCGCGCTTGTGGTTGCGGCGAGTGACGAAGTTCGAACCGGCATTGCGGTTGGCGAGGCGCACGAGTTTGTGGCGAGCACCGCGGCTGGGGACGTGGAGCGTGACCCGATGTCCGGCCTGTTGCGTCAACCACTGCATGAGCGGGTCGGCATCATCGTCGGCGAGCGCAAGCGGCAAGACAACCTCGTCGGGATAGGTCGGGGCCTCCTCGTAGTACGCGGCGACAAACCCGTGGAGAACTTCGGCGTCGGGCAATTCCATGCCGCGCTGCGAGTAGCTGCGGGTGCCCATCAACTTGCCGCGGCGGATATACAAGATGACAAACTCGACCTGGCCGCCCTCGCGGTACATGCCAAAAATATCCTGGTCGCGGTCGCGGTCAGAGACGACTTGCTGTCGCTCGAGGCTGGTTTCGATGGCCTGAAGTTGGTCGCGCAGGCGGGCGGCAGTTTCAAACTCGAGGTTGTCGGCGGCAACCTGCATACGCGTGTGGAGGTCGCGGGTCAGCTCGCGGTGACGACCTTCCAAAAATAGACGCACACCATGGACCTGGCGGGCGTACTCGTCTTTGTCGACTTCGTAGACGCAGGGCGCCGGACACCGCCCAATCTGGTATTGCAGGCATGGACGCGTGCGATGCTCGAGGGTGTAGTCGGTACAGGTCCGCAGCTGAAAATGACGTCCGACGACCCGCAGGGTTTTGCGAGCGCTGGCAGCCGAGTGATAGGGACCGAAGTACCGCGCCTTGTCTGCTCGGGTCCGCCGAACCAACTCGAGGCGGGGCCAGGCTGCGGCAGGGTCGAGGCGGAGCACCAAGTATTGTTTGTCGTCCCGCAACTTGATGTTGAAGCGCGGCCGGTGACGCTTGATCAAGGTGTTCTCAAGGAGCAGTGCTTCCTTGTCGTTGCTGGTGACGACGGTTTCGATGTCGCCCAACAACTTGCCCAAAAGGGGGACGAAGTTGCGGGTGTCGTGGCCGTTGAAGTACTGGCGCACACGGGCCCGCAGACGCCTGGCCTTGCCGACATAGACGATCACGCCCTTGCGGTCGCGCATGACATAGACGCCAGGACCCTCGGGCAAGCGCTCGACTAAATCGACCAACTGCTCGCGCGAGCTGGCCCGCGGTTTCCAGTCGTCAGGAACCTCGGGGACCGGCTGCGCCCGTGAACGTTTACGCCCGACCACGACAGCTACAGTGCCAGGGGTCGGGCTGCGAGTCGACCGCGTCACCGAGGTCGCGGACAGCCCGAGGTGCCAGATTGCCAAGAATCGACCGTCGTGCATCGACCAACTCGCTGAGGTCGCGGCCAGACTTGTCGGTCAAACGGATTGATGTCTCGCCGACATCTGTGACTCGACCTGCAATCAATGCGTGCATTTGCAACCCGCGGACGAAACCCAACCTCGAAAACCCTCTGCGCGAGCCGTCCCCTTCCGCGTCCACCACGACAGCACGAGCCACCGAGCAGCGACTCGCCACCGCTCCTAAAAGAGACCGTCCTCGACCTCGCCACCCCCGCGACAGCACGAGCCTCCGAGCAGCTGCCTCGCCACCGCTCCTAAAAGAGACCGTCCTCGACCTCGCCACCCCCGCGACAGCACGAACCTCCGAGCAGCTGCCTCGCCACCGTTCCAAAAAGAGACCGTCCACGACCTCCCGCGATCTTTAAAAACGATCGTGCAAGTCCGCTACGAACGCACGAGAGACCCCACGAGGGAAATCGAGTACGTCGCGGCCCGAAGCCTCCGAGCAGCGACCTCGCCGCACCGCGATCTTAAAAAACTAGTCGACCAACTTGCCGATGTCGCGGATCGTCACCAGCGCGATCAAGCCGAGCAGCGCCAGCATGCCGATCCCATGGATCATCTCTTCGATGCGGCGGTTGGCGGGTTTGCGGGCGATCATCTCGTAGCCCAAAAACACCAGGCGACCACCGTCGAGAGCTGGGATCGGAAGAAGGTTGAACATCCCCAACACCGTGCTGATCAGGCCGCCGAACAGGAAGAACGAAACCAGTCCAGACTCGGCGCTTTTGCTGATCTGATGGACGATCGCCACCGGTCCCCCGACCTCGGCCTTGCTCTTGCCACGGACCAACTTGGCCAAGCCAGTGAGTTGATCGCGGGTGATGATGAAAGGCGCTTTGATAGCGGTGACAGCCGATCGGGTCACGCCCACAGATACGCGCGGATGGGTGAGGGCCACGCCGATCTTGCCCTCTTCGGGGATCGCCACCGCGTGGGTCTGCTCTTGGCCATCGCGCAGGACTTTAAAGTCGACGGTCTGGCCGGCGTGGGATTGGATGGCGTTGATCAACAGGTTGTTGGCGTCTTTGCCCTGAACCGCTTCGCCGTCGACGTCGACAAATAGATCGCCCGGTTGCAAACCAGCCTGCTGCGCCGGGGTGTTGTCGTCGCCGTAACTCATCAACTCAACCCGGGTTCGGTCGGCGGCACCGTGGGCTGTGTAGACGCCAAAGAAGATGACCATGGCGGCCAAGTAGTTGGCGAGCGGGCCTCCGAGGATGGTGAGGATCCGGGCGTAAAGGGGCCGGTTGCGAAACAAGTATTGGGTTTCGTCTTCCTTGCCCTCGGCCAAGCATGTCGCCCGAGCCCGCGCCTCTTCCTCGAGCTCGGCGTCGTCCGGCGTCTCCATCCCAACGATGTGCACGTAGGCACCAAACGGGATGGCGCTGATCACAAACTCGGTGCCGCGCCAATTAAAGAGATGCAGAACCGGAGGACCGATGCCGATGACGCTAAAACGGTCAACCCGCATCCCGGTGGCGACAGCAAAAATGTAATGGCCGAACTCGTGAACGATGATCAGAACCGAGAGCAGCAAAATGGCGCCCAGGATAAACACGCTCCGGACTATAGCAGCGGGGCGGCGAGATCGCTGCTCGGAAGGTTGCCGCAACCTCGCCACACCTCCCCCGTTGGTCTTTTAAGATCGCGGTGCGGCGAGATCGCTGCTCGGACGGTCGGGCCGCGACCTCGCTGGATCTCCCCCCGTTGAGGTCCGTTTTTCCACCACGCGGGAGACCCTGCCAGTCGCGGCCCAACCGCACGAGCAGCGACCTCGCCACCCCCGCGATCTTAAAAAATTACTTCGACCTGACGCCGAGAAAGTCTGCCAACGCGATCAACCCGACCTGATCGACTGAGCGCCGTAACAACATCGCCATACGCCGCTTGAGACCCCGCTGCGGTACATCTCCCCAGGCCGGCGTGACACCTTGGCTTGCGAGTGTTTTGGCGATCGTCTGTTCGGCCGCGACCAGCCCACCCCGCAACTTTGAAAGTCGGGTTCCGAGGTCCCGGGAGATGCCCAAAACCTCGCCCGATACGACGGCTGCGCGGTGCCCGTCTCGCAACGCCTGGATGCCCCAGAGGAGGATCCGTGGCTCGACGCTGTGATCGACGATCAACCAGGACTGCCCGCGGGCGACTTGAACGGCCGCTTGGATCCCACGACCGCGCTTGCGAGCTTCGATGACCCGAAGCTCGGGAAGCTTGTGTTGGAGAATACTGAGGTGGCTGAGGGTGTTGTCACTCGAGCGCTCATCAACTGCGATCAATTCGATCGGCTCGTCCGGGCCGACAACTTCGCGGGCGGCTTGCAACGCCCCGCGAATGATGCGGGCGACGGTCACTTCCTGATCGTGCAGGACAATGATGATGCTCAGAGACATTCGCACAGACGCCACCTACCTCGGCAAAATTTTCGCGCGCTCGATTAAGCAAACGGTGCGCGGAGTTCTACTTAACTATGTAAACACCACGTTTCATCGCGGTCAAGCAAGCGTCGCGATCTGAGGCCTCTCGACCCCAGAGAGGTTGATCACATCGACGCAACACAGCTGGCTCATTCTCGAATTACCCCGCCGCAGTGTTCGGATTCGCTTGCCAAACACGGCAATTAACCCTAAAGGAGGAACCCCATGGCGGGTGTCAATAAGGCAATCATCGTCGGCAACCTCGGGAGAGATCCCGAGCTTCGCTACACCCAGGGCGGTCAGCCCGTTTGCAATCTCGCAGTCGCAACCTCGCGCCGCTACACCAATAACCGCACCAACGAGCTGGTCGAAGAAACCGAGTGGCACCGGATCGTGGTGTGGGGCAAGCAGGCGGAGCACTGCAACAACTACCTCACCAAAGGCCGCCAAGTGTATGTCGAAGGGCGCCTACGCACCAGCAGCTACGAGCGCGAAGGTCAGCGGCACTACTCGACCGAAATCGTGGCCGAAACGGTCCAATTCTTGAGTGGCGGCAATGGTCGAGGCGGCGGAAACCGCGAAAACTATGGCGGCGGTGGCAGCGGCAGCGGCAGCGGCAACTACGGCAGTCAAGGCGGTGGCGGCTACCGCAGCCAAGGCGGCGGAGGCGGCTACAACCAGGGTGGTGGCAACTACGGCAGTCAAGGCGGTGGCGGCTACAACCAAGACCAGCAGCAACAACAAGACGGCGGTGCCTACGACAACGCGTACATGCCATCGGATCCGGGCGACGACGACATCCCGTTCTGATCGTCAAAATCACCCGATCTACAAAAGGCCGCTCGACGCGGCCTTTTTCGTAGGTGGACCCTCGATGGTCGCCCCAAACCTCCTGCCCCACGACCTCACCGCGATCTTTAAAAGTTTTCAGTCGCTACCAGCCGCGGTACGTCTAGGACATGCCCGGTTCATGGCTCGCTCGCGCAATCCTTGTGGTGGCGATCTCCGTCACCGGGTGCGGCGAGCAGGACGAGGCGACGGGCGATCCAACCGGCGGCAATGGTTCCGGTGAACCGGGGATCCCAGCACCGGCATTTGTCGAACCGGCGACCAACATGCTCGAGGTCCAGGTCGATCGCACCGGACCGATCTCGATGACGGTCGAAGAGATCTACGACAACAACACGACGCTGTTGGTCGACGATACCGCCGTCGGAACGGCGCGGATCAATCGCCCGGACCTCACACTCAACGACCACGAACTCGTGTTCGAACTCGCGGGCGGGCTAACACCCGGACTCTTGCATCTACAATTGATGACACGAAACGGCGACGATCAACTGCGCTCGACCCCGGTGGAATTATCGATCGTGCCCCGCGAGACGATCGTACCAATCGCCGGTGAGCTCGCGTCCGAGCCGGTGGCGAACGGCGACTTTATTGCACATGCAGGTACCTCGGGCAAAAACTGTGCTCTGTTGGTCCGCGACGACAGCGGGTCGGTCCCGGTCGCCCATGTGCTATTCGGGTGGGACCCCGCAGATGCATTTGTGTTCCCCCTCCCAGACTTTGAATCCACCGCCCACAGCGAGGCGATCGGGGTTGCGGCGTCGGTCGTCCAGGCGCCGAGCGAGGAACAACCACTGATCCTTCAAGTCGCATGGGCGACAGGTTCAGCGCCGGATACCCTGGTCGGCCGCCGGCTGACGGGGCCACCCGAGCCAAGTCTCGGACCCCAGGCAACACTGCTTTCACAGGAGTTGTTCGCCAACCCATCCCAGTGGTTCGCGATCGGCCGGACGTTGCTGGTCGGTCCGTCGCTGGTGGCCGAGGTCTATGCTCCAGTCGATATCGAATCGCCACATCCGGGCGATCACCGGCTCATCACACGCTCGTGGAATGCAGCCAGCAAAACCCTGGGACCGGTGCGTCACTACTACAACAAACCACTCGAGGATTTCGACCAACTCGCACCCGCGTTAGATCTGGTCGGCCTGACGGGCGGTGTGATCGAGGCGGTGTCGTTTCGCCGCGGGGGGACGAGTCCGGCGCTGTTGCTGACCGATGAAGATCGCTGGCAACTAGAGGTGGCCAACTCGGCAACCGACGTCGGATTGCGGGGCGAGGTGTGGATGACAACAGCCCGCAGTTCGCTGTGGAGCTGGCAGACGTGGGGCGTGAGCACGACGGGAGATGCGGCCGTCGTACTGCAGCGGACGCTGCCCGAAACACCACTGCAACACATCACAGTCCCCCGCGGTGACGACGGTCTCCCGGCGTCGGTCGAACCTTCCGGCGAGCCAGCCCTGATCATGGTGGCCGGGATCCCGCGACTGCTGATCCCATACGGAACCGAGACGGCCGTGCACGCGGTGGCGAGCAACGGCACGGAGGCTCTGGTCCAACCACTCGATGGGATCGCCTGTGATGCTCTGGCAGTCCAGCAAACCCTCGCCGCCAACACCGAAGATGGCACCGTACCGTTCGCCTGCCTCGCCGCCAACAATGTCCACCTCGGATCTTTTAAGATCGCGGAGTGACGAACTCGCTGCGCGGGCGTTCGGGCCGCGACTCTTTTAAGATCGCGGAGTGACGAACTCGCTGCGCGGGTGTTTCGGACCGCGACTGCCTCTTTTTATGAGCGGGGTGACGATTCGCTGCGCGGGTGTTCGGGCCGCGACTGCCTCTTTTTATGAGCGGGGTGACGATTCGCTGCGCGGGCGTTCGGGCCGCGACTGCCTCTTTTTATGAGCGCGGGGTGACGATTCGCTGCGCGGGTGTTTCGGGCCGAACTTGCGCGAGTCCGGTCCGGCTTGAGCCGACGGAGAGTTGAAAGCGGCCGGACCATGCGGTCATACTCCGCAACATCCATGTGGAAGAAGATCGCGATCCTAGTTGGTGTGTTGGTTTTGTGCGGGGTTGGCTATGCCGCCTGGATGATGCGCTCGCAGGCTGAGGAGATTAAAGCCGACTTCGGGCCGGTCGATCCGCAAAAACTCGCTGCGCTTACACTCCCCGGCGACAGCGGCCTCCCCGACTTCAAGCTCGCCGACAAAACCGACAAGACCGTGTTCATCGTGGTCGGCGACCGTGAGAGTCAGGGGACGGGCGAGCAAAAGGCCCGCAACCTCGCGCTCAACCACTGGCTCTTTCCCGACCATGTCGAGGGCATCATCGTCGGCGACGTCAAAGGGTTTGAGCTCTTCAAGTCAAAGATCCTCGAGATCATGGGCATGATCCGGCCCGAGTTGCGCTACCCGATGTACGTCGACTTCAAAGGCGACGTGTTCGAGACGTTTCACCTACCCCGTGGGCACGCCGGAACCGCTGTGATCCAAAATGGGAAGGTCGTGTTCCGCCACGCGGGGGTGATGGAACCAGACAAAATCGAAGAGTTGCGCAAGCTGTTGCAAGCCAGCGAGCCCCCGACCCCGGATGCCCCGGATTTCACCCTCGGCGAGCTGACACGCGAAAGTTGTAAGGGCAAGGTTTGTCTCATCGCGACCCTGCCCAACCCGGTCCCCCTGAGCGAGATCCCCGAGCTCGAAGGCGGGTTTGAAGGCGACCACACACAAGTGTTCGAACAGATGAAAAGGCCCGAGATCCGGGTCGCGAGTTTGGTGGCAAAAATCGACGCCGAGCTGAAAGACGCAAGCCAATTCGGAGGCGTACTCGTCGGCGAAACTCCAAACGTGACCTACAAACACGTCAAGCTGGTCTCCCCTGCCGATGTCGAACAAACCACCACCGGTATCAAGATTGCGCTGGGCCTACCATTAGATGTACCCACAATGATCATCATCAATCCCGAGGGCAAAGTCGTACTCGCCGAACACGGGATGCTTCCGATGTACAAACTAGGGCGGGTTGGCGAACTCCTCGGCATCGAGCTCGATGGCCAAAAGCACGACGAGGACTAGCCGAGCTTCTCACCGAGCTCCCAACTTCGGCTTGCAAATACATACAGCCACTACATCGCCACGTCGCGATCTGAAAATACCAACACCCGCCCCTCGCGGCCTGAAACTCCCGAGCCGCTCCAGGCCGCGGTCTGAAAAACCCAACACCCGCCCTCACGCTATATCTCATCGCCACGCCACGATCTGAAAACTCCCGAGCCGCTACATCGACATCCGCGATCTGAAAACTCCTGAGCCGCTACATCGCCACCCCGCGATCTGAAAACTCCTGAGCCGCGACAACGCCACCCCGCGATCTGAAAACTCCTGAGCCGCTACATCGCCACCCCGCGATCTTTAAAAGATCAGCAACGTTCGGATGCATCGAAGGTTTGTGCATCCATCACACAACTCGCGTAGCGCCAGTAGGCGACCTTGCCTCGTAGCTGCAGGCGGCGTTGTTTTTCTTGGATGCACCCTATGCGCAGGTTGTCGAGCATCAGGGCGACTGTTTCGGGGTCTTGGCCTTGGGTATCGGCCGTTGCTAGTTTGAGTTTGTGGGCGCAGACTTCCGCTGGCGACGGGGGCAGCCACGTCAGGACTGCCCAAGTTGCTGCGAGTGCGACCACACAGACGGCAGCGACGACGCCGGCGAGTCGGAGCACCACGAGTGCTGGATCGCGGGTGTCTTCGAGCCCTCCGCGTCCTGGGGGCTCGGGTGTTTCGTCAGTCGCCGCCACCGTCGATCACCCGGAAGGCGGCCCTTCGCTGCTTGGCCTCCTGGTCTTTTTGTTGCTCGGCCGGCTGCACTTCGGGTTCTGGTTGGGCCTCTGCGGTCGCCAGCGTGGGCTTGACGACTGCCTTTGGCTCGACTGAGCGCAGCTCTGGACGCCGCTCGCCCTCGCGTTCGCGGAGTTTCCGGATCGACTCGGGCATGTTGCGATCGAGCACGATCCCGCGACCGGTCTCGCGGTCGACGACCACATAGATCGACTCCCAAGGGAACTGGCAGCGGGTGATCTGCTCGCCGAACGAGAGGTTGGCATGGACCCCGGAACTGTCGTCGAACTCGAGTTTGAGCGGGTAGGTCTTATCGAGATCGATCACCAAGCGCTCGCGCCACTGGTCGCGGATGAAGTCGGGGCACACGACATCAACATGGACCGCGTTGACGTAGATCCGCGGACATCTGCCGGCCGCATGTAACGACTCGATCACACTCTGAACCGGGTGGACCATTTCCGGGGAACCCTAGCGGATTTTAGTCGTCCCGGCGAGGGCAGTCGGCAGATCGTTTGGTCCGTGATGTGCGAAGTCTGTCAATGTTCGGGCTGTTGCAGTCGGTCTGCGGCCTGCGAACAAATTGGCTGCGGGCAGCACGCGAATTCTCCGACCAGCGGTGACTTTGGTGCTACAGTTGGCAATAGATCGCATGCACGGTGTACACGAGCGAGACCGCGAGGGCTCTGACAACTACCCGTCGACCGGGTTTTTCGTTCTCGCGCTATCTGTTGTGTTGGTCTTGTGCGGGTTACTTGCCACCGGGATCGTCAATCCCGGCGATTGGTTTTAGCGAGACCGCCTCACGCCATCGCCTCGAGTCGGTGAGTCGAGTGGCATCGCGTCATTTCGCTCGAGAACTCCGTCACCGGATCTTTCCATGTATGTGCACACGGAAACGAAGCCGTGTTCGACACGCCAGCACATGAACACCTGACACAGGACGAGTTTCGTCACCGCAGCCGTCACGACGTCAGCTGTGGTGTTTGTGTGATCAGCTGTGCTCGGCGAGCCAGCGTTCCGCATCGATCGCGGCCATACACCCGGTCCCCGCCGCCGTGATCGCCTGGCGGTAAATCTTGTCGCTCACATCGCCGCTGGCGAATACGCCGGGAACTTCGGTGTACGTCGACGCCCGGTCGGGGAGCACGAGATAACCGGCCGCATCGAGTTTGAGCTGTCCTTCGAAGATCTTGGTGTTGGGTTGGTGCCCGATCGCCAGGAACATACCCGTCACCTTCAGCACCTCCTGCTCCTCGCCGGTCTGGGTATTTCGCAGACGCACGCCCGTCACCTCGTCGGAGCCCAACACCTCGACCACTTCGCGATTCCAGTGGACGGTGATCTTCGGGTTTTCGAGGGTACGGGCCTGCATGATCTTGCTGGCGCGGAAGCTGTCGCGGCGGTGGATCAGGTGGACCGAGCGGCACATGCGGGTGAGGAACTGGGCCTCTTCCATGGCCGTATCGCCGCCGCCGATCACACAGACATCCTGGTCGCGGTAAAATGCTCCGTCGCACGTGGCACAGGCAGTGACCCCTTTGTTGCGCAGGCGTTGCTCACTTGGGAGACCGAGGTATTTGGCCGTCGCACCGGTGGCGATGATCAGGGAATCACATGTATACACACCCGAATCGCCCTTGACCGAAAACGGCCGTTTCGACAGGTCGACTTCTTTGGCTAGATCGTAGATCACCTGGGTACCGAAACGCTCGGCCTGCTTGCGGAAGTCCTCCATCATCTCGGGCCCGGTCACACCCGTCGGGTAACCGGGGTAGTTCTCGACATCGGTGGTGGTTGTCAGTTGGCCGCCCGGCTCGGGGCCGGCGAGAACGATCGGTTCGAGGTTGGCGCGGGCGGTGTAGAGGGCCGCGGTGTAGCCGGCCGGACCGGCGCCCAAAATCAAGACCTTGGTGTGTTTGTTGTCGGGCTGCATGCGCGCGGAGGATATCAGTCGGAGGCGGTTTTCCGACGTGCCCCTGGATGGCTTGTGAACCTTGCCGCAACCCCCAGATGCATCCATTCCAGTCGGCGCAGGCCACTTGAAGGTCGCGGTGGGTATCGGCACCTGCGGCCGGCGACACGCGAGAAAAACCACGGACCGCACTCGTCGGTTCGGCTCACATGCGAGGGCTCGATCGATGTCAGAGGGACCGAAGCTAGCGCGATGCACAGTCGGGTGAGCGACGTGTGCCGAAGCGATGTTTGTGCTCCGCGGATCGGTCGGCCCGTGACAACCTCGGGATTACAAGGTTGCAAAAGCTTCGTGGACACCGAGCGAACGACTTGTGTCGTGCTCACCGGCAGCTCCGTCCGAGACATTGAGAACATCGACTTCAACGCAACGCGATCGAAGCTTGGTGAGTCTTGCTTCGATGGCGGTGTCTGCTCGACCAAACACGACTCGAGCGTTTGCGCCCGCTGCCGGTGAGGTCTAAAATCGAGCTGGATGCCTGAAGTCCTTCCTCAACTCGACATGTTTGCCCAGGGTCCACCCGGAGTGGCTCCTCCTCCGCGGGGGCCCGAGCCAATTGCCCCTGCGGTGGTCCCGGCGAAGTTGCGCGAGTGGGCGGGTGTACTGCCGCCGGGCCTGCATCTCGGGACCTCGTCCTGGTCGTTTCCCGGATGGACAGGCCTCGTTTACGGGCGCAAGTACTCGCGCGAGCGCCTGGCCCGGGACGGGTTGGCGGCCTACGCAAAGCACCCTTTGATGCGTACCGTCGGACTCGACCGCAGCTACTACGCCCCGCTCACAGCCGACGACTACATCCGCTATAGCGAAGTGTTGCCGGCGGGGTTTCGCATGTTGATCAAGGCCCACGAGCACTGCACGCTCCCGCGGTTTCCCGTGCACCCGCGCTACGGTCACCACCGCGGCCGTGCCAACGATCGCTTCCTCAATCCTGTATATGCACAAACGGCGGTGGTCGAGCCGGCCCTACTCGGACTCGGCGAAAACCTGGGCCCCATCCTGTTTCAGTTCTCGCCCACAGACATCGATCTGTTGGGCGGCGCCAAACGGTTTGCCGAGCGGCTCCACCGGTTTTTTTGCCATATGCCGCGGGGTCCGACCTACGCAGTCGAATTGCGAAACGCGCCACTGCTCACCCGCGACTATGCCGCGGCCCTGTGCGACACCGGTGTGTGCCACTGCATCAATGTCTACCCGGGTATGCCCCACGCCCGCGACCAAGCGCTAATTGGTCGCGTCGCCGAGGCTCCGGCACAGGTGATCCGGTGGATGCTCCACGACGGCCTGAGCTACGAGCAGGCACGTGCAGCCTACGATCCGTTTGACCGGATCATCGACGACGATCCCGAAACCCGCAGGGAGCTCGCCCGGTTGATCGACCAAGCCGCCAAGCGCGAGCAGCCGAGTTTTGTCATCGTCAACAACAAGGCCGAGGGCAGCTCACCGCTCTCCGTCGCCCGCCTCGCAGGAGTCGTCGCCCATCTGCGACGACCTCGCTGATTCCTCTAAAGAATCGACGCAACCCGCAGGCTTCATCTGTGCAATGAAATTCTAAAAGGCCTCTCCGCGATATCAGCGAGAGGCCTCTCCGGCTCACCCGAGCGTCGGGTCATCCTTGTATAAACATCAACGTGACGTCGAGCAGGACAGCCGGCTTGCCAAAAATGTGACCAACTGCTCTGCTTGTCGCCCGCGGTCGAAGTGCTCGCGGACATAGGCATACCCGCGGTCGCCCGCGCGTTGGAGCTTCGCCACGGGCATGTTTGCGAGTTTGTGTAGTCGATCTGCCAGCGCATCGGAATTGCCGGGGGCAAATGCAAAGCCACATCCGGCCGCTTCAAGCAGGCGCAGGGCCTCCCCCCGCACACCCAACAAAATCGGGGTCGCCATCGCCATCGCCTCGAACATTTTGGATGGCAACACCCCGGTAAACGTCGGATGGTCGCGCAGGATGACGGCGGAAAGGTCGGCTGCGGCCAGCAATCCCGGGACCTCGGCCCGCGGCACTGGATCGAGGAGGTGGACCCGGTTTTCGACACCGAGCTCACGGATTTCGCGGGCGACATGGACCCGGTCCGCTCCGTCGCCGACGATCACAACATGGAGTTTGTTGCCATCGCCCACCTCGAGCTTTGCCATCGCGCGGGCGAGCAGGCCGACGTCGTGGGCCATGCCGATGGTGCCGCAAAACAGGACAATCCGCGCATTCGAGTCGAGTGAAAGTTGCTCATGCAAATTAGTCGCCGGCATACTGCGATCAAACCGTCGGCTGTCGACCCCGTTTTTGACCACCGCGATCTGCTCGCGCCGCACACCGTGGCGCTCGAAATGGGCGACAAAACTATCGGTGACCGCGACGATCCCAGTTGCCGCGCGGTAGAGATGACGCTCGACACGCTCGAGGATGCGAATGATCGGATGATTTTTTGTAAGTGCACCGACGCTGACGATTGATTCGGGCCACAGATCGCGGACTTCTAAAAAAAACGGGATTCGCCGCCGACGGGCAAAACCGAGGCCGGCGACCCCGGTGAGGATCTGCGGAGACGTTGCAAGTACACAGTCGACCGTCGGTACACGGGAGAGGCTGCGCTGATACTGACTCAGGGGATTGAAGGCAAATCCAAGGGACCGCAGGAGAACCCCGCGATTGGCCGCAGGCAGGGTCGGGAATCGATGCACGTGGATCCCGTCGACCGATTCATAGCGGTAGCCACCGGCCCGATACCCAGGGTAGATGATTCCCCGCGGATGATTGGGCTTGCCTGTGACGACATGAACACAATGCCCCTGGTCGACGAGCGCCCGCGAAAGCTCGTGAACCCGGGCAGCCGGAGCATTGCTCTCGGGGGGAAAGTAATGCGTGAAATAGCAAAGCCGCACCGTGGGTGAACATACAATTTTCTGCGAGTGCGGTCCTCTCGTTACCTCGACCTTGAGCCTGCTCGATCGAGTCCGGACTTCTCACAATGTCCGTGCCACCTCGAGTTCAAGAACTCAAGCGCTGACCGTGCTTACGCGGCGCCGGTCGGTTTTTCCTGGGCTGGCTGCGGCTGCTGCTGTCCCTCGTCGGTGACCTTGTTGCCCACGGGGAACAGCGGCGGCGACGGGAGGTGGCGAAACGCTGGCGAGAGTTGGCCAAACGGCAGCCAGATCGCCATCCAAATCGATGGCAGGAGCACCATGTACTCGGGGAACACCCGGCCGATCCCGCAGAACATGGCTGTGATCGCCAGCAGAGACACACCGAGGTTGAGTTTGCGGCTTTCGAGCTTGCCGATCTTCCGCATCCGCAGGTTCGAGACCATCAGCAGGGCGCCGATCACCATGGCGATCGGTACCCCCGTCCATACCTTGGGACCGAGGGCGACCGGCCCGAACAGATGTCCCTCGGCAAACCACTCGCGGTTGCCCAGGGGATTGCTCGGGTCGGCGTATTTGAGACCAACTAAAAACAGATTGACCAACATCCCCGCCGCGAGCGTGGTCGGGATGCCAAAGAACATGCTGTTGTCGGCGGACTCGTCGGTCAGCACGTTGAACCGCGCCAGCCGATAGGTCGCGCACAGCACCCACAACACCGAAGTTGCGATGATCGCGGTGTGGCCAAACCCTTCGGTGAACGGCAGACCTTCGGTCGAACTGAGCGCGCAGTACATCAGACAGGCCGGAGCCACACCGAAGTTGAGGAAGTCGGCGAACGAATCCATCTGGACGCCGAACTCACTGGTGGCCTTGAGCTTGCGGGCGACCAGACCGTCGACGCGGTCAAAAAACGTCGCCCACAGGATGAACCACCCGGACTCGACATAGTGACCCTCAAACGCATTCACCACGGCGAGCAAGCCGAGGATCATGGCCATGGACGTAACTAAGTTGGGGGCGACGTAGCGGAGCACGGTGGTGGAGGTTTGGGTTAGTTGGCCGCTTGGGTGTGAACGGCTTCGAGGGCTGCAACGATTCGCAGTTGGACTTCGGCCGGTGTGCCGACGCCATCGACACGCACGAGTTTGCCAGTTTCTTCGTAAAACGGAATCACTGGTGCGGTGTCGTTGTGGTATTTGGTCAGCCGCGTGGCACAGGCTTCGGCAGTGTCATCTTTGCGCTGGACCAGCCGCGGGAGCACCTTCTCCGGAGGTGGGCGGAAGGTCAGGTGGAAAATCTCCCCGGTTTCGGGATCGGAGCGACGCCCGGTGATCCGTTCGGTGATCATGGCGTCGGGGACTTCGATCAGCACGACCGCGTCGAGGGCTGCGCCGGCCTGTTCGAGCGCCGCGTCGAGGGCGACTGCCTGCGGCCGTGTCCGCGGAAACCCGTCGAGCATAAACCCCGAGTCGCAATCGGCCTGACCGATCCGCTCGATGACCATGGCGATCACGAGGTCGTCGGGTACGAGGTTACCTGCCTTCATGTACACGTCGGCCTGTTTGCCCAACGCGGTGCCTTTTTTGACCGCAGTCCGCAACATGTCGCCGGTCGAGATGTGCGGAATGCGAAACGTCTGGACGAGATTTGCTGCTTGGGTGCCCTTGCCCGCACCGGGCGGGCCAATCAGGATCATGCGCATCGGAACGTACCCCGGTTTCAAGTTGGAAATTGCAGATCCCATCCGCAGAGAATTGCGAACGCGCGCAGTCGGTGAACAGGTTGGTGAGAAGACGCGGCCACAAGGCGGATGGAGCTGCGAACTCTCGCACGCGTGCGCCTCCACTGCAAATTGTCGAAAATCACAGGAAAAACCGCGTCGGTGCGGGCATTGGCACGGCGAATCACCCTGCGGCGCCGATGAACATGGTGACCGGTTGCCGGACGCGATCGCCGGGTGACGAAGGGCAACCAGACGCAAAGGCCAGCTCCGATCTTGCTCGTGCGCTCGCCCCGGGATTCCGCGCGAAATATGCTTGTAGAGACATGTCGGATGTCGCCGTGTACCACGATGCCTGAAGAGACATATCGGATGTCACTGTGCACCACAATGTGCGAAAGCATCTGTCCAAAGAGACATTTTCTTACGAACTCGGTACATTGCCAGAGTAGAGGTCCGACACATGACTCGTACCGTCGGCACCGACGACACCGTATTTGCGGATGACGCGACCCAACAGACGGTCGCGGCGACCCAACATCCGCGGACACTCGGCGGGACGGGTGAGTCGGTCGCGCTCAAACGCGGGGAACACGTCGGTCGTTACGTGATTTTGCGGCGTTTGGGCGAAGGTGGAATGGGGGTGGTCTACGCCGCCTACGACCCTGAACTCGACCGCCGCATCGCCCTCAAACTCTTGCGTGCCGACAGCGGATTGCAGCGCTCATGGCTGCAGCGTGAAGCCCAAGCAATGGCCAAACTCAACCACCCCAACGCGGTCACCGTCCACGATGTCGGGGAACACATCGGGCAGGTCTACATCGCAATGGAGTTTTTGGAGGGCCAGACGCTCGGCGCGTGGCAGCAGCAGTCCCGAAGTTGGCGGGAAGTTGTCGCGACCTACCGCATGGCCGGCGCGGGGCTGGCCGCCGCCCATGACCGCGGCCTCGTCCACCGCGACTTCAAACCCGACAACGCGATGGTGACCGACACCGGGCGGGTGTGCGTCCTCGACTTCGGCCTCGCCAGGCCGGCCATCCGCGACAAGTCCGAAGCCGATCACCGCGGGCCGATGGTGCCGACCCAGGATGCCCTGAGTCTGGAGCTCACGGCCGGCGGAATTGTCGGGACCCCGGCCTACCTCTCGCCCGAACGATTCTTGTGGGAGGACGCCGACGCCAAGAGCGATCAGTTTGCATTTTGTGTCGCCCTGTTCGAAGCGCTCTACGGCCTGCGACCCTTTGCCGGGGACACGCTCAACAAGTTGCGGGCTGCCGTGCTCCAGGGACAGATTCAGCCGCCACCACGCCGCGCCCGGGTACCGCGGTGGCTGCGTCGGGTCGTCCTGCGTGGGCTCGCATCGGCACGCGAAGATCGCTGGCCGTCGATGCACGACCTGCTCGATGCGTTGGCCCGCGACCCCACCCCCAAGCGTATCGTTGCAATTGCAACCAGTCTGGTACTGGTGACGGGCGCCGGAACCTGGGGGACGTGGTCCTGGCAGCAGCACCAGCGCACCGAGATGTGCCGCGACGCTGGAAACGCGATCGCCGAGCTGTGGAACGAGGAGACCAAAGTTCGGATCGGCACTGCGATGACTTCGACCGGTGTGTCCTATGCCGATTCGACAACCGACAAGGTCTTGACGCGGATCGATGCGTTCGTCGAGAAGTGGCGCGAGACCAGAACTTCAACCTGCCGCGGGTGCGAAGACCTTGACCCCGCACTCGCGCAGCGTGCCGACGATTGCCTCGACGAGGCGACGCAGCGACTGTCGGCATTGCTCGACAACCTCAAACAGGCGGATGCCAATATCATCCGCCGAGCTGTCACGGCCGCGGCCGCGTTGCCCCAACCGGCGCGTTGTCGCGAACCTGACCACTTGCGACTGCGACCGGCGATGCCCGACGACCCGCACATGCGGGAGCAGGTACGTGAGCTACAAAAAATGCATGTCAAAATTGTTTCGCTGAAGGACGCGGGCCTACGCGTCGACGATGCGGTGCAAAGGTTTTACTCGCGTGCCAAGGAGGTCGGCTGGCCGCCACTTCTCAATGAGGCGAGACGCGAGTTGGGCTGGGTGTTGCGGTCGTCGGACTTCGACCGGTCGACCCGCGAGCACGAGGATGCGTTTTACGATGCGGGCACCTCGGGCGACGACGCTGCGGCGATGAGAGCCGCTCGCGGACTCACCGAAGTTCATCGACTCGCTGGGAAACCCGAGCAGGCGCTGCTGTGGGGACGGGCGATGGACATGATGCGCGTGCGTGCCGGGATCGAACAACGCTCCGTTCTCGCTGGCATGAACAGCTTCAGCCTCGGCCAGGTTTATCGCGACGTCGGACAACTCGAGCGGGCCGAAGAGACGTTCAAGCAAACCCTGGAGATCTATCGACGCGAATACGATCGCCAGCACCCGATTCTAAACACCGTCTTTATCGAGTTGGGCAATGTGGCATTTTTGCGGGACGACTTTGACACCGCCCGCGAACACTACAACCGTGCCCTCGAGCTCACGGAGGGGGCGTTTGGCACCGGGCATCCCCGGCTGGGTATCGCCCTCGGGAGCCTGGGAAATGTGGCCTTTAAGACTGGTGACATGCGCGAGGGAATCCGCCTTGTCACCCGGGCGTTGCATGTATTCGAGAATGCCCTCGGTCCCCATGACGACAACGTGGTGACGGCTCTGCTCAACCTCGGCGAGTTTTACGTTGACGTAGGCGAGCTCGACCGGGCGGCGCACGTGCAACACGATGCCGTCGAACGGATCTCAAAGAGTCGTGGCCCCGATCACCCAGACATAGGCTATGCGGTGTCAACGTTGGCGACCATCGATCTGCGTCGGGGCGCACTCGACGAGGCGCTTGCCGGTTACACCCGTGCAGCTGCGATCTTTGAAACGATCACTGGACGCGAACGCGATCTCACCCTCGTGTTGCACAAGCTCGCCGCGGTCCATCTGCGAGACGGGGACACCGACGCAGCGATCGCAGAGGTCAACCGGGCCCTCGCCGTGTGTGAAGGTAAGGAAGGACTTCGACTCCCGGAGCTCGAACTGCATCTCACCCTCGCCCGGATCCATCTCCAATCCGGCGATCTTTCGCAGGCCGACGCCGCCTTGGCCGAGGTTCTCAAGCGCCACGGGGTCGCCACCGTCGACGAAGTCGAGCACGCCGACACCCTGATCGTGTGGAGCGAGCGCAACCTCCTGCACCGGGACGATGCCGGGGCCCAAAAGCTGGCATCGAAGGCCCTCGAGCAACTTCCCGCAGACGCCTCGGTCGTTCGCGCCGGCCCTGAGTTTGTGCTCGCGCGGGCGCTTTTTGAGCAAGGTTCCAAACGACAGGCGCGCGAGCTGGCCGAGCGAGCCCGTGACGCCTACCGCGAAGCTGGCGGGGGATACGGCGAGCAAGTCCGAGAAATCGAGGCCTGGCTGGCCCGCGATTGACCGATCGAGATCCTCCGCACACATTTTTCTCACCTCTCTTGCGCGCTGTCCGGAAGCCTCACAAATCCCGCCGTACATGACTGCCGTACCGCGTTTGCTATCCATGCAGAAGCATTGACCGATTGCACCACCCCGGGGAGCCGCGGGTCGGCCCGCAGTTTACCTCGGCGACACAAAACGCTTGTCTGCGCCCACCCGTGTCGAAACCCGGCATAGCCACATCTTGCGGCTCCCAGGTGATTTGGCGACAGTCCGCGCGACTGACCGACCCGAGGGGATGCATGGCACTGCAGACAAAAACCATTGGCCTGAGTCTCGGCGCAGATCTGTGCTGGCCCGCCTGTTACGAAGAGATCATCCGCCGGCTCAAGCTCCGGATCCCCAACGGCGACGACGCGATCAAATTTCAGATTGAGCGCCTGACCGTCGAGCCCTTCGACCTGCAGCAGCCGTGCTCCTACGACATCGTCTTGGACCGTCTCACCCATTGGTTTGCCGCCAGTCGTGAGTGGATCAAAAAAGCCGTGTTGCTCGACGGACTGTATGTCCTCAACAACCCCTGGTCGCTGCAGGCGATGGAAAAACACACCTCGTATGCGGCGATGATGAAACTCGGGATGCCCGTACCGCGGACCTGGATGATCCCGCCCAAGGAGTATGCCCCCTCGGCCGACATCAAGCCGACCCTCGAGCGCTACGCCCGGTTGTTCGACCTCGGCTCGATCGGCCGCGAGCTCGGGTTTCCCTTGTATATGAAACCATATGACGGCGGAGCCTGGGTCGGCGTGACCCGGATCGACAGCGAAGAGGCCCTGCGCGCCGCCTACGAGCAAAGCGGTACACGGGTGATGCATCTGCAACAGGCGGTCGAGCCCTACGACCTGTTTGTCCGCTGTATCGGCCTGGGGCCCCAGGTCCACATCGTCCGCTACGATCCGTCGGCCGCGCTTCACGACCGCTACAAAGTCGACTTCCACTTTGTCGACGGCGAAGCCTGGCGCGAGCTCACCGACACCTGTCTGACGATCAACGCATTTTTTGGCTGGGAGTTTAACTCCTGCGAAGCCCTGCGCTGCCGCGGCGTGTTTCACCCGATCGACTTTGCCAACGCCTGTCCCGACTTTCAGGTGACATCGTTGCATTACCACTTTCCCGAGATGGTCAAAAACATGGTGCGGTGGTCGATCTTCTGTGCCGCCACCGACCGCAAGATGAAGCCCAACCTCGATTGGGAGCCGTTTTTTGCGGTCGCCAAGCGGGACCTGCCCTACCGCGAGCGCCTACGTGCCTATGCAAATATCGCCCGTGAGCGCATGCAGGCCGACGCCTTTGCCGAGTTTTGCCACCGTCACCTCGGCCACCTCAACGAAGTTGTATGGGAGTTTTTCGCCACCGACTTCGCCCGCGACTGCGTCCAGCAAAAGGTCACGTCGCTGTTTCCCGCCCACGAAGTCGACCAGTTTACCGAGCACTTTTGGGGCCTGATCCAATTTTGGCGCAAGACCGAGGCCGAGCGCCTCGGACTCAACAAGTGAGATCGACATGCAGTACTGCCCAGACGACATCGCCAAAGTCCGTACCAGTTGGTATTCGCAACGCCTGCGTCAGGACGTCACCGTCGTCCGCTACGGACACTTCGGCGTCCCCGTGTTGTTGTTTCCCACCGCCGGTGGCGATGCCGAAGAGTCCGAGCGGTTTTTGATGATCAAGGTCCTCGCACCGCTGTTGCGGGCCGGTCGCATCAAGGTTTACGCCTGTGACAGTATCGCGGGCCGCACCTGGATCGACGGTGAAAGTTCAGGTGCGGTGCGGGCCGAGATGCAAGACCGATTCGACGGATTTGTCCACCGCGAACTCGTGCCCGCAATCCGGACCGACTGCCGCTCCGCCGACATCGAAATCGTGACCGCCGGAGCCTCGATTGGTGCCTTCAATGCACTCGCGGCCCTGTGTCGCCACCCCGACGTATTTTGTCAGGCGATCTGCATGAGCGGCACCTACAACCTCAAGCGCTGGATGAACGGGGAACACACGCGCGCGTTTCACCTGTCGTCGCCGCTACATTTTCTCCCCTACATGGACGAGGGGCCCCACCTGCAACAGTTGCGCAAACGCATGGTCATCCTGGCCACCGGCGAAGGTCGCTGGGAGGCGCCCGACGAATCCTGGGCCGCCGCCCGTGCGCTCGGAGCCCGCGGCGTACCCAACCGCGTCGACCTGTGGGGCAAAGACCACGACCACGATTGGGTGACCTGGCGCGCCATGCTGCCCAAGTACCTCGACGAGCTCGTCGCTTAATTGTCGATACAACAAAATCAAATTGCGAAGTGAGCGAGCAATTCGCTCCAAAGAGATGACACCATGAATCGCCCCCGCGTCGTTTTTGTCGCCCCGTTTGTGCTGCCCAACACCCTGCGGTTTGTCAGCGCCCTCGCCAACCTCCCGCGGATCCAGCTCGCGCTGATCACCCACGAGCCGGCAGCCCGGCTCCCGCCCTCGTTGCGGGCCCGGATCTCGGCGCACTACCAGGTACAAAACGCCCTCGATCCCCAGGTGTTGGCCAACGCGGTCCGTGCCGTCGGCAGTGCCATGGGCGGTGTCGACCGCCTGCTCGGTGCCTTAGAACAGTTGCAAACACCGCTGGCCCAGGTCCGCGACGCACTGGGCATTGAAGGGTTGGGGGCACAAGCCGCCCACAACTTCCGCGACAAGGTGCGGATGAAAAACGTCTTGCGTGCGGCCGGCCTCCCCTGTGCCCGCCACCGAAGGTTGCATAGTCAACAAGAAGTTCTCGACTTCGCCCGCGACGTCGGACTCCCGATCGTGCTCAAGCCCCCCGCGGGTGCCGGTTCGGTGGCGACCTATCGGATCAAACAGGCGTCCGACCTCCAGCACGCCCTTGCCGTGCTCCAGCCCTCGCGCGAACGTCCGGCGATCGGCGAAGAGTTTATCGTCGGCAAAGAGCGGACCCTCGAAACCGTGTGTATCGCGGGACAGCCGGTATGGGACTCGCTGACACGTTACAACCCAACCCCGCTGCACGTGTTGGAAAACCCGTGGATCCAGTGGACCGTGCTGCTGCCAAAAGAGCATCCCTGCCCTGAGTTGGCGGCCATCCGCGGCCCCGGTCACGCCGCCCTGCGGGCCCTTGGACAACACACCGGCCTGAGTCATATGGAATGGTTTCGCCGCCCCGACGGAAGTGTGGCGATTTCCGAAGTCGCCGCCCGCCCGCCCGGAGCCAACATCGTGCCGCTCAACAGCTATGCCCACGATGTCGATTTTTTCCGGTTGTGGGCCGAGCTGATGGTCTACGACACCTGGCAACGGCCAACCCGCAAGTACGCGACCGGGGCAGCGTTTTTTCGCGGTCAAGGGGGCGAGGGCCCGATCGTCGGGATCGAGGGACTCGAACGGGCCCAAGCCGAAGTTGGACATTTGGTGGTCGAGGCCCATCTGCCACGCCCAGGGCTTCCGGCCAAGCACACCTACGAGGGTGATGGCTATGCGATCGTCCGTCACCCCGAAACCGAGGTGGTCGAGCAGGCATTACGAACACTCGTCTCGATGGTCCGGATCCGCCGCGCGCGTGTCTCAGCGTAGGTTCGGCACACCTCGTCGGCACACCGATCTGTTGAACGTACAAAGACGTGATCCACGATCATACTTGTACGTTCAAGAAAATTGCCATTTGCCCGCGACCCGCGAGCACCTCACAGGCCTAGAGTGTTCGCATGCGAGCGCACGGGAAACCCATTGACCTGTCGATATCACATCTGCTAGCCTCCGCCCGATACGTACAAACTAGAAATTAGCACCGCGCATTATCGGTGCAGGCCCCGACTTCCGGGCTACATGTGGAGAAATAGATATGGCGACCAAACTCAACCAAATTCTCGCGATCGAGAAGGGGGTCAAAACCCGTGTGTACAGCACGTTTACCGAGCTGCACAAGGCGACGCAAAAACCGACCCTGCTCAACGGCTTTCACAAGACCTACCAACCGAGGGACGAGGATGGCGAGCGCTATCCCGCCGAGCACCAAAAAGTACGCGTCAACCAAGTCGATGTCTTTAAACAGGTCGCGCGTGGCCTGACCGAGCTGTTTGACATCACCGCCACCAAGGACTGGACCAACTGCAAGGCCCGCGCCGATGTCGTGGTCGATGGTGAGACCCTGCTGGCCGATGTACCTGCAACCTATCTGCTATTCCTCGAAAAGCAACTCAGCGACCTACATACGTTTGTCGGCAAGTTTGTCGAGCTCGACACCGGGGAAGATTGGAACCTCGACGCCAGCACCGGTCTGCACAAGACCGAGCCCATGCAGACCCACCGGACCAAAAAAGTCCAGCGCCCGATCGTCCTGTACGACGCCACCGAGCACCACCCTGCCCAGACCCAGTTGATCACCGAAGACGTCGTCGTCGGCTACTGGAGCACCGTCAAGATGTCGGGTGCGATCCAAGCCCCGAAAAAGCGAGTGTTGCTCGAGCGCATCGACAAGCTGCAGCACGCGGTCAAGTTTGCCCGCGAGCAGGCCAACTCGATCGAGGCCGAGCAGCAACATCCGGGCAAGAAGGTGTTTGATTTTCTGTTCGCCGAATAGCGGCATCGCACGCCAACATGCGTGTACATGAAAGGAGTTTCCTTCGGGAGCCAAACTGAAGCTTCAAACTCAACCTCATCCGGGACCAAACAAACGGACATCTGAAGGTTCGAATCCTTCCCGACCCACTCTTTATGGATCGGTGGCGGAACTGGTAGACGCAGGGCGCAGCGAAACCTCGGTGTGCTCGTCCGGCCCGACGAAGACTCAAACTCGCTCCCAATCTCAAACAAGCCAACGCACGTCCTCTCTTCCTCCGACAGGCCCTTGTTCGGGATACAGGTTCGATTCCTGTCGCAGCCTTCTGTACGGCTGTGTGGTCTAAGGGAATGATCCGAACACTCAGATCTCACTGTCGGTAATTGCCGTGGACATGCTTCGGTACCCGCAGCCGCAATGTGCGGCACGGTCGGCCCCGGGGAGTATTGGGTACTTTTCTCCGGGGCTCTTTATTGGTTTTCGTTGTGAAACCCGGCAAAGAGGATGCGAACCGGTACCAGCGCTTGCGCGCACGGGCAAAATGGCACGCTCCCAAGGTGCCACGGATCGGACTCATGCTCTTGCTCGCCCTGTGCGCGTGCGGAGGCGTCAGCGAAGACACCACCACCACAACAACAACACTTGTACCGACAACAAATGAGATCCCCGAACCGACCTTGATGACCT
>CAZUPD010000118.1:0-25555 GCA_964621785.1 uncultured Nannocystaceae bacterium
GGGCAGGTCTGATGTACGGGCCCAGCAGCAATCTCGCCGTCGCCGAGTACTGGCGTTGGTGGGTTGTGCACCTGTGGGTCGAGGGTTTTTTCGAGGTATTCGCCACCGTCGTGATCGCGTTTTTGTTTACCCGAATGGGGCTTGTGCGCGTGCGTGTCGCGACGGCGGGCGTGCTCGTGTCGGCGATCTTGTACCTGCTAGGTGGGGTGATCGGAATGTTCCACCACCTCTACTTCACCGGCACACGCACGGTCGTGATGGCGTTGGGCGGTACCTTTAGTGCGCTCGAGCTGATGCCGCTGGTGTTGATCGGCCACGAGGCCCACAAAAACCTCACCCGCGCCCGTGCGCCGGGATGGGTGCGGGCCTATCGCTGGCCGCTGCTGTTTTTCGTCGCAGTTGCGTTTTGGAACCTGGTCGGCGCCGGCCTGTTCGGCTTTCTCATCAACCCACCGATCGCGCTGTATTACATGCAGGGCCTCAACACAACGTCAGTGCACGGCCACACGGCACTGTTTGGTGTCTACGGCATGCTCGGCATCGGCTTGTCGCTGTTTAGCCTACGGATTTTGTATAGGCATATGCGCTGGGATGTGTCAGCCCTACGGCTGTCGTTTTGGGCGATCAATGTCGGCCTTGCACTCATGGTACTTCTCAGTCTGCTGCCAGTTGGGTTGATGCAAACGTGGGCGAGCGTCGAGCACGGCATGTGGTACGCCCGCTCGGCCGAGTTCATGCAAACACCCGCGCTCGATACGTTCCGCTGGCTGCGGGTCATCGGCGACACGGGTTTCGCCGCTGGCCTCATCGGCGTAGGATGGTTTGTTGTCGGGCTGCACTTCGGCTGGTCACGCCGAAAAGACTGACAACCTACGCGACCTTTTCACGGCCGTTTGCTCAATCCAACAGGTTGAGTAAACGGTCGTAGCGTTTTTGTCCCGGAGCTCCGGTTGCATCGGCAAGTGTGTACCCGTCGAGGACCTCGAGGAAGGCCTTGGTCGCCCGCTTGAGGGGCAAAATCAGCCCACACGCCGGTGTGATCGGACAGCGCTCGGCATGGCTCAAACACTCGACTAAGTGGAAATCAGGCTCGGTACAGCGAACGACCTCACCCAGGCAAATCTGTTCGGGAGGCTTGGCGAGGCGCAGCCCCCCCGTGCGTCCCCGCCGGAGTTCTAAAAACCCCGCTTTCCCGAGTTTGTTGACGATCTTGACGAGGTGATGCATCGAAATCCCGAACGTGGTCGAGATTTCCTCGGTCGAGACCAGGCGCTCGCGGTGCGTGGCAGCAAACAAAAGCACTCGAAGGGCGTAGTCGCTGTGCTTGGTCAAGCGCATCGCTGGCAGTTTACCCCGTTTGGTCGACGGGACATGCGTCCATCAGCCCCATGTACGTACATGTTGACAGCCATGTTTCTGCGTCCGGGTGCGGACGAATTCCCGCGGGCTCGTGCTCTGACGCTGTGCGACTATTAACTGGGAAACACGCTGTCTCACACCACCACGAGGCATTCTTTCGGCAACCGCACGCGCCGCGGCGGTGGTACAAAAAATCGATGTTGTTCGGCGCACCAAGGCGACTATCGCGCGCGGCGTCGCAATGAGGTTTCCGTACGATCTCACCATTCACCGGAGCGACTCGCCTGCCCGGTCATCAAATCCCACGACCGATTCGGATTCCCGTCGACGGCCCCAAGTCAAACCAGCCAGCCCACGCCCCCCGAGGTGACGCAAGTTCGGGCCCGCGCGTTGCATTCACGCCCGGTCTTTTCAGCGAGGTGACAGGCGCGGCGAAAGTCTGCTGGCCGGCATATCGTCGTTTTGTCGTTTCGTCATTGGCTGGCACCAGCCGCCGCGGCGAGGAATCACATGTACATGCGTGAACGGACATCTTCGCCGACGGGAACACACCAACAACTCACAGCAAAGCTTGTAGGCCTCACTGCCCTGACCTTGACTCACTCCTGCTGAATCACGATGCAGTTCTTCCCGCCCGTTCCACGCACGGGTCGGACTGCCACACGTACCTGGTGCTGAAACGCGAGAATCACCGACTTCGCTGGCGAGTGGGCTCTTGAATATCTCCTCCCACAGTGGTTTCATGCCGTCGTGCAAGCCCAGGAGCCGCTCGATGGAACGCAATGAGTGCCGTGTTCTCATGGTGTACGCCAACTTGATGTTGTCCACGATGCTCCCGATGGGCATCGCGATGCTGTCGAGCGTGTTGCGGCGCGAGGGCCATGCCGTCCGGGTATTCGACACAACCTTCTACGAAACCGAGCAGCGGTCTCCAGACGAATACCGCTTGGAAAACCTCCAACTCCGCCCGTACGACACGGCCAAGCGACGTGAGGGTCTGCGGCCGCTCGAGCAAATGGCCCGGGACTTCCGGGCCATGATCGATGACTTCAAGCCGCACCTCATCGCCGTGTCCACGACCGAAGACACTTTCGGGATCGCCCTCTCGTTGCTCGCCGCGACCCGGGACTACGACATTCCCGTGCTGTGTGGAGGCGTGCTCCCGACGTTTGCGCCCGATCGCGTGATCGCGGAACCAGACGTGGATATCGTGTGTGTCGGCGAGGGCGAAGGCCCCATTGCAGATCTGTGTCGGCTGTTGATCCGCGGCGAGGACTACTCGCGCGTACCAAACCTTTGGGTCAAGCGGCGAAGCGGCATGATTGCGCGCAATCCAGTGCGCCCCGCACTCGACCTCGACGAGCTTCCACCCCCGGACTTTTCGCAGTTTGAACAACACCGGATGCTCTCGCCGCAACGCGGGGAATTGCTGCGCTGGGGACCCATCGAAACCCATCGCGGATGCCCGTACCGGTGCGCTTTTTGCAACTCGCCGGCGCAGCAAAACCTCTACCGCGACGCTCGGGCGGGGAGTTTTTTTCGCCTTCGCAGCATCGAGGCCGTCCGCCGCGACCTCGTCCACCTGCGAGATAACTACGACGTCAACTACATCTCGTTCGTCGCGGATACATTCCTGGCGATGCCTCGGCGCTACCTCGAGGAATTCGTCGACATGTACCAGGACATCGGCTTGCCCTTCTGGTGCCAGACACGGCCCGAAACGCTCAACAAAGAAGTGGTCGCGCTACTCGAGCGAGCGGGCTGTGCCGACATCAGTATCGGCCTCGAACACGGCAACGAGCAGTTCCGCAGAGAAGTCGTGCGACGGGACTACACCAACGACACGCTCGTGGAAAGCCTGTGTACGCTCGAAGGCAGCTCGATCAACGTCAAAGTCAACAACATCACCGGCTACCCCTTGGAAACCCGTAAATTGGCGTGGGACACCCTGATGCTCAACCGCCGTATCGACCACGTCACGCACACGACCAATTGCTTCCACTTTGTCCCCTACCGCGGGACCCCGCTTCGCCGACGAGCCCTCGAGCTCGGGTTCATCAGCGAAGAAACCGAGACGTGCCACAACTTCAAGGATACGGTGATGGATATGCCGAACTACAGCAAGGATGAAATCCGTGGGTTCGTGCGGACATTTCAACTCTACCTGCGCTTCCCCGAGTCGTACTACCCAAAGATCGCTGTCGCCGAACGCATGGATGCGACGGGGGACGCCGCACTCCTCGCCCTGCGGCAGGAATTCCTCGAACGCCAATACGAAAACACCTCAGCACAAAGCGCGTGATGACATCTCCCATGCAACCACGCGCCGCCGTCTTTACAGCTCCGCGGACAATCGAGCTGCGGGCCGACGATCCACCTGTCCCCAAACCCGGAGAGGCGGTCGTACAACTGCGAGCCTGTGCCCTGTGCACGATGGAGCAGCGGCTGTGGACGGGGCAGATCAACGAGTACCCGATCATTGCCGGCCATGAAGCTGCCGGTGTGGTCATCGAGGCCCACCCCGAGGCGGTCGCTCCCCCGCCGGGCTCGCGGGTCGCACTCGCGATGCTCGATCGATGCCTCCAGTGCTACGAGTGCCGCCGCGGCGATACCCACCTGTGTTCAGGGAAGTTTCGCGGGCGCAAGCCAGGGACGATGCGGCGGATCGGTGGGCTCGCCGATCGCGTCAGCGTGCCTACGTGGAAGTTGTTTGCGATGCCCGACGAGTTGTCGTTCGACGAGATCGCGTTCGCCGAGCCCGTCGCGTGTGTCGTGCACTCGGTCAACAAGGGCGCAGTCCGGTTCGGCGACGATGTACTGGTGATCGGCGGCGGTACGATGGGGCAGCTGCACGTGATGATCGCACGACTTCGGGGTGCCCGCGTGTTCGTCAGCGAGCCTGACCCGGGCAAACGTCACGTAGCCCTCGAGCATGGCGCCGCGTTTGCACTCGAGCCCGACCATGCGGCCAGACGTGCGCACGAACTCACCGAAGGACGCGGCGCGGATGTTGTGTTCGTCACCCACGGCGACGCCACAACTTCGCAGCAGGCCGCCGCCTGTGTGCGCCCCGGCGGCACGATCATCTACTACGGAAGTTTTCCCCGGGACGTCGGCACCAACCTCGGCCCCAGGTCGATCCATCACCACGAAACCGTACTCGACGGCGCCAGAAGCCATACCCTCGACGACTGGTCGCAAGCGACAAAGCTGCTGGCCTACCGACTCGTCGACGTCCGGCGCCTGATTTCCTCGCGGTTTCCCCTCGAGCAACTCCCTGCTGCTCTCGAACAGGCGAGTCGCGGGTGTGATTTCCGAGTCGTCGTCGAGATCGATGGAGGACACGAGCAATGAGCATCTCCTCAGGTAAGTCGCGAATGCGGCGGCTGTTCCACGCCGACGGGCGGATCCTGGTCGTCGCCATGGATCATCTGTCCAAACCGGGTCGCGGGATGCGATTCGCCGATCCTCAGCGGGTCTTGGGCGAGGTGACAAGTGCGGCGGACGCGGTGTTGCTGCGCCACGGTCTGGTGGCTCGCTACGGCCGAGCGCTCGGACGCGCGGGGATCATCCTCAGCATCGGACGCGATGCACCAAACCTCGACCACGCTGTCGAGCTCGCGCTACGGCTCGGCGCAGACGCGATCAAAGCCGATATGTTCCCGGGTGCACCCGACCCGTCGGCGTGGGCCTATGTCGAACCACTCGCCGCCCACTGCGAGGCCTGGGGTGTCCCGCTAATGGCAGAGACAATCCCCGTTTCATTTGCCGATCGCGATGCCCACACCCCCGAAAACCTGATCGACGGCGCGAGGATGGGGTCGGATCTCGGCGCCGATATCATCAAGACGATGTACACCGGGGATCCCGAAAGCTTCCGCGAGCTCGTGTCCCTGGCCGACGTTCCGGTGGTTGTGCTCGGTGGCTCGAGCTCCGACAGCGACGAGCGAACATTTTTTACGACCATCAAGACAGCCCTCGACGCCGGTGCTGCGGGTGCTGCTGTCGGTCGTCGGATCTGGAAACACGAGCGGCCCGGGGCCATGACACACGCGCTCGCAAGCCTGATCCACGGGGATGCGAGCGTCGACGCGGCGCTCACACAACTCGGACGCATCGTGATCGGTCCCCGCTGACCGGCGACAACGTCAACAATCCGCGATGGGCCCCCTGTTGATCGGTATCGACCTCGGCACGAGCGCACTGAAATGCGGCGTCTGGGATACACACGGTCAGTGTCACGGACGCGCCCGGATCCCCTACCCCACACGCATCGCCCAAGAGGTTGCAGACCAGGATCCAAACGATTATTGGCGGGTCCTCGGTGTGGGACTCCGCGAAGCCGTGTCACCCGAAGTTGCACCCCATGTGGCCGCCATTGGCGTGGGTGGTCATGGTCCGAGCCCGGTCTTTGTCGATGCGTCACTCGAGCCTGTCGCCCGTGTGCCGACGTGGATGGATCGGCGGCGTGAGGAGGATGTCGCGTTTCTCAGCCGCACATTCGCCGTGCCGAGTACGGGTCCGCAACGCCTCGCCATGCAGCTCGCCGCGATGGGGCGTTGGCTCGCCCGAAACAGTCCCGACTGCCTCGCATCGGCGCGGTGGACCATGCACGCGGGGGACTACCTCGTATCTCGCTTGGTGGGCCGACCGCTGGCGACCCACGCGAGCCCCGAGGAGCTATTCGACGCCGCCGGGTTGCCGCATTCCTTGCTCCCGGCTCCTGCGATCGCCGCCGGAGATATCGCCGGGAGCCTGACGTCGGGCGCCGCCGACATGTGTGGGCTTCGCCAGGGCCTCCCGGTTGTCGCCGGTGGCCTCGATGCGTTTCTCGGCGTCCTCGGAGGTGGGATCAGCCGCGCCGGGGAAGCGAGCCTCAACCTCGGCTCGTCGACGATCGCGTCGCTCGTCGCATCCCCGCCGACGGTCGGACGCTTCGCGTTGGGCACGACCCCTGTGATCAGCGATGTGCTTCCATTTGGGGCGACAACCCTGCGGTGGCTGGGGGCTCGTCTCGGGCGCACGCAGCCGGTGTCCGAGCTGGTCGCCGAAGCACTCGCCGATCAGAGCTCCCAGGGGGACCACGAGGGTTTTGACTGTTCCGAGCAACTCGTCGCGACTGTGGAGCAGGGACTCGCCCGGGGACTCGCCCACAACGCAATCGTCCGACGGGTCGTCGAAGGCATGGAGCGCACACATCTCGCAAGGCTCCTCGAACGTGCGCGCCCGATAGGACCCTTAACCAGATTGACGTGCATTGGCGGGATGGCGATTGTGGACACCCTTCATCAACTCCGTGCCGACGCATGTGGGGTCTGTGTGGAGATCCCGTGTGAAACCGCATTTGGGACAGCTCTCGGGGGCGCCACACTTGCCGCGGTCGCAACAGGAACACTGCCGAGCCACCGAGAGGCCGCTGCGGCGATGGTCACCATCGATACGGTCTACGAGCCGGGGAAGCCATGATTCAAGGATCGTTCGTGTTCAACACAACCACCGATACCAACCGGAGTTCGATGTTCGGATGAAACTTCAACCACTCCAAACGGGCATCCTGCTCCAAAACAACTGGTATGTGGCAGCGTACAGTTCCGAGGTTACGTGCAAGCCCCTCGGACGAAGAATCTGCAATCAGCGGATTGTCCTTTATCGAACGGACAAGGGCCAAGCGATCGCACTCGAGGACCGATGCTCCCACCGAGGTCTTCCCCTGTCGCGTGGGGAATGCAGCGGTAGCCATATCCGGTGCCTCTACCACGGGACGGAGTTCAACGCGAATGGTGCGTGTGCGAAGATCCCTGGGCAATCGCATATTCCCCCCCATGCGGGGATCCGTGCATTCCCGGTGATCGAGCGAGATCAATTGGTGTGGATCTGGATGGGCGACCCGCAGAGAGCCGACTCCGACCTGGTCCCGCCCTGGCGCTATCACACGGATCCTTCGTGGGTGCACACCAAGGGGTATCTGGCCATACGCGCCAACTGGCAACTCATTGCAGACAACCTGCTGAGCCTGAATCATCTTCAGTATGTCCATCGCTCGACGATTGGGAGTCCCTCCAAACAAGCGGATCACGCCCAGATCAAAGCGACACGCGAAGGGAATCGTGTGTACCTAAAACACTGGGTCCCCGAGGTCGATCCCCCGCCTCTGCACCAAATGGTCTGCAGATTCGCGGGGAAGGTCGATCGATGGCAAGAATGCGAGTTCTTCCCCGGGTTTTTACTCTTTTGGTCCGGCTCGGTGAACGCGGGGACGGGCGCCTACGAGGGGAAGCGAAAGGGAGGATTTCAAATTCGTCACTTTCACGCGACGACACCCGAGACGGAATTGACTTCACACTATTTTTTTACCGCGGCACGCAATTTTCGCTTGGATGACGACGAGACGACCGAGACGCTCCACCGGTCGATGATGACAACATTCCATGAAGACCTCGTCGTTCTCGAAGCCCAGCAAACTACGCTTGAAGAGGCCTCCGACAACCACCGATTCTTCGATCGAAAGGACGATGCCGCCAGTATCCTCGCCCGCAGGCTGGTCGAGGAACGCACGGCACATGAGTCATGACCGATTCCTCCACTGAGTCCTCAAGACTACTGGCGCTGATCAATGCGAGCTGGACGTCACAGGCGATCTACGTTGCCGCCGAGCTCGGGCTCGTCGATCGGCTGGCCGATGGCGAAATGGAAGCGCAACGGCTCGCCCAACAACTCGACATTGATGCGCGTGCATTACACCGTCTTCTACGTGCATTGGTGACACTCGAGATTTGTCAAGAGTCCGACGCAGGTGCCTTCTCCCTCACCCCGATGGGCAGCCTCCTGGCGAGTGACGCAGACGACTCCTTGCGGGCGTGGGCGAGATGGTGGGGCGGGCACTTGTGGCCCGTCTGGGGAAATCTCCTGGGCAGCGTCCGGACCGGTATGAGCGCGCGCAAGCTCGCGTGTGGGAACGAAGGAGCCGGAGTGCTGGAGCTCGACTCGACCGCCGCCGAATTGTTCCATCAAGCGATGGGTCAATTGACACGTGTAGAGGCCAAAGATGTGCTCAATGCCTACTCGTTTCGAGACACCCAAACGGTGGTCGATGTCGGAGGCGGGCGAGGCCAATTGCTCGGGCTCATCCTCGAAGCCAACCCCAGCTGCCAGGGGATCCTGCTCGACCGCCCCCACGCCCTGGCGAAGGCTGAACAACACCTTCGGTCGAGCGGCGTGTGGAATCGTTGCGACCTGGTAGCGGGTGATTTCTTCGCGAGTATCCCACCAGGTGGGGATGTCTACATCCTCAAGAGCATTCTCCACGATTGGAACGACGAGCACGCGCTCTGCATCCTCGAGTGTTGCCATCAGGCGATGCATCCCGCGGCACGACTGTTGATCGTCGAGCGCCTCGTGCCCGATCGGTTGACAAGTTCCGCGAGAGACCGGGCCGTCGTGCAAAGTGACCTGCACATGCTCATCGGCCCCGGAGGTCAAGAGCGCAGTGAGTCAGAGCTTCGCCTCCTCGCCAAACGAGCCCGCTTCCAAGTACGCGCGTGCCTGCATGCAGGGGTCGTCTCGCTGCTCGAGGTCCAACCGCTCAAACCATGAGTATGCCCATACTACCAACAGCAATCGCACGAGAATTCGAGGATAAGGCTCCCGAGCTTTATCAACACTCTCCGCTTTACCGCAGACTTGCCCAACATGTGGCGACGGATCCGCGTCTGCTCGCCATCGCAGCCAACGCGCAGCCAGGCCAGTCTCCGATGGCCATGTTCTTCGCCGCCGTCCACTTCGAGACGCTTCGACGCACATCCCACCCGCTCGCGGCGATCTACCGCAACCTCGCGCAGGGTCGACCCCTCGACCTCGATCCAGTCCCACACTTTGTCGATTTCTGCCTCGTGCACGAGGCGGAGCTTCGTCAACTGATCTCAACCAGCCGAATCCAGACCAAAGAACCCGGTAGCGCTGTGTTTGTGCGCCTTGGACTCGAGTGGATCGGGCTCCGGTACGGGGATGTCATCGCCACGTACATCGAGATTGGCGCGAGTGCGGGCCTCAATCTCAACTGGGAACGATTCCACATGCGGTTCGAACGCACAGATGGACGGTCCTGGTCGCGTGGGCCGGAGTCCTCCCCCGTACACATTGCTTGCACCGTCAGTGGCCTCGAATTTCCAGCCGAATCCGGGGCGCAGATTCCGCTATGCAGCGAGCGCCTCGGCCTCGACATCGAACCGATCGACATCGAACACAGCGCAGCGCAAGGGTGGCTCCGGGCCTTTCTTTGGCCCGACGACTGCGACCGTCTCGCTGGCTTTCAGGGGGCGATCTCCCTCAGGCGCGAAAACCCCGTACCGTTGATGAAAGCGGACGCAACGTGTGAACTCGCCGAGGCGTGTGCCGGGCTGCGATCACCCCGGATTCTCGTCGCCCATACATTCCTGACAAGCCAGCTCACCCCAGACCAACGCGCGGCCATGACTCGACAGCTCGAAGATCTATCTGCCGATCGCGAAGTTTTCCAAATCGGCGCGGAGTGGTGCAACCGCACGACGGAGCTGCGCGTGCGTCGGTTTCATCAGGGACACCGCGAACAGGACATCCTCCTAGCGACGGGCGAGCCGCACGGGCGGTCCGTACGATGGGTTCATCGCGGTTCGTAGGGCAGCCCTAGGCTCAGATGATATCGGTCGTGAGGCATGGGTGTGAAACCGCGTCGTGCCGAAATCTCGCGACATCGCAGTTTGTCAACGACTTTTGCCTCATGGTAGTTTGGCGCCCGTTCACAGGTTCTCTCCACGGCTTCGAAGGTCATGCTCACGCACCCGAAAACGCTGATTACGTTGCTTCAGTCACGGGTCTCGCGGACTCCGGAGCTCGTTCTTTACAGGTTCTTGCACGACGGGGAGGCCGAGGGCGCAACGCTCACCAGCGCGACCCTCGAGGAACGGGCGCGAAACCTCGCCGCGTATCTCCAGGGCCTCGGTCACGAGCCAGGTGCGTCCGTCCTGCTGCTGTTCCCGCAGGGCCTCGAGTTCATCGAAGCATTTTTCGGCTGTGTGTACGCCGGCATCATCCCGGCCCCTGCCCCGATGCCACACCCGTCACGGCTCGCCCGTACCCTGCCGCGTCTGCGCGGGATGATCGCGGATGCCCGACCGGCGGCCGTCCTGACGACGCGTGCAGGCCTCGCCCTGGCAAAACAAGTCACATCGGACATGTCCCAAGAGGCACAAGCAGTCCCATGGCTCGCGCTCGAGGATTGTCCCAGCGATCTCGCGTCGACGTGGCGACCGCCCTGTGTCGCGCCCGACGTCCCGGCGCATCTGCAATACACCTCAGGTTCGACATCCTCTCCCAAAGGCACGCAGATCACCCACGCGAACATCCTCGCCAACTCGCGTGCGATCCAACAGGGTTGGCGCTACTCGAGCGAGAGCCGCAGCGTCGTGTGGGTGCCCCACTTTCACGACGATGGGCTCATTCAGGGGTTGATCCAGCCGATCTTCACGGGGTTTTTGTGCACACTGTTTCCCGCGGGTGCGTTTGTCAGTCGCCCGTCGCGCTGGCTGCGTGCCATCACCGAGGTCTCGGGCACGCATAGCGGCGGTCCGAACTTCGCCTACGAGCTGTGCATCCGCAAGGTCAGCGATGCCGAACGCGACACGCTCGATCTCTCGAGCTGGCAGGTCGCCTACAACGCGGCCGAACCCGTCCGCGCCGCCACGTTGCGTCGATTTTACGAACGTTTTGGTGGTGTGGGGATGCGCTGGAGCTCGCTTGCACCGTGTTTCGGACTGGCGGAGTCAACCCTGCTCGTCAGCACCGAGCTGCGGGACGAAGGACCGCGAATCGTGGCGCTCGACGGGTCATCGCTGACCCACCACGGAGCTGTCCTACCTGTCCCTGAAGACACACCAGGTGCATCGACGTTTGTCTGCTGCGGTGATCCTGCTGTCGACACCGTGATCCGTATCGTCGATCCGGCGACTGGAGAGGTGTGTGCACCCGATCGCCTGGGCGAAGTGCTGGTCAAGTGCGACTCGATTGCTGCAGGCTACCGCGGACGGCCCGAGGCGTCCGAACACACGTTCCGTGCGTACCTTCGCGATGGCGATGGACCCTACCTGCGCACCGGGGACCAGGGGTTTTTGCTCGATGGCGGCCTGTACATCACGGGACGACTCAAGGACCTCATCATCATCCGGGGCGAGAATCGCTACCCACAGGACATCGAGCAGACGGTGGAGCGTGCCGATCCGGCCATCGCCCCCGGTGGGGTCGCGGCGTTCTCGTTCGAGAAAAATGGCGAAGAACATTTGGGGGTCGCGGCCGAGGTTCGGGGAAAGCCACAGGACGGATCCTCTGAGGCCCCCGCACTCCAGGCAATGATCGATGCGGTACGCGAATCGATCACCCGCGATCACGACCTGCGACCAGGTGTGATCGCCCTGCTTGCAAAGGGTCGGCTGCCCAAAACCTCGAGTGGCAAACTCCAACGCCGCGCCGCCGCCCGGATGATCGCCGAGGGCACGGCCCCGACGCTCGCCTGCTTCGACAGCACAGGCGAGGGGCAGCGGGACGTTCCCGAGACAGGAGTGACGCAACCTCCGTCCGCGGTCCCACACAAGCGCGCCGCCGAGATCGAGGCATTCACGCTGCAGATTTTGGCACAGGAGTTTGGTGTCTCGCCGCACGAGCTCGCGCCGGATGTTCCGTTTAGTCGCTACGGCCTCGACTCCGCATCTTCGGTACAACTCGCGACCGCGCTCGGTGACTTTGTCGGGCGGCGGCTCGATGCGGTCATCACCTGGGATTATCCAAACGTCCGGGCATTGTCGCGGCACCTCGCGGGGGCCGAGCAACCGCGTGCCCCGGTCCAGCGCGAGGCGTCGGTTGACCCCATCGCTATCGTCGGCGTCGGCTGTCGGTTCCCGGGCGGGGTCGTCGATTTGCAGACGCTGTGGGAGCGCCTCGAAGAGGGGTTCGATGCGATCGAAGAGGTCCCGAAAACGCGATGGGACATCGATGCCTACTTCGATCCAAACCCAGATGCAGCGGGCAAAATGGTGACGCGCTGGGGTGGCTTTTTGCCGAACGTAGATCAGTTCGATCCGACGTTCTTTGAAATCTCCCCCCGCGAGGCCGACGCGATGGATCCTCAGATCCGCCTCCTGCTCGAGGTCACCTGGGAGGCCCTCGAGCATGCCGGGATGCCCCTCACACGGGTCCGCGGCAGCAACACCGGCGTGTTCATGGGGATCTCGAGCCACGAATACCAGTCGATGGGTGTCGCGCGCAGCGGTCGGCTCGATCCACACCTGTTTCTCGGGACAGCACACAGCACCGGGGTTGGGCGGCTGTCGTACTGGCTCGGGATCCGGGGACCCAATGTTCCGGTGGACACCGCCTGTTCATCGTCGCTGGTTGCGATCCACCTTGCCTGTCAGGCCCTGCGCGAGGGCGCATGCACCATGGCACTCGCCGGCGGTGTCAACCTCGTGCTCACGCCCGAGGCATCCGTGTGTCTCAGCCGCATGCGGGCACTGTCACCGACGGGCCGCTGTCGCACGTTCTCGGCCGACGCCGACGGCTATGTGCGCAGCGACGGTGCCGGCGTCATCGTGCTCAAACGGGTCTCCGACGCCGTCCGAGACGGCGATCCGATTCTCGCTGTCATTCGCGGATCGGCGATCAACCAAGATGGTCGCAGCCACGGCCTGACTGCGCCGAACGGACCCGCCCAACAGGAGGTCATCGGGCGCGCACTCGCTGCCGCGAATGTGTCCCCAGCGGCGATCGGATATGTCGAAACCCATGGAACCGGAACACGCCTCGGCGATCCGATCGAAGTTCAAGCGCTTGCGGCCGCACTCGGCAACGATCGGCCGGCCCATGTTCCGATCACCGTCGGTTCGATCAAAACCAACATCGGCCACGCGGAGTCTGCTGCGGGTGTTGCAGGACTACTCAAAGCAGCTCTCAGCCTGGCCCACGCCCGGATTCCGCGCTCGCTTCACTTCGACGAGCCCAACCCGCATATCGACTGGGCAGCGCTACCGGTAGGCGTCGCGGCGCAGTCGTCAGCGTTTCCAGACACCGGCGGGCCGAGGCGTGCAGGTGTCAGCTCATTCGGCATGAGCGGGACCAATGCCCATGTTGTGCTCGAACAGGCCCCGACGGTTCCCCGGCAGGAGTGTACACAGGCGTTCCCAATTTTGCCGTTGTCGGCGAAGACCCCCGAGGCCCTCATCGCGGTCGCGAAGGCGATGCGCTCGGCTGTCGCGTCGCAACCCGAACGCCTAGTCGACATCCAGTACACCGCGAGCGTTCGCCGGACCCACCACGAGCAGCGACTTGCCGTCGTCGGCACATCGCAGGCATCCATCGTCACGGCACTCGATGCCTTCATCCAAGGGAAGCGGGCAGCATCGCTGTGGACGGGGCGGACACGGCCGCGACCCAAGGTTGTGTTTGTGTTCCCGGGCCAGGGTTCGCAGTGGGCCCAAATGGGCAAGCGCTTGGCCGAAACAACGCCGGTGTTCCGTCGCCAGCTCGAAGCCTGTGCCACGGCGCTGGCTCCCCATGTCTCGTTCTCGCTGCTCGACGAGCTGTGGCGGGCCAAGGACCGTTCTCGACTCGGCCAAACCGAGGTAGCGCAATGCGCCCTGTTTGCCATCCACATTGCGCTGGCCTCGCTCCTGCGCTCGCTAGGCATCGCTCCCGACATCGTGATCGGCCATAGCGTCGGCGAGATCGCTGCAGCCCATGTCGCCGGCACCCTCAGTTTGGATGAGGCCGCACGGCTGATCGCATGCCGTGCCCGCATCATGCAAAAGGCGACCGGGCACGGGCGGATGCTCGCGGCGACAATCCGCGAAGACGCGGCGCGTCGCGAGCTCGCCGGGCTCGAGGACAGCATCTCGATCGCGGCGGTCAACGACCCCGGGCAGGTCGTGTTCTCGGGCGATCCACTGGCACTTGAACAACTCGCTACACGGCTGGCTGATCGCGACATCGAATGCCGCCCGCTGCGGGTGGACTACGCGTTCCACAGCCCCCAGATGGACCCCCTGCGCGACGAACTGATCGCGTCGTTGACCAGCTTTGCGCCACAAACCGCATCACTCGAGATGATCAGCAGTGTCACCGGTGCGCCCGTCACCGGGGCGGACCTCGACGCACAGTACTGGGGAGACAACATTCGCCAAACGGTGCGGTTCGACCGAGCTGTTGCGACCGCCCGTGCCCGTGGCGGTGAGATTTTTGTCGAGGTCGGCCCCCACCCGGTGCTCACACTCAACATGCAACGCACACTTGCCCCCCAGGCGACGCGCCAAACGTCCTCCGATGGCCTGGCGGACACGGCAACGGTTGTCCAAACCCTGCGTCGCGGTGCCGACGACCACCTACGGTTTGCCGAATGCATCGCCGCGCTGCACGTGTCTGGTGTCGAACTCGAGTGGGAGGGCCTGTGGCCGACTCGAGGTCGTGTGGTCGCACTGCCTCCATACCCCTGGCAACATACGCGCCACTGGCTCCCACCATCCGCCGCTGCGCCGACGGCGGTATCCGGGCACCCGCTAGTCGGTCCGGCGCTCGAATCCTCGCACTTGCAAGGGGTGCACCTGTTCCAGCGCTCGATCTCGCCGGCGCAACCGCCATGGCTCGCCGATCATGTGGTCCAGGGGCATGTCGTGGTCCCCGGGATGGGCCTGCTCGAGATGGGTCTGACAGCCTGTGTGCGCGCGCTGGGCACGGAGCTGCTCGAACTCGAAGATATCCGGTTTGTCCGCATGCTCGTCCTGCCCGAACACGGTGCGCGGCGGGTCGAGGTTGTGGTCCGCGAACAGCCCGGCGGAGCGTCCTTTCGCATCGCAAGCCGCGGGGCGGATGACCGTGGTTGGCAGACACATGTCACCGGCGAGGTGCGCACAAACAAGGCTGCCACCGATCAGCCCGCACTGCCTGACGAGCTGGCAATTGAACCTCCTGACGCGGCAGCACAGGCGCAGGCACAGTTGGCCGAGTTGGCGCGTGGCGGCCTCACATACGGCCGGGCATTTTCCGGGCTTGTCCGGCTCTGGAAGCCCCGCGAGCCACGCGGATCTACGGGGAATGGGCCCGAGGCTGCATCCAGGGACCACAACCGCGAACGACCTGGATCGAGGCCCGAGGCTGCGTCCTGGGACAACCGCAAACGGCTCGGGCGGGTGCGCCTTCCGGCAGGGCTCGACGATCGCGAGTACCAGGTCCATCCCGCACTCCTCGACGCGTGCATCCAGGTCTCGGCCGGCCTGTTTCTCAAACCAGGCGACGCCGCGACCTGGGTTCCCGTCGGCGTTGATCGGGCGCGGTTCACCACCCGTCCAGGGCGCGAGGTACTCGTGCGAGCGACCTCGACGGGCGAGCCAGGTGTTGAAGGCCTTTGCAAGGTCGAGCTCTTCTCCGACAACCGCACACCGATAGGCTCGCTCGAAGGCCTCCGGATGCGACGGATCGAGGGATCGCAAGCAACACTAGAGGCCGAACTCGAGGTCGAAGTCGTGTTTCGCCAGGTCGCGCCCGTCGACGGCACGCTGCCAGAAGGAACGTGGATCGTTTTTGCGGATGGAACGGGGGTAGGCGCCGAGCTTGCGAGGTTGCTGCGGACCCGAGGTGCAAGGGTGCGGACGGTCTTCGCGGCCGAGGCCTACAAACGCATCGAGCCCGATCTTTTCAGCGTACGCCCAACACACCGTGAGGACCTCCGTCAACTGTTCGCACAGGCTCTCGATCCAGGGGCGCCACTCGCAGGGGTGGTGTTCCTTTGGGGCCTCGACTGCGCACCCGAAGTGTTGTCCGAAACGGCGCTCGATGTGCAGCTCACCCGCGGTGTCATGGGTGCAATTTGTGTGGCCCAAGCGCTTGTCGAGCACGGATCCGCGGGCGCACCGCGGCTGTGGTTCATCACCCGTGGGGCACAGATCGTCGGCGAGTCGCGCAACCCCGTAGCGCTTACGCAAGCACCCCTTTGGGGAGTCGGCCAAACCCTCCCCCTCGAGCACCCCGAACTGTTTGTCGGCTGCATCGACCTTGCGCCGCAGGCCGAGGCTGGTGATGCCGCACGGTTGGTACGCGAGTTGGCGGCCAGTGATCACGAAGATCGGGTTGCATTGCGCGGAGCAGACCGTCATGTCGCACGACTCGTTCGCGGCCGCCGATCTGGCGTGGGAGAGCCGGTCTTGCGCAGCACGGGTGCGTACCTGATCACCGGTGGTCTCGGAGGCCTCGGCCTGTCCCTCGCCCACGCTCTTGTTTCGCGGGGTGTGCAGCACGTGTGGTTGGTCGGCCGGCGGCGAGCGGACCCGAGGGCACAGGCCGCGGTTGCGGCAATGCAGGCACAGGGTGCCGAGGTCGTGTACCACCGTGGTGATATTTCGTCGCGTGCGGGTGTCGAAGAACTACTGGCAGCGATACGATCACGCGGCGTGCCCCTTTGCGGCATCGTGCACGCTGCCGGGGTCCTCGACGACCACACGCTCCTCGAGCAATCACCCGCAACCGTCCGCCGGGTCTTTGCCCCCAAGGCACGCGGCGCACTGCTCCTCGATCAACTGACACGCGACGATCCTCTCGATTTCTTTGTCCTGTACTCCTCGGCCGCCGCGCTGCTCGGGTCACCCGGCCAGTCGAACTACGCGGCCGCGAATGCGTTCCTCGATGCACTCGCACGCGAACGCGTGCGTGCGGGACGACCGGCGCTCAGCATCCAGTGGGGCCCCTTTGCCGAGGTGGGGTTGGCCGCGGCCCATGCACAACGGGGTCAACGCCTCAAACGCCTCGGCCTCGAGAGTCTCACCCCGGACGAAGGCAACCTGATGGTCCTGCGACTCCTCGGCCGTCAAGAGCCTGTCGTGGGTGTGATGCGCTTTGATCCGGGCCCCTGGCGCGCCGCGTTTCCCCGCGCCCACGCATCCCCGTACCTCAGCGAACTGGACACACAGCCAAAACCCGCGTCCCCCACCTCCTCCCAACACGCGCGTGCGGAGCTTGCCCTGCTGCCGCCGGATGCCCGCCACGCGCGACTGGTTCAACTGCTCATCGACGCATTGGCCGATATCCTCCGGCTCGCGCCACAACGTATCGATCCGCGGGCCGCGTTCGCCAGTTTGGGCGTCGACTCGCTACTCAGCGTCGAACTTCGCGGCCGGGTCGAGGGAATGTTTGGGATTTCGCTGCCGAGGATGGCGCTGTTTGATCACCCGGACGCAGTCTCGCTCGCCAGCTACCTCGACGACCATCTGCGCCGCGACAATGCCCCCGAGCACCAGCACAACCCCATCCCGCAAATCACCCGGGATCCGTCCGGGCGCCGGCCGGTTTCACCGAGCCAAGCACGTCTGTGGTTCTTCGACCGCCTCTCACCCGGGTCAGCGCTCTACAACATGAGCTTTGGCGTGCAGATCGACGGCCCCGTCGACTTCGAGATGCTTCGCCGCAGCCTCGAGGTTGTCCACGCACGCCACGAATCGTTGCGCCTGTGTTTCTTCGACGAAGATGGGCACCCTCTCGCCCGTATTCGCCACCACCGAGCCATCGATCTGCGCCATGTCGACCTCCGGACGCTCGCAGCCGGCGAGCGAGCCGACGAGTGCGCCCGGATCACAGCGGCGTTTTCGGTGGAACCCTTTGATCTCAGCGAAGGTCCGCTCAGTCGCGCCCTGTTGGTCACACGCGGCGACGATGATCACCTGTTTGTCTGGTCCCTGCACCACATCATTTGTGACGCCTGGTCCGGATCGATCCTCTTGCGCGAGCTGGCCACGTGCTACGCGGCGCTCGTCGATGGTCGCAGCCCCGAGCTTGCACCCCTCCCGGTCGACTACACCGACTTCGCGGTGTGGCAGGAGCAGTCGCTACACTCCGCAGACCATCTGCGTTCACTCGAGTGGTGGAAAAAACAGCTCGCCGGACTGACGCGCCTGCATCTTCCGAGCACCAAGCCGTGCACCGCGCCGCGGTACACGGGAGACGCGGTCGCATTCGATGTGTCCCCTGCACTCCTCGCGCGTATCGAGGGGCTCGCGGCCAATGAGGGATGCACACTGTTTGTGGTGTTGTGTGCAGCTTGGGCAACGTTGTTGCATCGCTACTGCGGGCAGAGCGAGGTCGCGATCGGCACGGCTTCGGCTGGTCGCGGTCACCCCGAATTGAACGACGTCGTCGGGTTTTTTGTGAACACCCTGGTCCTGCGCTGCGACCTCTCCGACGCACCGTCCTTCCACGACCTGCTCGAGCGTCTGCGCGGGGACATTGCCGCCGCCCTCGCGCACCAAGATGTCCTGTTCGACGAGGTCGTGCGGGCGACCCATGCCGAGCGAGGTCACGCACTCAACCCTCTGTACCAGGCGAGTTTTGTGCTCGAGAGCGTCCCACTCCCGGAGTTTGACCTGCCGACCGGGCGCTGGACGCCAGTCCTCGACCGGATCGACGGCAGTGTCGACGGCACGGCAAAAAACGAGCTCGGACTGACCTTAATCAAACTCGCAAACGGCCTTTCGGGCACCATCGAGTTTGCCTCCGACCTGTTCGATCAGGCCTTCATCTCGCGGATGGCACAGCACCTTGTCCGCGTGCTCGAGGCGGTGGTCCAAGACCCCACAGCCCCGATTGACCGCATCGCGTACACCCGCGACGACGAACGCAAACAACTGCTGACCTGGGGTCTCGGCCCTGCGCTCGACGCTCCCGAGCGTTGCATCCACCATTCGATCGAGGCCACGGCACAACGCGTGCCGCAAGCCATCGCTCTCAAGTGCGGGCGCGATGCCATCACCTACGCCTCGCTCGATACGAAGGCCAACCAACTTGCGCACCATTTGGTCGCCCGCGGTGTCGGGCCAGAGGTACGTGTCGGCCTGTTCGCCGAGCGGTCCATCCCCGTGATGATCGCCGTGCTTGCGATCGCCAAGGCCGGTGGCGCCTATGTCCCGATCGATCCGACACATCCGAACCAGCGCATCGCCTACATCCTCGAAGATGCAGGTGTGTCGCTTGCGATCGGCCCGGCGAGGCTCCTCGACAGTACTCCCCAGGGTCTCCCGGTCGTGCGACTCGACCTCGACGCTGGGCAATGGCAGGACAACCCGGCGACACCACCGGCGATCGCGGTTCGCCCCGAGCACATGCTCTACGTGATCTACACCTCCGGCTCGACAGGGCGGCCGAAAGGGGTGGTGGTCGAGCACCGGCAGGTCGCAGCGCTGCTCGCCGGGGTCCTCAAAGACCGTCGCTATTCCCTCCCATGTACCGTCCTGCACCGGGCCTCGCTGGCGTTCGATGTCGCCGTGCTCGAGACACTCGCTCCGCTGGTGGCCGGTGGCACAATCGTCCTGGCCCCCGGGGATGACGCCCGCACGCCGACCAAACTCGTGGCCCTGATCCGCGATCACCACGTCACCTACGCTGATTTTCCACCGCCGTTGCTCTCACTCCTGCTCGACGATCCCGAGTTCATCGGCGCACCGCGCCTGCACAGCGTGACCGTCGGTGGCGAACCACTCAGTCCAGCGCTGTGTACGAAGTTTGTCGAAACCAGCAAGGCCGAGTTGTGGAACAACTACGGGCCGACCGAGGCCACGGTCGAAGCGACGGTGTGGCCTGCCGAACGGTTCGCCGCGACCGGCTCGATTCGCATCGGTCGCCCCCTGCCCGGCTACCGTGTGTACGTCCTCGATGCGCATGCCAAACTCGTCCCGGCGGGGATCCCCGGAGAGTTGTGCATCGGTGGCATCGGAGTTACGCGTGGCTACCTCAATCAGCCTGAACGCACCGAGGCGTGTTTTGTCGCCGATCCGTTCTCCGACCAACCCGCACGTATGTATCGCACCGGCGACCGAGCGCGGTGGACGGTGGACGGCGAGCTCGAGTTCCTCGGCCGTCTCGACCACCAAGTCAAGCTACGGGGTCATCGCATTGAGCTGGGTGAGATCGAGGCTGTCCTCAACGCGATCCCAATCGTGCGACACGCGACGGTGATCATCCGCGAGGATGAGCCGGGTGAGCGACGGCTGGTCGCCTACGTGATGCCGGCCTATGCAAACTGCACGCATGTCGCTCTGCGCAGGCACCTGCGGACACAGCTCCCCGAGTACGCGATCCCATCGGCATTTGTCCTGCTCGTCGCACTGCCGCTCACACCGAATGGCAAGGTCGACCGCGCGGCCCTTCCCCCGCCCGAAACGAGCACTCAGACCTCGTATGTCGCACCGCGCACCCCAGCCGAACGCGACCTCGTCGAACTGTGGGCGCAGATCCTCGGCGTCCCCAAACTCGGCATCCACGACGATTTTTTCGACCTCGGCGGCCACTCGATGCTCGCCATCCGGCTCGCAGCCGCCATCGAAGATCGTTTTCACCGCGCCTTTCCCCTGTCCAAAGTGATCGCAAACCGCACGGTCGCAACGATGGCGCAGGCACTGTTTGAGGAGTCGTCGCCCGAAGCATCTGCCGCACGTCTACGCGGCAATCCGGTGGTCACGCTGCGGGCCGGCGGCGCCTTGCCGCCACTGTTTTGTGTCCAGCCCACGGGAACCTCGGCCCTGTGTTACGCCCAGTTCGCGCGAGCACTCGAGGACGACCAGCCCGTCTATGGCCTCGAGACCGGGATCTTCGACGAGAACCCCGAACACCTCGAGACGGTCGAGGCGATGGCGGCGTACTACATCGACGCTGTCACACAGCTGTTTCCCGATGGACCATTGAGCCTCGGTGGCTGGTCGTTCGGCGGAGTGGTCGCATTTGAGATCGCCCGGCAACTCGCCGAACGTGGCATCGAAGTCAACGAGGTGTTGCTGCTCGACACCCTCACCCCCACCAATGAGATGTTCTTCAACCCGACATTGGCGGAACAGACAGCTTTGATCGCCCAGTACATCCGCGCACAGGGCATCGACATGTCGCCCGAGGAGGTCGGAAACCTCGAGGTGAACGATGCGCTGTCACAGATGGCCCGGGATGTCGAAGCTGCGGGTTGGTTTCCACCTGGGCGTGCGGATCGGTTTGTCACCGGATTGTTCAACAACATTCGCTCGAACTACGCTGCGTTGCGCTGCTACACCCCAAAGCCCTACGCCGGCCGCGTGAGCCTGATCCGGGCACGCGACCGCGATCGACACAACATCGACCTACCCGAGCCGGACTTCAACTGGGGTAAGGTTTGCGTCGGAGAGTATCGCGTCCACTTTGTGCGGGGTACCCATGGCTCGTTGGTGTATCCCCCCAACGTCGGCGATCTGGGTCGGCTCGTCCGTCGCATTCTCGCGGGGCAACACCAATAACTCGGGTTGCCCGGTCTTGCCGCCGCGTTTTGAGTGAACGCTCAATCACACAGCGGGGGACAAACCCGCTGGGTCATCGCCCGCAGCTCGCGTTCGACCGAGAGATCGCTCGAACGCACGAGGTAGACAGCTCCGTCGTAGGAACAGACCACCACTCGCTCACCTTTGGAGTCGGCGCGGCAGATCGAGCTGATCCCGTTTTCGGAAATCGACCGACATAGGATACGACCCTCGGGCAAGGAAACTCGCAACAGCTCCCCCCAGTAGTTGGTCACAATCACCGTCTGTGAATCGACAAAGCACAGTGCTTTGGGCGAGCGTCGGCCGAGCTCGACCGTGGACACAAGCCCCCCGTCCTCGAGACGGTAGACATTGAGGAGAAAGTCGCGTCCCGAACTCGCAATGAAGTTGCCGGTCGGGTCGATATCGACGTCGTCAATGATCGCGGTGTGACCCGGGATTTGCCGCAACAGTGCACCGTCAAACGACCATGTCACGAGAATCCCGTCGGCACTGCCGCTCACCCCGATCGGCTTTGTCGGGTGAAGGCGCAGCGACTTCACTGCATTCTCATGGAGGCGAAAGCGATCGCAAACCGTTCCGTCACGCGAAACCCGGGCGATGGCGCCGGTGTAGCAGGCAGCGAACAATACGCCCTCGTAGCCGGATTGCTGCGTCATGCGGACACAGTTGATCGGTCCTTCACCGACAAACGCCTCGACTTCGTTGGCGAGTCCGTCAGCGGTCCGGTCGAAGATGTGCAGGCGCTGATCGTGGGACCCGGTGATCACCGTACGCGTGGCTGCGTCGTAGGTCACCGCATTCATCAGCATACGACCTGTCTTGGGGGTCACCTTGGCGAGCCAGCGCGGCTCGTCGAACCGACCGACACGCACACATCCCTCGTCGTTCACGAGGATCACGGTTTGATCCTCGGTGATGGCGACATCGTTGAAGCAATCGTTCCCCGGGCGCTCGGCCTGGACCCCCAGTTCGGCGACTGCGTGACCGTCGTTTGCGTCCCAGACAAGGACCGTACCGTCGAATGTTCCGGCGACGACAAACGCCCCGTCGGGTGACCACGTGAACGAGCGTTCCCACTTGTTCTTGCGCTGCTCCAGGCTCAGGCGACGCTCGTGGGATGCACCGTCCCACACATGGATCTTGCCGTCATAGGCTGCACTGAGGATGGCGCCGTCGGCCGGTGAACATGCAACTTTTTTGATGCCCGCCTCATGGGCGTCGATCTTCGCGACCATTTCGCCGGCGGTCACATCGAAGATCCGAATGCAGCCATCATCGCAGCCAAGGACAACCCGGTTGCGGCTCGGATCGATGGCACAGGTATCGCTCTCGGTATCAAACGGCCCGAACACATGACGTGGGCGTCCGGTCTCCAGGTCCCAGACGCGGAGGGTTGTATCGTCGCTCGAGCTGTAGATGTTGCCGGCGTGGCACGCGACACTGAGAACATCTTTCTCGTGCCCGTGGATTGCCCGGGTGATCCGTCCCGTACTCAAATCCCACAGGAGGATCCGGCGATCGCGTGACACACTCACGCCGCGTTCCGCGTCGATAAAGTAGAAATCCTCGACATCGTCGCCGTGGCCGATGAGAGCCATCGTCATCTTGCGCGTGGCGATATCCCAGATGTAAATGTCGTAGTCCGAGGACACCGAGGCCGCGCGCTGGCCATCGGCGTCGACGACAATGCGGTTACACAGATGTCGGTGGTACCCCCAAAGTTCGACCTCGCCGCTTTGCATATCGAAGCAGGCCACGGCGCTGTCGTAACCCGACGTCAAAATTTGCTGGGTGCCGGGGATCCATGCAGTCGAAGTGATGGGCCCGCGATGACGGACAAATGCTTCGCTATTCATGACGGTTATGCATCCTTGATGCCGACAAAATAGCCGAGGCGTTCGTCGTTCGGGAAGCGGAGTTCTTGATCTTGAGGAGTGAGTTCGAGCTGCGTCACGCGAAAGCCGAGGTGCTCGAGGATCGACTTCACAGCCGCATCGGTCGGCGTAAACTGGCACATCGTTGCGGTCCGCCACCGCGACGTCGATCGGTCCTCGTTGACCGGGGTCGACGGCGGCAAATAATTCATCTGCCAGGTCAGGTTTTGGTGATCGGGCGGATTGGTCAGGCGGGTCTCGATCACCAACATCGTCCGGGTGAGCTCCGCGACTTTTCGCAGGGCCAGCACCGGATTTTCAAAGTGGTACAAGACGTCGAACAGGAACACGAGATCGTAGGTTCCGAGTTCTTGTGGGTCGAGCGTCTCGACCCGTTGTTTGCGAAAGCTCAGGTTCTCGAAGCGAAGCGCATCGCGGATGAAATTGGCTTGCTCGAGGTACTCATCGACAATGTCGATGCCGACGACTTGGGCGGCTCCGGAACGGACAGCCTCGACCGAAAAGCCGCCGGCGTTGCACGCCACGTCGAGCACACGCAAGCCCTCGAACGAACCGAAGTGCCCCTGCACCTGCGGCCAGACGTAGGCCTTCAAGTCGTCAATGCGCGTGCGTTCGATGTCGCGTCGAGCATGCTTCTCGGAAAACGTGCGAATGCCATGGGGCAACTCGACGTTGTGAAAAAACGGAGCGAGGCGCTCGACTTCTCGGCGCAGTTCCTCGGCTGAAAGCTCGCGTTGCATAGCAGTCCGTCCTGTCTGGATCTCGTGTTTTGGGAATGTACTCGCGGAACTATCATGGCGGCCATGGGGGCGCAACTCACTGCGATCGACCTGCTCCTACTCACCGGGTACCTCGCGGTGGTGCTCGTCGTCGGCTGGCGTGCGGGTCGTGGAGGAGGCACCGAGCGTTTTTTGCTGGCAAACCGCGAACTCGGTCCATGGGAGAGTGCGGCGTCGATGTGCGCGTCCAAGACGGGGGCGGGATTTTTCCTGACCCAAGTCGCCCTCGTCTACGTCTACGGCGCAGCTGCGATCTGGACTTTTTTGGGGGTACTGGCCGGCTACATCGGGTTTTACTTCTTCGCCGCGCGGATCAAGCCCAAAGCTGATCGCGGGAACTACTACACCCTTTCGGACTACTTTTTTCACGAGTTCGGATCGTCTGCGGGGACCGCCTCCGCGTGTATGGTCCTCGCCATTTTTGCCTTGGGTTTCGCCAGCCAACTCATCGGCGGGGCCAAAGTAATGTCTGCGTTGAGTGGGCTCGGCTACATCCCTTCGCTCCTGCTGATGACGGGCATCATCGTCGCCTACATCCTAGTCGGTGGCTTTAAGGCCGTCGTCGCCACCGATGTTGTCCAGTACGTCGCGATTGTGACCCTGACCCTGGTCCTCGCCGCGTTCTTGGTCATCAACCTCGACCTCTCGCTTCCCGCCGAAGACCTGAGCTTTGTGCCGGCGACTTCCGGCGCCCTGTTCATCGCCAGTTTCCTGTTTCCGTTCGCGGCGGCCGACCTCTGGCAGCGCGTCTACGCCACCGCTGGGCGCAAGCAAACCCAGCGCAGCTTGCTGTACGCGATGTTCATCTACACCCTGTTCGGATTCCTGCTCACGAGCGTGGGCCTACTGATCAAGACCGTCGTGCACACCGACGATCACAACCTCGCCCTCGTCCTCGGCTTTCAAGAGCTACTCCCGGCTGGACTCATGGGTCTCGCGGTGATCGTGCTCTACGCGGCACTGATGTCATCTGCAGATACAAACTTGTTCACGTCATCCTCGATAGTGGTCCAAGATCTCTACAGACGAATTCACCCAGAGATCACACATGTGAAAATCGTCACAGCAATCCGTGTTGTTGCGGTCGTTTTCGGGACGTTCGCCTTTGTACTCGCGGCATACTTCGCCGATCTCCTCAAAGTCGGCTTCGTGTGGTTTGCCCTGAACACCAGTGTCGGGATCGTGG
>CAZUPD010000119.1:0-25458 GCA_964621785.1 uncultured Nannocystaceae bacterium
GAACTTGCCAACCGTCGTCGGCGATGGATACCGGATTCGGCAGATTCTCATGAACCTCCTGATGAATGCACTCAAATTCACCCATGAGGGGCGGGTGCATCTCGAGGTGGCGTATCGCCAGCGGCACGCCATCTTTGTGGTCGAAGATACAGGTATTGGGATCGCGCCAGACCGCATTGAAAGCATCTTCCATCCGTTTGAGCAGGGCGATGTCACGGACACACGCTCGTATGGAGGGGCAGGCCTCGGACTCTCGCTGTGTCGCCGTCTCGCCGAAAATATGAAAGGGTCGATTTATGTTCGCAGTGAGCTGGGGAAGGGTTCGAGGTTTACGGTCCAGCTCCCCCTTCTCCGGTTGTCGTGGCCTGTTCACGTGAGTGGAGATACCGACAAAACCACGACCGAATCCAAGCGACAGCTACGTATTCTGGTTTGCGATGATGACGAAGATATCCTCAACCTCCTTGCGATTTGCCTGTCGAGCGCCGGCCATCACACACATCCCGTAGGTGGAGGGGAAGAAGCGTTAACTTTTTTGCACGCAAACGAGGTCGATGTCGTGATTTTAGATATGCAAATGCCCGGGATGTCGGGGTATGACGTCGTCGAAGAAATTCGCAAAAAGTGGAGTAAAGATGTTCTTCCGGTTCTCGCGGTGACTGCAAGTGCCATGGACAATGAGCGCAGTCGAGTCTTTACCACAGGATGTAACGGGTTGCTCACAAAACCGATCGATGTTCATAAATTCGCTTCACAGGTCGAACGGTTTCTCGAGTCAGACCCCTATGACGGCCAGTAGATCACGAACTTCGTCCCGTCCTCCTCGGACCCGGAGGAAAAGAGTTTGATCGAGCCTCCCCGTTCCTCGATCGCACGACGTGTCATAGCGAGGCCGACACCACTACTTGAACGGGCATTTGTGGGACCCGTTGAAAACATGCGAAAAACGTGGGCATGGAGTTCCGGGGGGATGCCAGGGCCATCGTCGTGGACGATAAACTGATATCCGACGGACGTCTTTGCGTAGGTAAGTGTGACGCTTCCGTGTTCGCGGTGATGGTGTTTAATTGCATTTGCAAGTAGATTTCGAAACACCAGCTCAAATGGTTCACGGTGGACGTTGACGATGTGGTAGGTACCCTTGACGGTCAGTTCAAAGCGCTCGTGGCCGTCGAGTTGCTCCCAAATATCGCGGAAGAACACACGGCAATCAATCGGCTCGGTCGGGCGGCGGGGACTTCCCAACGATGCCCATTCAAGCAGATCGTCGAGCATCTTAAGCATCCGCGTGATCCGTCGTTGTATTTGCCCGAGATTGTCGAGAACGTCGGTCGTGGCGATCGGATGGAGGTCTTCGGCGATCCAGTCGAGGAGTTTTTTGACCGAGCGGAGCGGTGATTTTAGGTCGTGGGACGAGATTTGAGCGAACTCGCGAAGGTCACGGTTGGATCGCATCATCTCCTTGTTGAGGGCTTCGAGCTGCGACTGGGCCTGACGACGGGCTTCGACTTCAGAGCGAAGTGCCGCGTTGAGTTCTGACAGCTCGTTTCGGTGTCGCTCTAGCAGCGAAAGCTGGCTGCGTTGCCGCCGTTGGACACGCAGGGATGCATGGGCAATTGATCGGCGGAGGTCACGAGCTCGCAGATGGTCTTTTGTCAGAAATGCCTCGGCTCCGACCCCAATACTCTCCTGGCCGACAGACTCATCGCCGTGACCTGTCAGTGCAACAATTGGTACGGTCGGGTCTCGCAACGCGAGCCGAGCGATCCCATCCGTTCCCTCGGTGTCCGGAAGGCCGACATCACACAAAATCACGTCGAAAGTGTGCTGTTCACAGAGCGTGAGGGCCTCTTCGAGGGTCGAGGCGCGACTCACCTGGAATTGCCGGATGTCGCCGGGTTGATGCGCGAGAAATCGTTTGACGATCATCGCGTCGTCGGGATTGTCCTCGACGAGAAGAACACGGTGGTTGGTCGGTGTTTCGGTGGGCATCAGGCTCGTTGGCGCGACCATAGCATGCGAAGGGTTGTGGACACGACTTCTTCGTCGCATACATGAGGTTGCCCATTTGGGGCACGGGCCTCCGATAACTCAATGTTCAACATAATAAAGATCCATCATCCCCTTACCCTTGACATTGATGGGGTCCATTTTGATTCCGCGATAACGCTTGTCGAGCTCTTCGAACACTTGCTTGCTGATACACACTCGGTTGACGATACCATTTTCCTCGACTCTTGCCGCCGTGTTGACCGTATCGCCCCAAATGTCATATTGAAACTGTTGTTGGCCAACGATACCGGCAACCACCGGCCCGACATGGACGCCGACCCGGAGCTGAAGGCCGACCTCCGCCAAGTGCCGACTTTTGATCATTGCCAGTCCCATGGTGATACACGCTGTTACCGGGTGAAATTTGGTGTTTCGGAGCCCGCACGCTCCCATGAATGCATCCCCGATCGTCTTGATTTTTTGTACCCCATGGGTCTGTGCCATATCTTCCCATTCTGCAATGACTGTTTGCAGGAGTTCGAGGATTTCTTCTGGCTCACGCTGTTCGCTGAATCGTGTAAAGCCAACGATATCCGCGAACAGGACGGCGACGTGATTGTGGAGACGTGGAAGTACAGTCGCGGTTTCGGTGAGTTCGACTGCGATTTCGTCAGGGAGCAGGACACGAAGCAAGTCGTCGGCCCGCTTCCGTGCATTTTCAAGCTGGCGACGGGAGCGACGCTCGGCCGAACGAAACCTCCGACGCGCGAGGCAGGAGTCGAGCCTTGCGCGTAGCAGTACGGGATTAAACGGTTTCGAGAGATAGTCGACGGCCCCGCCTTCGATGCATTGAGCGATCTGTTCAGTTTCGGAGAGCGCCGAAATCACGACAACCGGGATCTCAGACAGCGTGTCGTGTTGTTGCAGCTGCGCCAGTGTGTCGAAACCATCGAGCCCGGGCAGGATGAGGTCGAGGAGCACAACATCGACTTCGGGGTCGGCCTCAAGGGCCTCAAGGGCAGGTTCGGCCCGCTCGAAAAGTTTGACTTCGTGGCCCAGGCCGACCAGCAGTTGCTCAAGCACCGCTCGGTTGAGGGGATCATCGTCCACGACGACAACGCGTCCGCTCGTCACTGCGGGCACCACCATGGAAACGGGTGCCGAGGGGCGGCGTGGTGTTTCAGATGCCTGTACGCGGTTGCCACTGAGCACCGTCGCGAGGTTGTTGTGTGCTGCTCTCATAATCAAGAACACAAACACAGCACCCAGAAAGAAAATGACTCCGACGATCAGCTCGAGCCAACGCAGATAACCTGCCAAAACCATGGTGAGAGCCGCGACGTATCCGACAATGAACACCAGCATGAATAGGCGCAGTGTTCCCCAGACCCGTCGATAGGGCCCGTTCCCAACCAGTGTTGCGACGCGGTTGGAAATTTGAATTGAACGCGCCATGATGACTGCTCCGCCACCGAGGCCCACCACCGCTGTCATCCAACCGAACGTCACCGTCGCGCTTCCTTCCCCGCCACGGCGATTGTCCGATCAGGTACCCCTGTGCGGCAAGTCTTTTCCGACCTGTCGTTGGGGCAAGTGTGCTACCGTTCCGCGAGCGTCCGTGGGGCTTCACTCAAGTTTGCTCGAGTCATCTCGTTGAAACGATCAAACCTCGATCATAAAATTGATGAGCTTGCAAACTGCGTGAGATATTTTATGTATTTGCACGGTCTCGAATCCGACAACGACTGAGCTGTCATGCCGAAACGTACATCAAGGAGGATCGCGTCGGGAGGGCCACCACACGTGGTCTTTGTCGTGGGTTCCTGGGCAGGGATGTTGAGCTGTGTCGCGGTTGTGGCTGCGATTTTCGGTTCCGGTCTCCTCGTGGGCGTTCTTCTTGTAGCAGCATGTGTTTCCACGCTAACGGTGCTACTCGCTCGCTCGGGGCGGGACCGAGCGAGCGTGATCTACTTTTTGCTCATCATCGACGTGACGGCCTGCGCCCTGAGCTGGCGATTTGGAGCGCAGCTCGCAGGCATCATGTTTGCTGCGGTCGTGGTGCTCCCCTGTGTGCTGTATCCCGCCCGCTTTCGCGGGCAACAGCTGTTGTTTGTGTGCATTGGGATCGGCTCCGCACTCGTGGCGGGTTTGCTCGGGGAGCGTCCCTCGAGCGAGCTCATCGACGGACCCCACGTCGCAACACAGCTAGCGATGCATCTCGGCGTGCTCGGATGGATCGCACTTGTTTTGCTCGAGGTTCTACGCTCACCGAGGCAGATTGGCGCGACGGAGGGAGTCGTTGCAGAGAGTGAAGAGGTTACCCGCGTCAAGTCGTCGTTTATGGCCAACATGAGTCACGAGATTCGAACGCCGATGAATTCGATTGTCGGCTTGACCGATCTTCTACGCGAGACGGAACTTTCACAGCAGCAGCAGAGCTTGGCCGAAAAGGTCAAAGCAAATGCGAATACGTTACTCAGTCTCGTCAATAACATGTTGGACTTTGCATCCGTGGATGCTGGTTCGTTTCGGTTTACCCTCCGCCGTGTACCGCTTCACGAGTGTATTGCCGACGCCGTGGATGCGGTGGCCTTGAGTGCAGCTGAGAAGGGCCTTGAGCTCACCTATGAAATTGATAGAGGTGTCCCGCACACCGTGCGTGCCGATGCGCCCCGACTTCAGCAAATCCTCGTCAATCTCCTGAGTAATGCAATCAAGTTCACCGCGCAAGGAAGTGTGGCGGTTGCAGTCCAGGCGTCACCTGGTCCGAGAAACATGACCTCTATCGACATTGAGGTCCGCGATACGGGGATCGGGATGTCGCGGTCCCAGGTGTCGAGGATCTTTACCCCGTTCGCCCAGGCCGACTCCTCCACGACGCGAGCCTACGGCGGAACTGGCCTCGGGCTCGCCCTGTGCAAACGCCTCGTGGATGCCATGGGGGGGAGAATTGAGGTCGAGAGTGCCGTCGGCAAGGGGACGCAGGTCCACGTTCAACTTCTGTTGAAACAGATCAAGGGCCGCGCGCCGGAGTATCTCAACGCCGTACCCGAGCTCAAGGGGCGGACTGTCCTCGTGCTCGCGCGCGCGTCTGCATCCCGCAGGATCCTAGAGCGGTATCTCCAGTTATGGGGTATTCGAGTTGTGTGCGTCGACTCGGTGGAGCAGGCTCGACGATCGTGGGCGGCCGAACACGAGGCGGTCCCGCAAGCGGCTGAACTCGTGCTTTTGGACAGGAGGACCATCCAACGCAGCAATTATCGACAGTTGCTCGAGGATTTCGAGATTTCCTGTCCTAAAGTGCTCATGTCACCATTGACCCATGAGATTGTTCAAAAAGAAAATGCTGTGTATCGGGACATCCTATCGATACCCATTCGTCCGACCCAGCTCTTCCGCACAATCACAGCAGTTCTGGCGCCGACAGCGAATGTCTCGCACAAGCCGAGAACGCTCTCAGGCGCGAAGGGGCTACGGGTTTTAATTGTCGAGGACAATGATAACAACATCCAAGTGCTGTCGCTCGCGCTCGAGAATATCGGTATCCAAGCAGATGTCGTGAAAAATGGCCAGGATGCCGTACGGTCGGCCAAACAAACGCAATATGATGTGATTTTTATGGACCTTCATACACCATTGATGGATGGGATTGAGGCGACTAGGCGCATCCGGGCGCGCAAGGGGACGCGGCAGCCGTTTATCGCGGCCCTCACCGCGAGTTATATCCAAGATCGAGAGAAGTGTTTGCAGGCGGGGATGAATACGTATCTCTGCAAACCAATCCAGATCGACGATTTGCGCCGGGTACTTTCAGACTATCTAGAGGGCACAATCACGGCGCTGACAACGTCAGGTGGGTACACGGAGGTGTCGGAGGTGTCGGATGTGAAGGGGGGAGTGGTCGATCGGGCGGCACTTGTTTCGCTCGGGAAAATCGTCGCCACCGGAACCGGAACGTTAGGCGAGTTCGTCGATCGATTCCTCCCTGGAATGAAGAAATTGATCGTGGAAGTCGATGCTTCGATTGTAAGTCAAGACTTAAAAAAACTTCATCTTTCGGCGCACTCGCTCAAGTCCAACGCAAAGACTCTCGGAAGTGTCGAGCTGGCAACGCTCGCAGAGGAAATCGAACTGCAGGCGAGGAACGGGAAGTTTCCGAAGTCGACGCAGCTCGAGCAGGCGCATCGTCGCTTTTTGACAGAACTCGCAGTCGTTCGAAAGCAGGAAAATTGGTAGGTCGCGCAGCCTATGTAGCTCTGTGCGCGCGTGGCTTGCGAGAGCGAAGGCCGAAAACAACGAAGAGCCATAGACCGAGCCAAGTTGACTGATCCGAGGATGTTCGACATCCGCATCCTTGGTCCGAGGACATCTCGCTCGGGGCCGTGTCGGTTGCGGTTGTCACGTCTGGCCCAGCAGTCGTTCCCGTGTCCCCCTCGCTTCCTCCACTCCCATCGGAATCGCTACTGATGGTCTCACCGGTGGTATCAGTCGCACCGTTCGTATCGGTCGCGTCCGTGTCGGTACCGGCATCGGTTTCACTTTCGGCATCGGTCTCCCCGTCGCTTTCGGCATCGGTGTCGGTGTCGGTGTCGCCATCGCCATCACCGTCCCCGTCGCCGTCACCGTCCCCGTCGCCATCTCCGTCCCCGTCGCCATCTCCTGCAAACTCTCCCGCGAGCCCTGTGTGGAGCGAACCATCAGAAGTTGCAAATACAACTCGAAAGGCGTTTGCTTCCGCCGACATGCCGAAACTCGTTGCATCTTCGGTTCCAGTGAGGGATTGCGTCGGCTGCCATGACATCCCCGGATCGGCGATCGTGAGATGCAGCCGCGAGCCGCTGGCGGCCAGCCACATGATGGCGACACGTCCGAGCGGATCCACGGCGACTTGGGCAAGTGGCTCGCCATCTGCGAACTCGGGGTCGAAAAGCCCTTCCTCGGTGATGGTTTCCCACCCGGGTTGGACCTGCGCACCGAAGGCGACAACCGAGGTCGGGGTCGCGTCGACCCAGCCGATTGCGGCTAAAATGGTTGTCGGTTGGCCATTGATTGTGGTTGCCCCGATGGTTGGACGGCCGACGGATGTCAAACCTGGAGGATCCCCGAGGTCGACGGGGGCGAGCCATTGCCCAGCGATTCGATCGACTGTTTTCACGGTGGCAAAGCGCCCGACGACTCGCAGCGCAGCCTCGCTATCGAGTGTCACCGCAAGCTCGGCAAATTGTGGGGTTGGTGCCGCTTTGTCCTCGATCCAAGAACCGCCCTCGAGTGGGCGGTGCCAGTGAAATACCCCCTGATCTTCCGGCGGCTGGGATTCGATTTTGATGACGTTTCCGAGGATGTGGACCTCTTGGCTATCGACGGTAATCGCGAGGTATTCGGCCCAACGCCCCGTCAATTGTTCGTTTGAAAGAGGTTCACCAACTTCGGTGATCCGGGCATAGTACGCACCTCCGCCCGGTTCCTGACTCGGTGGTCCCCAGACGACGTGGGCGACTCCTGTCGCGTCGACGGCAACCGCTGGGAGGTTGAATGGAAAAGCCACCGCAGCCGCGTTGGAGCCAGGAATCACAAGCTCATTTGTGGCGACTTGGTCGATAATTGCGATGTGTCCAACCCCTCCCGTGAGTCGACGGTAGACGAGATGGGTGACGCCTCCTGCATGGGCGACAGCGGGGTTGCGGGCCGGTGCACTCGACAACACGTGGGGTGTCCAGGTCGACGGCGCCGCGTGTAGCTCCTGGGAACCGAGCGCAACGAGTGCGCCGACGATAGCGACCGCAAACTTGCATGTATAAGCAACGGGGGAGGGCTGGCGAGTCGACATGAGGCGGAACGTACCGCGAAACGAGATGTCAGGCTACAAACTCCCGCTCGGGTTTCTCACCGACGTATCCGGCTTGTAAATGCATACAAGGATGCAACGTGCTTCGCGTGCTGCTGCCCCCGTCTCGCTGCCAAACGCTGGTGCTCGAACGGTTGTATGGACAACGTGTTTCGCTACGGGGTCTTGCCGGGGTCTCGTGCGACCGGGGGACATTGCTCGTCGGGCTGGCCGAAGACATGCTTCCAGGCACTGCGCTCGTGGGCGGGCAAGAACAACAACTCGGGATCGGATTTGGAAAGCTCGTGGAGCAGGGCGACAACTCGGTTTGCGCGCTTCGGATCGGAGTCGGTTCTGCGCATATAGGATGCTCGCCCGCGGAGTTTTTTGATCTGCTTGCGGGTGTTCACTGCGTCGCCGACATGGAAGATCCGCCTGCCGTCGTCGAGATGGACAAACACACCGACACTGCCTGGCGTGTGTCCTGTCAAGGGAACGACGACGACACTGCCGTCGTTGAACAGGTCGGCGTGTCGTTCGAACAGCGAATAGGGGCGGTCGACGAATTCGAGAGGATCGAGTGCGTCGGCCACAGCCTGTGCGTGAGCTGGGATCACTTCCGTGGTCAATTCGGTTCGAGCGTGCTCGATCAACGCGACCTCAGCCGGGGCCAACCACACCGGCGTAGGCGGAAGATCGAGGACGCCTCCGAGGTGATCGAGGTGGGCGTGGGTGATGAGCACAGCCCGGAGGTTGGCCGGATCAAAGCCGAGTGCAGTGAGTCGCTGACCCAGTGGGATCTTCGCTTTGAGGGCGCCTGGAAAAGTCGCAAGCCAGCGACGGTCACGACCGGAGTACGCTTCGATCTCGCGGTCGAAGTTAAAGCTGTTACCGGCATCGACGAGAAGATGCCCCTCGGGGTGCCGGATGAGGAGCGAGGAGGCCGTAAACCCGAGATTTGCCCGACTCTCGACCCAGCATACCGACACGCCACGTGCTTGTGATGACACCGGAGCCGCGGTGGGGACTGGTGCCAGAGGTTCGATACGAGGTCGGCAGTCACACAACAGGCACACAAGACTGAGCCCGAGGAATGCCGCCTGGAATTTCCTCATGTCGACCATCCTCGTATGTACTTACCGTCGATGACGGATCGCAGACAACCGATCTCTGGCGTAAAAAATTCACGCCCGATAATGAGCTAGATCGAGAGAGCCCCCAAAAGCGGCAAGACCGCTTGAGGAGTGATCTAGCGTTCGGTTGCGAGGCGGACGACTAGCGTACGCCCATGGAACTCGGAGCTGTGGAGTTCGTTGATCGCGCGAGCTGCATCTCGACGGTCAGCGAAGGTCACAAACCCAAATCCTCGCGAATCCCCCGTATCCCGGTCGAGGACGACGAATACGTCGGTCAACTTGCCAAATTTTTCGAGCTCTTCGCGCAGCTGTTCGGTGGTCACGCTGAAGTTGAGACCACCGATAAAAAGTCGGCTGGGGACGGTATTGGATCGGGGTTCTGCCTCTGGAGGGGCGTAGACGGACTGCACGACCTCGTCGATCGACATCAAGCCTCCCTGGATGTCGTCGGCGCTGGCGACGGGAACCCCCCGACTTGACCCGGAAGTCTCGCGACGGCGGGCTTTTTCCTGCCGCTTGCGTTCCTTTCTACGTTCCCGTTCCCGTTTTCCCGCCGAATAAGAGCTCCTCGCCATGCTTTCGTCCTTCGTCAACCCCGCGGATTTGTGGTCCTCGTGAAGACCTACGCGATGGTCTTCGTGATCCGCTAGGGCTATGGGTTCGTACGTGCGACCCACCACACGCTTGCGTATCACGCTCTCGGTCGGTCGAGGCCTTCGCGCACGAAGGCAGAGCCATCCGTAGCGCGAACGAAAACTTCTGTCAAACCGGTCACTCGGCTGTACATTTTTCGCTCAAGGTGTATACGGCAACGGAGGTGCCAGCGATCATGAAAGTTCTTTACAGGTCGAGCGAGGCACAGTGTTGGGGCGCAGTGCGCCCAGAATGAGTGAGTGAAGATGTCGAACAAACTTTTTGTTGGTGGTCTGAGCTGGGGCACGGACGATTCCGGTCTTCGTGGCGCGTTTGAGCGCTTTGGCTCGATTGTCGAAGCGAAGGTGATCACCGATCGCGACACGGGGCGTTCCCGAGGATTTGGCTTCGTCACGTTCACCGACGCGACCGCAGCCGAAAATGCGATCCGCGAGATGGACGGAAACGAAGTCGGTGGCCGGCGGATCAAAGTCAACGTCGCCCAAGAGCGCGGCCCTCGTCGCGGCGGAGGCGGTGGCGGAGGCGGTGGCTTCGGTGGTGGTGGTGGCGGCGGAGGTGGTCGCGGTGGCTACGGTGGAGGTGGCCGCGGTCGCCGTTGATCTGCAGCTTCCAACAACGAGAAAAGGCGCCACTTTCAGTGGCGCCTTTTTTACGAGCGGTTCGAGTTCTAGCAGCTGGGCTGCCTCGGACATGTCAAAAAGCACAGCCTTCTGGTTGCGGCGCAAGCTCGGCGAGATCGGGTGCAAAGTCGTCGGTGAGAGTCGTGTCGACGGAAAATCCTGAACTCGCGGTTCCTCGCATGGCCTGCCCGCCATATCCTTGTGGATACATGTAAGCTCGGACGATCACCTCGTCGTCGGCCGAGACTTCGACCGGTCCGCCACTACGGACAAACGGTTGTTCGTCGACATGGCTGTGGGTGAGGATCCGGCGGTATACGAGGGTTTGGTCGGGGCGGACGACTTCCCACCAGCTGGCGTATTGGTCACATCCCGTGTCGGGACTGCGGATTTCGATGCTCCAGGTACTCCCCTGGACACTCACGCTCAGAACATCCGCGAGGCCAGCTGGGGTATCGCTTTCGGAGCTCGCCTGTGTGGTTGCGCCGTCCGTGGGACTCGAATCGTCGGTTTCACTTGTGGCCATCTCCTCGCGGGAACAGCCGACGAGTACAGCCATCAGTAAGCATGTAGAAGCAAGTTTTTGACCGAACATGTGTCTCCCCGTGGATGTTCCTGTGTGTCGCAGATACTAATTTTGTATACACATTTTTCCCGGTGCACAAGTCCGGGCAAACCCGCTCGAACCGTCGCGCATGTCGAGAACCGCTCCCGTCCGCTTGTCGACGCGTGCGGGCACCATCGGGATTTGAGCTCGCCGCAGCGGGTCGGGAGCGCTATCCTCCGCCCACGTGCTTGCCTACGACCACAACCTCGCCCGGGTCACGTCGATTCACGGGCACCGCGTCGAGCTCGCCTTCGACCTTGACCATCAACGTTGGCCGTGGCTTTCGCTCCCGCCCCAGCACCCCGTTTTACTCGAGAAATATCAGTATTTTGCCGCGGTCACGGCCCTGATGGCCCAGCCCGGGTACGACCCCACCGTCTACACCGCTCTGACCCGTTTCAGCTGGCGGTGTCCGAAGCTCACGACCCAACAACTCGCTACCTCTGGTGTATGTACATTTTCAGCGAAGAACCGTCAGTTCGAGCTCGAGCTGTCCACGCCTTCACAAATCCTGGTGACCTCGCGGGGGGAGGGGGCGGGTTTTGAAGATCGTGACTTCCTCGCGTGGCGCCAGGCGGCCCGCGCCAAAGTTCTTGCACAGGCCGACGATACCGCGTTTGAGTTGGCACCACCCGAGAAGACCGCGAGTTTCCCTTTTGTATCGCTGCTCGAAGACCGCGACGGGATTCGAGTCTCCCGGGCACGCGTCACCCGTCAGCGCGGGTTTTGGCCCGTACATCCGTTTCACACCGGCAGCGGCGATCATGTCAACGCCGGGCACCTGTTTGACTGCGTTTTGCAGGTCGCCCATTTGGTCGCCGGATGCCCAGTTGAATGTACGGGTGGCGAAGCGGCGTTTCATCGGTTTGTCGAATTGGACGCGGCGTTTGAAATCCACGTCCGAAAGGTCGATGGCGGAGCGATGGCGGTTTCGATCCATCAGGCGGGGCGGGAGTGTGCGGTGATTTCGTTGTCTGTGGTGCGAGCCTGAACAATGATTGTATCATCATGTTTTTGGCACGAGCATCACCGTGCAGGTGCTAACGCTTTGGTCCGGGAACACCTTTGGCCAGAACTTCCCTGAACGCACCGAGGTGGTGTATACGATGGCTCGGATGAACATCGCGCAGAAACTCCGGAGAGCGCCGTACTCCGCATTTGTGTGGGCGGGCGGCTTTGCTTGGATGACCGTTTCATTTGGGACGATCGTCGGCGTCGGGCTTGTCCGTGGAGGTGGTCCCAAGCTCAACATGCTTGCGGCACGGCTCATGAGCCATTGCACCCGCCTCGGGTATCCCGACTTCGATGTCGTGTACTCCCCCGACTTCGATCCCGAGCAGCCCAGTGTGTTCTGTCAAAACCACGTCAACTTCATGGATGCCCACACAGCCTGTCGCGTGATCCCGGGTCCGTTTTGCGGGATGATGCTGGCGTGGCACTTCCACGTGCCCGCCTATGGTTGGGTGATGTCGCGGACCAATTGTATCGCTGTCCCGAAGGAACGCGGCGGGCGAACACAGGTGCTCGCCGCAGCGGTCCGCGAGCGGATCGACCAGGGCATCTCGGTGCTCGTCTATCCCGAGGCCCATCGCACACGCACAGGGCACGTCCAAGATTTCAAACGCGGTGTGTTTTACATGGCCCGTGATGCAGGTGCTCCCGTCGTTCCACTCGCAGTCCACGGGGCCCATGCGGTCAACCGCAAGGGAACCTGGCTGTTCAATCCCGGGCCGGTACGCGTCTGGGTTGGCCCCCAGCACCCGACCCAAGGTCTCGACGATGCCGCGTTGGAGGAGCTTGTCGGTACCTTGCAAGGCAAGATCTCCAGCTTCGTCGACACCGGTGTCGTACCGGAGTGAGCGTTCCGAACTCGGATATTACTTGTACGAACAAGTATTCTACACACCGTCATCGCAACCGTTATGACCAACGAGACAGTTCATCATGCTTCCTGCCTGTGTGGCGCGATCAAGATTCGCGTAACAGGAGACCTCCCGCCACCCGATGCGTGTCACTGCACGATCTGCCGCAAGACGTCGGGACACTTCTATGCCGGGACCGACCTGCCGCGGGAGCGGGTGGCGATCAGCGGCGAAGAGCACATTACCTGGTACCAAACATCCAAGAAGGTCCGCCGTGGCTTTTGCTCAACCTGTGGGTGTTCACTCCTGTTCGACCCGCTGCACCACGACTGGATCAGCGTGTCGATGGGGGCGTTTGACGGGCCGACACAAACAAAGTTGGCGATACATATTTTTGTCGCCGACAAGGGCGACTACTACGAAATCGCCGACGGGTTACCGCAAAACCAGCAATAAAAGCCCAGGTCGTAGCGGTTACGGACGGACAAACAGGGCCGCAGAATAGACCCAGATGATTTCCTGATCGGCGAGTGCTGCCGACGATCCGAGGTAGGACGTCAGATGGTGGGGTGTGATCATGACTTCGACGCGATACACCCCAGGCTGCGTGATGCTGTGGCTCACCGTGCCCTCGTCCCACTCGGCGATGACGCTGCGACCCTCGGCATCGGCCCGGTACACAACGCCGCGGATATCTGGCTGGGCGGTCGATTGTGGCGAGCGCAGGTCGAGTCGCGGAAGCGTCGCTTCGATCGTCCACCCTTGACCGAGAGTAACCTCGTCCCCCATTTCGGCAATCTCTTCGCCTCTGCGGGCGATGAAGTCGAAGTCTTGGGGCGTGCCGAATGACTCAAACACAATGTGGTTGTGAGCGGACCGCAGAGCCTGCTTGGCTGCGTCGACGGAAAGCTCACCGTCGATGCGCAGGCGGTTGTTGAACCATCGGATCATCCGCCGGTACGAGTCGATTCGCTCGCCATCTGGGGCCATCGCTGGGAACACGTTTTGATGGGCGTCGGTACCGGCCGAAAGACCCAGACGCTGCTGTTGGCCGATGCTCTCGAGTGCCTCGATCGAGGGCTCGTTGGCGCGGACAAACGCGAGGGCGGCGAGGTCGGGTTGCGGAGGCGTGTCGTCTGCCGGATAGAAAAATGGCAATACATCCGTCAAGAAACCGTTGGGATCGAGGCCCAAGTCCTCTTCGCGGATCTCCGGGTCGAGGTTTGCATGGAGTTGGTAAAACTCGATCCCGTCGAGGCCGAGCGTAGCGAGTTCGTCGACACTGCGACCTTCGGTATGGGCCACCCACGCGACCGCTCCGGCAGCTTTGGCGGCGGCAAAGGTCTCGGGACTCGAACTGTCGTAGGTCCCTGCTGGCGGATGCTCGTGGAGACCGAGTGGCATCATCGAACCGCTCTCCACCCCGGGGATCAGCAGCACGCGATGGCCGTTGGAGCAGGTCACCCAATTGCCGACCACGCGACCTTGCTCATCGGTCACAAGTTCGTCGTCACCGCGGGCAAGGGCCATTTCTTCGATGGTTGCTTCCGTTGCGTGGGCCGGGTGATCCGACAAGAATGCAACATCGATCCGAGTGGTACAAAGCGCCTGCCGAAGGTCTTCGAGACATGTCTCATTGAACATGCCACCGGGTTGTGGATCGCCGTCACAGGCGTCGTGGGAGTGGGGGGAGTGGAGGTGGATGATCGCACGATACTCCCGGAGCCCACGAACCTGGCAGGCATGGATGTCCGGCTGCCCAGGATCCCACACCGCGCCCTCTCCCCCGGCAGCTGCATCACAGGGGTCTTCGAGTTCGCCGGTCGTGTCCGTGGTGGTATCACTTGTCCCGGTTTCGCTTCCGCCTGTGGGATCGGTCGCACCTTCGCTGTCAGCGGTCGTCGCAGAGGTCTCGGTTTGCGCTGGACGGCCGCACGCACAGAGGGAACACAGGAGCAGAAAACCGGCGAGCAGTCCGTGGTTTGTCTCGCGCAGACGTGTTGTTCGAGGTTGGGCTCCGTGAATCGCAGGATCGCGGGGCCCGACCTCGAGGACATCGCCGAGCGAGTCGGCGCGTCGAGAACTTCCACGGGCTGCAGGTTGCGGTAGGAAGCGCATGACCATTGCTACCACAGCTTCGCTTGGTTTCGTCGAACTTGCGATTATCGCGGGCCAACGATGAAGTACATCTCGATTTCACCAGCGTTTTTTGCCGTGATCCGTCCCCGGTATGTACCTTCGAACACACCCGTCACAGCGGCAAACGTGGTCGCCGAGACATTGACCCGTCCAGGCTCGCCGGTCGACTCCAACCGCGACGCGATATTGACGGTATCTCCCCAAATATCGTAGGCAAACTTCTTGTTACCGATCACACCGGCCATCAGCGGACCGGTGTGGATGCCGATACGCAAATGCCAGCACGGTTTGCCCTGCGCAGCCCGTTCTTTTGTGGTCTCGGCCATAAATGCCTGCATTTCCCAGGCTGCCCATACCGTATCCATCGCGTGGGTTGTACTGACAGTTGGGATGCCGCCGGCACACATATAGGCATCGCCGATCGTTTTGAGTTTTTCGAGGCCGCGGCGCTCCACGATCGCATCAAAGGCCGTGAAGAAAAAGTCGAGCTCGCCGAGGAGGTCGGCGGGCGGCATCTGTTTGGCGATCTTGGTAAAGCCGACAAAGTCGGTGAACAGCACCGAGACTGCTTCGTAGTGAACCGGTTCGACCCGGCCGTTGCGTTTGAGTTCTTCGGCGACATCGTGTGGCAGGATGTTGCGCAGGAGCTCATCCGACTTTTGTTGCTCACGTGCGAGGGCACGATTGAGGCGTTGGAGTTCGGCATTTTTGGCTGCGATCTGCTGGCGGGCAGCATCGATCTCAGCACTGATCGTTCGCATCATCACCATCTGCTGGTCGCGGGTCTTCTCGAGTCGCGCACGGTACAGCTCCGAGCGTGCGAGTTTGCGGCGCAGCGATGGAATATCGAGTGTAGTTGCAACCTCCCGCTCAGCGGGAACATAGGTTGCATCTACAATGGTTGTCTTGGCTTGTGTTGCGTTCGCATCGCGTGACTCGCCGAGCATCAGCGTAATCATGGTCGCGTTGTGGAAAAATGCCGGGCCGCCGGGGGTGAGGGGGGCGATTTCCCCGAACGCGTAGAATCCCGCGAATGGCACAGAAAGTCGATTTTGCAGCATTCGGCTGACTTCGGGGATATTGGTACCGAGCATCATTTTTCGCACGGCACAGGAAAACACGATTGCCCCAGCCGGTTCTCCAGAGAGGGCGTCCGCGACATCACGGATCGTAGCTTCGGTGTCCGCGAGGACATCTGAGCGGGCGTACTCGCAGAGCTGAACTTCGGCGCCGTCGGGTATTGTCGCCACGTAGGTCAGCGATTCTCCTTCCACCCCCCAAAGTCCGCGCAGGTAAAACCGATCGCTTTCACCATCAAACACTGCGAGGGGAAACTCGCCGCTGGGCTGAAAATGTTCGCCGAGGTAGTGGCGGACAAACGCGAGTGCGGTTTGATTGCCGATCGTTTCGACCCGGTTGCCGACCACATGGGCACGTTCGCGGGGGCCGATGGGCCGCCAAGCGTTGCTCACCCGCCAAGCGTATTCGACGGGACCGCGTACGAGTAATACGACGACACTGTCGGAAAGTAGGCGATCACCGGCGAATTCATAGACTTTTCGGGGGCCGTCGAACGGGTGGGCGAGCACCCCTCCGAAGATCGCAGCTCCAGGTGCCCGGAGGCGGTTCATCGTCGCAACCGTCTCGATGTTTTGACCAGAGAGGCCATCGATCAGTACAATCGCCATCGTTTCGCGATCGCCACCGCCGTCGCCGGCAAGTTGTGCTCGCGCTTCGGATATGGCTGAAGAGACAGCTTCTAAAGGGGAGTGGGAGAGTTCGACACCCGCACCGATCCCGAAACGTAGGCGGTCACTGGCCAATAGCGTGAGGGTGAGCGAGTCTTCGCTAAAACCGTAGGCCGACGAGAGGTCGCCCGCAGAGGTTCCACCGACCAATGGGACGTCGGGTAGATGCCACGATAAAGCGGCGAGGACCGCCGCCGGATCGACTTTGCCGCTGAGGGTGGCGATTCCAACCGACGGGCGCGCGTCCCCGAGTTGCCGGCGACAGCGATCGACGACTCGCCTGACCAATTCGTCAGGATCGGAACCTTCGGCCTGTCCAACTCCAACTTTGAGCACCCAAACAGTGTAGCTCAGCACGAGCTGCCTGTGGCTCGCCGCGTCGGCCGGTGCAGCTGCGGTTTACGAAACGCATCGTCACCAAAATCTTCGTCGCGAGGCGACGCGCGAGAAAAACCGAGGGCCGAATCGTCCGCGCGCAATCGCGGCCCAACGGTGTGTACTTTGAAATTGCCGACCGTGGATTTGCTCGACCACGGCTACCGAACACGTCGACGGTGGTCTTTGTTTAATCGCGAACGCCAAAATGCGTACCACCATGGGAACCGAGGGGCAGGAGTGTCCCCGGCGGAGCGATACCGTGTTCTCAAACGATTCTACTCTCGCTGCCTCGTCTCCCGCCGTGGAGCTCGCTGTGCCGCTGGTACCGACATCTCGCCCACCTCGGGTCGGCCGTTACGTGTACCTCGAGCCCCTCGCGTCAGGAGGGATGGGCCAGGTCTTTGCCGCCTACGACGAAAAGCTTGACCGCAAAGTTGCGATCAAACAGATCCTCCACCAGCGGGGCGACGACATCTCCTACCGCCTACGGATGGAATCCGAGGCCCGAGCGATGGCCCGTATTGCCCACAACAATGTCGTGGTTGTGCACGAAGTTGGCGAACACGAGGGACAACTATTTGTCGCGATGGAGTACGTACCGGGGCTCACACTCAAACAGTGGATGACCGCCCGTGACCCGGACCCACAACCGTGGCAGGAGGTCATCGAAATATTTCTTCAGGCCGGTCGTGGGCTCGCGGCGGCCCACACAGCAGGTCTGACCCATCGCGATTTCAAACCCGGAAATGTCATGATTCGCGACGATGGTGTCGTCAAGGTTCTGGACTTTGGGCTCGTCCGCCTCGCGGAGCCGTCCGGCGATACGGTCGGCGTCACCGAGCCGGCGTATCCCAGGGAGCTGACCGCGGCCGGCTGGCTCGGCACTCCGCAATATATGGCCCCCGAGCAGTTTGATGGAATGGCGGACGCGAGAAGTGATCAGTTTAGTTATTGTGTGAGTTTGTACGAGGCTCTATACGGGCAGCGTCCCCACACAGGCTTGACGTTCGAACAACTCGCCCTACATTCGGTCGACGCCGCAGCCCACATCCCGCCTGTTGAAATCCGGATCCCCAAATGGCTTGACCGCGTCGTTCGGCGGGGCTTGGCGGCCGATCCCGATGACCGGTTTGCCGACATGCACGCGCTCTTGGCTGAGCTCGCACCCGCACCACGTCGGCGTCGACTACTTGTAGCTGCACTGATGTTACCCCTGGCCGGTGCCCTCGGGATGTGGATGGGAAGTGAGCCCCTGGGGTGCGAGGTCGCGGAAGACGAAATGGCGAGGGTTTGGAACCCGACACGACGCGCGCAGATCGGGCACCGTCTCACAGACACTGGTGTGGCCTATGCTGCGGATGCCCGTGACTATGCATTTGCGATGCTCGACACCTATGCCGATGCTTGGACACACGAACGCCTCGCCGCCTGTGAGAGCCGGGTAACTTCGCTCGACTCGCCCGAATTGTCGACCGTGCGACTGGCCTGTCTCGAGCAGCGGCGGGCAGCGTTCGACACCGTGGTGCAGTTGCTCGAGCAGGTCGATGACACGACCATTGTCCGTGTCCAAGATGTGGTCGATGAACTGCCGCAACTCACTCCCTGCTCGCAACCGGCGACGCTTCTCGCTGCCGTCGCACCGCCGCGTGCCGAGGATGCCGAGGCTGTCGCCCACGCACGTACCCGACTGGCGCGGGCGCGTGTCCACCGAAATGCCGGAGACCTCGACCTCGCGCGTGCGTATGTCGACGGCGCAAACGCATTGGTTGCATCCCTCGACTACAGCCCGATCACATCCGAGATCGCACTCGAGCGCGGCGCCCAGGCGATGGAGATCCGCGACCCTGAAACTGCCGAAACGTTGCTGACCGAGGCGATTGCCCAGGCCGTTGCCATCGACCACGTTGCGGTTGCAGCCGAAGCGACGGCGCGTCGGATTTTTGTTCGCGGATATCTATCACTGCACCCGGATCAAGCGCTCGCCGATGAGATGTGGCTGCATGCACTGTCGGCCCGTCACACCGATCCCGAGCAGCATTGGCTCGCGGCCAATAATCTCGCAGTTGTCGTCGAGCTGCGCGATCCGGAGACAGCATTGCAACACTACCGCGAGGCAATCGCGATCCGCGTCGCGGGAGGTCTTCGGGACAGCAAACTAGCGAGTACAAAACTCAACCTCGCCAATCTTCTGATCGACCATGCCCGCCTCCCCGAAGCCGAAACAACCGCCGAAGAAGCCTATGCTCTGGCCCAGGAGGTCCTCGGACCTTCGCACCCGCGGATGATGGCGTTTGAATTGACAAATATCTTGCTCCTACAACGAATCGGGCGCCGAGACGACGCGCGTGCTGCCCTCGACGATGCGATCGGGCGTCACCAGCAGGCGGGCAACACCCAGTATCCATGGTTTCCCCGACTGTTGTGGCGGCGTGCCGAACTCTCGCTCGAGCAATCGCGGTTTGCCGCGGCACAAGCGGATGCCGCCGCAGCCCTGGAGATTCTCGCCGATGGCACGGACTTGGCAGTGCGCTACGGAGCCCAAACCGTCCTCGGTGACGCCAAGATCGGTCTCGGTCAAGCAGATGAAGGGATCGAGATCTACACACGCGTCCTCAAAGATGCGACTGCCGTTGTCGGCGAAGAAGCCCAAGAGCTGAGCATGATTCTGCTGCGGATGGGCAGGGCACAGCGGCATGTCGGCGACCTCGAGGCTGCGCGGGAAACAGGCCGCCGGGCGGTCGAGCTGGTCCCCGAACGAGGCCCTGACCGCATCGCCGCCATGACCGAACTCGCCGTGACGCTCAAAGCCGCCGGAGAGTTAACCGCCGCGGCGACCGAGCTCGACGAAGCGATTGCCTATACACGCAAAAAGATGCCGTCCACACACATCCTCGGACGCCTGCTCTCCGAACGAGCTGCGGTTCATCTCGAACAGAGCCATCCGCAGCAAGCCCAAAAACTCGCCACCGAGGCAATTGCGCTCCTAGTCGATGCTCCCGAACTCGCACAGGCCCGCTCGGTACTCGCCCGTACACGCGTTCCCTGACCGGATTCCGAACGAAACGCAGGCGAAAAAATTGAATCGCATTTAATCCCAGGTCGCCGCACCGGTACAACCCTTCAAACGAGGCATTATGATAAATCTTCAGCTACTCACAATCTTCACTGTCGCCGCGGTCACAGCCGGGAATGTCACGCCGCCGAAGTCCACGCTCGTGTACCGCGGAATCTTCTCCGGTCCACGCCTCAACACAGATCTGATCAACGCCGGTGATTGGACGTTTTTCCTCGGCAAAGGCAAACCGACGGAGGTTCCCGACGGAACCGTGACCGCGATCGTGACCAGTGGCGGCCATTTGGTCGATCTAAGTACAATCGACGTGACCCCGTCCGGTGTGTTGCGAGCACAGGTTCAAGGTCAACTGATCCAGGGAACTGCATTCAACGGATCGACGTGGTCGTTTGTGAGTGATCAAAGTGTGCGAGACTTCATCCTCGAAGAGGTGACGATCAAGGCAATGGCCCGACAATATCGGTTCGTGGACTCGATCACCCACCAATCGATCTGCGAGCCTGATCAACACGGCAACGACAAATTGCGCTTCGTGCCAGGAATCTCCATCGCGGACGGTGTTGTCAACTTCGCGCCGTCTCAACTACTCGCTGCATGCGAATCCGGGGCGGCGGCAAAGGCCGAGGCACTCGGCGATCCCGTCGGGCAGACCGATGATTTTCAAGCGGGTCTGCGCCTGCTCCGGGCCGACTACTGCGCTGATGGTCATGCATACACCACAGCGGGGACGGAGATCTACGTCTACGAAGGGGGGATGTCGGCTCCGCTCCAACATATCGAGGCGGTCTGGGATGAAGACGGGGCCCTGTGTCTGACCGAACCGCGATCCGAGACGCCACCTTGTTCCCAAGAGCTGCCCCCATGTACACAGGAGATTGCGAGTATCGGCACATTTGTCACGTACACCGCAGATCCGAATCCGGGTTCGGGTGAAACATACTAACTGGCGGAAGCGGCGACCAACGAGTGGTCGAGCCATGGACGACCGAGATTAGACCTTCTGCCGACTGAGAACTTCGGGATTCGCAAGATTCGTAGGTTGGCCATTCGCGAAGGCCAGGACGTTTTCGAATGCAGCGCCGAGGTAGAGTTCGTAGCTGTCCCGAGTGACATATCCAAGATGTGGTGTACACAGCACATTGGGCATCATCAGCAGCGGGGAGTCTGTGAGGGGCTCGTGTTCGTAGACATCGAGCGCTGCTGATCCTGGGCGTCCTGCTTTGAGGGCAGCGAGGAGGGCACCCTCGCCGATGAGTTCGGCGCGACTGGTGTTGACGAGCAGAGCACTCGGTTTCATCTCGGCGAGGTCGTTGGCGGTCACACAAGCACGGGTCGCCGGGACGAGTCGCAGGTGCAGGCTGAGGATGTCGCTCTCGCGGAAGAGTTCGTGTTTGTCACGCGCCGTCGCATAGCCGGCAGCACCCGCGGCCTCGCGCGAGGGGTCGCTGCCCCAGATCAACACACGCATGCCGAAAGCTCGGCCGATCGCCGCGACACGACGCCCGATTTTGCCGAAGCTCCAGATCCCGAGGGTGCGTCCATGCAGCGTGCGTCCGAGGCCGAGGGTACCACTGTCCTGCCACCGCCCAGCCCGCATACCGTGTACATAGGCGGGAATATGACGGCTAGCAGCCAGAATCAGCGCCCAGCAAAGTTCACCAGGCGCGAGGGGAGAACCAACGCCTTCGGCGACCGCAACATTGTTGCGGGTACAAGCATCGAGATCGAGATGGCGGCTGATTTTGCCGGTCTGGCTGATGAGGCGCAGCTCGGGGAGGTGCGCAAGGAGGTCGGCGTCTATCCGAGTCCGCTCGCGGATCAGAACAATCGCTTCGTGGCCTCGCAGGCGGGCGATGAGTGCGTTGCGATCGGGAGGTGGATCGGTGAACAGGCTGACCTGGTGAAGGGCGAGCTTGTGGTAGCAGGGAAGGGTGGCGATTTCACCTTGGTAGTCGTCGAGGATTGCGATTCGCATTTGTATGTGCACCTGGTTTGTTGTTCCTATTTAGAAGTCTGAGTGTGAGTCGGCCTTCGCCAGTTCGCGGTCCCGAAGATTATTTTCGGGGGCCGTCAACGGCGATACGTCGGACAATGCGTCCATCGCGGAGGACCCACGGGCCGGCAGATTCGATCAGGGCCTGGATTTCGTTTGGTGAGCGTGTTTCTGGGGAGATGTCCCGGCGGTAGATGCCCTGTGAGCCGCTGAACTCGAGGATGTTTTTGTCTGCATCGAAGTTGAGCCAGCTCGAATATGCTCGGCCAGCGAATGTGAATAGCATTGAATCGTCGCGTAGCGACCACACGTGCACGAGGCCATTTTTGTGAATCGTGGCGAGTCGCTGCCCATCGGGAAATGCGTGCACCTGGACAGCTCCGCTGTTTGTGTTGAGGCGATGCTCTAGGCTCCCGGTTTCAGCGTTGTAGATCAGCAGCCCGGTCTTGGATGCGACTGCAAGCGTAGGTGTGCCGTGTAGGTCAAGCCACCAGACCTCTGCCTTCTCGTGAAACTCGGGAGCTGTGATGTCGAGTTCGACCGCTCCGCTCACGGGGTTGAGGAGCATCAGATGGCCACTGCCCCAGGTGGCGATAAGTGAGTTGTCGGGACTGAGTTTCGCCTTCGACACGGGAAGCGGATCATCGAATTCAATCACGCGACCAGAGACCATTTGTACAAGCCCTACGGTTTTGGAGCCTTTTTGGAGCGTGAGATATGGTTCTCGACGTTGAACGAGTTTATTGTTTTCGCTGGGAAGTGTCTGATGTAGCTCCAGCTCTCCGAAATCGAGTGCCCAAACATAGAGCTGATCGCGCGAAACGATTGTCATCATAAGATTGCCATTTTGATCGCGCCAAGTATACCAGGAGAGTCCCCAGGAGGGAAGCGATTGCTTCGTCCGATTCTGGAGATCGTAGAAAGAAGTTTCTGTCAAGTCGTTGTGCATAGCGACTCGTCCGTTTGCTGTGAGAGACCAACGCGCGCGCGAGTTGCAGGGGTCCTGAATGTTGCCTAGTGTCGATGATATCTCACCTGAATCGAGATCAACGACTCGAATGTCTTCACTGCTCCGGAGTAAAACGGCTGCTTCACTCACATCGAAATCGACTCCGCATACATCGGAGAAATATTTGGTTTTTGGCTCTTCCATCAGGCCCTTGACAAGTGTAGCGGCGTGTTCATGTAAAATGACAGCGTACGTACCCGAGGGGGCAAAACGTACAGTTTTGACCAGATTCGGGGTGACAACTGTAGACGATTTGTCCCCTTTCCAAAAAGTTACTTCGACGTCTCGAAACGTTGCATATTGTTTGTTGGGGATGTCCTCGACATACTTTGCTGGTCGTAACTCCGCTTTGGGGGGCTGCCAGAGAATCAGTCGCCCTGCTGAATCACCTGTGAGGATGCCGGCTTCTGTCCATGCGAAAGCCGTCGCTCCCGCGACATGCCCATCGATCGACCAGTGCTCTCCTGGGTTGTCGATGCCATATCCATGGAGCCTTCCGTCCGGCTTGATGATAGCAAGTGTTTGACCTCCCGGGGCAAAGACCATCGGTTGGTTTGGAGCGGTTGTTTCGAGGTTGATTCGTTGGAGCAGCTTTGTGGAGGTCGTATCGTAGACTGCGATACCGCCTGTTAGATGGAGGGCAACACGCTGTTCGTCAGCAGAGAAGACGCTTTGCATTGCGTTCCAGGGAAAGTGGCTATACTCTTCTCCGGAGTCTACTGTGAGTAGCTTTTTCCGCTCGGGGATCTGCCACAGCTGTATTTCGGAGCTCGCGCTGATGACGAGGAGCTTTCCACTAGGGCTGAGCTTGCCACTCGAAAACATCTGCGCTTCGGTGAGTTTCGTGCCTGCATAGCCTTTGTCTCTCTGATACAGCATCACGTTTGCCGGAGCGGTGGAAGGAAAACGTGATTTTTCATTGAGTCCTTTGCCTACGAAGCGTACGATCAACGCTCCATCCTCACTCAAGTATGTGAAACGGCCGTGGAGCCAGCGGTGATTGATGAAAGTTGGCGTTCGTTCCTTCTTGAGCTCTCGGATCTCGAGGCCTGTCATGTCGAGATCACCGACAGCCACATCATCAGCTAAGAGGGGTCGGCTGATGGTGAGACTCTTGAGTTCGCGCCCGTCCCCGGCATCGTAAATCTGTACCCCATCTTGGCTAGAAACCTGCCACCTCTCAGAATCACTCGTAAACCGGACTGCCCTCGGTTCTATCTCAACCGTCGCCAACGGCACCCCTTCGGGGAGCGACCACAGTACAGCAAGCTCCGCACTCATTGTCGTCATTCGATTGCCATCGGCACTAACCTCGATGTGTGTGATCGGTTGAGTATGCACATGTTGAAACTCGCGCCGCTCGTCAAGCGGCCGCACTGCTTGGCGGACGAGTGAGCCGGCGACGAGGTCGTCGGGATTGATGCGATAGGCCTCGGCCAGCCGCGGCGCGGCCTGAAGAGGTTGCCCCTGTTGAAGGTAAAAACGGCCACTCTCGATAAGTGCCTCAAACGTCAGGCGTTCGCGTTCCTGTAGGTGACGTTCGGCTTCGCGGTCGAGCTCATCCTCCGCAGCAACTGCTCGCGCACGTTCAGCAGCAACATTTGCCTGTTCTTCAAAGATCTGCTGCAGCCCAAAACCCATGAGCGTCACAGCCGCCAACGCAAGACCCAACAACGACCACTTTCGGAACGTGGCGAAATGGTCACGTTTGAGCTCAGCTAGGAGCGCCTGCATGCTCGGCCAGCGGCGGGCCGGATCGACTTCGAGTCCGCGTAGGAGTACAGCTCGCAGCCACGTGGGGACATTCGTTTTGGGCGGTTCGACCCGGACTCCTTCGGTGACGTGCATCATGAGCTCGGCAAGGGTTTTGCCGGCGTAGGGTCGTTGCCCATACAACGCTTCCCACAGGGCGACGCAAAACGCGAACTGGTCGGTACGAGCGTCGGTTGCTTGCCCTAAATATTGCTCTGGGGCCATGTAGGCCGGCGTGCCAATGGTCGCTCCGGTCATCGTTAGCTCGCGCGCCAATGCACTCACTTGGTCGAGTGGTATTTCGGGATCCGTCGCGTGGGCATCGGTGCGGCTGTCGAGGCGGGCGAGGCCAAAGTCGCCAACACAGACCCTGCCATCGTCACCGACGAACACATTGTCGGGCTTGAAATCGCGGTGGACCACACCATTTGTGTGGGCGGCTTCCAGTCCATGACCTGCCTGGAGAAACATGTCGAGGAGGACTCGCCAGTGTGGCGGTTGGGCTTGCGATTGCAGCCAGTCGCGTAGATTTCGCCCGTTGATGAACTCCATGGCGACAAACAGTTGACTGTCGAAATCGTCGACTTCGTAGACGGTCACGACGTTTGGGTGCGAGAGCTTGGCCATCGCCTGGGCTTCGCGTTCCATCCGCAGGCGGCGACGACTATCTT
>CAZUPD010000120.1:0-25349 GCA_964621785.1 uncultured Nannocystaceae bacterium
TGGCCACGACGGCCGGTGATGGCGATACCGATACCGATACCGATACCGATACCGATACCGATACTCAGACCGGTACCGACACCGACACCGACACTGGTACCGACACAGATACCAGCGACAGCGACGGCGAGTGCGTTCCGACCGAAGATGTCGAGGTTACCTGTGACGATATCGACAACGACTGTGACGGACTCATCGACAACATCGACGCCGGAGATGACGGTTTTTGTGATTGTCTAGATGTCGGGATCCTCGGAACGCACGGCATCAACAACACCTCCAATTTCGAGGCCTGGCTCGAAGCTCGGGGCATCACAGTTGTGCGCACTGAAATCCTCGACTCGCCTGGCATTGTCGACGACGAGTTTCTGTCTGCCTACGATGTCGTCATTGTCGATCGGATCCAGCGCGTACTCAGTCCGGCCGAGACCACCGCCGTCGAGAATTTCGTCACGGGTGGCAGAGGTCTCATTACGCTGATCGGATACAACTTTGATGGCGGTGACCCTGCGCCCGAAAGTACGCGCGCCAACTCGGTGCTCTCGTCGTTCGGCCTCGCCTACGAGGGGCCCTACCTCGATGTGATGGGCGCGACCCCAATGTTTGCACAGGGACACCCCATCTCCACGGGGATCACCGATGTGAACTACATCGGCGGGATCGAACCGGTCGACAATGGCAATCTCGGTGATTCATTCGTCTTCGCCACGGTCTCGCAGGGTGACGCTGGCATCGCACACGAGACCGCTGCGGGGGGACGGGTGGTCGCCTGGGGCGACGAGTGGATCACGTTCGACAGCGACTGGATGATGTTCGAGCACGTACCGGATTTCTGGGCCCAGATGATCGCCTGGGTGACGCCCACGGGCCTGTGTTCGAGCTCGTCGTAGTCAACTCACAGTCTGCGGAAACAATCGCGGTCCACGTACGCGGCACGACGGGTCGCACTGGCCAGCCCTCTGCAACTTTCGAGTCGCTGTCCCCCTGAGAGAGTTTGGGATAGGCTACGCCATGTTTTTGCGTGCGTCCTTGTTCGCCGTTTTACTCACGGCCTCGCTTACCAGTTGCAGTGACAAGCAACCGGCAGCCCCTCCCGCGAAGGGCAAAGAAGTTGCGTCCGAGCCGATCGCGAAGGTCGAGGACAGCAAGGCGTCGCCTCAAACCAACAAGCCGAAGTTCCCACCTGAAGCTCGTCGCAACTCACCTCCTGAGGGGATCGTTGCGAATGCGGTGGCCGAAGGATCCGCGGCACCAGCATTCACGTTGCCCGGCCCATCGGGCGACGTCAGCCTGGTCGACGTGCTGTCCAAAACGACACATGTCGTCCTCGTTTTTTACCGCGGCGCCTGGTGACCCTACTGCCGCAAGCAACTCGGGCAGTTGCAAGAAACGCTTCAAGACATCCAAGGCAAACAGGCAACCATCATCGCTATTTCGGGCGATCCCCTCGACCAAGCCAAAAAAATCACGGACGACCTCACCCTCGGATACGCGGTGTTGAGTGACGAGAAGGGGGATGTCGCGCGGGCGTATGGTGTCGAAGACCCGGCAAATGGCACCGCTTGGCCTGCCCTGTTTGTGATCGGTCCCGACGCGAAGGTCGTCAAGCGGATGATTCTCGAAACCTACAAGGAACGACCACTCCCCGAGACAATCCTCGCAGCACTCGGTGGTGAAACCCAGGCCGAGTAGCCGCCGATCTTCGGTGATTCGGTCGCTAGGTATCCGGTAGGCCGCTGCAGATGGACCGTTCCACGACTTGAATCCGTCGCTTGCCCTGGGTGACCACGACTTCCCGCCCCGGCCGAACCCTCACCTTTCGCCGTTGGCTGGTGTGGCTGCGTCCGTCCTCGATCGTCATTGGCATCCTCCCGCCCCGCTGACGTTTGTCCGGTACCACGGGCGGCTCGACACACTCGCCCGGGATGACCCTTGTTCCTCCGACGACGAGGGAGATCGGTCGATCAGGCTCTGCCATCAAGCACACCCGTGCAGGTCCGTTTGCGTCGCAGGCTCGTCGCTCGCTGCGTTCCCATCCGGTCTTGGCGACGCAGCTGGTACCTACACATATCGCGAGTGCGGCCAGGGCTACGAGTGCGGGCGTTTTGTGGCACACTCCGAAGCGATGGCGCGCCACCGAAGACGCCGGCGACGGTCGGCTCGGGCCCGGGAGGGAGTGGTCTTGGCCGGTACCAAGGCCCTCGATCTCGTCGACCAAATCGTGCCCCCCGGAGTTCAGCGTCTGATCCGGATTCGCGATGCCTGGGCGCGGGCCACTGCCGGTCCGGCGATGCGACGGACGTGGCCGGCCGCCGTTCGCGGGGATGAGTTGGTCGTGCACGTCCATGACAATCAGTGGCTACACGAGTTGGAATACAAAAAAAAGCAATTGCTTGCCGACATCGCCAAACTCGTGCCAGGCATCAAAATCGGGCATCTGCGGTTTCGCGTCGGGCCCGTTTTGCCACCTCCACCGCCCGAAGCCCCCGAAAAGCGCCCGCCTCCGAAGCGCCCGCTGGCGGCCGATGTACCCCCTGAAACCATGCGGGCCATGTCGGAAATCCGCGATCGTGAGCTCCGGGACATCATCGCGTTTGCCCGGGGCAACCTCGGTCGTCGACCAACCTAAAGACCCAAGCTGATGGACCAATTTCTCGCAGCCTTCAACGATTTTCTCAGTGCCGTCAACGCGGTGATCTGGGCCGACTTTGTGCTCTACACCGTCCTTGGCGTCGGCATCCTGTTCACGGTTTGGAGCGGGTTTTGCCAGTACCACGCGCTCGTCCACGGCACCGCCGTGGTCGCCGGCAAGTACGACGACCAGGACGACCCCGGAGCGATCAACCACTTCCAAGCCCTGTCGGCTGCACTGTCCGCAACAGTCGGTCTCGGCAACATCGGCGGGGTCGCGGTCGCGATCGCCTTGGGTGGCCCTGGGGCCATGTTTTGGATGTGGGTCATCGGCCTGGTCGGGATGGCCCTCAAGACCACCGAGGTCACCCAGTCGATGTTGTTTCGCAACACCGACGACTCCGACAACCCCCACGGCGGACCGATGTGGGTCGTCGGCCAGGGCCTCAAAAATCGCAAGCTCGGGCGTTTTTTCGGGATCCTGTTTTGTATCACCCTTCTGATCTCGACCATCACCGGCGGCAACATGTTCCAGGCGTGGAATGTCGGTGTCGTCACCCGCGACGGTCTCGGGATCCCCGAGCAGGCGGTCGGTGTCATCCTCGCGATCCTGGTCGGTCTGACGATCATCGGCGGGATCAAACGAATCGGTGCGGTGGCCGGCAAGGTCGTTCCGTTTATGTGTGTGGTCTACCTGATCGCCGCCGGGTACGTCCTGTTTCTCAACATCGGTGTGCTTCCGGACCTGTTGCGCCTGATCGTCGAGTCGGCGTTCAATCCGGCCGAAGCCTCGGGAGCATTTGTAGGTGCAACATTTGGCCTGGCATTTTTGTGGGGGATGAAGCGCGCGCTGTTCTCGAGCGAAGCCGGTCAGGGGTCCTCGCCGATCGCCCACTCGGCCGCCAAAACCCACGAACCCGTACGCGAGGGTGTGGTCGCCGGCCTAGAGCCGTTTATCGACACGATTGTGGTGGCCACCTTGACCTCGCTGGTGATTCTCAGCAGCGGGGCCTGGAACCGCACCGGCGAAGCCCAACTCACCCAGACACCGAGCTTCGTCAAGGATGCTGACAACAAATGGGATCTTCCCGACACCCCACTGCCCGAAAAATCCGCCGAAGCTGCGGCCATCAGCGGGGCGTGGGAGGCCGGCGACGCGGTGTTTGTGATTGCCGAGTACGGTCCGACCGACGAAGACACGGGCACCAACCTCCACCGCGTCACTGGCAAGGTCCACGAGGCAAACGGCGGACTGACGGTCGACTGGGACCCGGTCGAAGTCAGCGACCAGAGTACGCCCAAGCTCGTGCAAACCGACATCTACCGCGATTACGTCGGTGCTGCGCTGACCAGTCACGCGTTTGACCGCGTCGCCCCTGGGCTAGGCAAATGGCTCGTGCTCGTGGCCTCGTGGCTGTTCGCGGTGTCAACGATGATCTCGTGGTCCTACTACGGCGAGCAGGGGGTGGTGTATATCGCCGGTGAACGGGCGGTCTTCCCCTACAAGATCTTTTATTGCCTATGCATTCTGGTTGCCTGTGGCGGAATCATCACCACCGAGACCGAGCTCGACAACCTCACCGCCCTAGGCACAGGTGTCATGCTGTGGGTCAACATCCCGATCATGGTCGTGTTTGGCGTCGTCGCCATGCGGGCCTATCGCGAGTACATCGCCAAGCTCAAGGCCGGCGAGTTTGACAACAAGAAAAAATAATGTACGTGCATGCGATTTGACTCAACTGCGCCGCGTGACCAAATCGGACCCCAGGGCGAAGGCTAAAAACCCTCGGCAGCCTCTTGGAGTTCGGCGATCCCGGGACTCAAAAACCAGCGTGCAGCGGTTCGATCGAGGGCAAAAAAGTTAAATAGCAGCGCCGCGATCTTGTTCCGGCCCGAGGGTGAAGGATGCACGCCATCCCAGATCATGTCCTCACGGACATACGAAAGACCGTCGTTGCGAAGTTGAACGCCATCCGCCCATAGGTAGGGTCCCCAAGACAACCATGGGCAACGCACCGGCCCCTTTTCGGCATAGGGGTTGAGGTCGGGGTGACCGGCGAGCTGGTCGCGGATCAACCATTTCATTGCAAATGCACTTTCAAAGGCATGGGGCTCGGGACTCAGGGGAATCTCCGAATACCCCCCGTAGGAGCGGCTCGAGAGGTAGGCGATCTTGACGTTTGGAAACCGTGTACGCACATGATGTAGGGTGTCCCGCAGGCACTGATACAGGCGCTTGGGTTCCGCGGGAAACGGTGCTGTGGGGTCCTTGACCGCGGTTTTGATCCATACGACTTGGATCTGCTGTGCCGTCAACTTATCCTGTTTGATACGGCGTTCGGTGACACGCCAGTAGTTTGAATCGGCGACCGCCATCACCTCGGCCGACTTGCGGGGTTGAGCCGCGTTCACCAGTACGAGCTTCGCGTTGACCGTTCCACAGGCACTGACCAGATGCTGAAACACCTGAAACTCGCTGCTGGTGTTGGACAACCCGAGAGCCATAAACCCGACCTGGCCCTCGGGATCGGGATTGCCAAACGGGTCGCGGGGAGTGATATCTCGGGTTAAGGCAATCCCGCGTTCGAGATGAGATGCAGGCGCAACGTTTTGCCGACCCGGATACAAGCCCCGTTCCTCGCCGAGATAATCCTCATGAACATCACAGGTGAGTGGTGCACAACCTATCGACGACCGCGGCGGATTGGCGCGGATAAAGTCCAGCATGAACTTCGGCTTGCGCCGGGGTGCTGCGTTCAGTGGCATCGGCAGGGTTCAACCCAAACGATAACAATGAACGCCCTCAGACGTCGGCACCACGCGAATCGGGAGTTCTCACTCCATCGAAATCGCAGGTGAGGTGCATGTTTGCACACCACGTCCGCGCACTGGGTCATTCCGACCCATGATGCTCGAACAACCCCTCGCGAACTACAAGCCCAGCCAACGAGCGATGATATTGCGCTGTACTTCCGAGGTACCTGAGTAAATTGTGCCGGCCACAGCATCGCGCAGAACACGCTCAACGCCATATTCCGTCATGTATCCATAGCCGCCAAAGACATGCACGGTCTCGAGTGCGGCCTTCAACAGCGACTCGCTGACAAATAACTTCACCATCGAGGCTTCGAGGGTTGCATTTCGACCCTGGCTCAAGCGCCATGCTGCGCGATAGGTCAGGAGCCGTGCCGCCTCCAACTGCACCCGCATATCGGCGAGACGGTGGGCGATCGCCTGAAACTTGCCGATCGTCTTGCCGTACTGCGAACGCGTGCGGGCGTAGTCGACCGCGCGACTGAGCAAACGCTCGAGCACACCGACGTTGCTGGCAAAGATCCCGACCCGCTCCCAATCCATCGACCGCGTGAACTCTGCCGAGCCTGCGCCGACCGTTCCGAGCACCGCAGTTTGCGGTACATACACTTCTTCGAACACGAGTTCGCCCAGTGGAGAGGTCCGGAGACCCATCTTGTCGAGCGGTTTGCTGACCCGAATTCCCTTTGTACCTGCATCGATTAGAAAGGTTGTCACCCCGCCGTGGTACCCCATCTCCGGATCGGTGATGGCAAACACGACGTAGAGGTCGCCAATCGGCCCGTTGGTACAAAACACCTTGGTGCCGGTGATGCGAAACCCATCGCCGTCGGGCACCGCACGCGTGCTCATCGAAAAGGCATCGGAGCCCGACCCGGGTTCTGTCATGGCATTGACCGCGATCAGGCTGCCGTCACACAACCCCGGGAGATAGCGCTTGCGCTGCTCCTCGTTGCCAGTCTTCCAGATCGGGACGACACACGAAAACAGATGGGCACCGAGGGAAAACGTCAGGCCGTTGTCCTCGCAGTGACGCCCGAGAGCCTCGAACGCCAACACTGAACTCAGCATGTCGTAGCCGGCGCCACCGTATTCTTGGGGAACGAGCAGCCCCGGAAATCCCATCGCTGCACAGCGTTTCCACAGCTCGTGGGAGAACTCGCCTTCGCTATCGCGCCGCTGCAGATCGGTGTCACCCAACCGGTCGCGAACAAACCGCTTCACGGCTCGCTGGAGCTGCTTTTGCTCGGCGGTTAACGCAAAATCCATGGGGCGCCCATCAGACTACACGATCACGACATCTTCGACACGGCCCGCTTGAGCGCCTGGTAATCGACCTTGTCGGTCGAGGTCATCGGCATCGCGGCGACATACTCAAATGCGTCAGGGATCATGTAGGCCGGGATCAAGCGTGAACAAAAGACCCGCAGGTCGATCTCCGACACGAGTTCCTCGCCGCGGGCGACCAAAAACGCGACGATCCGGGCACCTGCTTCGAGTGTTACCTCGGCGACGACCGCCACATCCTCGACATCTGGATGCTGGTAGAGCGCCGCTTCGATCTCGCCTAGCTCCACCCGATAGCCCCTGCGCTTCACCATTCGATCGCGACGCCCGACAAACACGAGTTGTCCGTCGTCATCCTCGACCACGATATCGCCGGTTCGATACCACCCATCCTCCGTGAACGCCTGTTGTGTCCTTTCGGGAAGATTCCAATAACCGCGCGTCACCGCGGGGCCATGCACCTGTAGTTCGCCCTCACATCCGCGAGCGACCGCGCGAGGCGGCTCACCGGCGACGACTCGAACCTGCACATGAGAACAGGCAACGCCGATCGGAAAGGCGTTCGTCCGCTCCGGGTCGATCTCTCCCGGGATCTCAAACGCCGTGCAAACATTTGTTTCGGTCGGCCCGTAGAGATTGAAAAATCGCGGATGCGACCACAGCTCACGCAACCTTCGCAGATTGCCGATCGGAAATACTTCGCCGGCGAACAACACGGTGCGCAACTCCGGGAACGACAGTCGGTCGAGACGGCCGTATTGCGCCAACATGCTCAAAATCGAGGGTGCCGAGTACCACACCGAGATCTGATGCTCGGCGATCCAACGGGCGAGCAGCCGCGGCGCGCGGGAGATCTTCGGCTCGACCAGCACGAGCGTCGCCCCTGCTGTCAGGCACGTGTAGAGGTCGAGGATCGAGAGGTCAAAGTGCAGCGGCGCATGGGAGGAAAATCGATCGTCGGGCGTGGGCTGACACAGCTCGGTGGCCCAATCGATGAAGCTACAAGCATTTTCATGGGAGAGCATCACCCCCTTGGGCGTGCCCGTCGACCCCGAGGTATAGAGGATGTACGCGAGGTCGTCGGACGACCCCTGGGCGGGTTGCACAGCTTGTCTCGGCAATCCGCTGAGTGCTTCGGACAGCCCCGCACTACCGCCGACATGCGTCAACGCGACAATCGCTGGGCTGTGGTTGCTCAGTGCCTCGGACAGTTCTGGGGCGACCTCGTCGAGACAAAACACGAGGCGGACCTGGCAATCTTCGAGGATGTACGCCCCTCGGGCCATCGGAGCCTGTGGGTCGACGGGTACATACGCTGCTCCAAGAACCATCGCCGCAATCGCCACAACCACCGCGTCGATCGACTTCGGCAGACACACCCCGACCCGGTCGCCGGCCACGACTCCGGCAGCGGCCATCGCCTGGCAGGCATCGTCGACCAGGGCGGCGAGTTGCGAATAGGTTTTTTGTGTGTCGCAGGCAGGCTCGACGAGTGCCACTCTCGTTGCATACGCATGGAATGCCGCGAGCAGGCGAAGATGTAGTTGTATCGGCTGTTGCCTTTCCACCCTGTCGCCCCCTAGCAGAGGTCCCACTTCTCCGCGACAAACCGGGCGATATCTCCAACCGTCCCGAGGTGTTCGACGAGTACGTCCTCGGGTTCGATGTCGATATCAAACTCCTCCTCGATGAACGCGAACATCTTCAACGCCCCGAGAGAATCGATGATCCCGGTCTCTACCAAAGACACTTCATCCGTCAAATCACCCGCACGTTTGGTGGGCAGGAATTCCCGGAGAATATAGTTCCGTACCCTTTCTTTGATTGCACCGATTTGATCCATCTGGGTAACTCCGTGACTGCTGCACCGGGGTTGCCCGTTCCCTTGGTTTGCCCATGGCCCCCTGCCACAGACGCGAATCGAGAAAGGCATGGAGATTGTAGAGACGGCCGCCGCAAAATCAAAGCCCTTCTGGGCGATCCACATGGCGATATCGGGCACACAGTACACATGACTGTTGGAGCACATCGGTGGCGTACAAGATCACGCGACCTCTGCGATTGACGTCACGATCCGAAGGCGCGAGAAAAAACCACGCGAATTTTCGGGGCAAATGTGCTCTGCTCTCCCGAACCATTCGCGACGCGTCGCGAAAGTTGTACAGCCGAAATCTGCTTGACCGCGACTTCGCGTGTGAGCCACGATGGGTTCCTCGCCGGGTTGCACCGGTACTGTTTATGACTGCAGGTATGGATCGCATCGACGTGCACTCCCACGGCTTCCCCGAGTCGTACCTGCGGAGCATTTCAAGCCGATATCCGCAAAAAGCCTCTCTTTGCGTCCACGAACAAACGGGGAGCCTCCTGGCCTATTGGGCAAAGTCTCCACTCCCGGCGTTTGATTTGGAGCGCCGCATCGACGAAATGGATCGCGATGGGGTGGCGACGGAGTTGCTCTCAGCACCGACGATCTATTCGCATCTCGATGACGGATCCGTCGAACATTGTCGGATGCTCAACGATTTCCAAGCCGATGTCGCCCGCCAGGCGCCGGGAAGGTTTCGCTCCCTCCTTCACCTACCCGTCAACGATGTAGCGGCATCCCTCGCCGAGCTCGCGCGTTGGCGCGACAGACCCGAGGCGGCCGGTGTCGTGTTCGGTTCGAACATGGGGGGTGTGTATCCCGGCGACCCGACGTTGCTGCGGATCTGGGAAGCGATCAACAAACTCGACCTTCCGGTGCTCGTTCATCCGGTTCCACCACCCGCGCTGTTTGGCCCGGTGATGCCGACGATTTTGCTGTTTCCGCTGGACTCGACCACGGCCGCAGCATCCATTCTCTACTACGGCTTGTTTGAGCGATTTCCTGGTCTCAAGGTCATCATCCCGCACCTCGGCGGAACGCTCCCGTTTTTGCAAAAGCGCCTCGACATGGCGATCGACATCGAGGGGTTCCCCAGCGGTCACGGCCAGGATCTGCCCAAGCGACCCAGCGCCTATGTGCACAATTTCTATCTCGACACCGCCCAGGGGTTTCACCGCGCGGCCTTTGACTGTGCATGTAGTGTGTGTGGCATTGACCACATCCTGTACGGATCAGATCACTTCTTCCTCAACAGCACCTGGCGCGCGCGTCTCAATGCATTTTTAGACACGGTCCCGCTGACCGTCCGCGACCGCGCGGCGATCTTGCGGTGCAACGCCGAGCGGATCCTTCGCTAGTCCGAACTTTTCCAAGGTTCGAACGTGTGCCAACGTTGCGTCGTGATACCGGCTGCTGCTTGCAAATGCATGCAACCATGAGCGTGCTCCTCGGGCGCGGGTCGGCACCAGAGCATGTATCTTCAATGATTTAACGACACGAAGGTGGACACTCGCTCGAGCACCCACCTCCTGCTTTTGGCCGAGACGGCTCTACCGCGCCCGTTTTTGGCTGAGGGCAGCCTTGAGTTTGGGTAGCGCCTCGGGGATGACCACACTGACCGCCATCCCGAGTGAAGCCTTCTTTGCGTCGATCAACATGCCCCAGCGGTACTTTTCGTTGACGTCGATCATAAACAGCAACTCGCCCGACTCGAACTGCAACATAAATTGCGTGAAGTTATCCGGCAGACCCATCGCTGACTTACGGGTCGTGTCGCGGATACGTTCGGACAGAAAGTTGAACAGTGCACAGGCCTTGGGGTTCCCGCGAATATGTGCGACCGACATCCCCGACGTTTTGTTGAAGAGATCCGTCGACCGCAGTCCTCCGAGCAACTCGCCTTCGACTTCCTTGAGAATCTGGTTTACGGCTCTGAGATTCATGCTCGCCTCTTCCTATGTTCGCGGCGGTCGGGTCAAGTCCCACCCGGCACACCCGGATTGCAGGCGGGACACTATCACAGTTGGGCCGACTTCGGACTGGAATATGGGTGCACCTACATCCCATCGCGACGGTTCCGTGGCAAATGCGCGCGTACATTGTGCTAGGGTTTCAGGTCCCGTCGTGGACACGTGCGGACCAACTCAGAAGACCCATGCTTGGATTGCGACAGTTCGGGGGAGAGCAAGCGGCGATCGTCGCGGGGGCGAATCTCACCGGGTTTGCGCTTTGCTGCGCACTCAAGGCCCAGGGCGTCCGGGCGCGTTTGTTCGCCAGCGAGCCGCCGACCGCCAGCGACCTTGAAGATATCGTGTATCTACACCCGCACGCGCTCGAACGGCTCCACGCCATCGGCGTGCTCCCGCGGGTCCTCGCCCACGGCCGCCCGCTGCACGCACTCAATGTATACGCATCAGACTCTCGCATCGCCCGCGTCCCGCTCCGCGTCGTCAGGACACCGTTCCCCTATATCTTGGCGCTCCCGGGGTCGACACTCGTACGGGCACTTGTCGAACATCTTGCAGATACGAACATTTCACCTGCACCTCCGGTGCTCGTCGACTGGAGTCAGGGCTCCCGGGGAATTCATGCAAACATACAGGCGGGCTCGGGCCGTCACCAGCGGGTGCGGGCACGGTGGCTGATGCAGTGTCAGGCCTCGCACGAGCATCCCTCGCCCGGAGGTTGCTTTCTCGACGCCACCCTCGACTGGGATTTCCCCAGCGACGAGCGCTACCTCTTTCTCCACAACGGTACCGCCTGTAGCGTCCAGGCCGGCCCCGATCGTCATCGGCTGTTCTTCGCCACGGTCCCCCATCCACGCGACGATCTGCAGAGGTTTGTACAGGCACATATTCCGTTTGCCTGTCACGTCCGCGACCTCGGACCAGCAACCCCGCTCCCCCGTCTCCAACCCTGCCCCCGACTCGGTGACGGGCCCGTGTTCCACGTCGATACCCGGGGTTTTTTCCCGGCGGTGTTGTTCGGCGATCGCATCAATGCCGGGATCCAACGCGCCTTCAACCTGGCCTGGAAGATCGGCCTGACCAAGCGGGGGTTTGCCCGCCCTCAACTGTTGGCGAGCTACGATGCAGAATGCCGTTCGGTCCCCAAACCTGTCGGGGCGACCCGGCTCAACGAAGCAATCTTGCATATGCAAGATCGAGCCCGCGACAGTGTCCGCGATTGTCTGGCCGGACTCAGCCGCGTCCTCGATGGACCGCACCAGCCGCTGCTCCACGCCCTGCACAGTCTCGCCCCGAGCCTGGGCCCCAGTCCGCTTCTCGACGAGCTGCATACTCCGTTGCTGCAGACGCGGTGGCGCGCGAGTGAAACCACCGAGACAGCCAGTTTGCGCGAGCGTCGGTTGTTTACCCAGGCACCGCTGGCGGGGACACGTTCCCCCGATGTTGCGATTGTCGCCGGCGAGCCGACACTGCTCGAACGCATCGCCGGCCCCCTGCATACGCTTCTGTTATTCGATGGATATGCACCGACCCCGGAGGGGTATCGCAACCTCGTGTCGATCGCCCGCGCGGTCGAGGCCCGCTACGGGGATCTATGCCGCGTCCACATTGTGGTGCCGATGGCCCGAATGCCGACCGCGCTCGCCCGCGAGTCGGGGCGCTGGGGGGGCTCAGTGATCTTCGACCAAGACAGCAAAATCCATCGCCGCTATGGCGCGAGTGCAGAGTGCCTGTACCTCATCCGCCCCGATGGTTTCATCGGGTTCCGCGCCCAGCCGGCCGAGGAGTCGTCACTGCTCGAGCACTTCCGCGGATTCTTAATGTAGCGACCTACTCTTTAGGGCGACACACACGCGGTGTACACCTGCTCGCAACGGACGAGGGGTGTGACACAATATCCTTGTATTTGCATTTTCTTGATCGGGTCGAGTCGCAGCGCCACCGCGATTCTGTGGCGAGCACTCGGTGCATGTAGCGCCATGCGCCAGCTCGCGGGGTCGTCGACAATCGGCGGGCAAAATCCGATCGAAATCTCTGGAAGGTCGCGTAGATCATAGAAAAACGCGTTTAACGGGAGGGCGAGGCCCATCCCTCGAGCTTTCATATACGCCTCTTTCAACGTCCAGAAGTCAAAGAACCTCGAGGTCATGTCGGCGGCTGGCAAACTCTGGAGCTGGGCAACCTCGTCCTCGGCAAAAAAGTGTTCAGCGACCTTGATCGTCGACGAGCGCCGGGTGACATCCTCGGCATCGACCCCGACATCCGAACGTGCGACCGCAACGACTGCGAGGTCCTCGGTGTGGGTGAGGTTGAACTGCAGGGTACCGAGCTGATGCGCCGGATCGATATCCGGGCGCCCGTGCTCGTTGAAGACAAACGCCCAGTCCGCGGGCTCGACATCGGCGTAGCGACTGAGGACCGTCCGAACCAATGCATGTGCAATCAAATAGGTATGGCGGTGGCGCTCAAACATGAATCGGGCCATCCGCTCCCGCTCGCGGTTGTCGAGAATCGCGGTGTAGCGATGAAGAAGCTCGGGGTCGCGGATCTGTGTCGGATGGGCCCACCAAAGGTCGACTGCTCCCGAGGCGATGGTCCGCAAGCCCATGGCCTGCAACCGTGTCCCCGAACGCGGCGAGGGTCAAGCGGTACGACTTGCGCACCGTACTTTCTCGGGTCACCATGGCCCCCCGTGTCCCAACTCGTTTCGCTGTCGCGGCCTGCTGTGGCAACCCCCGCCCGTCGGGCGTCGCGGTGTGGCCTGTTGCTCGTCAACCTCGGCACGCCCGACTCGCCGACAACCGCGGATGTCCGTCGGTACCTGCGGGAATTTTTGTCCGATCCACGGGTAATCGATATTCCGGCCCCGGTCCGGTGGTTGCTGCTCAACCTCGTGATCCTCCCTCGTCGACCTGCGCGCTCGGCCGAGGCCTACCGCAAAATTTGGACCGACGAGGGGAGCCCGCTACTGGTCCACGGCCAAAACCTGGCTCGAGCTGTCCGCAGTGCCCTGCCCGATGTCGACGTCGAGCTGGCGATGCGCTACGGATCGCCCTCGCTGCAGCAGGGGCTCGAACGACTCGAGCAGGCCGGATGCGAGGAGATCATCGTCTTTCCGTTGTATCCACAATTTGCGAGCTCCACCACCGGGTCAACACTCGAGGCCATCTACCGCACCCTCGCCGAGCGCTGGAACACACCGAGTCTTCGCGTCGTCCCGCCATTTTACGACCACCCGGCATTTATCGAAGCCCTCGCAAAGGTCGGCTCCGAGGTCCTCCAGCAGGTACAGCCCGACCATATTCTGTTCAGTTTTCACGGCCTGCCCAAGCGTCACCTCCACCGGAGCTCGTCTGACGGCAGCTGTCTGGCCCGCGAAGATTGTTGCATGCACATGCATGCTGGCAACCGTCACTGCTACCGCGCCCAGTGTTTCGCCACGGCCCGCGCCCTCATCGCCCACCTCGGGCTTCCGGACGAGCAAACGACCATCTCGTTTCAGTCACGGCTCGGCGCAGGCGAATGGATCCAGCCCTACACCGACGAGGTTCTGCCCAAACTCGCGGCTGCCGGGGTCAAGAAACTCGCCGTGTTTTGCCCTGCATTTGTCGCAGACTGTCTCGAGACGCTCGAAGAGATCGGGATGCAAGCCGACGAAACCTTCCGCGCTGCCGGAGGCGAGAGCCTACACCTGATTCCCTGTCTCAACGCCCACCCGGTGTGGGTCGACGCGGTCGTCAAACTTGCGGGCCTCGGGTAGACCGCCGGCTGTGCAGCAAGGCCGCGTCCTATTTCTGGCTCGCCGCCAACAGATCGGCGTAGGCGACCGCGACGCAGTCCCGGTCGGTGATGGCCATGACCTCGCGCAGGGCATGCAATCGGCGGTCTCCCAGCTCGCGGTCGGGATTGCCATGGGGACCGCTGAGCACCGCCTCAAACTCGACAAATGTCCCCAACTGCTCAACCGTGTCGAGGTGAATTCGGACGTGGTCCCAAAGTAGGATCTCGCGCCGTTTGGCGACGACGAGCCAAATCCCGAGGGTTTGGCTGAGCGCGTGTTTCAGCGCCTGCGGGTTGGGCACCGGTACCAATGTATATTCACTGATTCGCGCGGCTTGTTCATCGGGCCGTCGGTACCCGATCAGATAGGCCGGCTCGCCTGCGATCTCCCGGAGTTTGAGGCGGCCGTACCGGGCGTTGAAAAATGTATCCCGCTGCTGCTCGACTGCCGATGGTACGGCTCCGAGTTCGAGCGCAGCCTCCCGCGCCGATGCGAGGTCGGGTACCCGGGCCTTGAGTTCGAGGTTTTGGGCCATGGCTGTCGTTAGTTGCGTTTTTTGCGGGGTTTGGAGATCTTGGTCTGGGCCTTGGCCATTTTGAGCACCGCGGTGAAATCACTGCGGTCGACCGGCTGGATCGAGAGTCGTTGACCTTTTTGTAACAGCAACAAATTGGCGACTGTAGGGGCTTGGCGCAGGGTGTCGAGCGGAACAAACTGGGTAAACGTCTCGACGTGGGAGATGTCGACCATCAGCCAACGCGGGTTGTTGGGGTCGGACTTGGCGTCGAAGTATTTCGATGTACGATCAAATGCGGTGTCGTCGGGATAGGCGAGCCGACTGACCTTGGCCAGTCCAGCGACACCAGGCGGTTTGGCGTTGGAGTGGTAAAACAACACCCAGTCGCCGATCCGCATCTCGTCGCGCATGAAGTTGCGGGCCTGGTAGTTGCGCACGCCGTCCCACGAGGTCGACCCGTCGCGCTCGAGGTCGGCGATCGAATAGGCGTCGGGCTCGCTCTTCATCAGCCAACAGCGGTTCCCAGGTGGATTTTGGGCCAACACCAGGGCCGGGTTTGGCTTTGCCGGCGGGTTCGCGGACACGGATTTGCGTGCGGGCATGCCCACTCGTGCCCCAGGTTGGCCGGCGATGCAAGTCGTAGGCGACCCCATCAAGTTTCGCTACTCTCGCCCCGGTGAAGCCGACTCGCACCCGCAGACCTTCGGCAAAAAAACGGTTGCACGACTACCTCGGCCGGCAACTTGTGGACTCCTCATGGGTGCAGCGGCTGGCCCGAATCAGTTTTTTGGGAACCTTGGACTACCACCCAAAAAGTCGGACGGCGCCCTCGAGACTCGAGCACAGCCTCGGCGTCGCAGCCCTCGGCCTACAGACCTCGGAGAAGTTTCCCCTGTCATCGACCGAGCGGCGGACCTTTGTCGCGGCCTGCCTGCTCCACGACATCGGTCACTTTCCCCTCTCCCACGCCGCCGAGCCCGGATTTGCCAGGGCCCTCGGTGTCGGCCACCACGGCGTTTCTGAGTGGATCGTCCGCGGCAACGGCAACATTCCGGGCGCCCGTTCACTGCGACCGGTGCTCGAAGCCAGCGGACTCGACCCCGACCTCGTCTGGCAACTCATCACCGGGAAGGCACCGGGCAAGCTGGGTGCGGTTGCCCAACTGCTCAAGGCACCGATCAACCTCGACACCCTCGACGGCATTGTCCGCGCCGCCCGGGCGTTTCGGATCCGTGGACTTTCGGTGCCGGTACAACCTTTTGTCCTCGACAACGAAGGCCTGTGGATCACAGCCGAAGCCCTCCCGGTGTTCGACAGGTTCTGGGCACTCAAGGACCGGGTCTACTGCGACGTGATCAACCGTCCATCCAATATCCTGTGTGAGGCGCAGCTATCCGAGGTCATCGCCGAAGCCTACGACCGCCATATTTTCGACGAGTTCATTGGATTTGACGACCGTTCCCTGCACGCTCACCTCGAGCAACCGTTGGCCGCCAGTGGCCTGCGCGAGGGCGACGACAACCGGTTTATGTTCGTTCGCGCAGGTCGAGCAAAAAGTGGTCCTACAACTAAATCGTCAACGACCAAGGTGGCCGCCCGCTACCTCGCCCGCACGCGCAAGCGCTACTACCTCAACCGCAGCCAATTGCCGAGTGAACGCGGCCTTCCACTTCACGCCTGGGGACAGCGCTACTGTCACGAGCGCCAGGCGATGCGCCTCGTTCCCCGCAATCCGGTGACCCAGCTGCTCCTGCCGGGCATGGCCAAGGCCGCGAAACGCACCCTCGAGGTGATGGAGCCGGAGTATTGACCGCGATGCACTGGGCACCCGCTGTGTTTGGCCTGTTCGACGGCCGACTCCCCACGGTCGAGCAGCGCGAGGCGTGCCTCCACAGCCACGGTCTCGAGCCCGAACAGTGCCCGGCATTGTTGCAGACACATCGTTATTCGCGCGAGGTTCTAACACAGGTCCACCACCTCCTCAGCTCCGCCCTCCCCCACGAACTCGGCGAGCTGTCCCTGTTTGTGCTCGGCTCTGTCGGTCGGTTTGAGGCCTCGGCCCAAAGCGACCTCGACCTGGTTGCGATCACCACCCGTGCATCCGTATCCAACGAGGAGAAACACCAGCGACGGCAAGCCATCGCCTGCCTGCGCGATGCCGGATTTGACGTGCCCGAAAAGACATTTGACCGTGTCGTGTGTCTGACTCCGGGAGCGGGCCACACCACTGCCCTGCGCCAGATCGGGGGACGTGCCGATACCAACGACAACCTCACCTATCGGGCGTTGTTACTCACCGAGGGTGTGTGTGTCGCCAACCGCCGCGCCGGCCAAACCGTGCTCGATACCCTGTGGACCGCCTACTGCCGGGGACCTATCACCAGCGGTCGCTACCTCGGCGCCCTGTCCAACGACCTGCACCGCTACTACCGGACGATCTGCCTCGACTATCGCCACAAGGTCGAAACCGGCAAGCAGTGGGCGACCCGGAGTCTCAAGCTCAAACACTCGCGCCGCCTGTGGCACCTCGCCAACCTCGTCAGTTTTTGCGAGGCGTCGACGGTGGGCGACGATGTCCGCGAACAACTGCTCGCGCGCGAGCTCGGGGAACCGCCGATGTGGCGGATCCTCCGGTCCTTGGCGCGAATGAATGGACCTGGAACGCAACTCGTCGAGCCGTTCGAGCACTTCCTCGGCGCACTCGCCCAGGCCGAGGTCCGCGAGCAACTCGAAGCGCTCGCCTACGACACACGCACGACGAGTGAAGTGTATACACAACTCTATCAAAATGCGATCGACCTCGAGGCCGCCGCTGCCCACGTATTTGAGTTCCTTTGGGCCCACTGCCGAACCCACGTGTTTCGCTTTGGCGTGCTGTGACGGTCGGGCGAACGCTCGTTGCATTTGCAATCTTTGGCGCTCGGGAACCAGGAGTTCTGCGCCGCAGATCAGCGTTCGACGGTGATCACTGTCGCCGGTCCTTCCTCGGGATCGATATCGACGTTGTGATTTACAGAAGCCTGGCGTGCCTTGAGCTTGATCTCGAGCGGCTTGATCTTTTTGCCTGGCTTGAGGTTCAGGTCTCTCTTGACGTTGCGATGCCCCTTGGCCTTGAGCTCGATCTTGTGTTTGCCCGGTGGCAGTTCCAACACAATCGGGGCCTTGCCCATTCGCTTTTTGTCGGCATAGACGACGACCGTCTCATCGCCTTCGGCGGTGGCGATGACCTCGACACTGATGAGGTCGGCGGCGGAGTCGGGGGGCGTCGATGTCGATGTATCTGCACTCTCCCCCTCTGTGTCATCGGCCTCGGTGGTCTCGTCGGGGTCTTCGCCGGTTGTCTCGTCAGCCGAATCATCGGAGGTCTCACCATCGGTGGCTGCGACACTCGAGTCCGTCACGGCCTGCGGCGTGGCGAGAGCAGCCTCGACCCGCGCGAGGCCCGTTTGGGCGACGACGTGATCCGGCTGTTCGGCAAGGACTTTGCGGTACAGACCCGCGGCTTGCTGATATTCACGTCGCGCCTCGTGCCCACTCGCCGCCTGCATCCATTGGTCGACCGGACTCGCCGCGACCTCGGGACCGTTGCCAACCTGTTTGGTCGGCGATTTGGCAACCGGTGTCTGGGGCTGGTGGGGTGTGATCCCCGGGAATTGCCCTTGCATATAAAAATACACACCCACCGCGACGGCAACCAGCGCGAGCAGGGCGATAAACCACCCTCCCGACGACTTACTCTCCTCTTCCTGACCAACGGCGGCGACGGCCTCGTGAACCATCGCAGCGTCGCTCGACACCGTCTGCGGGGCAGGAGCCGAAAGAGGAGCAATCGCCGGGCGCGAGTGCTCTAACTGCGGACGTGGCTGGGGAGCACTCGCCTGCGAGGACGGATCGATCGCGCCAGTGACCACGGGAATCGTCCCGGCCTTCGGCAGGCGAAACAACGCCGCGGGCACACTGTCGATGAGGTGCTCGACGATCTCGTTGGCATCGATCGGACGCTCGTCGGGATTGCGCGCCAGGCAGTCGTGTACCAGGGTCATGATCCCTTCGGGTACGTCGTGACCGGCCGGCAGGACCTTGTCGAGGGGGGTCGGCCGCTCATTGACTTGCTTGTACAATAGGTTTGTCGCGGATTCCCCCTCGTAGGGCAGCCGCCCTGACAGCATCAGGTAGAACAACACACCAATTGTATAGACATCTGCACGGGCATCGATCTGTTGGTCGGTGATCTGCTCAGGGGCCATATACCCCGGCGTACCTGCCGTGATCTTGCTGTCGACCGCGCCACCGCCGATGATCTGCAACATCCCGAGGTCGCAAATTTTGACGAAGTTGGCCCGGCCTTGATGCTCACACAGGAAGATGTTGTGGGGCTTGAGGTCGCAGTGCAGGAGCCCGCGGGCGTGGGCCGCCCCCATTCCCTTGAGCACCTGGGCGGCGATCGGCACAAACTCCGACAGCGGCAGGCCCCCCCGACGCTCGAGATAGGCGCTCAGCATCTCGCCTTCGACGAGTTCCTCGGCGAGGTATATCCCGCGGTCGTCGAGCCCAAAGTCGTGCACCGTGGTGATGTTGTCGTGTTCCATCCCGGCGAGCGACTTTGCATCCTGTTCAAATCGCCCGCGAGCTTCGACGTCGCTGTGCCACGGCACCGGAGTCAATTTCAAAATCACCGTGTGGTGGAGCGTGCGGTGGGTCGCCCGGTAGACCTTGCCCTTGGCACGATCCGCGAGCAGGGCCTCAATGGTGTAGTGGTCGCCCACCGTGCGTCCGATCAAGGAGTCATCTGTCCGCCCATTCACGGCACCGCTTGAATTGTTTCCCGGCATCGGTTGCTCGTACGTCCTTGGCTGCAGTGGATACCCGCAAGGGTGACCCTATCACACCGCCGGTGCCAACGACGGAGGTCGCATCATGATCTACGGCGAATCTTCCGAATAGGCCACAGCCAGTTGCGCCCGGTTCACGCGCTGCGAAGGACAAACACAGGGGCCCCGACGGGAGTTATTTCGCGCTTTCGTCCGGACGACGGGATCTGTCACGGGCAGTCGGCGAAGGGGTCGAGAGCACTCGGGATCTCCCGGCATTGTCGCCCGTCGGCTCCCAGACCCGGTGGATGTACTGCAGGTTGGCGGCGCTGCGTGGATGCGGCGTGACCATTTTTGTCGTCCACACGCCGACAAATCCCAGGCTGGCCCCAACTGCGATCGCCAACCACCGACGGCGTTGCTCGCAGGTCGCAAGCTCTTTGGCTTGACCGTTCGGTTGCTGGGCGGCCGAGCGACCGAATGACCAGAGCGCGATGCCACAACTCAACACCACAACTGTTGTGACAGGCCATGCAGCCCCCGATCCGATGCCATAGGACCCATGCCCAGACTGCCATAGCGGTAGCAGCACTTCGCTGACCGGGTGGTGAATGTTCGTGAAATCGAGGTGGGGCCACAGATTGGCCGCCAAGCCGTTGACGACCACGGCATACACCAGCAGCGCTGCCAGCATCGACCACCATGTATCGACAACTATTTTTTTCCCGTTCGGCGGATGCGCGAGTGCATGGGACCATCCGACGACAAACGCCGGCAGGACGGCGACCAAGTAGCGCGGGCCGACTCGCCATCCCCCAGTGAAATTGAGGCTCGAGGCGATGACGACAAACAGCACGAAAATTCCCAGATGGACCCGCGACCAGCTTCGCTGCGGTCCCGCGGTCCCACGAGCCGCCGATACGCCCCCCCACAGGGCCGCGAGGCACACGGGTGTCCACCCCATAAGTCCCGATGCCCACGACACGATGTGGGTGTGGAACGAGGACCACGATGGGGCCACTAGCCCGAGTAACCCCTGCCCGTGTTTCGCGGCAAACCCCGGATCGGTGACGTGGTGATATCCCGTGGCCAACGCACTGCCGTAGACGGACTGTTGATAACATGCAAGTGCAACGATTGGGAGCATCGCACCGACAGTCGCCCAACTCGCACCCACGCGCGACGCCCCCCCGCGTCGCCATCCCAGCACGACCACAACTGCCAGCACGAGCCCGGCAAACACGGCTCCGTACTCGACACACACCGCACAGCCCGCCGCCAATCCCCCCAAGAACCCACGTCGCCCGTTGTTTCGCGGGTCGGGCCCCAGGCTGGCCTGGATCACCTCGCCGCACCCCACCCACAGCAGGCAGGCCGTCAGCTGATGACCGTAAAACAGATGTGCATAGGCAACTGCTGGCGTCGCCAATACGTACCACAAAAGGCCCGTCTCAACCGCGCGGCGTCCCCAAATCGGGCTCAGTTTTCGGTGCAAATACATACATAGCAACAATGTCGGCACGATGCCCGCGAACAACCGTGCCCACCACGTCACGGCGCGCAGCGTGAGCGGCTCGCCGCGGAGGCCGGCGCTCGTGGTTGCCGCGACATAGGCCACCGCACCGACAATCGTCGCCCCCGGGGGTTTGTTGGGATACAGCCGTCCGTCGACGGGGCTGCGCGAGACGTCGGGGCCGGGCTGAAGTCCGCGTTGCAGCGGGCCGTCGATCGCCCACGTCCCGTCCTCGACCAGTGCCCGCGCCTGCATCAACCGCGGGAGCTCGTTGGCGTTGCGTGTCGCCTCGAAGTAGGGAAAGTTGGCCAGCAGCAGCCCCCCGAGACACAGGACAAGCCACCTCGAGCTGCCGTGTTTCTCGCCCATGGGCGCCATCGTGGCAGCGCGCAGTTGCTCATGCAAGTGTGAATCCTGTCGGTGATGTTCGTGGTGACGATTCATCCCCCGGGCACAGATTCACCACATCTACGACTCGTCACCGAGCGACAACTCGGGTGGCCGACTCGGTTCCAGTGCTTCAATACGCGTCGCCACAAGACGGCCACGTACTTGTACGCACAAGCGATGGCTACTCGCCGTCGGGCAGTGCCTTGCGGTTCATCTTGGCCTTGAGCCGGGCCAACTCGTCGTCGACTTCGGAGCCGCCGCTGAGCTGGGAGAGCTTGGCGTCGATCTCGGCCTCGGCCACCTTGGAATTGAGCTCGGCCGAATCGACCTCGTTCATCGCCTCGAGCGTCGCAATCTTGGATTCGATCGCATCGAGACGCGACGCTGCGCCGGTGGTCCCGAAGTCGCCGAGCGACTCACCTTTTTTGGCGGCCCGGGCCTGGGCCATCAGACTGCCGCGGCGCAGGTTGAGGGCCTTGAGCTTGGCCTTCGATTCGATGATGCCCTTGCGCATATCCTCGACCAACTTGTTTTGTTCGGCGAGGGCAGCTTCACTCGTTTGAATCTCCGCGAGCAACTCTGCCCGCCGCTGAAGGGCCTTGCGCGCGAGTTCTTCGTCGCCGAGCTTCATCGCCTGTTCGGCGCGGCCGTACCACGCCTTTTCATCATTGCGCACCTCTTCGAGTTTGCGGGTCATGACCTTCGCGTCGACCATTGCTTGGCGCAGATCCACCTCGGATTGTTTGATCTGGGCATCGAGGTCGTCGAGCATCAACGCGACCTCCTGGCCCGGATCGGACACGGCATCGACGGCGTCGTTGAGAGTGCTGGTGATCGATGTCTTCAGGCGGCTGAAGATTCCCGGCTTTTTGCTCATACCTGGCTCCCACGGGCTGTGGTGACGCCGGAAGTGTAACCGCCAGCGAGCGGACTGCCCGGACAAACGCATAAGTCACCGAAATCACAGCGGGCAAGACGTCTCACGGTGCGCGGGCAACCTCCGCGCGGGCGAGACTGCCCTCCGCAGTCGACCTGCGAGCACATGCGCGAAAATACATGAAGATACAAAAATAATTTGACTCAAACGACATGTCCATATGGACTATTGACGATTCGAAAGATCGTCGAAATCTCCGTGGAGTTGGTATGGCGAACAGTTCAGGTTACTCAGGAGGCGCTCCGCCGATTCTGCTGGCACACAAATGGAATGGCAAGGCAGACCTCACCGGTTGGTGGATGAGTGAAAAGCTCGACGGTGTCCGGGCCTATTGGACAGGTTCCCAATTTGTATCCCGGCTCGGCAATCCCTACCACGCACCCACGTGGTTCACCAAAGCCCTCCCCAAGCACCCCCTCGACGGCGAGCTTTGGGTCGGACGCAAACAGTTTCAGCAAACCGTCAGCATCGTGCGGCGGGCCGATGCCGGCGATGCCTGGAAGTCGGTCCGCTACCTCGTATTTGATGCCCCGGCCGTGGCTGCACCGTTTGAAAAGCGGATGGACGAGCTGCGCAAACTGTTTCGCCAGCAACAGCAGTACGCCGAGTTCGTCGATCAGGCCCAACTACCTGCAAGTGCATCGATCGCAGACGAACTGGCCCGTTTTGAAGCCCTCGGTGCGGAGGGACTGATGTTTCGCCAGCCGGGCTCGCTCTACGTTCCGGGCCGCTCGCGCACGCTTCTCAAGGTCAAGAGTTTTCACGACGCCGAGGCAAAAGTGACCGGCTATCTCCCGGGCAAGGGCAAACACCGCGGCCGCGTCGGCGCATTGCAAGTGGTCACTCCGAAGGGAGTCGCGTTCCAGGTCGGGACCGGTCTCACCGACAAGGACCGCGAGTCACCGCCCAAGGTCGGCAGTGTGATCACCTACCGCTACCAGGAGCTCACCGACGCCGGCGTGCCTCGGTTTCCGACCTTCGTCGGCGTCCGCCACGACTTCGTCTGGCCCGGTACTTCGCCAACACCCCAACGTCAGGCAACGAACGTCTCTGCGACCGCACCAGCCGCAAATCATCCCGCGCCGACGACGACAACGCCGCGTGCGAGCCAAACCACAAAGCGCTCCCAGCCCAAGTCGACGAGTTCCTCGACCTCGGCACGGACGCAGTACTTTGAGAGCAAGTCATCGTCGGGCGGAAAGTTTTGGGAGGTCACCGTTCACGGAGCTGCGATCGCGGTCCGGTACGGCAAGTTGGGTACACGCGGGCAAACCCGGCTCAAGGTACTCGAGGACCACGATGCTGCGGTTCGAGAGGTCGCCCGCCTAGTCGCCGCCAAACAGCGCAAGGGATATAAAGAGGGCTGACACAGGTCGTCACGGACCTGTACACACTCTCGGGTACTTCGCTGTTCCAGCCAAGCCAAAGGGCCGCCTAGGTGGTCCTTTGCGGGAAAACAAACGCCCGCACATGGCGGGCAGTTGTCACAAATGTACCTACAAGCAAAGCGGCTACGTGCGCTCCGCCATCGACAATTCTCAGCTCGCGGCCCCAGTCACGACACCGAGGACTGCCTTGATCTCTTCGATGAAAGCCTCTTCGGAGGCGGTGACCTTGCCGTCGGCCCGCGCGAGTTGAAGCAGACTCATGATCACAGCATCGCGTTGGCTCTGCGCCGCGAGGCCTTCATTTAATTTGTCTGTACAAGATTTGAGGGCCTCGAGGCGGGCTTTGTCACCGTCCAAACTGTTGTACCAGTTACCCGCCGCGACCATGACCTGAGAGATCTGAGCCTTCGAGGCGCCGGGGACCCACTTGTTGAGAATCTCGCTGATCTTCAGGATTTCGTCGCCGCTCAGCTCGCCGTCTGTGGAGTGGGTGAAGCTCAGGTACAAAAATCCGAGGATATGGATCGCAGACATGTTTTCGGGTATCGACATCGTAGTGTTCCTCGTCACTTGAGTTGCGCAAGCGCGCCGATCCCTCGGCGGCGCGACGCATCATAGCGCACTGCACCCGCTCCGTGGCGATTGGTTGAGATTTGCCGACAGAGCTCTCTGTACAGCATTTTTATCGATATCACCAACATCGGACCGGCGAAATCGAGCTGCGGGACATCCTCCACAACCGTTCTCGATTCTGCGCGCTGGTCCGGCGATACATGTATCGGCACAATTTTATTTGTATCAACAATATTCTATCGACGGACGACCGGAAGCCGGCGGCCGAACGACCCGGCGCCACGCCACCTGATTGTGGCACGAGCCAAATGGCCGGTTTTCGAGCTTCAAAAAAATTATCGAAAGGCTATTGACACCCCCCACAACTCCGAGTACACCCATTTTGGTTACTCCCTTGGCAGGAGTTTCCCCGCTAGGTTTCCGCCATGATACGCTCCACGAACATGATGTACATGTACACTCCAGGCGCACGATTTATGTGCGTCATGGCCCCGTGTTGAGCGGTTTTTGAGCGAAACTCATAGCCATTTGCGAATCAACACACGAGGTTGTGACACTCGCCGCCCGCTCGAGGTGTACGATCCGAATCGTCCGATTGTGACGGTATCTGATGGCACAAGTGCATTGCAGATGCACTTACAAGTGTCACTTTCTAGTACATCTACCTGTTGAGTACATTGCGGGATGGTGCAGTCAGGAAGCACGCTGGACTCATGATCCAGAGGTCGTCGGTTCAAATCCGGCTCCCGCTATCGTTTCGAGAGAGATTCGGTCAACACGGTTGTCCGTGTATGACCAACTGCTGCGGGAAGGTGTTGCCTGGAAGCATCCTGGACTCATTCTCCAGAGGTCGTCGGTTCAAATCCGACTCCCGCT
>CAZUPD010000121.1:0-14448 GCA_964621785.1 uncultured Nannocystaceae bacterium
ATGACTGGGTCGCCCGACTCCGGGGTGAAGGTCAGCGTGACCTTGGAGATGACCTCGGTCTCGTGGTCGTGGTCGTGGTCATCGTTGTCGCCGTCGCAGGCTCCTCCGAGGAGCAGCGAGCTCCCGAGCACGAGTGAAGTAATCGTATTTCTGCACCGCATTGCGAAACCATTAATGCAATTAGGTTGCATCTGTCAACGCGCCCTCTGGTCGCGGGGCGGAGCGGTGTGGCCCAGGCCCCGGCGGGCGACGCGCTAGAGTGAATTTCGCCGGCGTCTTCCTCGAGATTGGAAGGTCTTCGGATGTGGATATGTATCCGCCTTTTCTTTGAGATAGTCGAAAACAGACGTCATTGGTGAAATCACTGGAACACGATATCTAGCGTCATCTGGATATCCTTACGCTCGAACAATAGACGCAGTTTGGTTGCGGTGCGCAGCTTGTTGTAGATGTCGAGTGCTCGCGTGATCGATGTCAAGGCCTCATCATTGACGTGTGTCACCATATCGCCGTTTTTCATTCCTAGTAGTTTGGGGAGCGAGCCCGGACGGATACCATACAATTTGAAACCCCGCGCGTCACCGTCGCGAATCGCCGGGACGATCCGTGCCTGTCTGGTGAGTTGGGCCGGGTTTGCAAGCACTTTGTCGACGAATGTACGGTCGATTGTGCATGTCTTCGGATCGTCGCCGACACATGTGATAGCTTCCTCGGCACCGGGAATCGCACGGGGGTTTTGCGGGAGCCCGAGTGCGGTTGCGTTGTCGGTGAGTGGCGAGCTCAGGTTTGGAATATCGTTGTATGTGCCGAGCAGGGCGTTGAGTTGATCGAGGGAATCGGAGAGGTCTGTGCGCCCTCGCGGACGACGGTAGCGAGCTTTCATCGCCAGACTGGTCCGAATCGTGTACGTCAGTTGTTGTTGGACACCGCCGCGTACAATGGTGAGCTCGAGTCGACTTGTTCGGTCGGAGATCGCCAGCATCGCCCGCCCTGGGGAGTCGAGCGGAGCACCGTCGATCTCTTGGATGATGTCGCCATTTTCGATTCCGAGCCGGGCGAACAACGAGCCGGGCGCTACGCCTTCGACCGTATACCCGTGACCTTCCTGGACCCGTGAAAACACCGGCGTATCGGCTCCGCCCTGCGCGAGTTGCTCAATGACCAGCAGGGAGACAAACGAGTCGACGAGGTAATTTGGGGCCTCCTCGTCGTGGTCGCGTACGATTGCAAGGTCGAGGGCCGCGGCCAATGCATCCGGGCTGATTTGAAGGTTTTGTGGGGCCGCGGCGGGGTCGACGGGGTCGACGGGCGAGGGGAGGTGTTGCTGGGGTTGTGTATCAACCGGTTGGGCCGGTTGGGCCGGCAACACAGGCGTTTGCTGCCGGGGATGTGACTGGTTACAGGCGAACTGCGCGTCTACGAGGAGGGTACACGAGAGCGCTGCGACCAGGCGGTGGACTGGGACGGGACGTCGCATCGGTGCAAGGGTCAGGGATCGACACGCCGCTGACAACTCGAGACAGACCGGATAGCTCACCGGCAGAACACCACCCGAAAGCGGGCGCCCGGGCCCAGTTCGACACGGTGGGTCAGCGCCGGTGGGATCGCGGCCCATTGACCGGCCGTGAGCTCGACACGGTCGTCGAGCGGTTCGGCGAAGCACAGCGCGAGGGTGCCGGCTTCGAGTTCGAGTCGGCCCCACACACCGGGGCGTGTGCGGTGGTCGGCGAGCAGACCTGCGGGGACGCTGTCGGCCTCAAACCACGCTGTCTCGCGGTAGGCCTCGACACCTTCGGGCCAGACACGCTGGCTGCAGCGTTCGCACTCGATCCGTTGGCCCACGTGCGCGGCTCGGCCTTGGGGGTCGTCGATCCACGGGTAGCTCGACAGCGGCGGTCGGTGGCGAATGTGGCGAATGTGTCCGCAGTCGAGCAGCACACTCCAGTCGCGATCAGCGGCGCGAACGAAGCTCAGCATCGTGCGGGGGACGGCGGCAGACATGGGGCGAGGATAACATCCGGGGTGATCACCGGACACGCAGCTGCACGTGCATGACCGCCGCTCCGCACACGTAGTTTGTCGGCCACGACCAGTTTCGCAGCTGCTGCTGAACACAATGGGCGAGGCGCCCGTGGGTACCGGTCTTGTCGTCCTCGACGAGCACCGCCGGCACTGGTTTGACTTTGTCCATGAGGTGCAGCCGCAGTGCGAGCGTTCCTCGCGGATCGTCCCCGCGACTCGCAGCCTTGTGCGCACAGGCGTCCAGTGAACGCTTGTGACGCTGGAACACGCGGCGCGCCAACTTGCGGTCGATCGGGCCTTGAATGGCGAGGGATCCGAGGCTGACCGAGTAGCGTTGCGAATCGTCGTCCGCCGGGTCGGTGACCTCCTCGGGGTTGGGCGTGGCCTCCTCGGTCGGAGTCGGTTTGGACCGATCGTCCTCGTTCGATTCCATCAAACCAGTGCCGGTCGTCCGTGTCGCCACGCTCGCGTCGTCCGATACGGGGGTGTCTGCCGCGGGTTGATTTGCGGAGACGAGCGTTCTTTGGGCAGAGGCAGCCTTTGATGGCGAGACCTGGCTTGCATCAGGACCACAGGCCAGCGCGGCGCACATCGGTGCGAGTAGCTGCCACCCTGCTCGTGTCCATCGCGTGACGTTGCTCCCCATCGAAACCTGTTGCCGGAGTAGACACAGGTGGCGCGTCGAAGTTCCCGAAGCGTTCGGGTCGCCGATACCGCGTGACATTGAAAAATAGTTGCTTATGCACCGGCGGAGGCGTCGCAAAAAAAAGCCGCACATTCGTGCGGCTTTGGAGGCGTATGGGCGTCGAATCAGACGCCCTTGAGGGTTGCGCAGACTTCTGCGACCAGCGCTCGCTCGTCGGCGCTGTCGACATTGCGGCCGCATTCGTACTGCTTGTCGCCGATGGTTTTCCGGATCTGAACTCCGTAGAGGGTCCGATTGGGGTCCATCATGCTTTTGAGCTCGTACTCGAGGTGCCAGGTGCCCTCCGAGCTCTCCTCTTTGGTGAACTTTTGGAAGGGATTGGGATCGCCTTGGATGCTCTTCTTGGCGGCCTCGAAGTCGGATGGGTAGGCCGCGGTCACCGTGCTGACATCGAGCTGGTGCGCATAATCACCCCAGTTGGCGGAGCCATTCCAGTCGTCCATCTTGTTCTCTTCGAGGTTGGCATCGCCGGGGACCTCGATCTGGACCTTCATCTCTTTGAACTGCTTCCAGGCCTTGGCGACCGGGGCGGGTGCAGCTTCTTTGGCTTCTCCGGGCTTGGCTTGTGCCTTCTTGTCGCCGGCTTTGGCCTCTCCAGCTTTGCTGCCGTCCGAGGAGCAGGCGGTCAGCAGCGCGAACACAGTCGCGGTCAGGATCACGTTTGTTTTTGTCATGTCGTTCACTTCTCCACGGCCCGTCATGGGCGTTCGCGTTGAGTCGCCGTCATGTAGTACGCGATTTTGAGCGTGTCAAGATCGCTCGTAGATAACCTGCTCGAGCCCTCTACGGTGCAACCGGACGTGTGGAGGGCCAAATCGGTCATGCGAGCGGACTGTCGACGATGCTCGCGCTCGGATCAGCGCAGCCTTACAAACGGCCGTACCGGGAGGATCTGGCGCGCGAGGTGGTTTTGATGTGTATGCATAATTATGTCGCCACTTGGAGCGCTCCCAAGGCGTTGTGCTCGAGGATGTTGTCTTCTAGCCTCGGCTCCGCCCCGGCCGCGACCTGGATCCCGTAGCGCGCGTTGCCCCGGCAGGTATTGCCAATCGCAGCACCGCCGGCCTGGTCGACGTACTCGATTCCGTCGCCTTTGTTGCTCTCGATGTGGTTGGCCCGGAGCGTGGGGGCGGCTTGTTTCGATACGTAGATGCCAGTGGCGTTGTCGGTGCTGAAGTTGTCTTCGGCGACCGCGGTCGAGGTGTTGTAGAAGCTCAGACCCGCTGCGCGGTTGCCCGTACAGTGGTTACCCGCGATGTAGGGGCGGGCAGGGCCGTTGATCTGGACCCCGTCCAAGCCGTTGTCTGATATGCGGTTGTCGACAATGTCGGTGGCCGCATGTTCGTTCACGAGGATCCCTGTCCTCCCGCTGCACCGCACCTCGTTGGCCTCGACCACGCCCCTCGCAGTGTCGCGGATCGTCACACCGGAGTATGCGTTGTTGATCAACGTGTTGCCGCGGACTTGGGGTGCCGACGTACCGCGGATGGAAATGCCGATGTCGTTGTGTTCGCAGGTGTTGGCCTCGACCACGCCGGCGGCCGCTTCACTGATAAGAATACCGAAGTGCTCGTTGTGGAGCGAGGTATTCCTGCGGACCTGGGGGGCCGACGTACCGCGGATGGAAATGCCGATGCCGTTGTGTTCGCAGGTATTGGCCTCGACCACGCCGACAGCCGCTCCCCTGCAATAAATGCCGAAATTCTTATTGTGGCGCAGGGTGTTACCGCGGACCTGCGGCGACGACGTACCGGTGACGTGAATGCCCGTGCTGTTGCGCTCGCAGAGATTGGCCTCGACTACGCCACCTTTGACGTCGTAGAGAGAAACGCCGGTGCCTTCGTTGCCCACGAGGGTGTTGTTGCGGATCTGAAGTACCGATTGATTGACTCCAATACCCACATTGTTGCTCTCGCATGTGTTGCCCTCGATGGTCAGTCGAGCGTTGCCCATTACAAAGACACCAAACTTGTTGTTGTGACGCAATTTGTTGTCGCGGATGACGCCTGTCGTGTCGTCCATCGCAAAGATGCCGTCTTGTTCGTTGTGCTCGCAGGTGTTCGCCTCGACCACGACTTCGGCCGTGTTTGCGATGTACACACCTTTGTTGTTGTGACGGCTCGTGTTTCCCCGCACCACCGGCTTGGAGCTGCTGCGCAGAGACAGTCCCGATTCGCCGTTGTGCTCGCACACGTTGTCGATGATGGTCGGGTGGGACCGGCCCCGGGTGGCGATCCCCTGATGAGCATGTCGGCTTACGAAGTTGCCTGCGATCGTTCCCTGCGCGTTGTCGAAAGTCGCTACGCCGCACGACTCATTGTCCGCGATCCGGCTAGCGACGATGTGGATGTGGGCATTTGCTTTGAGGCTGATACCCACGTGATTGCGCTCGAAGCTGCACTGGGCCACCCAACCGGTGGTTCGTCCCCGAAGCAACAGCCCCCCGCCGCTCTCGCTCCAGTTGATGTCATTGTCGCGGGTTCCACCTGTGAAGGTGCATCCCAACAGCTCGATCGGGGTATTGTCGGCCTCGACCACGCAACCGGTTGCCCCCGCGCGTTTGAAGTGGACTCCAATGGCCGCCACCAAGGCCCGGCTGTCGACCCGGATGATCACGTTGCCAACCCCGCCTGTGACGACGACCGTTCCGGGCTCAACAGCCTCCAATAGGACCGAGTCACCGATCACGAGGGGCGCGCCCAATGTGTACTCCCCGGCCGCCAGACGGACGACGCCGCCTCGACCCGCACGCGCGATGTACCGGTGTAACTCGTTCCCGGGACTGGCTTCGACGATACGCGTGCCGAACCGAGCCCGGAGTTGTGCCGCGAGTTTCGGGTCGACCTCGATTGTGCCGTCGTTGGGTACGCTCAGGTGTTCCCACTCAGGCGCGTCCACTGGCTCGGCCGTCGGCGCTTCGTCCTTCGACGGGGGCAGACGCTTGTCGCGCCTAAAAATGACGGTCGACGCTGGGATCAATAACAAAATAAGGAGGAGGATGTACGAACCCATCGTGTGTTGGCGAAAATCCCTAGGGGATCATGCACGACCAACGACTCAAATAGCCAGCTTCGATTTTGGGTCTCGAGTCGACGAGAAGCCGGGCTAGGGATCTATCAGCCGCTTGAGTGGTCCGAGCCGGGCGATGCGTTTTTGCGCCTGTGTGTAAACCTCTGAATAGGCCATATGTTTGGCCTGTGACAACACGTTGCAGTTGAGGAACTCTGCCAGGACCATTTTGGCGGTCTTCCAGATGTTTGAGAACGTCCAGCGCGTGGCGATCCACAGGGCCGCGTCGGCCTCGGGCTTCCACTGCTCGTTGTACCGCGCTCCCGCCTCGACCAGCTGCTCTGGAGCCCCACCGCCTCCACACGCTTCGAGGGCTTGGTCGAAGACGATGGCCGATTCCATGGCGGCGTTGATCCCCTGTCCGACAGGCGGGAATGCACAACCGGCGTCGCCGAGTAGCACGACCTTCCCTCCGTGCAATGCGGAGCACTTCACCCAGCGCCCGATGTGATGACATTTGCGTTCGACCAAGCGCATCAGCTCTGCGTCGGAGATGTAGGGCAGCATTTCGGTATAGCGCTTGAAGTACCGCCTGGCTTCCTCGACAGGATCCATCCGTTTGCCACAACAGCCGCTGCCGAAGCGGTGCTCGTGGTTGAACCCGACCATGCAAAACCACCGCGGGTCGTGCTTATCGGTCCCGTTGACCGCACCGGCGACTGTGAAGGGATGACCGTTCATGAGGTACAGCCACTCGGGATCGAGTGCGGTCGTGTCCTGATCGAGGCCCACCATCATGCAGTAGTTGGGCAAACTTCCCTTTTCCAGGGTGAGCCCCGGCAACTCGGCCAACGCGTTGCGGGTCACGGCCCCGGCCCCATCACAACCGACGACGAGATCGAAGGTCTCGCGTGCGCCGTCGATTTGGACCTCGCCCGAGGTCGCGTCAACAGCCTCGACCTGCGTCTGCCAACGAAACCGGACCCGGCCCGGATACTTGGCGTTCAGATCGCCGAGCAACACCTTCAAGATGTCACCACGTGAGCCGGTCCAGCCATGGTCGGTCCATGGGACATCCATGCGGATCGGTCGACGTGCACGGACACCTTTGAAGGCGAGGAGCTGCCGATCGAAGGTCTCGATCGCACCGAGGTAACGGATCGCCCGGAGCCCATGGCCCGTGATGTCGATGGTGTAGCTGCGATCCGTTGTGGTCGGGCAGTCGAAAGGAGTCGGGTCGCGCTCAACCACCGTGATGTCGAGTGTGTCCCGCTTGGCGAGCGCATGGGCCAAGGTCAAACCTGCGGGACCACCACCGATGATGAGGACGTTGGGGCGCGTTGTCATGGGATTCTCCCTCTGGCGTTCGAGGTTTGGTGCGGAGGATTGTAGCGGTGTTGGTTTCCTGCGCGAGGTGACGCGCGAGAAAGGCGACCGGCTGCTACCATCGCAATGAAGGCCCGATTGCGAGTACCCGACCCATGATGAGCGACAACCCATCCAGCGACATTCCACAACAAACCACTGTCGAGGGACCGTTGGCGCCGGATAGCAACACTCTGCCCCAGGATCGGGAGTGCGCGACGCCGGTGCCCGGTCGGCTGCCTATCGCCACGTGTCAGTTCAGCGTCAGTCACTCCATCGTGCGCAACGCGGAGCATATGCTTGCCCAGGTGCGGATGGCCGCGGGTGCTGGGGCCCGTTTGGTGCACTTTCCCGAGGCGGCGCTGTCGGGCTACTTGGCCCGGGATCGCCAGAGTTGGGAGGGATTTCGCTGGGATGAACTGCGCGAGCAATCCCTGCGTTTGTGCGACGCCGCAGCCCGCCATCGCGTGTGGCTGGTGTTTGGCAGCTCCCACCGCTTGACCGACGAGCGCCTGCCCCACAACTCCGTCTACGTGGTCGACGACACCGGCGTGTTGGTGGATCGCTATGACAAGCGCTTTTGCACAGACAACGACTTGGACTACTACACCCCGGGGGATCACCGGGTCACGTTTGAAGTCGATCAGGTGCGCTGTGGTGTCGCCATCTGCTTTGACGTGCGCTTCCCCGAGATCTATCGGGAGTACAAGGCCTCGGGCGTCCACTGTATCCTTCAGTCGAACTACGATGCCCGGGGCCGGGGTCGTACGCACTTCCGTCACATCATGCGGCAGACGATGCAGACCCGGGCGGCCTCCAACTTTATGTGGATGAGTTGCACGAACTCTTCGGCCCATTACCAGTCCTACCCGAGTGTGTTCATCCAGCCCGACGGTCGGATCGCGGCCCGACTCCGTGACCACCGTCCTGGCGTGATGGTCAACGAGGTGCGCCTAGACGCCGACTTGCGCGACGCCGTCGGTGACCAGCGTCTGTTCGCACTGCGCGGCGCTCCGGGCAACGGTGGGCCCCTGTTCGACCGCCGTAGCCTCAACCGTCAGATTTGGTAAGGCCGGATGGAGCGAGGGCTCGCGCGGACAGTGCAGCAGGGTCAGCTGGTCAGCCACTTGCCGAGCCGATCGATCGCGTCGCAGACGTTCGGACAGTGCAGTCGCAAAAACGCCTCGTCGGGCACCTCATCTGGCCGGGTCCCCTGCAGTCCCGACAGCGCCCGTGCGCCGTCGAAGTCGACGAACGCGAGCCGGGCGGTCAGCTCGTGGGCGGGCCGCCCGAATACAACGCCGGGGAGGATCGCTACTCCGGTGTCCGCCAGCAGGTGTTCACACAGCGTCTTCGAATCGGTGATTCCGCGGGCCGCGAGCGCGTCGCGGTGGGACGAGAAGTCAGGGAACAGGTAGAAGCCGCCCTTTGGTTGCTTGACGAATACGCCGGCGTCGGTGAGCGAGGTTGTGATTCTCGTACCCAGAGCCTGGAGAATGCGGCGGGAATCGTGGAGGAAATGCTCGATCTCAATGCCGCCGGCGAACGCCCGAACCGCGGCGTACTGGATCGGTGCGGACGTCGAGGTGTAGGTCTCCGAAGCGACCGCAGCCATCGCGTCGAGCAGCCAGCGCAGCGATCGCGGGAACACGAACGTCCCTAGCCGCCAACCGCCCGCGCCGCACCACTTCGACAGCCCCGAGGAGACGATTGTGCCCTCGGGGTAGAATCGGGCGATCGAGGTGTGCCGCCCGTCAAACTCGAGTTCTCCGTAGATTTCGTCACTGAGCAAGACGACCCGGTGGGCGCGCGCGACCTTGGCGATCCGCTCGAGCTGCTCGGTCGAGTAGGTGTCACCGGTCGGGTTCGACGGGTAGTTGAGGATCAGGATCCGCGGTCGGCCGGGGTCTTCTTGGCACACGCGCTCAAACTCGTCGGGGAGCAGCATCCAGTTGTGATCTCGTCGCGTGGAAAGCCACTGGACGCGCCGGCCGAGGATCGCCGCCTGTGGGGCGTACGAAACCCAGCTCGGAGTCGGGATCACCAGGTCACCGTAGAACACCAGTTGGAGCAGGAACATCAGCTCCTTCGAGCCGGGCCCGATCAGGACGTCGTCGCCGGTCGCAGCCAGTCCGTCGCGCCCGCGGTGGAACTCGGCGACCGCCTCGCGGAGCTCACGGAGTCCCGTGACGGGTAAATAGTCTTTCTCGTGCGCGTGGTTGGCGAGCTCTTGGACGACCGGCTCGGGCACCGGGAACGGCGACTGCCCGAGCCCGAGTTTGAAGACCCGGCGGCCCTCGCGACGCAGGGCGTCCGAGCGCTCGTTGATCGCCACGGTCGCGGACGGTCGCATCCCCCGGACGTTGAGGTTGAGGTGTATCGCGGGTCCGTTCTCGGTCTGCTCCATGCCCGACTATACCCCGAATGTGCCAACCCGTGGGTCGTCGCCTGACGTGGTGCAGATCGTTGGGCTTGTATAAGTGGCGCAAAGGTGTTAGTGAAGCCGGGTAACTCGGCCCTTTGGGCGCTGAGTTGACCGCGGTGTTCTTCTGGACGTGCCGCGCGGCTTTCCTCTCTCACCGCGAGTTGCTCTGTGTAACCGCAACTTTTCCGCGAGTTACAGATGTAACCGCGATGACCTCCTGACGGCGGTTCCAACGAGGCTTCATGCAACCCTCTCTTCTCCGAGATGAACACCATCGATATCGTGGGCTTACGCGCGCCAACATCCACACGATTCCCCAGTGGGACGCGCTGTCCCCCGAGCTCAAGGAAGCACTCCTCGTGGTCTCGACGGTCTTGCCCTTCAAGACCAACGAATATGTCATTCGGGAGTTGATCGACTGGGACCGTGTCCCCGAAGATCCCATTTTCCAGCTGACCTTCGTGCAGCCTGGGATGCTCGACGACGCCGATTACACACGGATGGCCGAACTTGTCCGGGCGGGTGCGTCCAAGGCCGAGATCCGGGCCAGCGCCGATGCGATCCGTCTGCGCCTCAACCCACATCCGGCTGGGCAGCTGACGCACAATGTCCCCATGCTCGGAGGGCGCAGGCTCGAAGGGATACAGCACAAATACCGAGAAACGGTTTTGTTTTTTCCTCAGCAGGGGCAGACCTGCCACGCGTACTGCACCTTTTGTTTTCGTTGGGCACAATTCGTTGGCCTCAAAGGCATGAAATTCGAAGCCCGGGAAGCGAACGACCTCACGAGTTACCTGCGTGAACAGCCCGCGGTCACGGATGTCTTGATCACTGGCGGTGATCCGTTGGTCATGAAAACCCGCGTGCTGCGTCGCTACATCGAGCCGCTACTCGACCCCGCCTTCGAGCACATCAACATCCGCATCGGTACCAAGTCGGTTGCCTATTGGCCGCAGCGGTTTGTCAGCGATGATGACGCGGATGAGCTCCTGGCGTTGTTCGAGGAGGTTGCACGCAGCGGTCGTCACCTCGCGCTCATGGCTCACTACAACCATCCCCGCGAACTATCGACCCCTCTCGCCATGCGTGCGGTCGCACGGATCCGGTCCACCGGCGCCCAGATCCGCATGCAGTCGCCGCTGATCCGGCGAATCAACGACGATGCAAGCGTCTGGGCCGAGCTGTGGCGCACTGGCGTCAAGTTGGGCTGTATCCCCTACTACATGTTCATCGAGCGGGACACGGGGCCGCGTGGGTATTTCGAGGTCCCGATCGCACGCGCCTGGCAAATCTTCGCGGACGCCTACCGCCAGGTTTCAGGCCTCGCCCGCACGGTCCGCGGTCCATCGATGTCGATGAAACTGGGCAAGGTCGCGGTCGACGGCGTCGCCAAGGTCGCGGGTCAAGAGGTGTTCGCCCTGCAATTCCTCCAGGCTCGCGATCCCGATCTCGTGCGCCAACCCTTCTACGCGAAGTTCGACAAAGGCGCGACATGGTTCTCGGATCTGAGGCCGGCCTTTGCCAGCGACGAGGTGTTTTTCGAGGCATTGTCGAGCGACAAAAAACGACTGACGGTTGTCTCGTAGCGCATTTGTCGTCGTCGTTTGAGAGCTGCACAAAAGGTCCACGGTCGCGCGTATATGGCTGGCGACGTGGCCCAGTGATCCGCTCGCCCGTGTCGCGGCCCGAAGGGTTTTTCCCGTCAGCCGGCCGAATACGCCCTGGAAGTCATCCACGACGGGGTTGCTGTCACTGTCACAGTAACAACGTACAATCCCGACGAGCACACGATAACGGTGATCTGGCTGGCAAGTATTTGTGCGCACTCCCGGCCCTGTTTCCGACTTCTTTCGCAATCTCGTTGCTGGTAGATTCTTTTGCGTGCGACATCGTCTGTTTTCCTCGATGCGACGTGTGCCGACTGCTATCACCCTCGTTTGTGCGCTGACCCTATCCTCGGCCGCCACCACGGTCGGTGCGAAGCCGACTCCGGCGAAGCCTGCGAAGGGCAAGGTGAGCAGGGGCAAGGTGGGCAAGGGCAAGGTGGGCAAGCACCCGGTCGCAAAGCCGGTTGGTATCCCGAAGATCACCAAAGTCATGCCGCTGTCGTCGTGCAGCCCGGGGGGGTCGGTGATCCTGCAAGGTGAGCACCTCGGCACCCAACCGGGCACGTTGCGGCTGGTCGGTTTTTTTCCCGATCGCTACCTCGAGCTGACCCAGGTCGAGTGGAAGGACGGTGCGATTGGCGGGCAGGTACCGATGGTGACGGGGGTCGTTGACCAGAAGGTGCGACTTCAGGTCGTGCGGGCTGACGGACTGCCGAGCAATACCATCGAGTGTGCATTCACGGCCACCCGGGTGACGCGAACGACAAGCTCGGGCTCGCTGCGCAAACACATGTGTCGATTCGGAGATGGTGCGGGGATGGGGTGTCTCGCCGACGACGAGATCGACGGGGCGATTCGCACCTCGGCCGGGTGTTTCCACCGCAACAATTCCTGCGGTGGCAACATTACGGGCATTGATGAGTTTAGCAGCAAGCCGTTTTTCAATGGGTGGACGATCAAGGAGATCCGTGTATATCAACCGCAGCTGGAAGACACCTCGGTATTGGGTGTGAGCAATGCGTGGGGCAAGACCACGCGCAAGAAGTTCAGCTGGCAGGGTCTCGAGGGGGGGATGTCGACCTATGCGGTACACACGTCCCAAGTCATATCAATGAGCGTACGCTTCAACAATGAATCGGATGAGTTTTTTCAGTACGAAGTAGGGTTTTTGGTGGAGGGCCCTGAGGGCGTACCGTACCACGAGAAGGTTGTGATCCCCGAGGCACCGCAGCAGACGCTCGACGACTGGAACCCGATACCAGACGCGGGGGCCTCCGCGCTGAGCATCGTCTCACCCAAGAGCGGCAAGTGGGTCTCGACCTCGTCGACGGGGGTGACGCTCGACCTATCCGGGCCGGCCGCGTGGAAGAGCTCGACCATCGAGTTGGAGTGGATCAAGTACGGGGCAGGGAAGGACCCGAGCATCGAGAAGTATGGCGTGGTACCGGCGGCACCGAGAAAGCTGCCGGGTTCGGCGTTTCCCAAGGAAGTACCGGCCGAGGTGCTAGGCGGTACCGGGGAGTATGCGGTGCGTGTGCGGCAAAAGGGCCACAACTGGACCGACTATCGCAACTTCACAATCGGCAAGCCCTACATCATGCAAGAGGGGAAGGCTGGCAAGGCGCAGAAGACCGGCCACAAAAAACTGGGCAAAGGGAAGCTCAGTCCAAGCCGGTAACGAGTTGGACTCGCAACTGTCGCTCGCTCATGTCGACTGTAGAGGTGCGAATCTTTCCGCAGCTGCGCAGCTGCGCAATGGACATAGTATAGACAAGTGTTGTCGCAACGAGTGCGTCCGCGCCTGATTGACGCAGACAACGCAAAGACGCACGTGTGCTCGCTTGTACACAAAACCTCGTCCGCCCCCCAAAGTAGGGAAGCTGATAAAGTCTCCGGGTGGGAGCGGCCGATCCGATCGACAACGAGACCGGTTGGTTGCGCAGGGTCGATCGTCTCTTGCCCCCGCACAGCGACAGTCCCGAGACACAGCGGGTGCATCGCGTCGTCGCAGTGATCCTGCTGCTCTCCGCAGTCTTCGTGCCGCTACCCATCGCCGACCATCTCATCGCCGGTGAAGGGCTCAAAGCCCTGCCCCTGACCGGGCTGTGGATCGTCGGGCTCGGTCTACTCGTCGGATTGCGCAGAGGGTGGTCGCCCCAAACCGTGGGCGCCGTGATGATCGCGGCCGGCCTGCTCAGCACCGCAACCTCGGCGATCGAGTTTGGCAACCTCGACAGCCCTCCGGTCCTGGCGATGCTGGCGATGCCGTCGATGGCGGTCTTTGTCTCGGGGCCCCGTCGGGGATGGCCGGCCGGGCTCGCGGTGCTCGCGGTCTACGTTGTGGTCGCCGCCATTGCACCCGGCGACCCTGCCCTCGTCCGCGAAAAGTTTATCGGCCTCTTCGCGTTGCTCGTCATTCTCACCGGCATGACGATGTCGTTCGCATCGCAGCAGCGGCTGGCCCGACTCCGACTCGAACAGGCCCGCGACGCGGCCGAGCGCGCCCGCCTGCGAGCCGAGGCGGCGAGTCAGGCAAAAAGCTCGTTTCTGGCGAATATGAGCCACGAGATCAGGACCCCGATGAACGCCGTCATCGGCATGACCGGGCTGTTGCTCGAGACCAGACTCGACAACGAGCAACGGGCGTTTGCCGAGATCGTGCGCAACAGCGGGGAGGCCCTGCTCGCGCTACTCAACGACGTGCTCGACTTCTCGAAGATCGAAGCCGGTGAGTTGCAGGTCGAGCGGGTGGCGACCCCCATCCGCGACAGCGTCGAAAATGCTGCCGAGGTGCTGGCGGTCAGCGCTGCGGCCAAGGGCATCGAGTTGACAGTGTATGTCGATCCGGCGGTGCCGGTGGCCCTGTACAGCGACGGGACCCGACTGCAGCAGGTACTTGTCAACCTGATCGGCAACGCGGTCAAGTTCACGGAAGTGGGGGAGATCGCGGTTCAGGTCACGGTCGACGACGCTCCCGATGGCATCTTTCGGCTGCGATTTGAAGTGCGCGACACCGGTATTGGCATCCCGGCCGACAAACAAGCCGGGTTGTTCGATGCGTTCGTGCAGGCCGACCCCTCGATCACTCGGCGCTTTGGCGGCACCGGGCTGGGACTTTCGATCTGTCGTCGGTTGGTCGAGGCGCTCGGCGGGCAGATCCGCGTCGACAGCACGCCCGGCGAGGGTTCGACCTTCGATTTCACGATCTCCGGCGAACCGGCCCCGTTTGAGCGTCCGGCCCACCTCGGCGGCTGGCCGGCCCTCGCCGGCAACGTGGTGCTGGTGGTCGCCGACAATGCCCCCAATCGGCGGCT
>CAZUPD010000121.1:14458-24704 GCA_964621785.1 uncultured Nannocystaceae bacterium
GTGCGGCCGCGACCCCCGCGGCCTCGGGACCTGAAGCATTGGCAGTGCTCGACAAAGGCGGCTTCGACCTCGCGCTCATCGACATGCACATGCCCGATATGGACGGTGCGACGCTGGCCGAGGCCATCCGCCACCACCCGCGGGGTGTCGAGCTCCCGCTGGTCATGCTGACGTCCATGGGGCACCGGGACGGACGCCCGAGCACCGACGCGTTTGCAGCGTTTTTGACCAAACCGGTCCGCCCGGCCGTGCTGTTCGCCACCTTGTCGAACCTCTTCGACGTACCCGCCGACACGCCCGCACCGAGGGAGTCGCTCTCGGCCGACGTGCCGTTGCCAGCGGGTGTGCGGGTGCTGGTGGCCGAAGACAATCCGGTCAACCAAAAGGTGGCGACCCACACCCTGGCCCGCCTCGGCCACCGGCCGGTGGTGGTCGCCAATGGGCTCGAAGCGGTCGAGGCGGTGCTCGAGGTGGGGTACGATCTTGTCCTCATGGATCTGCAGATGCCACAGATGGGCGGTCTGGAAGCCACCCAACGGATCCGTGAGGCGCTCGATGGCGGTGGGCCATACATTGCAGCCGTGACCGCCAATGCGACCGTCGACGATCGCGATCAATGCCTTGCAGCCGGCATGGACGACTACCTGAGCAAGCCGTTTCGGATCGACGACTTGCACGGATTGCTGCAGCGGTATGCGGCCCGCCGAGGTATTGGCAAGGCTGAAGCGTCATCGATGGCGTCTACTCTGTGAACAATCTGGGGTTGTGTGTGAATCATCGTACCGCGTATTCACGCAACACTTTGATCCTTTCGCGTCCACTCCCCGAGGAGCTTTGAAAGTGAACAACGCGGCTGATGGTGAATGTGTGCGATACCGTTGGCAGTCGAACGTGTTGAAGTCCGGGCTAAACCGCGCTGTGCGTCGAAGACCGCGGATTGCATCGCTTGATGGGGTGTATCCGCCCTGTAGCAGCACGACGGGTCGGATTGCGCGTCATCGAGGTCGATAGGGGGCAGTTGAGGTGTTGTGATCGCGCCACAGAAAACCTGTCCGAGTAGTCATGCTTTAATTTGACCGGCCGCGGGGCCGCTGAAGTTGCGCTTCGGGTTTTACGGCTGGTCGTTTATCCTCGTTGAATGGCACTTTTGACAGTTGGCACCGGTTGGTCGGCGTGGAGCCTCACCACGATTCTCACGGCGGCGGCGGCGTTTGTCGCAAAACCACCACAGTTGCCGCCGGGTGGACTTCCCGCGCCGCGACCGGTCGTCAAGCCTGTGAAGCTGACCCCGATAGGTCTCACCAACCCGAGTTTCGAACAGGGGCTGACGGGGTGGACAAAGACCGGCACCGCTTTTGACCATCAGCCAACACTCGAGGAAAACGTCACGGCATCCCGGGTCGGGCCCGTGAGTGTGGGTGGGAGTTACTGGAAAGATGTCATCTACCCAATTGGGATTCGCGGTGAAGGCTGGATTGGTACCTACGAAAAACGACCCAAAAAGTACTTTCAAAGGGGTCGGATCGCGGGGGATTCCGCCCGAGGCACCCTCACGTCGGCGACATTTAAGCTACCGGTCAATGCCAAGTACCTCACGTTCCTCATCGGCGGTGGAAAAAACACGCAAGCCCTCAAAGTCGAGTTACTCGAGGTCCAAACAAAAGAGTTTAGCGGCGGAAAAAAGCCCGGTCCCGGACAAAAACTGACTGTGTTGGCACCGATCTCGGGTATCCCTGCGAAAACCGGGCTCAACAGTGAGGTGATGCGGCGCGATTGGTGGGACATTCATCGCCTCGACCATCAAAAACAGTACGCGATCCGGATTACCGACAATTCGAGCGGTGGCTGGGGACATATCAACGTCGACGATTTTCGGTTCGAGACCCAACGTCCCAACCAGATCAACGTCAATGGTCACCCGGCACTTCTCAGAACAAAGATCAAAAACACGGCGGTCTATGTCGACTATTACGCGCCGTTGTGGGGAGCCGCGGACCTCCATACGCATCCGATGAGCCACCTCTCGATGGGTGGTAAACTGATGCACGGTGCGCCGGACATCGGCTCGTTGGTTCCGGCGGGGACGCAAAAACGTGGGAATGGTTGTAACAACAAGAGCTTTCGGGCCAAGAATGTCAACGATGCGCTCGGCGATTGCAGTGCGTCCCACGGCGGGTGGGGGACCGACAACACCTGTGGTGACCACATTCGGGCATTTGCTATCAACGTCGGGTTTGACTCGGACTTCGAACATACCTATCCGCCTGCGCCCCACGAGGGAAAATGTCCGGCCGGGCAGGTGATGGATGCGGGCCTGTGCTACGAAAAGTGTCAACCGGGATTTCACGGGACGGGGCTTCTGTGCCAAAAAGATTGTCCTGCTGGCTTTCGAGACGATGGTGAATATTGCGCCAAGCCAGCTACCTACGGTCGAGGTGTCGGCTATACGTTCAACAACGCCAAGGCGAGGTGCGAACAGGACAATCCCCAAGGGTGTGAGCAGTACACAACGCCATCGGATACGTGGTATCCCAAGTGCAGGGATAATTTTCATAACGAGGGTTGTTGCCTTTGCAGCCCCGACTGTCCCGCGGGGATGCGGGATATCGGTGTGTCCTGTGAAAAGGGGGGGACCTACGCGCGAAAGGGGGGACACACTCCGACACATAACTTCCACGGCGATCATCCCCATCCCGGGTACCCGGCGTTCGTCCACTGGCCGCACTTTTCCTCAAAGTCACACCAACAGATGTACGTCGATTGGATCCGCCGTGCGCACGACGGCGGGCTCAACATGCTGGTCGCGCTCGCAGTCAACAATGAGCTCCTCGGTGCCGTTGTCAACGGCAATCAACCGATGGATGACAAACATGCCGGCGATCTTCAAATCGACGAAATTCGCAAGTTCATCGCCCGACACACCGATTTCATGCGCGAGGTGAAGACGCCGGAGGAGTTTCGAAAGGCGGTTTTAGATGGCAAACTCGCGGTCGTGGTCGGGGTTGAGCTCGATAATATTGGCAACTTTCAGGTGGGGAACCCGAACCTGGCAGCCAGTGCGAGTGCGGTCAAAAAAGAGATCCGTCGTCTCTACAACAAAGGTGTGCGCTACATTTTCCCCCTCCACTTTGCCGACAATGTATTCGGCGGTGTGGCTGTCAAAGGTGGGCTATTTAATCTCTCTAATCGATTTGCGCGCACGCGGCCACTCCCGATCGGTACACCCTTTCCCCCGGGGTTTTTGTATAAGATTGAACGCGCGAAAGATCCGGACATCACGTACCGGCTCGAGCTACTCGGTCCCGACGGCGAGTGGGCCCATGGCCTCACGTTCACCACTGCCAAGATCCTGATCGATCTCCTCGGTACGCTGCCGTTTCCTCCTGCATTCGACGCGATCAAGTGCCCGGTTCCAACCCTGTCCTGTGTGCCCCAGTTCAAACTTCTGAGCAGTCTCCTGAGTCCGGACTCACAATGGGATATGTATACATTTGTCAAGGGCGGGCATGTCAATCAACGCGGGCTCACGCCCATCGGTGAGGTCGCGATCCGCGAGATGATGAAACTCGGGATGATCATCGATGTCGATCACATGAGTGACAAAGCCGTGAACCGAACCCTGCAAATTGCCGAACAGTACAACTATCCGCTGGTGTCGGGTCACACGGGTTTTCGCGACAAGTCCAAAAAAGCCAACGAAAATCTCCGCAGCGCGTCGCAACTTTCGCGGTTGGGCAAGCTAGGCGGCATGATGGGGGTCGGGTGGGCCGGTGCCGACGCGCGGGCGTTCCTCCACAACTACCGCTACGGGCTTGCCCATTCGACGCGCAACCCCAACACCAAACCACCGTCCTTCAGCCTGGGGTCCGACATCAACGGGTTTGAGGAAATGCCCAAACGAAGGCCGGGCTCGCGGGTGTCCTATGATATGACAAAACCGGATGGCCTCAAAAAATATAAGTTCGGCAACAAGACCTGGGATTACAACCAGGACGGAGTGGCCCACATCGGCCTGTATCCGGATATCTGGCAGGATCTGCGGAATCTCGGGATGCGCCTCAATGAACGCACCGAGTTCTTCACCGCAGTTGATTCATTTGCAACGATGTGGGACACGATCGAGAGGCAAAAGAGCACCCTTCCGTAGGCACACTCGCAGAGTAGAACCTGTCTGCGCGGGGGCATCGTGTCGAGAAAATCCACGGTCTGCTAGCGCGCGAGCCCTTCGGCGAGCATGTCGAAGACCACACGTACTCGTCGGCTCGTGCGGACCTCGCGGTGGCTGGTCAGCCACATGGAAAGCGGGAACACGAGCTCCGGAAGTGCACGCTCGACCCTCGGATCCGCATCGCCGATCGCCGCTACCATGACACCGACGCCGGAGCCCTGGGTGACCAATGCCCACTGCACCTGCTGATTGGCGCACACCCACGGAAAGTTCTCGGGCCCCACGCTCAGACCCATCGCGTTGAGTCCCTTCATAAAGACATCGCTATGGTCGAAGGCGACAAACTCGGCTCGCGACAGCTCCTCAGGTGTTGTGGGGTTGCCGATCGACTTCAGGTACGCGGGGGTGGCGTAGAGGTAGCCCTTGTCGTCGCGGATCTTTCGAGTAATGAGGTCGGGCTCGCGGGGGCGGTAGCTGCGGATCGCGATGTCGGCCTCGCGCCGGCTGAGGTCGCTGGTCTGGTTGGTCGCCAGAATCTCGATCCGAATCCCAGGGTGGGCGGCGCGTATCTCCGCCACGAGTGGCGGGAGCGTGTAGGCCGCGAGCACCTCGCCGGCGGAGATACACACGGGTCCATCGAGTGAGACCGATTGCCCGGCTGCAACTCGGGAGAAGCGGGTGGCCGACTCGTTCATCGAGCGCACGTGCTCCACAAGCTCGAGGCCGGTGGGGGTGAGCTGGAAACCCCGTCCGACACGTTCGAACAGCGAGACCCCGAGCTCATCTTCCAAGGCCGCCACCTGCCGGCCAATGGTCGGCTGGGCGATGCCGAGGGCCCGGGCCGCGGCCGAAAAGGACCCTTCCTCGGCGGCGATGAGAAACGTGCGAGCTCGGTTCCAGTCGAAGCTCAGCTTTGCGTTATCCATGCATTTATGCATATCAAAAATGCAGAATTTGGCAATGTTTAGAACGCAAACGCATGTAAAAGTGAATCGTGTCGGGCGACGGAGCCCGGCTCGGAACGGAGAGAGACGATGCGAGCTGTCACACAGAAGACCTACGGAGCCCCAGAAGTACTGACCATCGCGGAGGTTTCGCGCCCCGCGCTAGGCGAGTGCCAGGTGCTCGTCGAGGTCCACGCCAGTGCCGTGACCCAGGGCGACCGCCGGTTGCGCGCGGCCGACTTCCCCGGCTTTTCAGCCATCTTCGGGCGGCTGCTCATCGGCCTCAGGGGACCTCGCAAGCCGATCCCTGGCTCGATGTTCGCCGGCCGCGTCGTCGCGGTGGGACCGGGTGTGACCCGCTTTGCAGTCGGCGACGATATCTTCGGGAGCGTGATGAACGGCGCCTACGCAGAGTTCATCGCGGTGGGTGAGAACGAGACGGTCGCCCACATGCCCGAAGGCGTGAGCTACGCCGACGCCGCGGCGGTGCCCTACGGCGGACTGACTGCCTTGGCCTTTTTGCGCGACATGGCCAAGGTGCGCCCCGGTGAGCGAGTGCTCATTGTCGGAGCGTCCGGCGGGGTGGGGCGCTACGCGGTGCAGATTGCCAAACACCTTGGGGCGGAGGTGACCGCTGTGTGCAGTCGCGACCACGACCTGATGCGGGAGCTCGGGGCCGACCGGGTCATTGACTACACGAAGGAAGACTTCACCAGCGGCGAGGACCGCTGGGACGTCATCTTCGACACGAGCGAGCCGGACTTCCGCCGTCGCAGTCGTGCCTTGACCCCGACGGGCCGATACCTGTCACTCTACATGACGGTGGGACTGTTGTTCCGCATGATGCTCGGTGCTATTTTCGGCGGACGTCGGGCGATCACTGGTGTCGCGATGGGCACCCCCCAGCAGATGGAGAACATGGGTGAGCTGATGCGGCAAGGTGTCGTCCGGGCGACCATCGCACGTCGCTTCCCATTTGAGAGCATCGCGGGAGCACACGCCTACCTCGAGCAGGGACGCGTGGGCGGGGACATTGTGGTCGATGTCAAGGAGCAGGCCGTCATGGCCCGGTCACGCCTGCGCGTGGCGTGACGCCCAAAGGCCGGCGTACCTCAACCATCGACCCCCTGCGAACAACTGCCGGTGCGACGAAACCTGGCAACGAGGAAATGCGAACAATATGAAAACACATCCATCACGACAAGGGCGAACACTGGCTCAATATGTTGTGTTGCGTAATGGCGTTCCCCTTGGCCACGCAAAGTCTCTACAAAATATGTTGCAACGCTCGTTCGGAGCAACCTCGTTTGCGGAGTTTTGGCAACATTGGAATCCGATTTGGGGGTATGGGCTGGGCAAGTATGTCTACGCACCCCTGCAGCGGGTGCTCCCCGCGGCAAGTGCCGTCGTCATGACATTTGTGGTGTCGGGTCTCCTCCATGATTTGGTGACGATGGCGCTTCGCGGGTCGGTAACGTTTTTCTTTGTCCCCTGGTTTCTCATCCTTGGGCTAGGCGTTGTACTCGGTCGGGCCGTCGAAATGGATATGTCCCGCCATCCTTTTTGGGTTCGTGCCAGCATCAACGTTACGTACTTAGCTGTCGGAGCTGCTCTCACGATATTGACGACGAAAGTCTTGGCCATTCCATAAACTATGTATCGTTCAATTGGTCAAGGCGCATCTGGCCACCGTCGAAACAGATGCCAGTGAGGTGGCGGGTGTCATCGCAGTTGAGATGTACGCCGACCTCGGTCCAGTAGTAGTTGCCCCAGCGATCGGACAGCGGCTTGTAGAGGATCCACGGGACCCGGCGGTTGTTGAGCAGGCGCTTGAGTGCGCGCTCGGGGATCCTTGTTGGCCCGGTGAGGGCGATGCCCTCGGGTAGGGGCGGATCGGCGTGCTCGAGCTTGAGTTTGATCGAAGAGACTTTGTCGTCACGCAGCGTGATCTCGACGGCGCCCTCGGTGGCGAAGGTGATGCGGTCATCGTGTGCGGCTTCGTAGCGCGGGAGCGTTGGAAGCTTTGCGTGTAGTTCGCTCCACGGCATCCAAATTCTGACGTCGCCGAACAGGCCGTGGGCGATGAAGTCCTCCGTGTCGACTCGCATACGTCCCATGGTAGTCGAACGGTCGGCGAGTGTCTCGACTGTCAGGGAGGGTCACTTGGAGCTGCCGGGGTTGCGAATCGCCGGGGGGGTTGTTGTATATAAAATGAAGGTCCTCGCTACTTCCCGGGTTTGCCCTGTCGACGGCGGTGCAAGTTGGTCAACCAAAAACGGGGAGCATGATAGGATGGGTTGCTCGTGTCACACTCAACTCTCTCCCTCGTGGTGCTCGCTCTAGGACTGAGCGTCGGGTGCAAATCTCAACCGGAAAAGGGGGGGAGCTCGGACGCGCCGCGTGGGCAGGTGGGAGAGCCTGCGGACACCGGGAACTCTGCGGGCACCGAGGATACTGAAGACACGGACGAAGATGTTTGGGAAGCTGTCAACCGCGGCGAACCTGGGCCGCGCGTCTCGCTGTGTGCAGCGAAGTCTCCGGCTCTCGCAGACGCTCGGGCTCGTTTTGAGGCCCTCGATGCACTCGCCGGCGAGCTCGACGAGGGGTCCCTGGACGACTTCAATACACAGGCAACGGCACTTTACAGGCATGCGTGCCTCGCCGTCGGTCGCGCGGATGAGCCTCGCCTCGAGCTGTCGCTGGACTCGGCTTCCGAAGCCAAGCTCTTTTGGGAGGATGGCCTCAGCTCGTGGTTTCGGGCCTACCTCGACCTCGCGGACGGGACCGACGAGACCGTCTGGCTGTTGCCGACCCCGCGCACAGTCGTTACGGCGAAGACCCGTCCGACCGACCCGATGGCCCCGTGGATGTGTCCTGTCGATCCCGAGAGTCCGTGTGCCCAGAGCACCCGGGCGTGGCGCCTACGGGCCGAACGCTACTTTGAGTTGTGGCGACGCTCGGGCAAAATCGAGTTCCCGGACTGTGATGCTGCGATCGAATCGGGGCCTTCGCAGGACGCCTACGCGCGTTGGCGTACCTGTGAGAACGAGGCACTGCGCCGCTACTCGGCGCTCCCACCGGGTGGACTCGGACCGCTCGATACGGGTTGGATCGTCGTGCACGGACGCCGCGGCCACTATCAATACTGCGACGAGGTCGCGGTGTTTGATCTGGTGTCCGGATCGCACTACCGCTTCGCCGAATGTGAGCACCGCCCTGAACTCGACGGTCTCGCCCGGGCCGGTGCCGTCGACCCACCCCCAGGTGGCGTCGAGGTTGAAACAGGGACGATCCCGGCCGCGTTCCTACACGAGTTTGCGTGGGTTGCCGCATCGATCCAATACGTGCAGGCGGATGTCGTCATGGATTCAGCCCTGGGTCGCCAGCTCCCCGCAGGAGTGGAGGTCTCGCGCAGCCAGGACTGGTCCTTGTCCGGGCTCGGCCTCTCGGGTGTCGGCAGCAGCGGTCATACAACGATCGGCTGGCAGTGGATCCGCGAAGCCGGGGAAGTACCCACGCACGGAGAGTTCTCGTGGCCAACTGGCCTGTCGGATCCGGCCGAGGACCACGCTGTTCGACTCCTGACCATCGCCGAGTTGCGCACTGCGAAGGGCTGCGCGGCGGCGGAGCTACCTGCCTGGGTCGTCGATCATCTGCGTGGTGGGCAGCTGGCGGCGAGCGAGTTGGTGGATCCACCCAGCGAGGCGATTCTCAACGCCATGCGCACGCAGGTGAAGCGGGGCCGCTGCGCGCGGTGAACAACTCTGCATGCACTCACTTCGCGGGGTGCGAGGCGAGCCAGGTTTCGAGTGATCGAATGAGTCCGGGGTGATCGGTCGCGCTTTTGCGAAGGGTTTCGGCCGCGTCTTTGACCAGGGTGATCGCCGCGGGGCGACGCCGCTTGTGTCGCCACATCAGATCGGCCTTCGTCAGCTTGATTTTCGTCTGCGTGCCGATGTAGTCGCTGTTGCCGGCGACTTGGGCGAGAGCCGCGTCGAGCGACGTCTCGGCGACCTCGTGTTCCCCCTTTGCGAGGAGCAACAACGCCCGCTTGTGGTGGATGTCCGCGAGCGAGGGATGGGTCTCACCCATCACCTTGCGGCCGATCACGAAGGCTTTGTCGAGACGCTCGAGACCGGCGTCGAAACGCTCGAGGTCGAGGTCGAGATTGGCGAGGCCGGTGAGGAGCAGGACTGCTTGAGATGTTTCCATTAGGTCGCGCTTGTCGAGGATGGAGAGGGCGCGGACGAGATGGGTTTCGGCCTCGGTGAAACGCCCCTCAGCCTCGAGTGCGTCGGCGAGGTTGTTGAGCGGGAAGATGAGTTCGGCGTGCTCCATTCCCCGTGTCGTCTCGTCGATTGCCAAGGAGCGCTGAATTAGTGGAATCGCAGCTTTGGGGTCCCCGAGATCGAGGAGCGCCGCGGCCAAGCCGTTGAGGGATTGGGCGACCTCAGGGTGGTCAGGACCATAGGCGGCCTCACGCGCGGCGAGCGACTCGGCGAACGAAGCACGGGCAGCTTGGAGCTCGTTGCGCAACAGCTGGACGGCGCCGATATTGTAGATCAGCATCGCCTGGTAGGGGTGCCCTGCACCGGACGTCACTCTGTGTTCGCGCAGCGCCCTGCGGAGCGTCTGTTCGGAGGTTGCGAGGTCGCCGCGAGCCTTCTCCACCGCCGAAAGGATATTGAGGGCGCTGACGTAGAGGCTCGGGTAGGCCTTGCGGTGCTCCGACGCCAGCGCGACCGCGGCATTGATCGCCGCCTCGGCACTCGCCCGGTCTCCGGTCTCCAGACCGACGATTCCCCGCCTGAGGTCGAGCTCGATCCGGTACTTGGGCTCCCCGTGGATGCGGCCGATCTTCGCCTCAGCGAGTAGGCTCCAACTTCTGCCGGCGCTCGCGTCGGAGTTGACAACGCCATCGAGCTGGAGGAACTCGAGCGCGGCCTCCAAGGCGAGACGATCGTCGCCGACCGCCTCCGCTTCGAGGAGCGCCGCCCGCAGATGGTCACCTGACTCTTTGTACATCCCCCGGAGTTCGGCGAGGGAACCGAGTCGAAGGTGTGCAGCAGCGCGTAGTGGGCGTGCCTGGATCGCTTTGGCTGCAGCGAGGGCCTCGCTCGCCAAGGCCTCACCC
>CAZUPD010000122.1:0-24298 GCA_964621785.1 uncultured Nannocystaceae bacterium
TTGCTGTGCTGCCTCGCGATCGGCTGCTTGCTGCGCCGCCTCGCGCTCTGCCGCGACCCTCTCTGCTGCTGCCCGCTCGGCTGCCTCGCGCTCGGCTGCTGCGCGTGTGGCCGCCTCGCGGGCTGCTTTTTCGGCTGCTGCCTGCTCGGCTGCTGCCTTCTCGGCCGCTGCCCGCTCGGCTGCCGCCTTCTCGGCTGCTGCTCGCTCGGCTGCTGCCTGCTGTGCCGCCTCGCGCTCGGCCGCTTCGCGGGCAGCCTGTTCGGCCTGCTGGGCCGCGACATCTACGGTCGCCACGGCGCCGTGGGTCGACACGAATTCCCGGAGCGCGGGGTTGTTGACATTACCTGCATAGCCAAACAGATTTTGTGCAGATGCAACATCATTCTCGAGTCGCCATGCGATCTCACCGGCAGTTACCGCCAGCAGCACGCGGTCGTCAGAATCTTGAATATGCACCAAACCGCGGGCGCCGAGCTCGGCCAGCCCCTCGGAAGCTCCGGCCTGATCGGCCTGGCGCTTGAGGGCACGATAGGCTCCGACGACCCAGTGGTGACCATCCACCAAAACGGTGCTTCCACCGGTGGAGAAGGCGATTTCGAGGGCTTGGCGATAGAAATACGCGGCCATCTCGGCGTTGTTGAGACGCACCTGCCAGATGACACCGAACTGCCGCAACAACCGCGTACGTTGGTCGGTGTCTTCCACCAAGCTGGCCCGACGGTCTTGTAACTTTTGGACATGTTGCAAGTGCCCGCCAGTTGCGAGAAGCGTCTCTGCGACAAACCCGGCCTCCTCATTAAGTGGGTTGGCGTCGAGGGATTTAAACAGCATCGGCAACAGCCGCTGATCCTCGGGTGACTCGCACTGGAGGATACGAGCTGCCCGAAGGAACAGGGTCGACAACTGTTCCCCACGGTTGGTCACGTCCGCCGCCAACGGGTCTTCGTTGCCAGTAAACGCGGTCAGTTGTGTGACCACATTTTGTAGGGCAAAATCCCAATTAGAACGGTCGTAGAGGGTTTCCTGGAACCGGTCGTTATACTCGGCACTGTTGTCGAGGCTCGCGGCAATCTCGAGATACTGGCGAGCTTGGTCGATCGCACCGGAGTTAAGCAGCGCCCAGCCAAAGTTGTAATTGAGCCCAGGAGCGCGTTCCTTGTCACGATTCAGCTTGAGCTCGAGCTTCATCAATTTCTTGACCATCTCGAGGTGCGCCATCTCTTGGTAGATTTGGCGGGCGTGCTGAAGTGCCAGCAGGTTGCGTTGGTTGAGCTTGAAAGCAGCTTGGTAGGACTGCATCGCTCGAGCCTTGTCGAGCAAAGTGCCCTCATCGACGCGGCCAAGTTCGAAAAACGCGGCGGACTGGGCCGCTTTATCGCCGGCGGAGCGGGCTTCGGACTCGAGCTGGTCCAATGCAGCATTCCAGTCTGAGGCCTCGCTGAGTCGTGATTTAATGCGCTTCGTCAGTTCCATCGGGGACCTATTTGTTGAGCAAAACTGGGGACTTCCCGGATGCTCGGATGCCGCGATATACCACGCTAATTGCCGCAGCTTCAACGCGAAGTCGGTCCGATTTGGCAGGTAGTTCGCATCGCTACCGGACCTTTGGCGCAGCGAAATCGACACGAGCGCACAGCCCCAAATGCAGGAAGGGACACTTGAGGGAAATGGCGCGCATCAGATGACGGCGATCTCAGTCGCTACCGTGGTTTTTCTCGCGCGCTACGATCGTGGAACGACCGTGTAGGAGCAACCGTTTCGCGCACGGGTGTCGTGCATGCGAAAAGTGCGCACGCACTGGTTGCATCCTTCACGGCCTGGATCTCAATGGTTGCGTGCATTTGCAAACCGCAACCGGATCTCGGGCTAAATCGCGTCGTTCATGCGAGCGATCGTATCGCGCGCAACTTTGATGCGGTCGGGCGGAACATCTCCGCTCGCCTTCGACAAAAACGCTTCGAGGTTTTCGGCCGATTCTTTTCGTTTGCGCATTTCGGCGTAGGCCATCCCGAGACCGAACAGCACATCGATCATGTCCGGGTCGATCGCCTTCGCCTTGATGAACGCGTCGATCGCCTCTTTGGGACGGTTGAGCGATAGCAGGGCACGGCCAAGGCCGTTCCACATCCGAGCATCCTTTTCATTGATCTCGGTGCCGATCTCCAGCACACGCATCGCCACGTTGGCGTGCCCGTAGTCGATATACATGTTCCCCAACTTCACAAACGCGGGGCTGTGTGTTGGCTTGAGCTCGATCGTCTTGCGGTACTCGACATCGGCCTTGGTCGGCTGGTCGAGCTTCTCGTACAGGACAGCGGTGCGGTAGTGTGCCTTGTAGAGGCGGGGATTGAGTTTGAGGGACTCTTGAAAAGATTGGATCGCCGCGTTGAACTTCGTTTCACGCTCGGCACTCGACACCCCATCGGCATTGCCCTGGGAAGCCTGCGTCACCCCGAGTTCGTAGTAGTACTTGCCGTTGGGCGAATCGGTCATGTTTTCGATCGCACCGGCGAACGCCTTCTCGGCATCGACCCACTTTTGCTGCTTCTTGTAGACCTGACCCAGCGTGAAGTGAGCTGCGGCGTGGGACTTGTCCTTGGCGATGGCATCTTGCAAAGCCTTCTCGGCGCCACTGACATTGCCCTTCTTGGACAACTCGATGGCCTCATTCATGAGTTTGATCGACTCCACACGTTCTCGACTGGCGAGCTTACATGCGGGGGCGGAGATGGAGAACGAGATGACGAGGGCGGCGAGCAGCGAAATACGACGCATCAGTAGCTTTCCCAGCGCAGGGCCCGGGGATGATAGCGGTGCCTCCGGCTGGTGACAACCCGTGAGACGATCCACACGACAGGTGGGCCAAACGCGCAGTCCCCCACAGCACATCCCCCAAAATCGAAGGGATCGCGTCCTGGCCGCGTTCCAAGCCCCCAGGCCTATCCCCGCGACAACAATCCGTCCGAGTGAGAATGCCCCCGAAGTTTCGAAGCGATCCCGGGCACAAGAGCGCTCCGCAGCAGACGCAGAACGTGAACAAGGCCCCAACCATCAACTTGATCATACACCAAAGAGCCCCATGTGGCGACGGCCAGGGACCGACCACATCAACTCAACCCAATTCTAAATTGCTTATACAAAGCACTCGCCCGAACAAACCGTGCCGCGGCGCTCCTCCATCGACCGCTTTTAGCGGCCCCGCACGCATCGGGTCAGATCGGCGAGAAACGAGTCCGACGAGGCGCCGCCGTAGTTATCTACTGGAAGCCTCTTCGGGCCGTTTCTCGGCCAAAATAGCCCCGCGCATCCAATTGCAGAAATCTGCAGATACAAAAAAAGGCCCCCACCAGGGAGGGCCTTTTTTTGTATCTGCACGAATCAACCGGGTTGGAGCACGAACGGATACCCGACGATGACGTTCCCACCACCCCGTGGTTTCGGGAACTTCCACCGGCGCACGGCCTTGGCGATGCAGTTCCCCACCGAAGCGTCTTTGAGCGTCGACGACTGCACCACGGCGCTCGGCACCTTCCCCGTTGGTCCGATGGTGAACTGCACCACCACGCGGCCCTTGAGGTTTGGATCTTTCGACAGTCCCGTGTTGTAGCAGTGGCGGACCTCGTTGATGTGTGCGCGGACGATGCGGCGGATGATGTCCTTATCGAGGGCGCCGGTCACCTTTGCTTTTGCTTGGCGGACCTGGGGCACACGCTTGCCGCGGCCACCGAAGCCGGCGCCTGAGCCACGGCCGTACCCCGAACCGGAGCCACCGCCACCGCCCTTACCGATCAGGCCGGTGTTGCCGAGACCGATGGTTCCTTCACCGGTACCACCACCGCCGCGACCTGTGCCGACCAGGCCGAGACCACCGACACCGTAGGCTTCACCCACTTCGGAGCCGGTCAAACCACCCCAAACATCCGCGTCATCGTTCCCGACGGCGAAAGCTCCACCATATGGTGATGCAAGGAAGTGGCCGCTGTCTTGGGCCATCACACCCAAGATACCTGCTTGGCGCGCTGCCATTTCGGGGTCGAAGTTACGGGCCATCTGCGGGATCGCATTCTTCGGGCCCTTCATTGCGTAGAGACCGGACTTTTGCTTGGACGTGGGCTTACCCATTTTGCCCTCTTCGCCCTTGTGACGCTGACCTGACCCACCGGCCTCGTCATCGGAGTTTTCCATATCCTCGGGCGGCGGCTCTTCTTCTTCTGGGGGCTTATCGGGCTGGTTGAGGTAGCCGACAAAGCGGTTGTCCTCGTCCATTTCGTCGAACGAAAGCTCGCCGGCCTCACCTGGCACCAACTGCGACAGCAGGATGAGGCTGCCGATCACGGCCATCGAGCCACCGTTGTATAGCCAAAAAGGTTTGTCCGTCTCGGAGCTGCCTGCGATCACGGCACCCGGCGGCACCGAGTTCACGTAGAACGTCATGTCTCGGTACTGCACACGGCAGTTGGCTCCGGGCGGGAGTGGGAACGAGTACGAAGCACCACCGGCTCCGGCGCGACCCGAGCTCACCAGTTGCTCGAGCGAGATGGTTTGACCTTCGAAGGTCACCTCACCGGTCATTCCCTGCGTGAAGTTGAGGGAGAAATCTCCGTCGCCACGGACGAGCGGGAAAGCTGCCGAATCGGGCAGACCATCGGGCGGCACGTGAAACGATGCAGCGTGGCCCTCACCGATGGTGTAGTTGCGATTGACAACATCGTTGAGGCGAATGACGCCTGCGGTAAACGGCACCAACCCGAGCAGTGTCAGGGCGATGCCCACGCTGCCGAGGCCTGTCCCCGGTTTTTGCGGCGACGCCGTACCGTCTTCCTTCGCCTTGATGACACCGTCTTTGTAGGTGTTCCAGTCGCGGGTCGCCTCGTAGCCGAACAGCGCGACTCCGCCAATGACCAGCACACCGCCCAACACAGCCCACAGAGGAGCAGTCGCCTTCTTGCTCTTGACCTGCCCGACGTGTTGGACATCGAGGACAGTGGATCCATACATGGCCACGACCTCGGCGACGCGTGTTCCGTCCTGGACCTCATACTCGCTGGCATCGATCTGAATCGGAGCGCGAGCCGGTGCATGTGCAACTGGTGCAGCTGCAACTGCTGCCATCGGTACAGCCGCTGCCATCGGCACCGGTGCCGGTGCAGCTACAACTGGTTGCGGGGCGACAAACCCAACCTCGAGCCGGTAGGGTCCAAACTGCAACACATCGCCGTCGTTGAGGATGGCGTTTTTATCGATTCGCTGGCCGTTGAGCCCGGTCCCGGTACCACTTCCCAGGTCGATGACACGGACGTCCTCACCGGAGACCTCGATCACCGCGTGCATACGGGCCACGGAGTCATCGTCGAGGCAAAGATGGCTGCTTTTGAGCTTGCCGATCTTGATGACATCCTGTGTGAGCGTTTTTGTTTCGACGTGCTGGTCGCCGTAATAAACATTGATGGAGAGCGTCTTGTTAGACATCAGTCAGTCCTTGGTCGTCGGTTCCGGTGACGATGACAGCGGGATACTGCGAAGGTTCCCATTTTTGGAATTCTTTAAAAGAAAAGTTGTGAGGCTTCGCACCCATAGTTGGGTATCAAACACAAAGCGATCCCCCTGCCACGGCATGACAGAGCGATCGCTTTTGGGTGGACCTGCACAGGTTAAACGTCGTTGGCCATTTTGATGAGTTCGGCGATGAAGTGGGGCCGAATCGTGATCAAGCTGGCGTGTTTGGTACGGCCACGTGAGGCGATGTTGGCACCTTCGGGCGAGAGCAACTCACCATCGACGTTGTCGTCGTCGAAGTCATACACCGTGTCGCCCCCACCGGACTTCCCCCGCTGCGCAGCAGCGTCGGCGTCGGTGTCGGACTCTTGGGCGTAGGCCGTGGTCGAAGTCAACAGGATGGCGAGAGATGAAGCAATGGCGATGCGCATGGCGGAAAACCTCGGTGCCTACAAACGGGCGACCCACTCAGGAGTTTTTAGATATTAGCCGGCTCAAACGCAGCTTGTAAACCCACAACACCACCGGCCGGCCATCCTCTGCAGTGAAAAAGGCGACCTCGTCGAGAGGTCGCCTTGGCAAAAGTTGGCAGCTCGTCGGAACTACTTGGCGCCGTCTTTTTTGTCGTCCGCCGGAGGAGCGGCGTCGCCACCCCCGCTGTTGGCGGCATCCATCGCCTGCTGCTCGAGCTTGAGCAGGCGCTCGCGTTCTTTGCGGTCAGCCTCTTCTTGCAACTTGGCCATCTTCGCCGCCTCGGCCTCGAGCCGCTTCATCTCTTTCATGATGTCGAAGCTCTCGTCGATGTTGGCGATACTGTCCTTGGCCACAAGCACCTTCTCGGCCATGTCTTTGTTGGACCCGGCCATCGAGATGAACTTGTTGTAGTGCTTTTTGGCCGTGTTCCAGGCTTTCTTCTGGCCTTCCTCGTCGATGTCGTCGGTGACCGCGAGGTGTTCCTGGTAGAGCACGCCCAAGTTGTAGTACGGCCGCGGATCTCCACTGTCGATCTTGGCGGCTTTGTTGTACGACTTCTCGGCGTCCTTGAGTTTTTTGAGTCCGCGCTGCGCCACCCCGAGGGCGATGTGCGCCTCGATGTTTTTCTTGTACTGCGGGTCCTTCAAGGCGATCTCCAAGCTCTTTTCGGCCTGTGCATAATCACGGAACCGAATCGAGATGAAGGCGATGTTGAGGTTGGCCTCGGCGTGGTTGGGTGCCACGCGAACCGCCTCTTTGAACGACTTGAGTGCGTTGACCTGGTCGTCCTGTTCGAGGATCAACAACCCGTTGAGGTTGTACAGCTCGGCGCTCTCGATCTTCTGCTCTTTGAGCACGCGGATGCCCTGGTTTACGACCAGGTTGGCCAACACCAGGTAGGACTTGTCCTTGAGGATCCCGCGGTCGTAGTACAGACGCGCGAGGTTCTCGTAGGCCACCTGGTTGTTGGAGTCGAGCGCGAGCACGGTTTGGATCGAGGTCTCGGCCTCTTTGAACGCCTCGGCTGACTTGTTGGTGAGGAACACGTTGCGGGCCAATCCCGCGACGTTGTTACGAGCTGCCGTTGCCTGGCGCTTGTTGGCTTCGACGCCCTTGCGGAACATGTCGAGCGCCTTGCTCTCCTGGCCCTTTTTCCAGTACAGCACGCCCAGGTTGTTGTAGGGCAAGTCGTACTTGGGGTTTTTGGCCATCGCTTCGCGGTAGACCTTCTCCGCCTTTTCGGTATCGCCGCACTCGTGCCACACCGCCCCGACGTTGAACTGGGCGACTGCCATCTGCTTGCCGTGGTCCTTGTAGACCTGTGCAAATGCATTGGCTGCCTTCTCGCAGTCGCCCCCCGACAGCTTGCCATCGGACTTGGCCGACTTGTAGACGGCCACGGCCTTGGCGAAGTCTTCCTTGGCCTCGGCCGAAGCCTTGGTCGGGTCGACCGTTTTGCCGCCAGGCCCATTTGTCGTGGTCCCACCGGGGTTTTTGGTGTCCTTTTTGCCCTTGTCGCCACAGGCCGACAGGCTGATGGCAAGGAGCCCGATTCCTAGGATTTTGGTCAGATTGCGCATGGTTTTCCCTCCTATCGAGTCAACGGATGACTTACTTCTCCGCGTCTTCGGTTTTCTTTTTCGCTTCCTTGTCCTTTTTGCCGGTCAGGGAAAGCTTGCGCTTCTCGCCTTCGAGGTCGAGCTGAACATCTACCCGGTCGGGGTAGGGTGCGGTGTATTGTGACTCGCCGAAGATTTCGTTGGTCGACGGGTACTTGTCGGGCTCACGCTGCTGCAACTCGTCCTCGCACATGCGCGAGAACTCGTTGAAGAACTGGTACTGCGTCGAGCGGTCGAGGCAGTAGGTGAACTTCTCCTTAGCGGCCTTCTCGATCGGGACGGCCTGGTCGCTGAGCGCATCGCAGTAGGCGAAGAACTCGTCCTCCGTCTTGAAGCTCTTGGGCACCTCGGCGCGGTAGAGCTGGTCGGCGAAGTTTTGCGACACCATGGCCGAACGCGCAGCGGCAGCCAACATCCAGTACGGACTTTGCTTGGCAGCTACGACGCCGTCGTAGGCTTTGATCAGATCTTGGCCCAAGCTCTTCTTCTTCTCGAGGAAGGCGGTGAAGCGCTTGATCGAGTCTTCCTTGGCCTTGACCTGCTCCTTGTACTCCTTCTCCCACTTGGGAATGCCGGAGTCCTTTTTGTAGTCCTCGACGTAGAAGTTGAGATTGCCCGGCATTTCGACCGTCAGGTACTCCTCGTACTTGACGTCTGCCTGGTAGACCTGGCTCATGGCCACCGCGTTGCGGTAGTCCTCGATCCGGCGGCGGTCCTGGCCACCGGATTCGTCGGTCGCGATCTTGACGCCACCCTTGGCCAGCTTGAGTACGGTCGAGAAGTACTTCTGGGCGTCCTTGGCCTTCTTTTTGTCGCGGTCGAAGACCGTGACGATGCCGGAGGTCGAGCTACCACAGAACTTGTCGAGCACGACCTTTTTCTTGCCGCCGCTCTCGTTGTCCGTCTTTTTGCTCTTGGCGCGTTTGGCCTGCTGCTTGAGCTTCTTGGCCCGCTTACGTGCGGCCTCCCCGGCCTGGGCACGCTTACGCTTGATGGACATACAACTGTCGTAGAGCAGTCCTTTGGAACAGGATTGCCGCCAAATGATCTGTCCAATCGATGCTTCTGCAACGATTCGCCGATCGACGCCACCCTTACTCGAGTAGGTCTTGAGATAGGCCTTGGCGTGATCGAGCCGCTCTTCGTCGGTCTTCAGCGTATCGACCTTGGACCAGAAGATTTTGGCCGCCTTTTGCGGGTTTTTCTTCTTGTAGATCGACTCGAACTTGCTGAGGTTCTCTTCGGCCTGCGACTCCTGACCCAGCCCTAAGCGGAACAGGTAGGCGTTTTGCAGCTTCGCCGGCGACTTCTCGTCTTTTTTGTACTTCTCTGCGTAGGCCTCGAGGCGCTCCGCAGCCTTCTCGTACATGGCGATACCCTGGTAGTTGTCACCGAGGTAGTCGAGCGTCTTTTGGTAGTGCTCGCTGTCGGGGAACTTCTGCAACAGGATCTTGCGGAAGCGGACGGCCTGACCAACCAGGAATGCAGCCTCGTAACAAAGCGTCGCGTTCCAGATCAGGGTGTCGGCCTTTTCGTGCCCGTCGCCGTAGTCGTTGTAGATCTCGAGGAAGGTCTCGGCACAGCGCTCGTAGCCCTTGATATCGCCGGCGCGTCCTTCTTCGAGATAGGCCATCCCGCGTTTCCACCGGATACCGGCGAGCAGACGGGGAACGGCTTCTTTGAGTTGCTCGGCCTCGGGATGATTCCAGACTTTCATCTTCTTCATCTTGTTGGCCCAGGTCTCGAGCTCGTCGCCGGCCTTGAGGGTTTGCTCGGGGGTATTGCCCTTGGCGACCCAGTTGATGGTCAACAGGTCGAGCAACATCTCGGAGCACCACGCTGCGTAGATCGACCCGTCGAACTTGGTCACCATCTCCATCAGGAGTGGTTTGGCCTCCTCGAATTTGTTGTGGATCATCATGAGTTTGACCTCATGATAGGCAATCTTCGGAAGCTCCTTGTCTTTCGGGTCTTTGACGAACTTCTTGTAGATCTTGTAGGCCTCGAGCATCGACGCTTCGTCGGGGGTGTAGTCCGACTCGGGGAACTCGGAGCTGGTGTCGACCGACGAGTTTTTGTCGCGCTTGACCTTCTTCTTTTTGCCCTTGTCCTTGTAGACACAAACACCTTCGGCGTTGGTCTTACAAGCTTTTGACTGGCCGCCGGTCTCGTCGTACTCGAGGGCGTTTTTCATGGCCAGCATCTGGGCGTAGGCCGCGTCCTGCGTGTACTTGCCGTCGGGCTTGAGCTCTAACACCTTGACGAACTCGTCATGGGCGTCGCGGAACTTCTTGAGCCCGTCTTCCTTGGTGTCCTTGTTGGCAACCAAGTAGCCTGCACGCGCCCACAGAAGTTCGGCGTAGTACAGCTGGAGCTCGTACGCGTCCTTGTCCTTGGGGAAGGTCGCAAGGAAGCCCTTGTAGGCCTTCTCCGCCAGGGAGTACGTGTCCTCGTTTTTGGTCTTCTCGGCCTCGTCGTGCCAGACGGTGGCCATCTGCTTCATCGTGTCGAGGGTTTCGTCGCGACACTTGCGCTTGACGGCTTTTTTCTGGTTGCCGTCGCGGAACTTGGTCCAGTACTCACCGAGCCGCGAGGTCTCTTGCCACTGCACACCCTTGTTGTCGGTGGCCAGGGCGTTGATGACGATACGGCCCTGCCATTCGCAGGTGTCGGGATCGTCGGCGTAGAGGTCCTGCAACTTCTTGTAGATGAAAGTTGATTCGGTGTATTTACCACTACCGAAGTAGCGCACCGCGAGCAACTCCATCATCTTGCGCGACATGTCCTCTTCTTTTTTGGGACCGTTGCCGTAGCTGGTGAAGAAGTCGTAGGCCTTGGTCGTGCTACCGACCTGGGCGTAGGCCTGGACCATGTCGCGTCGAGCGTCCCGACGCAGCTGCTTGGCGTTGGCCTCGCTGCCCGCACGACCTTCTTTTGTCGCCTTGATGGTGTTGACGAAGAACTGCAGACTGAGGTCGTAGCGCGGCTCGGCGGTGCCGATCGGGTTGAGGTGACACCACGCCATCTTGTACAGCGCGTAGGCGTAGACCGGGCTGTCCTTGAAGGTGATGACCTTCTCGTACAGTTTGAGCGCCTCGGCGATCTGCTGGTTGTTGAAGTAGTAGTCGGCGAAGCTGAGGTAGGCGTTGGGGATGTACTTGCTGTCCGGGTAGTTTTGGATCAGCTTGACATACGCCGCCTTCATCTCTGTCTCGCGCTTGAGCTGCCCGAGCTCGAACGCGTAGAAGTAGAGCGCTTCGTCGTTGCGGCTGTACTTGGCAAGCTCTGGCTTTTCAGTCAGGTGCTTGTACAACTTCACCGCATTTTCAGACGCGTCCTTGGCCTGGTTGATGAACTTGCGTTGTTTGGCCTTGAGTTGCTTGGCCTGCGACTTTTTACCGGCCTCTTCGGCGTCGTAGATCTTTTCGTACAGCGAACCCTCTTGCAGCTCGAAGTACGCCTTCTTTTCAAGGAAGTGATCTGCGAGGCGGAACACCAAGTCCGGATAGTCCGGGTGATTGATGTCGGTGGCCTGCAACAGCCGTTGGAGCTGTTTGATCTGGGTGTCGGCGATCTCCTGTTTGACCGCCTCCCGCTTTTTGGCGAAGGCTGCTCCTTCGAGCATCTGCACCTTTCGCTTGTCGCGGGCTTCCTGTCTTTTCTGTTCTTCTTTGAACTTGGTGTCGAGCGTTGCTTTTGCTTTGATCTTGCTCGACTTGCGTTTGTAACGGACGTTGCTCTTTTTATCGTCGCCAGCGGCGGGCTCTTCGGCGTGTGCTGTCACGCTGGTGAACCCGATGATGGCGGCGAGGCAAGCAGCACTCGCCCACGTAAACTTGCGGATTTTCCGAGATGAACCTTGCGACCTGTTCATGGACCTCTTCCCTCTCTTGTCGTCAGCCCGGACGACGGGCTGGGAACACGGCGAGGGGGCCGCGCGCTGGCCCCCCGGATGCCGCATCGTGATCACTCTTCCTTACAAAGGCTGGTGACCTTGTAGTTGTAGAACCCGAGTTCGTCCTTCCAGTACTCGCCGTTGTAGTTGTAGATCTCGTGCTCTGAGTCGATCTTTGGCTTGGATGGACGGCGATTGGGCGGTTGCCCGCTCTCGCCGGCCTTGAGCCGGTTGAGGATTTCGTATTCGATCTTGATAGCTTCGCGCTCCAAGTCGGTGATTTCCTTGATCTGGCTCTGAAGCCGGACGCGGGCTAGCGCGCCGGTAGCTTCTTTGGCCAATGACGTCAGACCATCGAGGTCATCGGTAATACGATCACCAGCCGCACTCGACTTGAAACTTCCACTCATTTGTTCGAGGAGTGCAGCTTCGCGCTCGAGCTCGTTCACGAACTGGTAATTCTTCTCCAGGGTCTTGTCCTGAAGCGACTTCTGCGCCACCTCTTCGACAAACGCGTCGAGGCTTGACTCGCCAGCCCGGATTTTGACGCTGAGCTCAAACAACGCAAAGTCCTCAGGCGCCTGGGCAAGCACGTTGCGCAGGTCGTCGCGGGTCTTGGGATAGCGCCGGTTGAACTCGTCGATCGCGGTCTTGGCCGGGTCGTAGCGGCAGTTGAAGTAGTACGCCACAGCCTTGAGGATGACCGCCTCGGGGTAGAGGTAGTCGTAGAAGAACGGGGCGTTGAGGGTGTGGATGTAGCCGAGGGTCCGCTGGTAGTGGATGTTGGCTTCTTCCGGCTCGGCCTCGACCATGCGGAACTCAGACCATGCAGATGCAAAGATCGAGTCGAGCCAATAGGGCGAGTCCTGCGGAAGCTTGTCGAAGTACTTGTTGGCCGTCTCGAACTTGCCGACCTGGTAGAAGATGTAGCCCAGCGCGAGGTTGGCCCGCTCCTCAAACCGCTTCATCTCCTCTTCGAAGGTGACAAACTCCTTGTCGATGACGATGTCGGGGTTTTTCTTCTTGAGCTTTTTCAGCTCTTTTTTGCGGGCCTTGGCCTCTTTTTTGCGTTTCTTCTTTTCTTTTTCGGCCTTCTTTTGCAGCGCGATGTTCTTGCGCAGCACCTCTTTGAACGCCTCGACAGCTTCCTTGCCGTGGTACTCGCGGGTCTCGCCGACGCCGAGGAAGAACTGGGCCGGGATGTAGTAGTCGCTGTCGTCGGGTACTTGACGCAGCAAGGTGATCGCCTGACCCAAGTCACCCTTTTGGTAGAAGAATCGACCGAGGTAGTAGTAGAGCTCGTCGCGGACTTCGTTGAACGCTTCGTCCTCGAGCGACTCCGGCTTGTAGGAACCGATCTTCTCGAGAACACCTGCCCCTTCGGGCAGCTCACGGCCGAGGGATGCCAGCCACGGAAGCGTCAGCTTGTGATACGGGTGCGTCGGGCCGGCGGCCACAATCTCGCCGAACACACTCAGCGACGAGGCAAAGAAGCCGAGCTTGTACAACGACTTGCCCAACCAGAACTGTGCCCTCGGGGTATCACCAGGAATCTGCTGGCCAGCGGCCTCGGCAAACTCCATGGCAGCCTGTTCAAACTTGTTGGCCTTGTAGGCATCCTCGGCACCGGAGAGCTTGCCTGTCGGAGGTGCCGTGTTGAGCGGACCACCTGCAGGAGGCACTGCACCACCACTCGGAGGAGGCACTGCACCATCACTCGGAGGAGGAGGAGTTCCTTCTGCCGGAGGTGGCGGTCCACCAGACGGCGGCGGCGGAGGTGGACCCGCGAAGGCAACGGTTGTCGAAAGGGCAAACGTTGCGAGACTAAAGAGGGAGAGAGACGTGAGCTGTCTGAGCGATTTCATGCTGTCGTTGCGTCCCCGTTACCGAAAATCCGCTTCTGGAGTTGAATCTACAAGCAATGCCGAAGTTGGTTGGCGGCACTGCCAAACGCATGGGTTACGAGCACAACGCGTCGCAACCACGGGCTCGCTCTCAAGTCGGTGGAAGGCCCCAAGGGTGTTCATTTCTTCCATAGAGAGACGATGACGGACCTTACCAGCGGCTACCTCACAGCCGCAAGGCCTGACCGCATGTCAGGCACAGATCGATCGGCGGCCCAGAGGCCCTTTCCGTGCGCGCGCATCTGGTCACGCTCGGGATCTCAACCGCCAGCGGTCAAACCGCCACCACTTCCTCGCCGCAAACCGATGGCCGAAGGACGATTTCGCCAGCTAGGCCGCCCGCAGATGCACACAGGCGGTCTCTCACGCCTTCGCCAAATGGATCTCTATAGATCCCATGTGCAGACGGTTCGGCGAAGCGATCTTTGCTCGGACCACCGATGGGTGGGGAAGAGCGTGTCCAGGTCACGCGGCCCAAGTACCCCCGCAGCTGGTGAATCCCGAGGTTTGGGCCACTGTGGGGGATATCTCGGGTGACAACCGCACATCGGCTCGCCCGCGATCTGCCCGGATCACGCCCCTTGACCCCACAGCCCGTCCGTGTACGATGCCATGCAGATTTTCGGTGTTCCGCGACGTTTCGGTACGCGCCACGCGGAAATACCGCACGCCACTTTCACTTCGACAACTCTCCGGCGAGAACAACATGCTTCGCATCCGCATGCCCAACATCTTCCGCACCGCATCCACCATCGTTGGGGCCTTGGCCCTGACCTCTCTCATGACTGCGTGCCCTCGGGGTGATGTCGGGGCTCCCTGTAACCACGGCAGTGTCGATCCTCCTCCAGCCGAGTTGGTGACCTTTCCGGCACTGAGTTGCAACGATCTCCTGTGTGTCTACGCCAATGATGCCGAGGCGCCGCAGATCCCCTGCACGATGGACACCGAGTGCGACGACGGCGAAGGCAAGTTCGCCTGCAACACCACCCGCGGACGCTGCGAGCTCTCACTGACCTTCGTGCTCAACAAGTCGATGTGCTCCAAACGCTGCACAACCACTGCTGACTGCGAAGATGGCGGCATCACAGACCGCGTCCTCGCGGCGGAGACCAAGTGTCAAAACGGCTTCACCTGCCAGGTCGTGCAGAGTCTCGGACAGTTCTGCTGCCGCAAACTATGTATCTGCAACGACGACTTCAACGAGGTCAACTCCGAGATGCTCCAGGCCCGTTGCGAAGAAATCGCCGCCGATCAAGGTGTGGAAGAAGACATCGACGGCAGCATGGTGCCGCGCTGCAACGACGATGCGATGGCTCCCGCCGGCACCACCGGTGGCACCACCGGCTAAACCACTTCGTGGTCATGCATCAAAAACCCGGCTGTGGCAGCCGGGTTTTTTGTTTGCGCTCGACTCGGGCGTTCATCGACTCGCATCAAAAGCGTTGGCCAGCCACGTGATCTCCGGCGTTGCGCCGGGACGCTGGACGATCCCGATGACATCGAAGCGGACGGCAACCACCTCCCACAAATCGTGGGCGACCAACCACGCCATCGCTCCACGACAGATCCGAGCTCGCTTGCTGCGACCGATCGTTTCGATGGGTGTGCCCTGCGTCGTACTCGAGCGGCTGCGGACCTCGACGAAAACAAATGTATCGCTGCGGTCTTCGGTAATCCTGGCGATGAGGTCGAGCTCAACTCCACCCGCTTCAACATTACGAGCGACGACTTCGTATCCGCGTCGCTCGAGATATTCAGCCGCCAACGACTCGGCAAGGCGGCCACGCTGTGTGCGTGTCGCCGCCTCGAACTCGCCGTTTTGGTTCACTTGGCCTTGGTTTTGTAGCCGCCGACCCGGGTGCGGATGCGGGCCGCGTTGCCCCGGCGCTCACGCAGGTAGTAGAGCTTGGCCCGACGGACACGACCGCGGCTGACCAACTCGATTTTGGTGACACGCGGGGAGCTCAGTGGCCACACACGCTCGACACCGACACCGTGGGAGATCTTGCGAACGGTGAAGGAACCGCGGGCCCCCCCACCCTTGCGGTGCAGGCAGACGCCTTGAAACACCTGGATACGCTCTTTGCCACCCTCGGAAATCAGGACGTGGACCTTGATGGTGTCCCCCGGGCGGAACTCGGGCAGGTCGGTGCGGCGAAAGGGTTGTTCGATGGACTCGATGGTCGGGCAGCTATTGCTCATGGCAGTGTTCCATATGCGCCAAGGCCGGTATCAAGGCTGGCGGAGCGGGGTGAGTACCCGCGAGAGAATGCAGTTGATCCACTCACTGGGTACCCGGGGCTGCGAAGATTCGGTGATCCCGAAGCTTTGCGCAAGTTCGCCGGTCGTGAGTCTGCCTGCGTCCGCGGGCGGCAAAATCACGGCCTCGACCGGCCCTGGCCACCCGCGATTTGAAGCCATCGACTCGGGACCAGGCAAAGGCGTGAGGTTTCCTTCATTTGTTATCGCCGAGATGATCACCGGATCGAGGACGAAGACCAGAGGGGTTTGGCCGTCCAACGGACCGGTCGCGGCGAGTAGATCGAGAACCGCGGTCGGCATATCGCTGGCCGGGAGATCACCCGACAGAGCAAACGTCGACCCAGCCGAGCCAGGTTCGCCGCGCATCGCCGATGACTCGGGCCGAGCTCCAGTCGAATCCGGCCGAACAACGCCCGCCTGTTCATGTCCCCCGCGTCGATTGAGGTCCGGGTGCATCTGCTGAGCGGGATCGCGGCTCGTACGAGCGACGGTTTCGCCAGATGCGTGACGCGCATGGTCGTTCCCCCAGGCAGCGAGTCCGATCCACCGAGGGGCACGACCGTGACGGCGTTTGAGCTGCTTTCGTACCTGCTTGGGCTCGGGCGCACCGACAATCGGTTGGATACCTTGCCCAATGATTGTATCTGCAACGACATCGGGACACACACAGTAGAGCGGTTGCCCGGCTGCGAGACCTCGACGGGGGCGAAGCTGCGGGCGCAGGGACCATGTCCGCTGCCACGAGGCGACGCGGCGGTGGTGCTCGATCGCCCGGTGGTTCCCGCCCTGCAATACCGTCGGAACTTCGATGCCGCGAAACACCACCGGGCGGGTGTAGTGCGGCGGCTCGAGCCAGCGATCGTCCCCGGTCGTCGACGAAAAACTCTCGTGTTCGATCGACTCGGGATTGCCCAACACTCCCTCGCGCAGCCGGGCCACGGCCTCGATGATCACCAGGGCCGCCACCTCCCCGCCGTTGAGAACAAAGTCGCCGATCGAGAAACACTCGTCGACACAGGTGCGCAGGCGATCATCAAACCCCTCGTAACGCCCGCACAACAGTCCGATTCGTGCATGTTGGGCGAGCCTTCGGGCCGCGCGTTGGTCGAAGGTCGGCGCCGCGGGGGTCAGCATGACCGTGTGCATCGGCCCGCGTTTGTGTGCCACGTCCTCGAGCGCGGCGACGACCGGCTCGGGCTTGAGCAGCATGCCGGCACCGCCACCATAAGGTGTATCATCAACAGTTCGGTGGCGGTCGCGGGCGTAGTCGCGAAAGTTTGTTGTATGAACATCAATATGGCCGGCGTCAATCGCCTTGCCCATCAACCCCGCCCGCAAAAACGCCTCGACGGCCCCGGGAAACAGGGTGAAGATTTCAAACCCCAGGCTCATGTCTCCAGGCCCTGTTCGAGCACCTCGGGCAACATCCCCTCGGGCAGGTCGACGATGATCTGATGCGCTTCGAAACTGTCGAGAAACTGCGGCAAGATCGGCATCAGCCACCGTGTCCGGGCACCCCGGGCATCGCGGTACTCGACTTCAAACAGGTCCTGTTGACCGTTACTCGAGATGTCGACCACGCTCCCGAGCGGTTGGAGCTCCTCGCCCCCGTCGACACGGCGAAACACCGGTCGGCCGATGGTATCGACCAGATAGAACTCGTCGTCTTCGAGCGGTGGCAAAGCTTCGCGCGAGACCTCGACCCGCCACCCTCGCAGGGCCTCGGCGGCATCACGGGTCGTCACGTCGACAAACACCGCCCGCACCTGGCCTTTGTGTGGCACGTAATCGACCGAAGTGAGTTCGGTTGTTCGCCGGCGACCTTCGTCAACTAGATGTATACGCATGCCAACGTGGAGGGCACGCGACTCACGGTTGTGTAGGGCGATGCGAACACCACCGCGGATGCCATGGGGGGCAACGACCTGACCGACCTCGATGGTGTCCGGTGCCTGGGCGGTTCGCGGCGACACGGTCAAACCACAATCCCGTGTAGATGCAATCTACCCGGCTATTCGAGAATCTCGAGTTCGGCCCGCTTGCGCAACTTGGCCGAGGCTGCACTCAAGATGGCTCGCATCGCCTTGACCGTCCGCCCCTGTTTGCCGATGACTTTACCCAAGTCGGTCTTGGCGACCCGCAACTCGAGGACCACAGTCTGGGCACCGGCAATTTCGGTGACCTCGACCTGATCGGGGTGATCGACGAGGGCGCGGGCTAAGAACGCGACCAGTTCCTTGAGTGAGATTTTAGGGGCAGACATCGGAGCCTCCGAGCGAGTGAGCGGGAGCGGCTGGAGAGATGGAGTCGGAAGGGAGACTGTCACCGAAGCGACCCAACCAGCATTTCACACTCGCCCGATGATCTCACCAGGTTTTCGAAATGCGGCCGGGAGCGTGCCCGCGTGGGCAAATTAGCTGCGGCGGTGTTTCCGGATCAGCCGCTGTACGGTGATCGTCGGCTGCGCACCGACACCTTGCCAGTAGGTGAGGCGCTCGTCATTGATCACAATGGCCTCGGCGGCAGGGTCGTAGGTGCCGACGCGGTCGAGAAAACGACCGTCACGCGGGCTACGGGCATCGGCTGCGACGATGCGGTAGAAGGGACGTTTTTTGGAGCCCATACGGGCGAGCCTGAGTTTGACGGCCATCGCTAGACAATTCCTCAAAGATCGGAGCGGGAAGGTCCGGGAGGCTAGCGGCACACCTCCGCGCGGTCAAGCGGTCGCGGATCCGCGGGAATCGGTTGTATATGGTTGCCGGTTGGCGATACTCAAACGCCCCCAGCAAACGCCATGATCAACTCAGGATTTCGAAGATTGATGCGCTCTACCTGGCTCTTTGTGGCATGCGTCGCACTCGCAGGCCCGGCCTGCGGCGGCCCGAAAAATGGAACCCGGACAACTTCTGAACACGCTGGCACGCCGACGAAGTCGCCCCGGGTGAGTCAACGCGCACAGCTCGATCTATTTGTCTTCGGGCAGATCCTCGGCACCGTAGCCCCCTGCGGTTGCACCACCGAACCGCTGGGCGGCCTGCAATACGCATTTGGCTATATCGAGGCCCATTCACAACCGGGTGCGCGACTGATTTTGGAACCCGGGTCGTTTTTGTTTCCCGACCCCAAGGGCGCCGAAGCAGCCACCGACGAAGCCGGGTGGGAACAGGCCAACAAGCGCGCGGAAGTACTGCACGGACGATTTTCGAAACTCGGCGAAGACTTTGTCGCCGGCCTTGGCCCGACCGATCTCTCGTCGGCTCAAGGTCCCGAGGTGTTGGCGAAGTGGCCACTTTCGCGGGTTCTGAGCAATGCCAAGACTCCGCCAAAGGGCGTCCAATCGTCGCTTGTGCGCGAGCGTTCGGGTATCCGCATCGGCATCCTCCAGGCGGTGTCGCCAAATCATGTTGGGCATGAGGCACTCGGCGAGCTCGAGGATCCGGCGACGGCTCTCACCCGTGAGCTCACTAACACAAAGCAGTCTGGGGCGGATCTCATCATCGTGGAGTTCCTCGGGCTGCGCCAAGAAGCCGAAGCCTTAGCCAAGGAGGTGGCCGGGATCGATGTGCTCGTCGTCGGTGCACCGCGGGGCCTCGACCGTCCGCGGGTCGGCAGTCCGGTGGCTCGCGTCGGCAAAACGTGGTTGGTCGAGCCCGGCGAAAAACTGCAGACGATGACCCACATCCAGATCACCGCCGATCGCAAGGTCGTCGCCAAAGATCTCCCGGAAACCGCGACCTGGACCCGGCTCACCCCGCGCTCCCAACAACAACGCGAACTCGCCCGCGCCGAAGAAACCCTGGCCAAGGTCAAGGCCGATCCCAAGGCAGATCCGGCCCTCGTCGCCCGACTCGAGCGCCAGCGCGACGACCTCAAGGCACAACTCGAAAAACCCCATGAGCCGACCGATCCGGTCGAGGTGTTATTTGAGCAGGTCAAGGTGACTTGCCACCTGCAAGCCGATGTAGATGCAAAAAAAGCGCTGGCGGGCTACGACCAGACGATCGCCGCACAAAACAAGCAACGCTTCGCCGGGGTCAAGCCGCCGGCACCAACCGGCGGAGCCCCGGCCTATGTCGGGACCGAGGAGTGCGCAAACTGCCACGACGAGGCCTACGCCTTTTGGCAAACGACCCGCCACGCCCAAGCTTTTAAGACGCTGGTCGACGCCAACAAACAGTTCGATGTCAATTGCGTCGGCTGCCACGTGACCGGCTTTCGCCAACCCGGCGGCTCAGAGGTGGTCGAAAACGAAGGCCTGCGCGACATCCAGTGCGAGCAGTGCCACGGCCCCGGGAGCCTCCATGTCGAGGAGCCCACCCTCGGTGGCAAGCCCAACGCGATCGAACACGACGCCAAGGAAAATGTGTGTATGCAATGTCATACGCGAGACCATTCGGACACGTTCGAGTACAGCGCCTACCTGCGCGATGTACTCGGGGCAGGTCACGGCCCACAACGCCGCGAACTGCTGGGCGAAGGCCCGACCGGACGCGAACTGCGGCAGGCGGGGTTCGAAAAAGCTGGTGGCGCCTGTGCCAAACACTGATCCGTTTGGTTGATGCTACAAGCGTTGAGCCGGAATGTTCACGCCGGTCTGTCCCAACCAAGGCCAACTCCGAGAGTTATCGCGCAATCCGGCCACGATTTGTACATGCACAAATCGTGGCCGACCTGGACAGCATCAACTGGCACCTGAAATTCCTGCGACGCAGCTGGCTCCGGGTGCTCGACTTCCTCGGTTGCCAGGTTGGCGATTCGCCCCGGGTGCGTATGGCGTGAGCACGGACGCGATGCACTCTCGAGATCGCACATTCTCCTGTGAGGGGAAGCGAGGTACGCTGTCTGCCCGGCGCGGATTGTATGATAATACATATTTAGTCGCCGACCTTCCCGAGTCCCCGTGCAACATCCGTCCAAACCGTTTCCCTCCCTCGTCATTTCCCCCGCTGGCCTTCGCGCCAATGGCCCGTTTGCCGAAGCCCAAGCCACCTACCTGGACCCCGACCCCGATGTCGTCGCGTCGCTGCGAGCCCTGCTCGCGCAACACCAGGCCGGGGTCGTCGCCCACTTCTACATGGGGGCCGAACTTCAGGGTGCACTCTACGCCTGCGACTGGCCCCACATCCATGTCTCGGACTCGCTGGTGATGGCCGATCGGGCGATCGCCATGGCCGAGGCCGGGGCCCGTGAAATCGTGGTGTTGGGGGTCGACTTTATGTCGGAGAACGTCCGCGCCATGCTCGACGCGGCCGGCCATGCCGATGTCGGGGTCTACCGGGCGAGTGCCGATACGATCGGCTGCTCACTGGCCGAGGCTGCCGAATCCCGTGCATATGCAGCTTATTTGACGCAAGCCGCCAAGACGCCGCACTCGCTGCATGTGGTCTACATCAACACGAGTTTGCGGACCAAGGCCCACGCCCACAACCTGGTGCCGACCATCACCTGCACCTCATCGAATGTCGTCCAGACCGTGCTGCAGGCGTTTGCCCAACAGCCGGACCTCCACGTGTGGTTTGGCCCCGACACCTATATGGGTGCCAACCTGCAGATGCTGTTTGAAAACCTGTGCGAGCAGTCCGACGAGCTGATCGCGTCGCTGCACCCGGCCCATACACGTGCGAGCATCCGCGAGCTGCTCCCGCGGTTTCACTACTTTCGCCAGGGCAACTGCATCGTCCACCACATGTTCGGCGACGATGTCGTCCAGCATGTGCGCGCCCACTATCCCGACGCCCACATCACGGCCCATCTCGAAGTTCCGGGGGAGATGTTTCAGCTGGCCCTCGAGGCATCTCGGTTTGAGCGCGGGGTCGTCGGGTCGACGTCGAATATCCTCAGCTATATCAGCGACAAGGTGGCAAACGCTGGTCCCGAAGTCCGCCACCTGCAGTTCATCCTCGGGACCGAGGCGGGCATGATCACGGCGATCGTCCGCAAACTCCGGGAACAACTCGCGACCATGGGCCGCGACGACCTCGAGGTTGAGATCGTGTTTCCGGTAGCCAGCGAAGCCGTCGCCGTCACCGGCGATGCGAGCCTGCCGGTGGTGCCGGGAGTCATGGCGGGCGAGGGTTGCTCGACAGCTGGCGGCTGCGCGACGTGTCCCTACATGAAGATGAACTCACTCGACGCCCTGCTCGATGTGTTGCGCAGCTTGGCAACCGATAAGGGCCGCGAACACCTGCGGGGCCATGTTCCCCGCGCCTACACCGAAACGATCGCCGGCCAGACCGTCGCCGACCTCGGGAGCCAGCCGATCTTGTATATGCGAGGATTTCAGCGCGACCGGGTGCTTCCAAGTGATCTCGTAGCGGCGATCCGCGGCGGGTGAGGTTGTCTCCCCACTGTGCACCTCACCGACCTGGGAAGCCACCTACTTGTATCCGCGAGCGCGCAGGCGAGCGGGTGTTCCGCATCATTTTAACGGTCAGCCACGGCAGTAAGGGTTTGCAGACCCTACGCGACGGATCGAGTTTGTAGGTACATGGACTTGCGACAAGGCAAACCAATTTCAAAACGCACCGCTGACAACAGCAGTGCGTTTGCATGTGCAACGAGCAAGCGAGGCGGCGCGTCGATAAAATCGTCGGGCTGCTAGTTCGCCGTCTTCTTTTCGGGCTCTTGATACCAGGCTAGCGGCTCGACCATGTCGACGACGCGGTCGAGGTCGACCTTGACGCCCTTGTCGCTGAAAAACAGGTCGTTGCTGACCAGCGGGGAACGCCGCTGGGCGATGAACAGGATCGGATCGGCGTTGCGGTTGTAGCCCAGCTGCACGATCGCGTTCTTGAGCCAGCGCCCGGTCTCGCCGAAGGTGAACTCTTCAGTCAGCCGGTAAAACCCCTCGTGGGGCAACTTGACCAGGCTCTCGCCCCAGTTGAACGAGGTCCGCGGCACCTTGATGCCAGGCATCTGGAACCGCCATTGGTTGTTGAGGTTTTGTGCGGGCAGCAACACCGAAGCCGGGGCAAAGTCGCCGTCGGTCCGGATCAACACCAGCAGGTCCGGTGTGATCTGGGCTTCCTGTCCGGGGAGGTATTTGGTGGTCTTGTAGATCCCGGGTTGGTACACGTAGGCCATTTGCCGGGGAACATACAGGACCCGCGGCGGGCATGGAAGTCGACACCGCAGCCACTTGGCGCGACATCACGACAGCGAAGGACATCCGCGGCTCGTCACTTCCGCTACCTGCGCAAGTGGCCGCGACAGTGCGTTCGAGTGCTTCACGAATTCGGGCGAGACTTGCAACTACTTGGAACCATTGACGAGACTAGGTGAAGCGACGAAGGCGCACAAGTGATTCCCCATCCGTGATTGTGTGCATTTGCAAGCCACAGCCAAGGTGTGGACACCGATGTCCGTGGTGTTTCTCGCGTGTCGCCCACCCCTGGGATCCACAACCCGCCCGAGGTCCCTAAATTGCAGCTGAAGCAGGGCTACCGCGAGTTTTACGCTGGAAGGCCGCGAGCGATGGGTGCGCCGCGGCGAGAAAAACCGCGGGCTGCCAGCTGCCCGGTTGTGCTAGGTATCTCCGAAGCCGTGTCTGACTCTGTAATTGTAGTGAACGTAGACGGCCCGGAGACCCGGGTCGCGCTGATCGAGAACGGTATCTTGTCCGAGCTCTACCTCGAGCGCGAGCGCGAACGCGGAACGGTGGGCAACGTGTACAAGGGCAAGGTCCTGCGCGTCTTGCCCGGCATGCAGGCGGCGTTTGTCGATATCGGCGAGGAAAAGGCGGCATTTTTATACGCCGGCGATATCGCGGGCCCCCACACCGGCAGCGACAAAGACCTCGACGAAGACGGCGATGGTGGCATCCCCAAACGCTCTGGGCGTCACGCCGATATCGCCGAGCTCGTACGCCCAGGTCAGGAGATCCTGGTCCAAGTCGTCAAAGATCCGATTTCGTCCAAGGGCGCTCGGATCACCTCGTACATCTCGCTGCCCGGGCGCAATGTCGTGTTTATGCCGACCGTCAGTCACATCGGTATCTCCCGGCGGATCGGCGCCGACCGTCAGCGCAAGCGCCTTCGCAAGTTGGTCGACCAAATGCGTCCGCCAGGGACCGGATTCATCGTCCGCACCGTGGCCGAGAACGCGACCAACGGCCAGGTCCGGGCGGGTATGGACTACCTGCTCAAACTGTGGGCCAACATCAAGTTCAACGAGCGCATGCACCGGGCCCCCGCCCTGCTCTACCGCGACCTCGACCTCATGCTCCGGGTGGTCCGCGACAACCTCACCCCCTCGCTCAACCGCGTCATCGTCGACGACCGCAGTGCCCACGAGCGACTGCTGCGGTTTGTGTCGGCGTTCATGCCCGACTACGCCAGCAAGATCGAACTCTACAGCGGGCGCGAACCGATCTTCGACGGCTACGGCATCGAACACGAGATCGATCGCGCTCTGGAGCGCAAGGTCCCGCTCAAGAGTGGCGGTTCGCTGGTGTTTGACCAGGGCGAGGCGCTCACCGCCATCGACGTCAACACCGGCAAGTTCGTGGGCGCCAAGGGCAAGACGCTCGAGCAGACGATCACCCAGACCAACTTGGAGGCGGCGGAAGAAATCGCCGACCAACTGCGGCTGCGCAACCTAGGCGGTCTTGTCATCATCGACTTCATCGACATGGACCGCGAGTCCAACCG